>NZ_JAUSFI010000105.1 GCF_030651495.1 Undibacterium sp.
CTTCATCGAAGCGGGCAGCTTGCCGTAGGATCTGGTGACGGCGGCCCAATGCAGCTCGAACTGGATCAAGTGGAATGCCCGGATGAAGCTCACTTCGGTGGGCTCGCACTTGACCGTCAAGGCCGCCTTGGCGATCTCCAGGCGGATCAGGTTGTAGGCGATCAGGGTGCCCAGATCTCCTGATAGACGCCGTCTGTTGTTTTCGAGCGCAGGGTCAGCGCTGTGCCCAGCATGGTTTGCTTGAGTTCGCGGTAGCTCGTCTCGATGCCCCGCGACGCTCGTAACGAGCGGAGTGATCGAACAGCCACTTCAGCGGTTCGGAACCAAGGCGCTGGCGCACTCTTGCTGACAAAAGGCGTTTGCGAATCCGGTACCGCCAATCCGAGATCATCCAATACTTTGCCGATGGACTTGTGGCGATACAGCGCCAACGCCACCATCAGCCAAACCACTTGTTCGGCCAGCAGCCGCCGATGGCGGATGCTGGTTGCATCGGTGCGCTTCACGGCCGGTTCGATCCACTCGATAGGCAAATGCTCTCCAAGTCGGCGCCAGTCAGGCGACTCAAGGTGGTTTGCCAGGAAATGAAGGGTATCGTCGAACATTGCGACGAAGGTTAACAGCACGCCGTAACGTTTACAACCACTAAATAAAAATGCCGTTCAGTTAAGACTGAACGGCATTACTCATTTATGAGCGGTTTTTTTATGTTGTCGCGCAAAGCGCAGGTAACTTAATCTTCCCGACGCAAATGCGGGAATAAGATCACATCGCGGATATTTGGTGAGTCAGTAATTAGCATCATCAATCTATCAATCCCGATACCACAACCGCCGCTTGGCGGCAGGCCGTATTCGAGTGCACGGATATAGTCGGCATCGTAATACATGGCTTCTTCATCACCCGCATCTTTAGCTGCAACTTGCGCCTGGAAGCGCGCTGCCTGATCTTCAGAATCATTTAACTCAGAGAAACCGTTAGCAATTTCGCGCCCGGTCATAAATAATTCAAACCGCTCGGTAATGCCGGCAACGGTGTCGGAGGCGCGCGCTAGTGGCGACACTTCTGCCGGATAATCAACGATATAAGTCGGCTCCCATAATTGCGCTTCGGCCGTTTCTTCAAATAATGCCAGTTGCAGTGCTCCCAATCCAGCCGTGGCAAACGGTTTTACGCCAAATTTCTTGAGTTCGGCTTTGATGAATTCAGCATCATTCAATTGCGCATCGGTATAGCCAGGCGCGTATTTGTTGATGGCACCGACGATAGTCAGGCGCTGGAACGGCTTGGAAAGATCTAACTCTTTGCCCTGGTAGGTGAGTACGGCGGTGCCATGTGCATCAACTGCTGCTTTGCGGATGACTTCTTCAGTAAAATCCATTAGCCATTTGTAATCGACATACGCCGCATAGAATTCCATCATCGTGAATTCCGGATTGTGACGCGGTGATACGCCTTCATTCCGGAAATTGCGATTGACTTCAAACACGCGATCAAAACCACCGACCACCAAACGTTTCAGATACAACTCGGGCGCGATACGCAGGTACATTTGCATGTCCAGCGCATTGTGATGGGTGATGAAAGGCTTGGCCGCTGCGCCGCCAGGGATGACATGCAGCATTGGCGTCTCAACTTCCATAAAATCATGGCTATTCATGAAGTTACGGATAGAGGTCATGGCTGCAGTGCGGGCTTTAAAGGTGCGGCGCGTTTCTTCGCTCATGATCAGATCGACATAGCGCTGGCGGTACTTGGTTTCCTGATTTGCGAGACCATGAAACTTATCCGGTAATGGTCGCAGCGATTTAGTCAGTAAGCGTAATTTTGTTACTTTAACGGTCAGTTCGTCGGTCTTGGTTTTGAATAAAATACCTTCGATGCCCAGTATGTCGCCCAGATCGTAGTGGCGGAATGCTTCCATTTCTGCTTCGCCGGTTTTATCCGTCGTCACATACAATTGAATCCGGCCATCGGCTCTTAGGCCGGATGCATCTTGCAATACGGCGAATGCAGCTTTCTTGCCTGCTTCGCGCTTGAGCATCATGCGGCCGGCAACCACGACCTCAATATTTAATACTTCCAACTCTTCACGTGTTTTGCTGCCATATTGCTCTTGCAAGGCGGATGCCTTGTGTTGCGGGCGAAAATCATTAGGGAAGGCAATCCCTTGCGCGCGAATCGCCGTTAACTTGGCGCGACGTTCTGCAATGATCGAATTTTCGTCTTCCGGTAACGCTGCTACTGTATTTTGTTCTGACATAAATTTCTCGTGGTAGGGTGGGCTTAAACTTCGTTGCCCACTATTTGCCATTTGCAGCGCAGGCATTTGCCCACCCTACATGCACTATGTATTAACTACACGCCCTGTTTTAATGATGCTGCAATGAAACCATCCAAATCACCATCCAGTACGGCCTTAGTGTTGCCCATTTCAAAATTGGTGCGTAAATCCTTGATGCGTGACTGATCCAGTACATAGGAGCGAATCTGATGACCCCAGCCCACATCGGTCTTGGTGTCTTCCAGATTTTGTTTTTCGCTCATGCGCTTGCGCAATTCAAGTTCAAACAATTTTGCCTTTAGCATCTCCCAGGCTTCAGCACGATTGCGGTGTTGGCTGCGATCGTTCTGGCATTGCACCACAATGCCGGAAGGACCATGCGTCAGACGCACCGCAGAATCGGTCTTATTAATATGCTGACCACCGGCACCAGAAGCGCGATAGGTATCTACCCGGACGTCTGCAGGATTGATGTCAATCTCAAAGGACTCGTCCACTTCCGGATACACAAACAGGCTGGAAAAAGAGGTGTGGCGACCATTGGCAGAGTCAAACGGTGATTTGCGCACTAAACGGTGCACCCCAGTCTCGGTACGCAGAAAGCCGTAAGCGTATTCGCCTTCAACCTTGAGCGTTGCGGTCTTAATGCCGGCAACCTCGCCATCGGACTGCTCCATAATCTCGACCTTGAAGCCCTTGCGCTCACAATAGCGTAAGTATTGGCGCAGCAACATCGAGGCCCAATCTTGTGCTTCTGTGCCACCAGCACCTGCCTGAATGTCGATGAAACAGTTGTTTGGATCCATCGGATTATTAAACATGCGACGAAATTCCATCCCCTCGACCAGTTCTTTCAGGGTCTGAGCGTCGATTTCTATCGCTTCTAGCGTTTCTTCATCCGCTTCTTCACGCGCCATGGAAAACAGATCGTTTGCATCTTTGAGGTCGGTGTCGATTTTCGTCAAAGTATGGACGATGGCTTCTAGTGATTTTTTTTCTTTGCCCAGTTCCTGGGCACGCTTCGGCTCTTCCCACACTTTAGGATCTTCGAGTTCGGCGTTGACTTGTTCGAGTTTCTCTGACTTTACATCGAAGTCAAAGATACCTCCGAAGTTCGGCTTCACGACCGGTCAGGTCGGTAAGCAGGTTGGACAGGCTATTGAGGCGTTCGGCTTCCATATTTTCTTCTATCTGTTAAATAAATCGAACCTTTGATTATACATTATGCTATTCCTAGAGATATTGAGAACTTTTCAAATTTGTGCCGTTGAAAATTAGGTTTTTCAATTTCAGCATAAATTTAAATATCTAAATATTTAGATTAAATCCATATTCACGGGAGTTTTGCGATGAGTCAGTTAGCCGAAAAAGTAAATCGCAGCTAAATAAAGCGTTGCTTTTATTAATTAAATTATTAAAAAATAATGGTTTTTATTTGAGCTTAATAAAATTATCCTGTCTTTATTTCATGTTGATAAAACGATTGATGAATATAGACAAAAAATGCAACTTTTTTTAATTGTAAATTGCTGCATTGCAAAAAAACATATTTTAAAATTTTTTATGGAGAATTTTACATTTCAATGTGAATGTTGAATAATTAATGGTGCACTGCGGTAAAAATAGGGATTGACGGATTAGTACGGTCGTACAAAAATCGTGAAAAGTAAATTAGTTTAGGTAAACTATTCGAAAATGATTTAATCAACAAGACAACTGATTTTTAGGAGCGTAAATGTCGGAGTACCAGAAGAGTCCACTCATGGGGCAGATGATGAGCAAGCCCCTTCTTATTTCAAGCATTATTGAGCACGCAGATCGATTTTTTGGTCAAAATGAAATTGTTTCCCGTCGTGTTGAAGGTGATATTCACCGGTATAACTACAGTGAATGCCACCAGCGGGCAAAAAAATTAGCCAATGCGTTTCAGCAGCTCGGCATAAAAATTGGCGATAGGATCGGCACTCTTGCCTGGAACGGCTATCGGCATTTGGAGGCGTATTATGCGGTGTCAGGGTCTGGCGCTGTACTACATACCATCAATCCAAGATTGCATCCGGAACAAATCGCCTACATTGTTAATCATGGAGAAGATCAATATCTGCTTTTTGATATCACGTTTCTTCCCATTATTAAGGCCATCGCTGAGCACTGCCCATTGATTAAAGGCTTTGTGATGATGTGTGATCGTGATCGCTTGCCGACCGATGGCAGTATCCCGAATTTGCTCTGCTATGAAGATTTGATCAACGCTAATTCAGATGAATTTGAGTGGCCTTTGTTTGACGAAAATTCGGCGTCGAGTCTATGTTATACGTCGGGCACCACAGGTCACCCTAAAGGTGCATTGTATTCGCATCGTTCTACCATTTTGCATTCTTTGGCATCTGCTATGCCAGATGGTTTAAATGTTTCGGCACGTGATTCAGTTATGCCAGTTGTGCCTATGTTTCATGTCAATGCCTGGGGGTTGCCTTATTCGGCACCGTTGACAGGTGCTAAGTTGGTGTTTCCTGGTCCGCATATGGATGGTAAATCTCTATATGAACTATTTGAGCAGGAAAAAGTTACTTTCTCAGCTGGCGTACCGACAATCTGGCTTGGATTACTGACATACGTAGTACAAAATAATCTGACATTCTCCACGTTTAAGCGCACTGTCATTGGTGGCTCTGCCTGCCCACCTGCAATGATGAAAACACTACGCCATACTTATGGTATTGAAGTGGTTCATGCTTGGGGTATGACCGAAATGTCTCCGTTGGGCACTGCTGGAACATTGCAAGCCAAACACATGAGCATGTCAGAAGCTGAGCAAGAGGCGGTATTGGTAAAACAAGGACATGCGATTTATGGTGTCGACATGAAGATCGTTGATGACTCTGGTAAAGAGTTGCCGTGGAATGGCATCACCTATGGTAATTTACTGGTTAAAGGCCCGTGGATTATTAGCAGTTACTTCAAACATGAAGGCGGCGATGTGTTGGAAGATGGCTGGTTTCCTACTGGTGACGTCGCTACCATTGACGCCGATGGGTATATGCAAATTACTGATCGTAGTAAAGATGTCATTAAATCTGGCGGTGAATGGATAGGTACGATTGATCTTGAGAATGTGGCTATGTCGCATCCTGATGTGTTGCAGGCGGCATGTATAGGCGTCTTTCATCCAAAATGGGATGAAAGACCTTTGTTGTTAGTGGTTAAAAAACCAGGAGTCAATATTGATAAACAAGAATTGATCGCGTTTTATGAAGGGAAAATAGCTAAGTGGTGGACGCCAGATGATGTGGTGTTTATTGATGCCTTACCTTTGGGGGCAACCGGTAAAATTCTAAAAAATAAACTGAGAGATCAATTCAAGGACTATCATCTTCCAACCGCATGACTTTAAAACTTATCTGATTAAACACATGAAGCAATAAGTAAGTGGTAAGAAGTAAATTAGCATTCTAGAAATATAAAAACACCATCTCATAAACAAAAGTATTGGAGAGAGACAAATGAAATTTCAACTACGCGCATCTGTTGTCGCTATTGCCTTCGCACTAACTGCCCCGCTCTCAATGGCAGAAACTATTAAAATTGCCTATATCGACCCTTTATCCGGTCCTTTTGCACCTGTCGGCCAAAATATTTTGAATTCGTTTCAATATATTTCAGAAAAGGCCAATGCTGAAGGTTGGGCGGGGGCGAATAAGATTGAAGTGGTCGGCTTCGATAATAAGGGCAGTCCACAAGAGTCTTTGAGTATTTTGAAGACTGTCATTGATAAGGGTTTTCGCTATATCACCCAAGGCAATGGTTCTGGCGTTGGCCTCGCTCTGTTGGATGCTGTAAATAAACATAATGAGCGTAATCCAGGTAAAGAGATTTTGTTTTTGAATCATGCGGCGGTTGATCCTGATATGACCAATAGCAAATGCAGTTTCTGGCATTTCCGTTTTGATGCTAATTCTGATATGAAGATGGAGGCGCTTACAACCTACATGGCACAGGATAAGAATATCAAAAAGGTGTATATAATCGGTCAAAATTACTCATTTGGTCACCAGGTTACACGCGCCGCCAAAGAATATCTGGCACGTAAACGCCCTGACATCCAAATCGTAGGCGATGATTTGCACCCGATTGGACAAGTGAAAGATTTCTCTCCTTACGTTGCTAAAATCAAGGCATCCGGTGCTGATACGGTTATTACCGGCAATTGGGGTGCTGATCTTGCACTTTTAATTAAATCTGCCAAAGATGCTGATTTAAAAGCCAATTTTTACACATATTATGCAGGCACTACCGGCGTACCTACCGCCATGGGTGCGGCAGGTGTTGATCGTGTGAAAACAGTTTCTTATTGGAATCAAAATAATGAAACTTTTGCCGGTAAAGATATCGTTGAAGGTTTTAAAGCAAAATATAAAGACGACTATTATTCGATGGCGACTTACTCCATCTTGACTGCATTAGGTAAGGCAGTGAAAGAATCAAATTCTATTGAGCCTTTGAAGGTGGCAATAGCAATGGAGGGAATGAAAATCAAGAGTTTGAATGGAGAAGATGTGATGCGAAAGGTTGATCATCAAATTCAACAACCTTTGTATATTTCCACTTGGGTAAAAACCAACGGTAAAGAGGTTAAGTTTGATCAGGAAAATACCGGCTTGGGCTGGAAAACAAATCAAAAAATTGACGCGTTTGTGGCTTCCCAACCTTCGTCTTGCCAGATGAAGCGTCCTGGGTAATTGGTCGTAAAAAGAATGAGCGTGGCACGACTATGTGCGCGCTCTTTTTTTACGAAAATAAAATAGTACGATCGTACAATAAATTTTTTCAAAAGGATCTTCACTGTGGAATTCACACTGATCACCTTGCTGAATGGCGTTAGTTACGGATTGCTGTTGTTTATGCTTTCATCGGGATTAACCTTGATTTTCAGCATGATGGGCGTCTTGAATTTTGCCCATGCCAGCTTTTATATGCTTGGCGCTTATTTCGCTTATACCATTAGTATTCATTTTGGGTTTTGGCCCGCACTCTTTATTGCTCCCTTATTAGTGGGATTGTTAGGTGCATGGGTAGAACGTTTTGGCCTTCGCTCCGTACATAAATATGGGCATATTCCAGAGCTATTGTTCACATTCGGTTTGTCTTATGTGATCGTTGAAGTAGTGCAGTTGATTTGGGGTCGATCGACGGTTCCTTATGCTATTCCTGCCATTTTAGATGGTCCGTTGTTTACTTTATATACAACGACTTTTCCGATGTACCGTGGATTCATGATGTTCGTTGCCCTGTTAATGCTACTTTTCATTTATTTACTGCTGACACGCACTCGTATAGGGTTGGTGATACAAGCCGCGCTGACACATCCTGATATGGTGGAGGCGTTGGGGCACAATGTTCCGCGTGTATTTATGCTAGTTTTTGGCGGAGGTTGCGCCTTAGCTGGGCTGGCTGGCGTGGTGGGTGGTAACGCTTTCATTACTGAACCTGGAATGGCCGGAACGCTGGGTAGCATCATTTTTGTTGTCGTAGTCGTAGGGGGCATGGGTTCGCTGGCTGGAGCATTTATCGCTTCCATCTTAATCGGCGTTGCACAAACATTTGCCGTAGCGTTGGATTACTCTTTTATTTCCATGCTAGCTAATGCAGGTACTCAGATTTCTGCAGATACGCCTGGTTACGCTTTATTAAGCCTGACGATCGCACAAGTAGCGCCGATCTTGCCGTACTTGCTGCTGGTGCTTATCCTTATTTTCCGGCCTAGAGGTTTGCTGGGTACTCGCGAAGGATAAAAAATGACAAATTTATTAATTTACAAACCATTAAACTTGGCTCGCTGGATCATCTGGAGCGGTTTTGTTTTACTGTTGATTGCCGCCCCGCTGGTATTTAATAGTGGGGGGTCACTTTCATTGCTGTCTCAAATGGGAACGCTAATGATCTTCGGCTTATCTTTTAATATGCTGTTAGGGCAGGGGGGGATGCTGTCCTTCGGCCATGCTGTGTATTCTGGTCTAGGTGCTTTTTTTGCTATTCATACCATGAATATGGTGAGTAATGGCGCACTCAATTTTCCGATTACCTTAGTCCCGTTGGTGGGTGGTGTTGCAGGCATGTTTTTTGGCATCTTGTTTGGTTACGTGACGACGAAAAAATCTGGGACTACCTTCTCGATGATTACTTTGGGAATGGTCGAGTTGGTCTTTGCCAGTTCGCTGATGTTCCCTAGTTTTTTTGGTGGCGAAGGTGGGATATCGACTAACCGGGTGATCGGTCAAGCATTTTTGGGCATCACTTACGGACCGCAAATTCAAGTCTATTACCTGATCGCTTTCTGGCTGCTTGTTAGCACTATTGGGATGTATGCATTTACTCAAACCCCATTGGGACGTCTGGCCAATGCAGTAAGGGATAACCCTGAACGTGTTGAATTTGTTGGCTATGACACTCAATGGGTACGTTACCTAACCTTGATTCTGTCTGCTTTTTTTGCTGGTATTGCAGGTGGTTTGTCTGCGATTAATTTTGAGATTGTGAGCGCAGAAAACGTCAGTGCAATTCGTTCTGGTGCGGTACTTTTATTTACCTTTATTGGTGGCATAGGATTTTTCTTTGGCCCGATGATCGGAGCAATATTAGGCGTTGTCTTGACAGTTATGATGTCGGACGTTACTAAAGCCTGGCAATTGTATCTGGGGCTATTTTTTATACTGATCGTGATGTATGCGCCAGGTGGTATTGCGAGTATTTTGATGATGAACCTGCGCGTAGTTAAATTTGGCTTTTTTAAGCGAATATGGCCAGCGATGTGGAAAATTGTATTGGCATCTGCATTGAGTGTACTCGGCGCTGTGATTGCTATTGAGATGTTGTATCAAAGATCCCTAGAGGGTTCGCAAGCGAGCGAAATGAGCATATTTGGCTTCTCTGTCGATGCAACTAAGCCTAGTGCCTGGATGCTAGCCTTGGCTTTAATAATCGTGGGGGTAATAGGATTTTTGCGCTGCAAGGATACGTTCTCTCAACATTGGGGCGAAGTGAATACTGAAATTGAAGAGCAATTGCGGAGGGCGCAAGCATGAGTCCGTTCTCACTGGAATTAAAAGAAGTTAGAAAGAGTTTTGGGAAATCTGAAATTATACGAGGCGCTAACTTGCAAGTGCCGAGAGGAGAACGATTCGCGATTATTGGGCCAAATGGAGCCGGTAAGTCGACTTTGTTTAACTTGATTTCAGGGCGCTTTCCGATTAGTTCTGGCGATATTTTGTTAAATGGCGAGAGTATTTCCGCATTGCGTCCATTTGAGATTAATCGACGCGGGTTATCACGTAGTTTTCAGATTACTAATATTTTTCATCGCTTATCAGTTTATGAAAATTTGCGCTGTGCGGTGTTATGGTCGCTAGGTTATAAATATTCTTTTTGGCACAGACTGAATGGCTTGAAGGATGCGCATGAACGCGCTGAAGCCGTGCTGGAACAGATCGGTTTAAAGCGTCGTCGTGACATCACTGCTGGTTTGCTGACCTACGCTGAACAACGTGCTCTGGAAATCGGCATTACGATTGCCGGCGGTGCCGACGTCATTTTGCTCGATGAGCCAACCGCCGGCATGAGTCGATCAGAATCAGATGCCGCAGTAGAGCTGATACGCAAGGTGACAGTAGGTAAAACCTTGTTAATGGTGGAGCATGATATGAGCGTGGTATTCGGATTAGCAGACAAAATTGCGGTGGTGGTCTATGGTGAGGTGATTGCTTGTGATACGCCGGTTAATATCCGGAATAATCAAAAGGTGAAGGATGCGTACTTAGGTGGTCATGCACCTGTGGAGGCGTCAGCATGAGTGCATTATTAGAAATTAAAAATTTAAATGCCTTTTACGGTAAAAGCCATGTCTTGCATGGCGTAGATATGGTGGTGAATCAAGGCGAGATCGTTAGCTTACTCGGTCGTAATGGGGTTGGGCGATCGACTACCATTAAAGCGGCAATGGGCCAAGTGGATGCCAAAGGCTCTATCTTATTTAAAGGCGAAGAGCTCATCGGCCTGAAGGCATTTAAAATAGCCCACAAGGGTTTGGGTTATGTGCCAGAGAACCGGGATATTTTTGCTAGCTTAACGGTAGAACAAAATCTGATTTTGGGTGAAAAATCAACCAACGGCGCGAATAAAAAGACGCGTTGGTGCCTGGATGATATGTATCAAATGTTTCCTCGATTAAAAGAGCGTCAGAATACTGCCGCCGGCGTTCTTTCTGGTGGTGAGCAACAGATGCTGACCTTATGCCGGACCTTGATGGGGGATCCTGACTTGGTCATGATTGATGAACCGACCGAAGGTTTGGCTCCTAAAATTGTTGATTTGGTTGCGGAGTACCTGAAAGAGTTAAAAAACCGTGGTATCTCGGTGCTGCTGGTAGAACAAAAACTGGCGATTGCACTAGATATTTCTCAGCGTGTGTATGTTATGGGGCACGGCAGTATTGTGTTTGAAGGTACTCCAGATGATTTACGTAAAAATGATGCTATCCGTAAGGAATGGTTAGAAGTGTAGGTTTCGCTCGAATGGGGGGGCGGATTTATACTCCCCCTCTAGTATATTTTTTATTCACCGTATTAATATGCGTTAGCAGTATTATTTTAAAAATTTTTAGGGGAGTATGCTTAAATACTTAACTATTTCTACTGATTTTTAGAAAGATAAATTTTTTTTATAAAATAATACGATCGTTCTATTTTGCGGTATAGTTAGGGCTGAATTTGTCACTTATCAACGTATTCACTATCAAACTAACATTGCATTTCAACCCATAGGAAGAGACATGAGCGCAGAATATCAAGTCAACGGCAATGTTGCCGTTATCACGATGAAAAATCCACCAGTCAACGGTTTGGGGCACGCTACTCGGAGTGCGATTGTTGAAGGTATGAAGCAAGCGCTGAATGACGATGCGATCAAGGCGATCATCATTACTGGCGCCGGCAAGGCATTTTCAGGTGGTGCCGACATCAAGGAATTTAATTCTCCTAAAGCATTTGCTGAGCCTTCACTTCACACTGTGATCAATGTGATTGAAAATTCAAGCAAGCCAGTGATTGCCGCGATCCATACTGTGTGTATGGGGGGCGGTTTAGAATTGGCATTAGGTTGCAACTATCGTGTTGCCACTGCTGGTGCGCTGATCGCCTTGCCTGAAGTAAAATTGGGCATCTTACCTGGCGCTGGCGGTACGCAACGTCTGCCGCGTATTTTAGGGCTAGAAATGGCACTGAATATGATTGTTTCTGGTACGCCAGTAACATCAGAAAAATTAGCTAAAACTGCCTTGTTCAATGAAATGATCGAAGGCGATTTGTTGCAAGGCGCTCTGGCATTCGCCGCCAAAGTGGCAGATGTCCGTCCGTTGCCACGCGTGCGTGATATCAAAATTAATTACCCTAACTATGAAGCCTTCTTGCAATTTTCTCGCAATACGGTGCGTGCTATGTCTGGCCCTTTCCCCGCTCCGCTTAAATGTGTAGAAGCGGTGGCTGCGGCAGTCACTAAGAAATTCGATGATGGCATTAAAGTAGAGCGCGATTTGTTTTTAGAGCTGGTACAAACCACCGAGTCTAAAGCCTTGCGTCACGCCTTCTTTGGTGAGCGTGCTGCCAGCAAGATACCTGATGTGCCAGAAGATACGCCACTGCGTGCGATTAAATCAGTGGCTGTGATTGGTGCAGGCACCATGGGTGGTGGTATTGCCATGAATTTTGCCAACGCAGGCATTCCAGTTCAAATTTTGGAAATGAAACAAGAGGCGCTCGATAAGGGCTTGGCGACTATTCGTAAAAATTATGAAAACACGCTGAAAAAAGGCAAGTTGACGCAAGAGAAATTTGACCAGCGCATAGCCTTGATCACTGGCACCATGTCTTACGAAGAAATCGGTCAGGCAGATATCGTGATCGAAGCAGTTTTTGAAGAAATGGGAGTCAAGGAGCAAGTATTCAAGAAGCTCGATCAGGTAATGAAGCCAGGTGCTATTCTTGCTTCGAACACCTCGACTTTGGATGTGGATGTGATCGCCAGTTTCACAAAACGTCCTGAAGATGTGATCGGTACCCACTTCTTTAGTCCTGCCAATGTGATGAAATTATTAGAAATCGTCCGCGGTAAAAAAACTGCCAAAGACGTACTGGCAACAACGCTGGCGTTATCTAAAAAAATCAAAAAAACCGGTGTCGTTTCTGGTGTTTGCGACGGTTTTATCGGCAATCGCATGATAGAACAATACAGCCGTCAGGCCGGTTTTCTGTTAGAGGAAGGCTGCACTCCTGAGCAAGTTGATAAAGCAGTGGAAAAACTCGGTTTCGCGATGGGCCCATTCCGTATGGGTGATCTGGCTGGCAATGATATCGGCTGGTCTATCCGTAAGCGTCGTTACATTGACAAGCCAGAGATTACCTATTCCAAAACAGCCGATTTATTGTGTGAAATGGGACGTTATGGCCAGAAAACCGGTGCTGGATGGTATGACTACAAGCCTGGTGATCGCAAAGCTTATCCGTCGCAATTGGTCAATGATATGATTATTCAACATTCTGCTGACTTGGGAATAGAACGTCGCAAAATTACTGATCAGGAAATTGCTGAACGCCTGATCTTTTCTTTGGTCAATGAAGGTGCCTATATCTTAGAAGAGGGTATAGCTACTCGCGCTTCCGATATCGATATGGTTTATTTGACTGGCTATGGCTTCCCGCTCCATCGCGGTGGCCCTATGTTCTATGCAGATACCGTCGGATTGCCAAATGTGATTATGGCGATGGAAAAATACGCTAAAGGACGCCACGGTGATGCATGGAAAGTGGCGCCATTGTTGGCAAAATTGGCCGCAGAAGGTAAGAGTTTTAACTAGTAAAACAGTGTTGTTTATGTGATTGTTAGTTAAACAGTTTAGGAAGGCGCAACACTATTGTTGCGCCTTTTTTTTATTGGTAAATTATCTGATCTTGACATTGACTCAGATTTTAATCTTGAATTTAATCTCGAAGTTCAGCCTTCTATATCAGCGATGTTATAATCCAAGGCTAGTTAATATTCTTATCGCAAAAGGTTTTTAAGTGCTTTCTACCGCAAATATTACGATGCAGTTTGGCCCCAAGCCAATTTTTGAAAACATTACCGCCAAATTTGGCGAAGGTAATCGCTATGGTTTGATTGGTGCCAATGGTTGTGGCAAATCCACCTTCATGAAAATTCTTGGCGGCGATCTTGAGCAGTCTGCTGGCACGGTCATGCTGGATCAAAATGAGCGTTTGGGTAAATTACGCCAAGATCAGTTTGCCTATGAAGAGATGCGGGTACTCGACGTCATCATGATGGGGCACACCGAGATGTGGGCCGCGATGGCTGAACGCGACGCCATCTATGCCAATCCCGAAGCAACCGACGACGACTACATGAAAGCCGCCGATCTGGAAGCCAAGTTTGCCGAGTATGACGGCTATACTGCCGAAGCCAGGGCAGGGGAGTTGCTGCTGGGTGCCGGTATTCCGACGGAACAGCATCAGGGGCCGATGAGTGCGATCGCTCCAGGCTGGAAGTTGCGCGTATTGCTGGCACAAGCCCTGTTTTCTAACCCAGATATCCTGTTGCTTGATGAACCGACGAATAATCTCGATATCAATACCATCCGCTGGTTAGAAGATATCCTGAACGAACGCAATTCAACGATGATCATCATTTCACATGATCGCCATTTCCTGAACCAGGTGTGTACGCACATGGCCGATATGGATTATGGCACGCTGAAAATTTATCCTGGTAACTATGATGACTATATGTTGGCATCATCCCAGGCGCGTGCGCAGCAGATGGCGAATAATGCCAAGGCCAAAGATAAAGTTCTAGAATTGCAAGATTTTGTACGCCGTTTCGCGGCGAATAAATCCAAGGCACGCCAGGCAACATCGCGCGCCAAGCAAATTGAAAAAATCAAGATTGAAGACATCAAGCCATCAAGTCGGCAGAATCCGTTTGTGCGTTTTGACGGCGAGAAGAAATTGCATCGCCTGGCCGTGGAAGTCCAAGGATTAACAAAATCCTATGACCGCACGCTGTTTCGCAAGTTTGATCTGATGGTCGAAGCGGGCGAGAAAATTGCTATCATCGGGGCCAATGGCGTCGGAAAAACGACCTTGCTGCGCTGTATCGGCGGCGAAGAACTGTGTAAACTCACTGCTGATTCGGGTATCGTGAAATGGGCTGAAAATGCCAATCCGGGTTATATGCCGCAAGATCCGACCGAAGAATTTGCTTCAGATAAAAATCTGACCGACTGGATAGGGCAGTGGACCAAAGAAGGTGACGATGATCAGGCAGTACGGTCTATCTTAGGGCGTTTGCTATTTAGTGGTGATGACGTAAAAAAATCCGTCAAAGTGCTTTCCGGTGGCGAAAAAGGTCGCATGATGTACGGTAAGCTGATGCTGGGTCGTCATAACGTTTTGTTAATGGATGAGCCTACCAATCACATGGATATGGAGTCGATCGAGTCACTCAATATCGCTCTGGAGAAGTATGCCGGTACGCTAATATTTGTGTCGCATGATCGTGAATTTGTGTCTTCACTTGCTACCCGCATTTTGGAAGTTAAAGAAGACAAAATTATTGATTATAGTGGCACTTACGAAGAGTATTTGTCGAGCCAAGGTATTGAGTAAGTATTCTGTTTAATAAAAAAAGCCAGGATTATCCTGGCTTTTTTATTGAACTTATTTTATTGAACTGTCGTTTTTTTAAACGTCACTCATCATCTGGGATGATTTTATCAATTACTGCACCTGATTCTGTGAAAAGCAACTGATCTAAACGATCACGCAAGCTGCGCGCCATTTCTTTACCTTTTGCTTTGAGTACCGCCTCAACATATGGACGTCTTAATTCATGAAAGTCTTGAATATTTCCAGCGCGCTCCACTTTTAATTGCAAGCCATATCCACGCAAGCCGAGGGTATTTTTTATGGTTTCATTAAAGAAATTATATAAAATCTGAAAACGTACGGCATTATCTTGAGGTGACGCAGGTAGTAATAGATCTTCTGAGGGGAGCGTCGCAACTGTCGCCGCAATAATCACATCACTTTCGACAAGAGGTTGTGTCGTGAGTGAGTTACTGCCAGACGAAATTATGATCAATTCTTTATCGAGTAAGTCTTGAATACTTTGTTCATTTAAACCTAGGCCTGATACTTTTTCAAGTAAATCATGTATCGTTTTTTTTCCGTCAATTAAGACTAACAAGCTTCTTAATCTAGGCGCAAGTTGGTATTTGCGCGTGGTAATTTCTTCCCTGCCTTTGTCTGTTTTGTCGTAGATGATTGCGTTCATAGCCAACTATTACCTTTATTTGTCTCATGTATTTTATTCAACCAGTGTGCGATTGGTTGAAGATATATATTTATTATAGTGCCCTGAGGATACACTAAAATAGTTACTAAAGATGACGAATAAAAGTAATACTCTTCGTTTGATTTTTTAAAGTCTTCGTGACAGGACCTTCATTGCAATTACCGCATGTAGAGCAACCGCTAGAGCAATTTTTTTCCATTGCGGGTAGAAGTCGCGCCAAGGCTGGATGGGTCTTTGATAACCACTCGATTAGCTTACTCTTACCTTGTTTTGGCATCCACCGAAATCCAAGATAGAGTGTAGCGACAGCGATTAAAATCACAACAATGAAGGTTTGCATATCAACTCGCAATAAAAAATCGCGCTAGATTGTAAGTGATAAATGAAGCGGCATACGCTAATCCAAATAAATACGCCGCCATCAGAAGCGGATAACGCCAAGTATTTGTTTCTCGCTTGACTACACTTAGGGTCGCGATGCATTGTGGTGCAAAGACATACCATGCTAGTAAAGAAAGTGCCGTTGGCAAACTCCATGATTGCGCGATCAAAGGTTCAAGACTGCTACTTAAGGCATCCCCTGTTTGCGATAAGGAATAGACCGTACCTAAGGCTGCAACCGCAACTTCACGTGCTGCAAGACCTGGGACCAGGGCGATGCAAATTTGCCAATTAAAACCAATCGGTGCAAAAATGGTTTCTAACATACGTCCCAAGATGCCGGCAATACTATAATAAATGGCAGGTTGAGTAGCATTAATCGGCGCGGTTGGAAAACTACTTAAAACCCAGAGTAATACCATCAGCGCCAAAATAATCGTTCCTACACGGGTAACAAAAATTTTGATTCTTTCCCATAAGCCAAGTGCTAGATTACGTGCATTTGGCAGGCGATAATCTGGCAACTCAAGCATGAGGGGTTGTTGCTGAGATTTGCCCCACTTTTTTTGAAAAACGAATGCAACCAACATTGCTGAAATAATGCCGGCAAGATAAAGTCCAAATAAGACTAAGCCCTGTAAATTGAGCCAGCCGAAAATCATTTTTCCTGGAATAAACGCTGCGATAATTAAAGCATATACCGGCAATCTGGCAGAGCAGGTCATCAAAGGGGCAATCATGATGGTGACCAACCTATCACGTGGATTTTGTATGGTACGCGTTGCCATGATGCCAGGGATGGCGCAGGCAAAACTGGAGAGCAGGGGGATGAAAGCCCTTCCTGATAAGCCAACTTTTCCCATTACTCTATCGAGCAAAAATGCGGCACGTGGCAGATAGCCAGAATCCTCCATGACGAGAATGAAAAAGAACAAGATAACAATCTGCGGCAAAAAAACAAGTACGCTTCCCGCGCCGCCAATGACACCTTTGATTAATAAATCTTGCAATACCCCCGCTGGCAAAGCAGCCTCAAGTAAATGACCGACTTGGTCGACGCCAGCCTTGATCAAATCCATCGGTATTTGTGCCCAAGCAAAAACAGCCTGAAACACAAGAAACATCAAAACCACAAAAATAACAGGCCCTAAAATTGGATGCAAAACAAAGTTATCTAGTTTGGCACTGATAGGATTATCGAGGTCTCCTCCAAATGACACGCAGCGTTGCAATATGGCGTTGACCGTATTTTGCATGCTTTCGGGGGATGCTTGAGCGCCGGTCTCGCCGTGTGCCGGGGTGATTTTATTTTTTAGTTCGCTAGCGAGTACTTCTAGTTGTGCAAGCAGGGCATCTACGCCGTTAGTGTCAACCGCAATGGCTTCCACCACCGGAATGCCTAGGCATTCATGCAGCAAATTGATATCGATGTGAATATTTCTTTTTTTTGCCACATCCATCATATTCACGGTCAAGATCATCGGAAGCCCAATGTCTTTTAGCTCAAGCGCTAGCCTTAAGCCGCGCCGGAGATTGGTCGCGTCCACCACGCAAATAACCGCATCAGGAAGAGATTCATCTGGGTGAGTGCCAGTAATGATGTCTTGGGTGATTTGTTCGTCTGGGGTAATCGCATTCAGGCTATAGGTTCCGGGCAGATCCAGTACGTACCAGAGCCTGCCAGTGCTGGAACGGAATTTACCTTCTTTCCGTTCTATCGTCACCCCTGCATAATTGGCAACTTTTTGCCTGGCACCCGTTAACCGGTTAAATAGTGCCGTCTTGCCGCAATTCGGATTCCCGACCAAAGCGATCCGTGGCGAATCCATATCAGTATTGCTCATTAAATAATTCCAACAGGTGCTACCCCAATAAGTGCTGCTTCAAAACATCGCAAAGCAAAAGTAGACTGACCAATGCGCACCGCTAATGGCTCACCGCCAAAATAACCTCGATGTAAGATACGAACGGCTTCTCCTTTGACAAAGCCAAGTTCCTTCAGTCTGCGTGTAATATCGAAAGTTGCGTCGTGCCCGGTATGATCGGAGGCGGCAACATCAAGAACAATAGCTGAATCTCCCACACGCAACCGGTCAAGAGTGGTGCTAGTTGGAGTGCTTGTTTGCGAACTGCTCATAAGGGGGGTCTCGCGAATAATAAACACTAAATGATAATGAGAATATATATCATTATGGGTGACTACTCAACATAATATCGAGAGCGTTGAGTTATATCACCCATGGTTTTCAAACTGCTGGTCTGTTACTATCGCTAGCAAAATCATCGAATGGCTCGCTCTATCCATATGAAACATAAATTTATCCTCGCTCTATTTTTTGCTATTTCCCCCGGGCTGGCTCTTGCTGTAGCTAACGTTTGCGTTGACCCGGCGGGAAAGAAAACATTTTCCGAAACGTCATGTGAAAAAAAGGGTTTAAAGCAATCTACTCCAGATTTTCCTGTCGTATCGAGTCAATCAGTGCAAGCGGTTTATGTTGTGACATCTCCAGATGCATCAAATTCAGAGAACCAAAATGCAATCAAACCGAATACGTCTAGCAAGATTGAAAAAAAATTGAATACTTGGGCCGGGTATGTTCCTATCACTGGCGTAATGTTGTTTCTTTTAGCTTTGATGCCAATTGCGGCGATCTTGTTTTTGAGTTTTCATCTATTGATGTACGTTAAAGCGCGTTTTCGTAAATTTGTACATGTCAGAACCTCAATGCCAAAATCTGCGTCTTAAAATGTGAAAAAATAATAAAAATATTACAAACTGACACTTTCTGAGTTGGAAGTTATTGCTTAACAGGAAATTTCTATCAATATAGAAATTAGAAATTTAGTATTTAAAAAGAGCGTTATCAGTTCATTCTGGTAACGTTTTTTTGTTTTGATAAATGGCATTTGCAAGAAATTTGGCATCGCTTTCGAACCTACGATTCGGCGTGAGGGGAAAGCGGCCGCTTTTCTTATCTATGCCGCAGTTCTCCAGCAGCGGTGCATGGGTTTCATTTGCCCTCAATTTTTAAAATGCCATGCCGCCAGTGCGCATATTCCATGCGGGTTTTCAGCCTGCCTGCTCTGCAACCCGCATGGAATATGCGCGCTGGCAGGGCATCTATTTCAAAATCCAACTAGTTCTTAATGACTAGTCGCTCTAGTGCCAATGCACTCCATTCCATATCGCACCGAAGAATGGGCGTAGCTTCGTTATATGCATAAACTTGCAGCATGTAAATAAAGAATGATGTGGGTAGTTTGCCCACTTGATATGGAGAGTTGAGATGAGTCATTTTCTGGATAGATTGAAGTTCATGTCGAAGGTGAAGGCTACCTATTCCGACGGACATGGTGCAGTTGTTGACGAAGACCGTCAATGGGAAAACACCTACCGTAGTCGCTGGCAGCATGACAAGATTGTGCGTTCTACGCATGGTGTTAATTGCACTGGCTCTTGCTCATGGAAGGTGTATGTCAAGAACGGTCTGATTACCTGGGAAACTCAGCAAACCGATTATCCGCGTACGCGCCCAGATCTGCCTAACCATGAGCCGCGTGGCTGCCCGCGTGGCGCTTCGTATAGCTGGTATGTGTATTCTGCCCAACGCGTCAAATATCCGATGATCCGTGGCCGCTTGATGGAAATGTGGCAAGAAGCACGTAAGACCATGGGTCCGATTGATGCGTGGGAATCGATCAGCCAAAATCCAGAAAAAGCCAAACGTTATAAGTCCGTCCGTGGTCTGGGCGGTTTTGTGCGTGCTGACTGGGATACTGCGCAAGAAATGATTGCCGCTTCTAATGCCTATACGATTAAAAAATTCGGTCCAGATCGCGTAGTAGGTTTTTCACCTATTCCTGCGATGTCGATGGTTTCGTATGCGGCTGGTTCGCGTTACCTGAGTCTGATCGGTGGCGTACCTCTGTCGTTTTATGACTGGTATTGCGACTTGCCACCGGCTAGCCCGCAAGTCTGGGGTGAACAGACCGACGTGCCTGAATCGGCTGACTGGTACAACTCGACCTACCTGATGGTCTGGGGTTCTAACGTGCCGCAAACGCGCACACCTGACGCCCATTTTTATACTGAAGTACGCTACAAAGGTACCAAGACCGTTGCTGTATCGAGCGATTTCGGCGAGATGGTGAAATTTGGCGATATCTGGATGGCACCTAAGCAGGGTACCGATGCGGCACTCGCGATGGCGATGGGGCATGTGATTCTGAAAGAATTCCATTTAGAGAATAAATCCCCGTATTTCCGCGGCTACGTTAAGCAATACACCGACATGCCTATGCTGGTGCGTCTGGTTGAGCGCAATGGCAGCTACGTGCCAGATCAAATGCTGCGCGCTTCACAAATGCCAGGCGGCCTGGATGAAGCGAATAACGGCGACTGGAAGACACTGGCGATTGATGAAACTACCGGTAATATCGTCTCGCCGAATGGCTCTATCGGCTATCGCTGGGGCGAAGGCAAGTTTGATGACGGCGCCAAAGTCGGTCGCTGGAATCTGGAGCCAAAAGATGGTGGTTCGGGCCGCGAGATCGATCCGCAACTGAGCCTGATCGGCAAGCACGATGAAATCGTTAGCGTAGGTTTTAGCTATTTTGGCGGTACTGATGCCAATGACTTGGTATTGCGTAATCTGCCAGCCAAAAAAGTCACACTGGCAGACGGTACTGTGGCTTTAGTCGCGACGGTCTATGACCTCTCGATGGCTAACTATGGCGTCGATCAGGGTTTAGGCGGCGCAGTCGCACATTCCTACGATGACGATATTCCTTACACTCCGGCATGGCAGGAGAAGCACACCGGCGTGAAGCGTGACCTGGTGATTCAGGTAGCGCGTGAGTTCGCACAGAACGCGCATGATACCGAAGGCAAGAGCATGGTGATTGTCGGTGCCGCACTGAATCACTGGTACCACAACGACATGATTTATCGCGGCATTATCAACATGCTCATGATGTGTGGTTGCGTCGGTAAATCTGGCGGCGGCTGGGCACATTATGTCGGGCAAGAAAAACTGCGTCCGCAATTTGGCTGGGCACCGCTGGCGTTTGCCAGTGACTGGACACGTCCGTCACGTCAGATGAACGGCACCAGTTTCTTCTATGCGCACACCAGTCAATGGCGTCATGAGAAGTTGGCGATGGATGAGATTCTGGCGCCGACCGCAGACAAATCCAAGATCAGCCATATGAGCATGATCGATATGAATGCCAAGTCTGAGCGTATGGGCTGGTTGCCATCAGCGCCACAGTTAGAGACCAATCCTTTGGATATCTGCGATGCTGCTGCAAAAGCCGGTGTCGATCCACAAGAGTATCTGACCAAGGGTTTGAAGGCTGGCTCGATTAACATGAGTTGTGATGATCCGGATAATCCTAAGAATTTCCCGCGTAATATGTTTGTCTGGCGCTCGAATATTCTGGGTAGTTCAGGCAAAGGCCATGAGTACTTCCTGAAATATTTGCTGGGCACGCAAAACGCCTTGTTTGATGATCCTGATGATGCGGTGAAGCCGTCGGAAGTAAAATTCCGTCCGGTAGCGGCTGAAGGCAAGCTTGATTTGTTGGTGGTTCTCGATTTCCGTATGAGTACGACTTGCCTGTATGGCGATATCGTGTTGCCGACAGCCACCTGGTATGAAAAAGACGATCTGAATACTTCAGACATGCATCCTTTCATCCATCCGCTCTCCGAAGCCGTACAGCCTTTATGGGAAAGTAAAACCGACTGGGAAATCTACAAAGGTATCGCCAAGAAATTTACCGAAATCGGTGGCGAATATCTGGGTACCCGCAAGGATATCGTGCTGCAACCCTTGATGCACGATACCCCGGGCGAACTCGGTCAGGCGTTTGAACCTAAGGATTGGAAAAAAGGTGAATGCGATCTGATTCCCGGCAAGACCGCGCCGAATATGATCGTAGTCGAACGCAACTACAAAGAGATCTACAAAAAATTTACCTCGATCGGCCCCTTGCTGGACAAGCTGGGCAATGGCGGTAAAGGGATTAACTGGAACACCGAGCACGAAGTCAAAGAAATCGGTGGTATTACCAAGATTGTGACAGAAGAAGGCGTCAGTAAAGGCCGTCCACGTCTGGAAACGGCGATAGATGCTTGCGAAATGATCTTGACCTTCGCTCCGGAAACCAATGGACATGTCTCGGTCAAGGCATGGGATGCACTCGGCAAGATCACCGGACGCGACCATACCCATCTGGCAGTAGGGCGTGAGCATGACAAGATCCGTTTCCGCGATGTACAGGCACAGCCGCGCAAGATTATTTCGGCACCGACCTGGTCAGGTCTGGAATCGGAAGAAGTCAGCTACAGCGCCGGTTATACCAATGTGCATGAAATGATCCCTTGGCGCACCCTGACCGGTCGCCAGCAGTTCTACCAGGATCACCGCTGGATGCTCGATTTCGGCGAAGGCTTGTGTGTCTACAAACCGGCGATCGATACCAAAACTGTGGCACCGATGTTGAACAAGTCGCCGAATGGCGAGAAAGAAATCGTTCTCAACTTTATTACGCCGCATCAGAAATGGGGTATCCATTCCACTTACTCTGACAACCTGCGCATGTTGACATTAAGCCGTGGTGGTCCGCACGTCTGGGTCTCGGAGATTGAGGCAAAAGAAGCCGGCCTGGTGGATAACGATTGGGTCGAAGTGTTTAACAGTAACGGTACACTGACAGCGCGTGTCGTGGTCAGCCAGCGCGTACCGAAGGGCATGTGCCTGATGTATCACGCACAGGAAAAAATCGTGAATACTCCAGGCGCAGAGCTCTCCGGTATGCGTGGCGGTATCCATAATTCAGTCACTCGTGCCGTATTGAAACCTACCCACATGATCGGTGGTTACGCACAACTGTCGTATGGCTTTAACTACTATGGCACCGTCGGTAGTAACCGCGATGAGTTCATCGTCCTGCGTAAGATGAAAAAAGTGGATTGGTTGGAAGGAAAACTGGAAGAAGAGGGAGCCGCATCATGAGAATTCGCGCACAAGTAGGCATGGTGCTCAACCTGGATAAATGTATCGGTTGTCACACCTGTTCCGTGACCTGCAAGAACGTCTGGACCAGCCGTGATGGTGTCGAGTACGCCTGGTTCAATAACGTCGAAACCAAACCGGGTATCGGTTACCCGAAAGAATGGGAAAACCAAAAGAAATGGAAGGGCGGCTGGCATCGTAATGAAGCGGGTAAGCTGGAGCCAAAACAAGGTGGCAAGCTGCGCATCTTGAGCAACCTGTTCGCCAATCCGAATTTGCCTTCGATTGATGATTACTACGAGCCATTTACCTTTGATTACGAGCATCTGCAAAATGCGCCGCTGATGCAGACGCCTCCGACAGCGCGTCCGATTTCTGTCATCACCGGCAAGAAAATGGAGAAGATCGTCTGGGGTCCGAACTGGGAAGACGATCTGGGCGGCGAATTTAGCTCACGCAGTCGTGATGCCTTGTTCGAAGGCGTGCAAAAAGAGATGTACAGCACGTTTGAATCGACCTTCATGATGTATTTGCCACGTCTGTGCGAACACTGCTTGAATCCCGCTTGCGTCGCATCCTGCCCATCCGGCTCGATTTACAAGCGTGAAGACGACGGTATCGTGCTGGTAGATCAGGATAAGTGCCGCGGCTGGCGTATGTGTATCTCCGGTTGCCCTTACAAAAAGATTTACTACAACTGGAGTTCAGGCAAGGCTGAGAAATGTACCTTCTGCTACCCGCGTATTGAAGCTGGCCAGCCGACGGTGTGTTCCGAAACCTGCGTAGGGCGTATCCGTTATCTGGGCGTATTGCTGTATGACGCAGACAAGATCGAGTCAGCTGCATCGGTACCGAACGAGCAGGATCTGTATGAAGCGCAGTTAGACTGCTTCCTCGATCCGCACGATCCGGCAATCATTGCCGAAGCGCGCAAGCATGGTATTCCGGATAGCTGGATCACTTCGGCACAGAAGTCGCCGGTGTACAAGATGGCCGTGGAATGGAAAATCGCTTTCCCATTGCATCCTGAATACCGCACTTTGCCTATGGTCTGGTACGTACCGCCACTGTCACCGATCCAGAAAGCGGCAGAAGCGGGCCACATGGGTATGAACGGGATTATTCCTGACGTCAAGTCCTTGCGGATTCCGATGCGTTATCTGGCTAATTTGCTGACGGCTGGTAAAGAAGAGCCGATCATGAAGGCGCTGGAACGTATGCTGGCTATGCGTGCCTACAAACGCTCTGAAGTCGTGCACGGCCAACTTGATCATGCGGTATTACAGCAAGTAGGACTGAGCGCCGCGCAGGTTGAAGACATGTACCAGACTTTGGCGATTGCCAATTACGAAGACCGTTTCGTGATCCCGTCTTCGCACAAAGAAATGGTCGAGGACAGCTTCAATGAAAAAGGCAGTTGTGGCTTTACGTTTGGCAATGGCTGTTCTGGCGGTACTTCAGACGGTTCCTTGTTTGGTAAGAAGCCGCAAGGCAGCGTGATCTTTGTCGAGATGCCAAAGTCACGTAAAAAAATGTCGATGAGCGAATAAATACCGTTGGGCGGACACATTTTTGTGCCCGCCCAATAAAACAAAAGGAAATATCATGCAAATTTATCGCATTCTGTCAGCTCTACTCAGTTACCCGCAGCCGGATCTGATCGCTGCCATCCCTGAGATTGAGCAAGCTCTTACTGCCGAGCCAGATTTTTTAGAAGCGCTGCAACCTTTGCTGAGCTATCTCACATCAAATAATTTGATTCCTCTGCAAGAGAATTATGTCGGCACTTTTGATCGCACGCACTCGCTGTCATTGCATTTGTTTGAGCACATTCATGGTGAGAGCCGTGATCGTGGTCAAGCCATGGTGGATCTGATCGAAGAATATCGCCGTCACGGCTTTGAGCCGGAAGCGAGCGAACTGCCAGATTTCGTACCGCTGTTCCTGGAATTCTTGAGCTTAATGGATCAGGAAACTTCAGAAAAACTGCTGGGCGAAGCGATTCATGTGTTAGCTGCCATCGGTATGCGCCTGAAGCGCAACGATAGCCCTTACAGCGGCATCTTCCTGTTGCTGACCACATTAACCGATGTCGTGCCGCAAGAGCAAGGCGAGCCACCGGTGCGCGATATGGATGATGCGATGGAAACCTTCGGCCCCGGTGCCGATGGGGTTGAACCATTGTTGAAACCGAATTTATCTGGTACCCAGCCGCTCAATTTTTACCCTAAGCAACCCAACGCGGGTTCTCGGGCAGCTTGTCAATAAAGAGAGACGATCATGACTTATCTACATCAATTTATCTATGGGATTTATCCCTACATTGCGCTGGCGATCTTCCTGTTCGGTAGCCTGGCACGTTTTGAACGCGAACAATATACTTGGAAGAGTGACTCATCGCAGATGCTGCACGAGGGTAATCTGCGGGTCGGTAACATCCTGTTTCACGTCGGCATACTTGGCCTGTTCTTTGGCCATCTGGTTGGTTTGCTGACACCAGTCATCGTCTGGGACACGCTGGGCGTATCGCATACGTTTAAGCAAATGATCGCGATGGTAGCCGGTGGCGTATTCGGCACATTGTGCATGCTCGGCCTGCTGATCTTGATGCATCGCCGTTTTACGAATGCACGGATCTCTGCCGTGACTAAAACCGGTGACAAAATCTTGCTGTTATGGATATTCCTGACACTGGGTCTGGGCTTGTCGACGATTTTTGAATCAGCTAATCACACCGATGGCCACATGATGGTGTTGTTGATGACTTGGGCGCAGCATATCGTTACCTTTAAAGGCGATGCCGCTGAATTTATCGTTGCTGCACCTTTGCTGTTTAAACTGCATTTATTCATGGGCCTGAGCTTGTTCGTGATCTTTCCGTTCACCCGTCTGGTGCATGTCTGGAGCGGTTTTGCTTCGGTCGGTTACATCAGCAGGGCATGGCAGTTGGTGCGCCCACGCTAGGGTGCACAGTGAAATTCACATCGGGCGCGTATCTGCAGTCTGGTGTGAATTTCTCGATATACGCATTATTTGATTTTATTCGCAGTTACAAGAAATTTGGAGAACATCATGCCAGTTATCGTCAATGGTTACGAACTCAACGATGCCGAGATGGAGCAGGAGTTGCCGAATCATCAGGATGCGCCGGATGCCTTACAAAGTGCCATGACGGCACTGGTATTGCGCCGCGTATTGCTCGATGAGGCACGTCAGCTAGCACTGAAGGCGGATAAGGATGAAGAGCTGATCGAAGCCCTGTTGCGTCAGGAAGTAAAAGTGCCGATGCCAGGCCGCGAAGAATGCCTGCGCCAGTATCAAACGCATCCTGCGCGCTTCACTGTCGGTGAATTGGCCGAAGCCAGCCACATCCTGTTTCAGGTAACCAATGGGGTTGATCTGGAAGCGCTGCGCAAGCATGCCACCATTGTGCTGGCCGACCTTTTGCAAAATCCTAAGCTTTTTGCCGAATGTGCCAAGGCCAATTCGAATTGTCCATCGAGTGAAGTCGGCGGTAGCCTGGGGCAAATTGGGCGCGGTGCTACCGTACCTGAATTTGAACAGGCTTTATTTGCTGCCGAAGCGGGCAGTATTATTCCTCGATTGATAGAGACACGTTTTGGTCTTCATATCATTCAGGTGGGACGCAAGGTAGACGGACGCTTGCGGCCGTTTGAAGAAGTGGAAGGCAAGATCGCCGATGCGATGCGTATGGCTAGCCATGATCATGCAGTACGCCAGTATCTGCAATTGCTGGTCGGCCGTGCGAAAATTTCCGGTATCGATTTGCCGGGCGCTGATAGCCCGTTAGTACAGTAGTTTTTTTGAACCCTTCTCCCGCAAGCGGGAGAAGGGAGGGATGAGGGCGGTTGAGTAAAGACTTTGCTTGAAATTGCCAAAGCTGGTTTATGCGTTTTTGATACGCTTCAGTTATTGCATACACCCTCACCCCCTCTCCCGCTTGCGGGAGAGGGGAGAAGCGCGAGAATATTTGACGAATGTCAGCAACCAAAAAAGGTAACACCATGTCTCAAGCAATGATGCAATTAGTCAAGCAACACACAGAATGCGATGATCAGCTCAACCGCTGCGAAGCCGCGCTGCATAAGGGCGACATCGCCTCTGCCGGGCGCAACTTCCGTCTGTTTAGCGAATTCCTCGACAGCCATTTCGCACTCGAAGAAAATAAACTCTTCCCTGCATTTGAAAAAGCCACTGGCATGACTAACGGCCCGACCGAGGTGATGCGTGGCGAACATGCCGAAATTCGTAGCCTGCGCGATGAGGCTTATGCCGCCATCGAAGCCAATCAGCCAGAGCAGGCGCTGGCCGCGCTCGATACCCTGAACGTCTTGATACAACAGCATAACGTCAAGGAAGAAAACGTTTTGTATCCGATGTGCGGTGGCAGTGTGCCGAATTTGGAGGCGGTATTGGGCATGGGTAGTACCTGTTGCGGCTCTTGTTCCTGCGGCTAGATTGCCCTCTAAGACGCTACTTGGTACCAAACTTTGGCTACCATAAAAATTCTCAACTACGAGCTGGCGCCTTCGCCAGCGACGATCTTTGGTTGCCTGTTGCCCGCGCCTTGGCTGGGCATGCTGGCCGGCTTACTGCTGGCGTTTGGCCCCGCTCAGGGATTGCCTGAGCGCTTTGCACCACTCACCCTGGCATTGACGCACTGGCTGGTACTGGGCATGCTGGCACCGATCATGATCGGTGCCTTGTTCCAGTTGATGCCGGTAGTGGCTGGCCAGGCGGTCGCGGCCGCGCGTTTTATTTCGCCTTTTGTTGCCATCGTGTCAGCCTTGATCGCGGCGGGTCTATCCGCCGGATTTTTGCTCAATGACGTACGCGGCTTTATCTGGGCTGCCAGTCTTGCTGTAATGCTGTATGGTGCCGTCGTGCTGGCACTGGCAACGACCGCGTGGCGTATCGATGCGCTCGATGCCACTACGCGCACTTTACGCTGGATCTGGTTCTCGTTAGCGATGGTGGCAGGCTTAGGTGTCACTCTGGCGGGCAGTTTTGCTGGCTGGTGGCAGATAGACGTCTTGCGCTGGCTGGATCTGCATGTGGCGTGGGGCCTGCTGGGCTGGATCGCGACCTTGGTGATCGGCGTCGCATCGACCACGGTGCCGATGTTCTGGCAGACAGTGCGTCCATCAAAGCGCTGGCAAAGCAGTTTGCCTGGCTTGTTATGGCTACCTTTATTGTTAGCCAGTTTGCCTTTTCTCTGGCAATTCGCCTTGTTATTGGCTTGCGCACTGGTGGCGCTATTTGCGTTGATCGCCTTGCGTGCGCTTTGGTATGCCAAACGTAGCTTTGATCCAGCCTGGATTCTATGGCTAGTGTGTGGCGCAAGCTGGCTATTGGCTGCGATCTTGACCGCGAGCTTGTCCTTGTTTGCCGTGTATCTACCCGCCAGCGTGGCGCAGGCTTTTCCATGGTGGATAGGCGTTCTGGCCCTGGTTGGCGGCGCAGTCTTGCCCGTGAACGCCATGCTGGGCAAGATCATTCCCTTTCTGGTTTTCTTACACCTGCGCCGTCAAACCCCGGCCGGACGACGTGTACCGACCATGCAAGCAGTGTTGCCACCGCAGCGCTTGAAATGGCAAGCCAGGCTGGTATTGCTGGCACTGGCCTTGCTGATGCTAGTCCCGCTGGCACCCTCCCTATTTACTGTCGTGGCCGGCATCGCTTTTGCCGCCGCGCAAGGCTTGATGGGTGCTCTGCTGATGCTGACACTGTTACGCTACCGGCGTGAGCTGATGCCGGTATTGTTGGGCTAATACGCCTGGACAGCGAGCGCTGCCCAGCCATGAAATACTATACTGCCCCATCTCTTTTTCTCAAAAATTCAACACTAGCCCAGCGCGCATATTCCACGCGGGTTTCCAAGGCATCGCCTCGCAAACCCGCATGGAATATGCGTGAGCGGGCAGTGCCTTTTTAGAAACTGCGTTAATCATTGTATCTTGTCAGGTTCACAATAAAGGAAATGTTGCTAAATTTTCAGGTTGAGATGATTTTGCATATTAAAATAGCTTCTTTTTGAACGCTTACTTTTATGTGCTGTATGGATGCCTTTGAGAACTCTATCGGTTCTTGACCTGAACCAAAGCCCAAAGACGTCTTCCCATTTTTCACCCACCAAGGACCAAAAATGAAATTGATAGGCATGCTCGATTCACCCTACGTACGTCGCGTCGCGATCTCCCTGCAATTACTCGGTTTGCGCTTTGAGCACCAGTCTCTTTCGGTGTTCAGCACCTTCGCGCAGTTTCAGCAGATTAATCCTGTCGTTAAAGCGCCGTCGCTCATTTGCGATGATGGTGAAGTGCTGATGGATTCGAGCCTGATCCTTGATTATGCGGAAGCGCTCGCTGGTACGGGCACTGGCAAGAGCCTGATGCCGGACAGCATTGTCGAGCGTCAACATGCGCTGCATGTGATCGGTCTGGCGCTGGCGGCATGCGAGAAGAGTGTGCAGATCATTTATGAACAAAACTTGCGACCGGCAGAAAAGCAGCATGCGCCGTGGGTAGAACGCGTTACTGGGCAGCTTTTGGCGGCTTATGATGGACTCGAAATGGCGCTGGCTCGCCGTTCGCGTGAGGGTAACAGCCGCACCATCGATCAAGCGGCGATTAGCGCGGCGGTGGCGTGGCACTTTACACAAGCGACGTTGCCCAGCTTTGTCCCTGTCGGCGACTACCCTCAGTTATCAGCGCTCTCGGCTAAGGCGGAGGCACTACCAGCATTTGTCGCTGCGCCGCATGGTGCTGACACCTACCAGCCGACAATGTAATGCTTATTCCGTCCTCAGGAGCAGCAAATTTATTTGCCCTTTTTGCTTGCGTTGGGCTTGCGTTGGGCTTGCTTTCGACTTGCATTGCCAATATCGCTTGAAATAATTATTTATGCGGGTCAGGATTTCCGCCATTTTTGAATGCTTCGCTTGACGTGTCGCCAGCTTGCCCCGGCAATGGCGAGGCAGCTTCGGCACCCTTAGGTACTTTGGGATCGGGCAACCGCGGCGGCACCTTGGATGGTTGCGCTACGGATTCCTGGGCTGGCGCTGTTAACTGAATAGTTTGTGGTTGCGGGGATTGATCAGATTTTTTGCATCCGGTTGCCAGCAAGACAGTAGCTGCGCAGATGACAACAATGGGGGTGGCATATCTCATGATGTTTCTCAATAAAGTAAGTAGGCAAGGGAGTTCACGGAGTAGATGCACCCTGTCAAAAAACACGTTGAAACGAATCACCTAGTGCAAAGAATGACTATGCAAGAGGGCATCTCAATGAAACGTATTGTTTGCCAATCTGATGCATCTCTCAGTGCGCTGTCACACATACAAGCTGATGTCGCAAGTTCATGCTTAACTATTAAATAAATTAACAAATACATAGTAAATAACTAAGACGGCTATAGCCATGTAATATAGACATGTTTATGCAACGCCTGCGCTGTTTCTGATTGAGTTTCTTTTATGTAAGGCAATTGAGGTTTACTGGTCAATTAAATTAGATTTGTTTTACTCTTCTGCGAGAATAATTTATGTCAGTTTTATCATTGGAAGAAAATACATCTCTGCGGCCCCCTGATGCAGAGCCGAGATTACGAAAAGTATGGCAAGAATTAGAAGAAGGTTTGTTGTCTGTCTCAGCACATGCCTCGCCTAAATATTTTTATGATGCGGTCGGTTCGGTATTATTTGAGGCTATTTGTGAACTGCCTGAATATTATCCCACCCGCACCGAAGCCGAGATTTTTACTCGCCACCTGTCAGAAATGGCCCATGTGATAGGTACGGGCGCCACCCTGATAGACATGGGAGCCGGTAATTGCGCCAAAGCGGCGCGTTTATTTCCGCAATTGCACCCAGAGCAATATGTGCCGATTGATATTTCGGTTGATCACCTGCATGAATCTGTCACTCGTTTGCAACAACGTTTCCCGCATATAGAAATGACCGCTTTAGGGATGGATTTTTCGACGCAATGGCACTTGCCAGATGAAGTGCGCAGCGAAAAACGCCTGTTCTTTTATCCGGGCTCATCGATAGGTAATTTTGATCAGGAGCATGCCTTGGGCTTTTTACGTCAGTTGCGCGCCGCTTGTGAGGGCGATGGCGATGGTAATGCTGATGGCGGTATTTTGATCGGGGTCGATTTGATTAAAGACAGTGCCTTACTTGATGCCGCTTACGATGATGCTCTCGGTGTGACCGCGGCGTTTAATTTGAATATGCTAAGGCATATCAATCGCGTTTTAGGCAGTGATTTTGACGTGCGCCAATGGCAGCATTTGGCATTTTTTAATACTAAACTAGCGCGGATAGAGATGCATTTGCAAGCACGTTCTGATCTGACAGTTCACTGGCCTGGGGCCGAACGCCGCTTTGCCAAGGGAGAGCGGATTCATACCGAAAATAGTTATAAATATACGGTACCGAGGTTTTTGCATCTACTGGAGCAGGCAGGGTTTGGTCGGACACGTTATTGGTCTGATCCATCGAATTGGTTTGCTGTAATCTACGCGCAAGCGATTTGAATGGGTCCCAGAAAAGAGGAGCGCGCGATGTCTGAGATTAATTTACTAGAGCGTTGGCAGCAGGTGCGTCAGCGTTCGCTGGCGCTGGCCGAGCCCTTGTCGGCAGAAGATTGCATGGCGCAGTCTATGCCAGACGCCAGCCCGATTAAATGGCACTTGGCGCATACCACCTGGTTTTTTGAAACCTTTATTTTGGAAAGTCTGGAACCCGCATTCCGACCTTTTCATCCGGCGTTTAGGGTTTTATTCAATTCCTATTACAACGGCATAGGCGAAAAACATCCCCGGGCACAACGCGGTGCGCTGACGCGACCCAGTCTGGCGCAGGTATTGGCGTATCGGCAAGATGTGGATGCGCGCCTCAGCAAACTATGGCATGAGGAAAAATCTGCACAATTGGCGAACTTAATCGAACTAGGTTTACAGCATGAACAGCAACATCAAGAGTTGATGCTGACTGATGTGAAGCATTTGTTGTCTTGTAACCCTTTACTGCCGGCGTTGTTCGTTTCTCCTTTGCCAGAACTTCATTGGGCCAGTCCATTTACGTGGCAGCCATTTCAAGCCGCCTTGCTGGAGATAGGACATAACGGTGATGGATTTTGTTTTGATAACGAAACGCCACGTCATAGGCAATTTGTCGAAGCGTTTGAAATGGCGACGCGGCTAGTGAGTAATGGAGAATATCTGGCATTTATCGAAGCCGGCGGTTATCAAAATCCAGCGCTATGGCTGGCCGAAGGCTGGGATTGGTTAAGCAGCCAAAAAACGCGCCACCCGCTGTATTGGCAGTTGCACGGGCCGCAGTGGCAAGAATTCGGGTTGTACGGGTTGCAAGAGTTGGATTTGCATAAACCGGTCTGTCACCTGTCGTATTTTGAAGCGGCAGCGTATGCCCAATGGGTGGGGGCGCGCTTACCAAGCGAGGCCGAATGGGAGTATGCAGCGCAGGGTGTCACACACAATCGAGCGCAGCAGAAAAATGATTTGCAGCAGTTATTTGATCATTGCTGGCAATGGACCAGCAGCAGTTATGCCGCGTATCCGGGTTATGAAGCTCCAGTCGGAGCCATCGGCGAATACAATGGGAAATTTATGGTGAACCAATACGTACTGCGTGGCTCGTCTAGTTTTACGCCTACTCACCATGCGCGCCTGACGTATAGGAATTTTTTTCCAGCAAGCGCGCGCTGGCAAATGACTGGGATACGCCTGGCCCGCTCTTTACTTAATACCGCGCGCACAATGTAAAGAAGACGAGTAACCAAAAGACGCCGCAAAAAGATAGCAGGTTTCATCGTATTTTGGCAGTCGGTGATAATCGAAGCCTCATCCCGGTGATAAAAAAGTTTGGCAATGTACTCAAAGCCTCATTGCCAAACCAAGTGGTATTATTTTTTATGATCCTGGCCGCGCTCATCATTACGATTGTCATTTCGTTCGTCAGCCCGATCTTTAGGGTTGTCGCGATTTTTTTCACGCTCCGGTTTTGGCTCCCGTTGTAATTCCTGCTGGATGGTTTTGTTTTGCCGCTCTGGTTCGGGGTGCTGCAATTTTGGTTCAGCCTGCTGATAGGGATTTTGCCTTTGATGAGGCGGCTGACCTTGTTGTACTGGCGCGGCGGCGGGGGCTTGTTCGCGGGGCGCTGCCGGCATATTTTGCTGGGCTGGCGGTGATGGTTTATGTAGCTCATCCAATCTGGGATTTCTCTCCTGCGGCGTACTCTGTGTTCTTGGCTGAACCGGTTCTGATCCATTTTGCTTGCGATGCGCCTGAACTTGCTGGCGCACCAGCGGGTCATGCGGCTGGTAACGGTAATACTGGTTTTGTAGTATTTGTTGTTGTTTGACTTGCGGATAGCGGTCGCCAGAATAATTACGCTGATAGACAGGCAGCGGCGGACGCGTGGCGGGCATGCTGCGATTCCATTTGTCCCATCCATTTCGGCGTTGCGCCCATTCATTGCCCCAATGTTCATTCCAGCGTGGTGCTGCATTTAATTGCCAACCACGGAAGTACACAGGAGTTTGTCGATAATAGCGTACAGGAATGCGTAAGATAAACACTGGAACGACTTCCGGGCTCACCAAGCCCCATGGTCCGTTATACCAAGTGCTGGCATACCATTCATCGCCCTGATAAACCCAGTACATGCCATCGTAAAAAAAATAGTTTGAATTGAGTTGTGGCGCGTAATAAACCGGATAGCCAGGCACAGGGATCAGTTCGGGATACAGTCTCAAGCTGATGCCGAGGTCTTCGCTGCGAAAACCAAAGCTGAGATTGACTTGGGCCCAAGCGGGGATCGCTGAACACATGAATACCCACAGCAAAATGAATTTTTTACGCATAGTCTATTCTCCAGTTTATTTTTTGACTCAAATCTATCGATATGTTGATAAATTTGAGCAATATGTCCACCTTACGTGTGATTCTATGCGTTAGTCTGTACGCTATCGCACTCAGTGGCGTACGCAATTTCGAAAACAATTATGTACGCACACTTATTCATGCCGCAATGCCTCTATCGGGTCTAACTGCGCGGCGCGGCGTGCCGGAAAGTAGCCGAACAGTACGCCAATACCCGCCGAAAATAGGAATGAAGCCAAGTTGATCGTCGAATTAAACAGGTAGGGCACGTCCATTACCTTTGCCAGTACCATCGAAGCGCCAGTAGCAAGTATGATGCCGATCACGCCCCCCAATGCGGCCAAGACGACCGCTTCAATCAAAAATTGCAGCAATACTTCGCGCTCAAGCGCACCTATGGCCAAGCGTAAGCCAATCTCTCGGGTGCGCTCGGTCACGCTGACGAGCATGATATTCATGATCCCTATGCCGCCCACCAGCAAGCTTACGGCGGCCACTGCACCGAGCAGGGTGGTCATCACCTTGGTGGTCCCCGACAGCGTGTCGGCGAGCTGTTTAGTGTCGAGTACATTAAAATTGTCGTCATCGCTCGTCGCCAGTTTGCGACGTTCGCGCAGCAATTGTGTCAGGCTGGCTTTGAGACCGGTGCTATCGGTGCCTTCTTTCATCGATACCAGCAGCGTGGCGATTCTCTGGTTGCCGGTGACGCGGCGCTGCAGTGTGTGTAGCGGGACGACCACTACGTCATCCTGATCATTGCCCATTGCTGCTTGCCCTTTAGATGCCAGCACGCCTACCACTACACAAGAGAATTGTTTGATACGTAGTTGCGCGCCTAGCGCACTGCGGGTATCAAATAATTCGCGGCGCACTGTCTCGCCGATGACGCACACGGCCGACCCTGCCACTAATTCTGTATCTGCAAACTGACGACCCGTAGCCAGCGTCCAATTGCTGGCCTTGAACCATTCATTGGTGCTGCCGGTGACGTTGGTAGACCAGTTGCGGCCGTTGGCAATGACAGTCACGTTGGTACGTCCTTCGGGAGCGACTGCCTCGATGCCGCCGATCTGTGAGGCGATCGCTTCGGCATCCGCTTCTTTGAAGGATGGTGCACCGCCACCACCGCCACCAAAACCCTGACGTTGTCCGGGCCGTACCATGAGTAAGTTGCTGCCCAAGCTAGAAATCTGATTTTGCACCGCCATAGTGGCGCCATTGCCTAGCGTCACCATGGTGATGACGGCGCTGACGCCAATCACGATACCGAGTATCGTCAAGAAGGAGCGCAGCAGGTTGCGGCGGATTGAGCGCAGTGCTAGCAATAAGGTATTGAGTAACATTACAGCGCTCCCGCTGAAGGTGCTGGCGGTTTAACCTCAACCGGGTGCGGGTTGACTTCATCTCTGGCTAGCATGCCATCGACAAAGTGCAACATGCGTTTCGCGTACATTGCCATGTCCTGTTCATGCGTGACCATCAGGACGGTAATGCCATGCTCTACGTTGAGTCGTGTTAATAGCTCCATGATTTCGCGACTGCGCTGGGTATCGAGATTGCCGGTCGGTTCATCTGCCAGCAATACTGCCGGCTCGGTAACGATGGCGCGTGCAATCGCGACCCGCTGCTGCTGTCCGCCCGAGAGTTCGGCTGGTGTGTGATGCTCCCATCCGGCCAGGCCGACTGAGGCCAGCGCTTTGGCTGCCAATTCGCGTCGTCTGATGGCGCTTTCCCCCCGGTACAGCAAGGGCAATTCGACGTTTTCTTGCGCCGAGGTGCGCGCCAGTAAATTGAAGCCCTGAAACACAAAACCAAGATAACGGCGGCGAAGCCGGGCGCGCTGATCACGCGACAGCTTTTCTACATGCATACTATGAAACAGATATTCGCCGGCGGAGGGGGTGTCCAGACAGCCGATGATGTTCATCGCAGTAGATTTTCCTGAGCCGCTGGGGCCCATGATAGCGACAAACTCACCCGCTGCAATGTCGATATCGACGCCTTTCAGCGCCATTAATTGCGCTTGCCCAGTGCCATATATCTTGCTTACGCCACGCAACCGGATCAGTGGTGTGCCGGCGTCCTCTATTATTGAACTCATTTGCTCGCTACCGTATGTTGGTCAGTGATGACCTGCATGCCAGCCTGTAAATCGCCCCCAGTTACCTCAGTCATCTTGCCATCGCTGATGCCCGGTGTTACGGCGACAGCAACCGCTGTGCCGTTGCGCAATACCCAGACCTGTCGCGCTAGCGCCGTGCTGGCGCCGCTGGCGGCCGATTTACGCGGAGTGCGGCTAGGCCCGCGCGGCATCAGGCTGGCGACAATACCTGTATTGGCCGATGCCTTTGCCGTCTGTGATGGCGTAAAACGCAGGGCGGTATTTGGCACCAGTAGCACATCGCGTCGTTCGTTAGCGATGATATTAGCCGTTGCCGTCATGCCGGGGCGCAGACTCTGATCGGCATTGTCAACATCTAGATAAGTGATGTAAGTGACCACATTATCAGTAATGGTTGAGCCAAATGCGACTCGGGTGATCGTTGCCGGATACTTGCGATTTGCATAGGCGCTGACGGTAAAATGGGCTTTCTGGCCGAGTTTGACCGAGCCGACATCCGCTTCATCGACATTCACTTGCAAACGCAGGTGCTGTAAGTCTTCGGCAATGATGAACAGGGTGACCGCTTGCAAGGACGCCGCCACCGCATTGCCAGGATCGACTGTACGGGTCAGAATGACGCCGTCTATGGGCGAGCGTATGGATGCTTTTGATAGATTGGTGGTATCGGTGGATAAGGTTGCCTTAGCGCTGACAACATTGGCACGCGCGCTTAATTCATTTGCCAGCGCCCGATCCAGCGTAGCGCGGCCAGTGTCTAACTCGGCCCGGGAAGGTACTTTGCCGTTAGACAGACGCGACACTTCCTCCAGGCGTGCTAAATTGCTCTGAGTTTCTTTGACGGTGGCAGCCGCGAGTGCCACCGCCGCATCGGCGGCAGCAACGGCAGCGCGCGAACGTACGATCTGATCGTTGAGTTTGGCCGTGTCGAGTTCAACCAGGACTTGGCCTTTCTTTACCTGATCATTGACATCCACCAGTACCCGAGAGACCGTGCCGGACAATTCACTGCCGATGCTGACCGAGCGCGTTGGCTGCAAGGTACCATTGGCGGTGACGGTAAGTGTGAGGTTGCCACGACTGACCTCTACTGTGTTGAAACTGGGTGCGGCGTTGGCTTGTTGTTGTGCCTGCCAAAAGTAGATGCCGATGGCAATGAACAGCAATAGTGCAACAACAAGCCAGATGATAGAGCGTCGCCACCAGCTACGCTTTGCCGGATCTTCCAGCAAAGCGAGTGCATCAGTATCTTGTTTGCTTGCGCCGGGAGTGGAGGGTGTGTTCATAAATTATTTGGTCAGTGAGTCTGTGAAATGACGGAGGTATTCTCAACGCTATCGGGTTGCCAGCCACCGCCCAGTGCCTTATACAGACGCACATGGTCGGCGCTGAGATCGGTGCTGGTACTTGCCACCGCGTCTTGAGTGCTAAATAAAGTGCGCTGTGTTTCCAGCACGGTCTGAAAATCTACCAGGCCGCTGGCATAGCGTTGACGCGCCATGAGTGCCGCATTGGCCGCCGCCTCGGCGGCGTTACCCAAACGCAGCAGGCGTTCGCGGTCGCCTGCCAGCGCGACTAAAGCATCTTCCACTTCTTTTAACGCTATCAGCACGGTAGATTGATAAGACATGCGTGCCTGTTCAAAGGCTGCTTGCTGGTAGCGTACTTGTGCCCGGCTAGCACCAGCATCAAAAATCGGGAGTGATACATTGGCTAAAATTGCACTGACTATTGATGCACTGTTGGCCAGTGTTCCAATAGTTAATCCCTGCAGCCCGAGGGAACCGCCAATTTGAAAGCTTGGATACCGTGCTGCATCGGCTTGCCTTACCTTAGACCAGGCGGCGCTAATTTGATACTCGGCAGCATGTACGTCGGGCCGCTGGCGCAGTGTTTCAGCTGGGATGCTCATGACCAGATCGGCTTGCGGCTGTGGCACCGGACTGATGATTTCGAGTTGTGTTTGTAACGCATTGGGCGCTTGACCGCATAGCACCGCAAGGCTGTGGCGAAGCTGTGCAACATTGGTTTCCAGTGTCGGAATTTGCGCTCTAGTCTGTTCACTGGCAGCACGTGCTTGTTCACCTTCTAGCGAAGTCAATAGACCAGCCTGCACGCGCCAGTTGGTGATTTGTAAGGTCTCTAACTGACTGTTGAGATTCTCTTGTGCGATGGCGAACCGCGCCTGGGTACCGCGTAGCTGAATGTAAGTGACGGCCACTTCAGCAGCGATCGACACTTGTACTCCGGCTAAGTTGGCTGCGCTGGATTCGGTGTTCGCCTCGCTAGCTTGCAATGCACTGCGATTGCCGCCAAAGACATCCGGCTCCCAACTGGCGTCAAATCCGGCGTGGAACGAATTACTAGGACTGGCGTCGCCTGACTTGCTGCGTTGCGCCGAGGCCGCAGCATCAATCCGTGGAAACAGTGAAGCCGCAGCAACATCGCGCAAGGCACGCGATTGCAGTAATGCCGTTTTCGCAATGGCAACGGTGCTGTTCGCTTGTAAAGCCTGGCCGATTAATTTGTCGAGCAGTGGATCATTAAAACGCTGCCACCATTGACCCAGATTAGTACTGCCATTTACAAGAGATGATGCGGGTGCAACGGCAGATGCCGACCAAGTCATCGGTACTGTGAGATCGGGCAGCAGCGGGAGCGGTGTTAGCGAGGAGACGCAGGCGGCAAGCGGCAAGACCATCGCTGACAAGGCAATCTTATATAACATAGTTGCTTTCACCCTATTTACATGTGAAAAAAATAGATTATTTTAAGTAGGTATCGGTGTATGAAGCATGACTAAACTCTTCTCAAGTCATGTTTTCAACTGCGATTTTGTTCAATATTATTGTTAATTTTATTGACGATTCGGGTTATTTTGCCGTTTATCTTGGCGATGTAAAGTACCTGGGCATTGGCACGATTGCGGTCGATTCATCACTCTTTTTGTTACCTATGACAGTAAAAAAAAGCATTTTTTCAACATGATTAATTCCTTTGGTTTTAGATAGATCTTGTTTGTTCTTTATAACGCTTCTTAAATGCAATTTATGTACGGTAACCCACATAAAACCTGAACTGATCATTTGCTTTTGAAGAAGTGATGTTATTGGTTTTGCCTTAAGTATGCGTGATTTAAAGTATAGCTGCTTCGTTCGCTAACGCACAGAACGGGCCTGTAACAGCATGTAAATTATGGTTGGCCAATACCTAAAATTCCTCCTCGAGACACCTTAAATTTTTCATCCATCAATGGAGATCAGCATGAGCCAGATTCAGATCGCAGTCATCGTCGGCAGCCTACGCCAAGATTCGTTCAATCGCAAATTGGCAAGCGCCATAGAAAAACTAGCACCAGCAGATGTCACATTTAAACAAATACAAATCGGTGATTTGCCTTTGTATAATCAAGATGATGACGAAAATCAGGCAGTATCCGTTAAGCGCTTAAAGGCTGAAACTTTGGCGTCTCATGGGCTGCTATTCGTTACGCCTGAATACAACCGTTCACTCCCTGGCGTACTCAAAAATGCGATTGATCACGCTTCCCGCCCGTACGGCCAGAGCGCATGGGCAGGTAAGCCCGCAGGTGTGCTGGGTGTGTCGGTTGGTGCCATTGGTACCGCTATGGCACAACAGCATTTACGCAATATTCTGGCCTATCTTGATGTGCCAACACTGGGGCAGCCAGAAGCATTTATTCAGGCAAAGGATGGTTTGTTCGACGCGGAAGATAATATTGGTGAGGGGAGTAAAAAATTCTTGCAGAGCTGGATGAACCACTATGTTACCTGGGTGAGAACACACGTCGCCTGACGCATCCTAGGGTGGACTTATTCGGCGTATTCGTATTGCACACTGGTGATGCGTCCGCGCCAATAAGGTTTCGTCCCGTCGGGTAACAACCAGGTAACCTCACCATCCTGCGGTATCTTCATCCCATCGCGCGTGACGGTATTCCAGTATTGCCCTTGCCACGGGGCAGTCTCGATGTTACCTGCAACGAGTCGTCCGCGTGCTTCCGCTCGTATGGTATCAATCAATCCATTTGCCTGAAAATGAAATAGCAAACTTAGCGTCAGCGCACCGTCTTGTAGCGTTGCCCGCGCCGAATGAACATCGACGGCGTCCCAATGTACACCTTGGCTTGGCAGCAGTGCTGTCGGATACCAGGCTGCCTCGGCAAAAAAACGCATCAGTTCGCCGCGCGCTAGCGGATCTCCTCCGCGTTGTTCGGCCATTGTCACCAGTCCGAATACTGCAGCATGTAAAAGGCCTGCGCCGGCGATGTACGCGTCATGCACGTGAACCGGCAGGCCGGGCATCATCAAGACGCGTGCATCCCAGTCAAAACCGGGGCGGCGTGTGATTACGCGCTGGGTTGATGTGAATGGTTTCCAGCGCTCGGACGTTTCGCTCATATTGAATGTCCCTTGGTGCGTCATACTGACAGCGGCCACGATAGACTGGCCATCGGTCAACACGGTTTGAAAATACCGCTTAACCGGAACCGGTAAGCCTTCAAGTTCACTAGCATGAAATACCTTAGGCGCAAACGAGATTTTGGTGTCGTCAAGTTGCGCTCTTAATTTTTTGGTGCCGGCGTCCCAATGAGCGTTGCCATAAATGCGTACAGCAAACATGAGCAATACCAGCAGCACCGGAATTAGCATCAGAAAAATAATTTTTACCGACATGATGGCTTTGTCTCGGGGGGCAGCAACAGACTTAGACCGCAGTACCAAACAAGGCACCGACGCCAGCAGTAATCGCCATTGCCAGAGCGCCCCAAAAAGTGACCCGCCATGCACCGAGTACCGGTTTGGCACCACCTACTTTGGCTGCGGTATAACCTAATGCGGCCAGAAACACCAGCGAGGTTGCCGCGACCCAGAAAATCATGCCTTTTTCGGGGGCGATTGCGGTCACTGCAAGGGGCAGTACCGCACCGACGGCGAAACTGGCTGCTGATGCTAGCGCCGCCTGTACTGGTCGCGCGCTCAGTGCGTCGGAGATGCCAAGCTCATCGCGTGCATGCGCACCCAAGGCATCGTGGGTCATCAGTTGTTCCGCGACCTGACGTGCCAGAGTGGGTTCTAGCCCTCTGGCGACATAGATCGCCGTCAGCTCATGGTGTTCGGAAATCGGGTCTGCATCGAGTTCGGTTTGTTCGCGCGATAGATCTGCTTTTTCGGTATCCGCCTGCGAATGGACCGAGACATATTCGCCCGCTGCCATTGACATAGCACCCGCCACTAAACCTGCGACACCGGTGACCAGAATGTTTTGTTGGCTGGCACTGGCAGCGGCCACGCCAACTAACAGACTGGCGGTAGAGACGATGCCATCGTTGGCACCAAGTACGGCGGCGCGTAACCAGCCGATACGGTCGGTGCGGTGGCGTTCTATGTGACGGCGAGGTGAGATCATGTTTGTAGGGCTCCGTGGATTGATCCGAAGCGCCTCGGCTTCGGCATTCATTCTAGTGTACTGCACATTAACTTTTAAAATCAAATACAGGGACCCCGGACACGCAACATCGATGCTGGTTGCAGGCAACCAGGCTGGAAAGGCATATGAACAGTACCTGGTGGACTTGCTCATGATTGCGTATTTTTCGCTTAGATACCGGATCTTTGTTTATTCGCCTTAAGTGCGCTGGCGTACTGACAGTTGGCACTATGCTGACGATGATAGGTCGCAAAATATCTGTTGAATTGATGTTATTGAAATTTTGGTGGTTTTTCAGCAAAGTTCGCGATCCGATGAATACGTTCTCGCTAACGGTCCCGCTGATAGTTTCGTTCTACTCCCACATTCAAGGAGAATTAAGATGCAAATCGGCATGATAGGGTTGGGTCGCATGGGCGCGAACATGGTACGGCGCCTGATCAGGCATGAGCATGCTTGTGTGGTCTATGATCTGCAAGCCACGGCGATTGAAGCCATTCTTCAACCGGGTATCGTTGGCGCAAGGTCGCTGAAAGAGTTAGTCGATAAGTTACCCCATCCGCGGTTGATCTGGCTCATGTTGCCAGCGGCGATAGTCGATGAAAATTTGTCCGCCTTAATGCCATTACTCAGCCCTGGAGATATCATTATTGACGGTGGTAATTCGTATTATCAGGATGATATCCGGCGGGGCGCAGCAATGAAGTTGCTCAATCTCCATTATGTAGATGTCGGCACCAGCGGCGGCATCGCGGGCTTTGAACGCGGCTACTGTCTCATGATCGGAGGTGAAAAAGAAGTCGTCCAACTGCTGGCACCAATCTTCGCCGCGCTTGCGCCTGGGATTGATGCGGCACCAGCGACAACGGGTAGAAAACCTTCAGATAATGACACTAAAAGCACCGCCGAACATGGTTATTTGCACTGTGGTCCGCAAGGGGCAGGGCATTTTGTCAAAATGGTACACAACGGTATCGAATACGGCATCATGGGCGCGTATGCCGAAGGCTTAAATATCCTCCACCATGCCAATGTCGGCATGCAGACGCATGAAGCAAATGCCGAAACCACGCCGCTACGTCATCCTGAATTTTATCAATATGATTTAGACCTGTCCGAGATTACAGAACTCTGGCGACGCGGCAGCGTGATTGGGTCTTGGTTGCTCGATCTGACTGCCAGCGCCCTGCTCAATGACGCGAAGCTGGATAATTATGAAGGCCGTGTATCAGATTCGGGAGAAGGGCGCTGGACCATCATGGCCGCCCTCGACGAAGCTGTGCCTATTCCAATTTTGAGCGCAGCGCTGTATCAACGCTTTGGCTCGCGCGGCGAAGCTGATTTTGCCAATAAGGTATTGTCAGCCATGCGGCATGGCTTTGGCGGCCATAGGGAAGCGATGGACAAGCAAACAGGGGGCGGGAATGAGCGCGCGAGATGAGATCGTTTTTCGCCAGTTGCCCAATCGGTATGCAACTAATATCTACTAGGACAAACGCATGAACATTAGCCCGCTCGCCGGCAAACCGGCTACCGCTGCCATGTTGGTTAACATTCCTAAACTTATCACGGCCTATTACAGTGAGGTGCCCGATCCTGCGGTGCCAGCGCAGCGCGTAGCGTTTGGTACCTCGGGTCATCGCGGGTCATCACTTGAGCTCAGTTTTAACGAATGGCATGTACTCGCCATTACCCAGGCGCTATGCGATTACCGTGTCATACAGGGTATTAATGGGCCATTGTTTCTCGGCATCGACACCCATGCCTTATCGACTTCCGCTTGCGCCAGTGCGCTTGAAGTGCTGGCTGCCAATGGTGTCGATGTCATGCTGGCGCATGGTGACGAATTTACCCCGACGCCCGCTATCTCGCTTGCGATATTGAACTATAACCGTGGACGCAATTCGGCTTTTGCCGATGGCATCGTCATCACGCCGTCGCACAACCCGCCTGACGACGGCGGCTATAAATACAACCCGACTAACGGTGGCCCGGCCGACACCAGTGTCACCGCCTGGATCGAAGCAAAAGCGAACGAGTTTTTAAAAAACAATCTTCATGGCGTTAAGCGCATCTCACTGGCAAAGGCCTTGCGCGCCGATACCACGCACCGCTACGATTATCTGAACGCTTATGTGAATCAGCTCGATCAGATCATCGACATGGCAGTCATTCGCGGTGCGAATATCCGCCTTGGCGCAGACCCGCTAGGCGGTGCCGGCGTGCACTATTGGGGCTTAATTGGTGAGCGCTATCAGTTAAATTTAACAGTGATCAGCGACGAGGTCGACCCGACTTTTCGTTTTATGAGCGCCGATTGGGATGGCAAAATTCGCATGGACCCCTCATCGCCGTATGCCATGCAGCGCCTGATCGGCTTGCTTGCGCACGAAAATTCTTACGATATCGCATTTGCGTGTGATACCGATCACGACCGCCACGGTATCGTTAGCCCCAGCGCAGGTTTACTGCCTGCGAATCATTATCTGGCCGTGGCTATCGATTACCTGTTTCAGCATCGCCCGCTATGGGCTAGCGATGTCCGGGTAGGAAAAACCCTGGTCAGCAGTCAGATGATTGATCGTGTCTGTGCCAGATTGGAACGAAAATTATATGAGGTTCCAGTAGGTTTTAAATGGTTTGCCGATGGTTTATATAACGGCTCGCTCGGTTTTTGCGGCGAAGAAAGTGCCGGTGCCTCGTTCTTGCGAATTGATGGCAGCGTCTGGACCACTGACAAAGACGGCATCGTGCCAGCCTTGCTGGCAGCAGAAATTACCGCCCGCACCGGATCTGACCCCGGCCAGATTTATCGCCGTCTCGCCAATGAATTAGGTGATCCGGTCGCCGACAGGGTAGAGGCACCCGCGACGCCAGAGCAGAAGAAAATGTTGTCACACCTTTCGGCGCAGCAGGTGCAATGCTCCGAGCTGGCCGGTGAGAAAATCCAAAGTGTCCTGACCAAAGCACCAGGCAATAGTGCCGGCATCGGCGGCTTGAAAGTTGCCACCGAAGGTGGCTGGTTCGCAGTCAGACCCTCAGGCACCGAAGATATTTACAAAATCTATGCCGAGAGTTTTCATGGCAAAGAGCATTTGTGCCGTATCGTGGAAGAAGCGCAAGCGATTGTCGATGCCGCGCTGAAAACATGAAACTATGGCGCAGGGGCATCATCCGATAATCGCGCCAATGCAGCCTTGAGCGCATTAAAGCATTCTGCATCGATGGCAGTGCCTACGGTCTCCGCCATTATTTCTAGTGTTCTAGGTATCGGGATCGCACCGCGATAGGGGCGTTCGGCTGTAATCGCGTCAAAAATATCGGCGGTCGTGATGATGCGGGTTTCCAGGCAGATGGCGTCCGCCTTCAGGCCGCGCGGATAACCGCCGCCATCTAAGCGTTCATGGTGGGCGGCAGCGACTGTGGCGAGTTCAGAAAATGCGCTGATACGCGAGAGTATGGTTTCAGTGTAAGTGGCGTGCAGTTTGACGGCATCCCACTCTTCGGCATCGAGTTTTCCTGGTTTATCGAGCACACTATTGCTTACGCCCAATTTGCCCACGTCATGTAACAAGGCGCCGCGTTTGAGCCAGCGGCGGCGCTCAAACGACAAGCCCATGGCTTCCGCAATCATGTCGGTATATAGGGCAACTCTAGCGCTGTGGCCGCTGGTGTAAGGACTTTTAGAATCAACCACTTGACCAAAAGCGGCAGCAATGTCGTCGAAGTAATCATCATCCAGCGGTACTTCATGATGGGCTGGCTCCAAGGCAAGGACGGCTTGACTGATCCCCGGCGAATTAAGTGTGGGCCAGAATGATTCGATTTGTGCGGCACGCTCAAATCCCAGTACCAGGTCAGGATCGAACCAGCGGCCAGAGCGCCGCTTTACCTCATCCATTGCCGCCTGCGCGCCGTCTGCCGTATGAAACACATCAATCACTTGGGCGAGCAAGGCAATCCGGGCATAAACAGGGATCGCGTCACCGGCTAATCCATCCGGCTTACCCTGACCATTATAATGTTCGTCAAGACTGTAGATGCCGGCGGCAACATCTTCCGAGAAACGCAATAAACGCGCAATCTCTGCGCCTCGCTGGCAACGGGTGGCGATCAATTCATGCGCAATCTCGCTACCATCACGCAAGATCGTTAAAACACTGCGAAAACGTTCGGCCAGACCAGCCTTAAGCCCCGTGTGTTTTAATACGAATTGCAGCACTTTTGGCAGGCTGTCGCCAACCGTTTTGAAGTCGCGCTTGAAGTTTAAATCATCGGTAAGATATAGTTCGCAAATGCGTGCCGCGTTGCTACTGCAACCTAAATCCTTCAATAATAATGTGTAGTACAGATCCCATAACTGGTCTTCGGGCAGACCAATCTCACGACCAATATGCATACCTATCCAGCAGCAGCGTATGCAGTGCCCCTCTGGCTGGCCTTCCGTAATGTCGAGCGCATGACTCAGTGCGCCGATCAACTCAGAAAGTGTAATGCCAATGTTTGGAGGGGTCGATTCCAGTGTTGGTTGGAGAGTGTGCATAAGACGCATCCCTTGCTTGGCTGTAATTAAATTTCATTTTACGCGAAGCCTGAGTGACAGGTGTGAGTTAGGCAAAGTACTTACCTACGGGGTTTTTACAGACAGGCACGCCCAAGACGCAGTCCCCATGCGATTTGTAGGGCAGAGTGGCTGGAAACCCTTACAGATAATGCGCTGTCAGCTTGCCTGTTTTGAAAATTTTAGGTGTGAATAGGGAAACGCCAAGGATTACCAGTGCGCCGAACCGATGTATAGGGGTTACGCAAACAGTCATAGGGGACAGTTCTTGGCATTTTTAATAATGTATAAACGTCCTCTATCATCTTTATGATGCTCGGATAGGGTGGAAATGCTGCTTGTGACAATGGTTTGATTGGGAGAATACTTCGATTCTGGTGGTTGAATATTCTATTCGTCATCATTTTTTTCCACGATTTGGAGTTGAACCATGATTGTGAGACCATTGTCATGGGTACGATGGGTATGGGCGTGTTCCGCAGTGCGCTGTCTGGCTTGGTGTCGTCGATGGTGTTGCATGCGTCTAAAGTGCCGGTCACTTATCGTTAAGCATGCCCACGCCGATCCACTCTACTGACCGGGTTCGCCGCAGGTACAGTCAATGCGACAAATAGGGTAAATAACATGAAAAAACGCCACCCGCCCACTCACCAGATCGAAATGCGCATAGCCGAGCTATCGCAACTGTTCGACTCGATGGATCCGACGCCATTCCATCATCGCGACCTCGATACCAATGCGGAGAGGTTCATTGAAAGCTGGGCGTTGGAGTTTTCGCAGAATAGCCACTTTCGTATCATCGTCCACATCCAAGAGATGTCGCAGGACAATCCGGCCGCACTGGTCGCAGAGGCGATTCACAACCACTTCGAGTACAAGTCAGTGTTGTCCAAGCGAAAATTGCGCCTGTTGCTTTTGGAAGGGCAAATCAGCTTGCTGATCGGTCTCGGCTTTTTAGGGTTGTGTCTGCTCGGTGCCGATCTTCTGTCCGGTTTTGCGAACAATACTTTCCTCAAAATACTGAAGGAAAGCCTGCTGATTGGCGGTTGGGTTGCCATGTGGCGGCCTATGCAGATTTTTCTCTACGAGTGGTGGCCTATTGTTCGACGAGGCAGGATTTACCGGAACTTGAGTTCTGCTATTGTTCATGTCGTACCGGTGAAAGTTTAGATATCGTACCGAACAACCGTAACAAGGTCGGAGGTTTTTTTATGCTTATTTAATCAGCGTAACCGGCACCTGAACCAGATGCACAACCCGGGTGGCGACCGAGCCAATCATGAGATTGGCGATTTGCCCCATGCCGCGTGTACCCATGATCACGCCATCAAAACTCTTTTCGCGTACCTGTGCCGCGATTTCGTTGGCAGGGTCACCAATGCGATAGTGCTGCTCGCAGGTAATGCCGTATTGATTTAGCGCTTGTCGGGCCGGCTCCAGCACTCTAGTCGCTTCGGCGAAATATAAATGCGTGATTTCTGCTTGATCCAAGCCTGCAATCGATCTGAGCGGCATAGGTTCAATTACACACAGCAATTCAAGTTTAATCGAGGGTTTTTCTTGTGCCAATGTGGCGGCATACCGAATGGCCCGCAATGCATTTTCAGAGCCGTCGAAAGGAATCAGAAATTTTTGCATGGTATTTCTCGATGGTAATTGATGCACTGATTTGTGTGTGGCAGGACGAACAATATGCCTCGAGGCCCGATACAAACAGATCGTGGCAGATATTTTCTTGCCAAGTGTATGGAGCGCAGAGATTAATTATTTGATAAATATCAATCTGTTCTAAAGCTAGTGGTAACCAATATTGAATTTTTTTAATTACCGTTCTTTTTGCAATCTTGTTTCATGCCCTGCTGAAAGAAAACGATCGAGAGTTGACGTGCAATCGCGTAAAGCCGGGATGCCACTCCCGTGAAATTCGCGGCGCTATTGCAGTTCAATGACTCAAGCCAGAAAAAATACTCCGTAAGTACAAGCGCCTGGTCTGCGGAAGTTTTGGCAAGATAAATCAGTCTCGTTTAAGTGGGATACAAACAGGGGTTTAAAAAATTGCCCGCGCTGACGCGGCAGAGTTGCTTTCAACGACTAATCACTAAGCTGATGACGTAAACAGGCCAAAAAAAGATGTGATAATCGAGTAAATCTACAATGACTAATGAATCCCCCCATTTACAGAAAGCACGCCCATGGAAACAAACGCAATGCAGCTAATCGGCGCAGCACTTTTTGCTGTCGCGCTGCTGCATACTTTTGCCGCAAAATATTTTGAGGTACTGGCACACCGCCATCCGAGGCACGCAGGCCTGCTTCACTTGTTGGGTGAAGTCGAAGTGGTATTTGGCTTCTGGGCCTTCGTTCTGATTGTCGTCATGGCGTTGGTGTCGGGCGGGGCTGAGGCTGTCAGCTATGCCGAATCGCGTCATTACACTGAGCCGCTGTTTGTGTTTGTGGTCATGGTGGTAGCGGCCTCGCGGCCAGTGCTGGAAGCGGTCAGAAGTTTGCTCGCAGCGATAGCGCGTTTGGCACCCATCGCTACACCGATTGCCCTGGTGTGGTTAGGCTTGGCTGCGGTGCCGCTGATGGGCTCATTGATTACCGAACCAGCGGCAATGACGCTCGCTGCGTTGATGCTGGCACCGCAAATTTTTCGTCAAGGCATACCGGAATGGCTGAAATATTCCTCCCTGGGTGTTTTGTTTGTCAACGTGTCGATAGGCGGCACCTTGACCTCTTATGCTGCGCCACCGGTACTCATGGTCGCCTCCGTCTGGCACTGGGATACCGCGTTCATGGCGACGACATTCGGCTGGAAGGCGAGCATCGCAGTGCTGATCAACGCCACTGTGGTGACCTTTCTGTTGCGTTCGCATCTTGCCGCGACAACTGATGCTGATGCCAGAGTTCAAACGTCGCAAGTGCCATGGTTAGTCAGCGCTATCCATTTAACGTTTCTGGCAGCGGTCGTCACATTTGCGCATCATCCAGTTTTTTTTCTGGGGCTATTTTTGTTTTTTCTCGGCTATACACAAGCTTATGAACGTTATCAAAACCAGCTTATTCTGAAAGAAGGTTTACTGGTCGGTTTTTTTCTTGCAGGGCTAGTGGTACTGGGGGGCATGCAACAATGGTGGCTACAGCCTATCGTCTCCAGCCTAGGGCCGGTTGCCCTGTTCTTCGGCGCGCTAGGGCTTACCGCCATCACTGACAATGCGGCTCTGACCTACCTTGGTTCACTGATCGTCGGCATGACAGATCAAGCCAAGTATATGCTGGTAGCTGGCGCGGTAGCCGGTGGCGGGCTGACCGTTATTGCCAATGCACCCAATCCAGCTGGAGTGGCGCTGCTCAGACGTGGCTTTAATGACGGATCGATCGGCGCTGTCGGCCTTTTACTGGGCGCGCTGCCACCGACCGCGATGGTGGCCCTGCTTTTCCTTCTGTTATAGCTGCCGAACAAAGGGCAACTAGCTGTGGAGGGATTGAACTGCTATGACGGCTCTCTTTTTACGTATATAAACGTCCCTTGCGGATCAACAGTTTTTCGAACTCTACCAGGCAGAATGCGCTGCTCGATAGCAGCAGACACAGGCCCAGTTCGGCTAGGGTGAGCGGCTCGGTGTTAAAGATTGGATTCAAAAACGGTATATAGATGGTGAGCATTTGCAGCAAAAAGGTCAGGCCGACGGCCCCGAGTAAAGGAAGATTGGACCCTATGCCTTGCCGGAACAGGGACTCGCGCTCTGAACGGATCGCCAGTACATGTCCCATCTGGGTCAACGTCAATACCGTAAACACCATGGTTTGCCAGTGCGCAGAACCAGAATGTATGGCCCAGGCTTGCGCGAACAGCGATACTCCTGCAATTGCCAGACCGACCCAGATGATGTGCTGCCACATGCCATGCGCAAAAATGCTTTCGTTTGGTGCGCGTGGCGGACGCTGCATAATGCCTTTTTCTGCCGGTTCTGCCGCCAGCGCCAAGCCCGGCAAACCATCGGTCAAAAGGTTGATCCAGAGTATATGGATGGGCAACAAAGGTATGGGCAAGCCGAGGAAGGGCGCGAGAAAAATCACCCAGATTTCAGCCGAATTGCCGGTCATGGCGTAGCGGATGAATTTGCGGATATTGTCGAAAATGCGACGTCCTTCGCGTACCGCGTGTACGATGCTGGCGAAGTTATCGTCCAGCAGCACCATGCTGGATGCTTCGCGTGCGACATCGGTGCCGCTTTTACCCATGGCGATACCGATATCGGCGCGTTTTAATGCCGGGGCATCGTTGACGCCATCGCCGGTCATCGCGACGAATTCGCCTTGCGCCTGCAGGGCTTCGACGATACGAATTTTCTGCGCCGGATCGACCCGCGCATAGACCCGGATGTCGGCCACCTGCTGCTTGAATGCAGCGTCACTCAAGAGTGTCAGCTCCGATCCGGTCATTGCACTGTCAAGCGCGCCTGCGATACCGAGCTGGCGCGCGATTGCCAGCGCAGTGGCGGCATGATCGCCGGTGATCATGACGGGTACAATGCCAGCCGTTTTGCAAAGGTGGACGGCACTTTTGGCTTCGTGTCTTGGCGGGTCCATCATGCCGACCAGCCCGATAAACGAGAGACCATTTTCTATGTTCTGAGCAGTCATTGGTTGGGGCAATGCTGGCCATTCGCGGCGCGCTACCGCCAGCACCCGCAAGCCCTGCGCCGCCATGCTTTGCGCGCTGGCAAGGATGGTATCGGCCTGAAAAACGCTTTCACCATGCTTGCTGTAGCTGCTGTTGCAGCAAGCCAGCAGCATTTCAGGTGCGCCCTTGGTGTAAGCCACAAGGCCGCCGCTATGCTGGTGAACGGTGGTCATGCATTTGCGCTGAGAATCGAAAGGTAATTCAAATACCCGCGGCGCACTGTGCTGCAGCACAGCTTTGTCATAGCCAGCCTCAAGTGCGGCTTGATACAGAGCGATTTCAGTCGGGTCGCCCGTGAGTTTGCCATGTGCGCTGGTGCTGGCATCATTACATTGCGCCATCGCACTCAATAGACTAATCCATGGTTCTTGGTCTGGAACTGGGACTGAAACGGCAGCCCATTCGCGCAATACGCTATCGGCTGCATGCAGTTCTTGTACCCGCATCTTGTTTTGGGTCAGGGTACCGGTCTTGTCGGAACAGATATACGTCACTGATCCTAGCGTTTCGACCGCTGGCAAGCGCCGTATCAGTGCTTGCTGCAACACCATCTTACGCGCCCCCAACGCCAGTGCAATGGTCACCACCGCCGGTAGTGCTTCCGGAATGCCGGCCACCGCCAGACTCACTGCCGTAAGAAACATCAGCACCGGTGCCTCGCCGCGCAACAGGCCGACGACTAAAATGATGAGACAAATTGCCAGCACCGCCAGCGCCAGGCGTTTGCCAAATTCGGCCAGGCGTTTTTGTAGTGGCGTCCTGAGTTCGGCACCGTTATCTAGCAGGGTGGCAATCTTGCCCAGTTCAGTCGCCATGCCAGTCGCCACTACGATGCCGCTGCCACGACCGTAAGTGGCGATACTCCCTTTGAAGGCCAGGTTGAGACGCTCGCCCAGTGGCAGATTAGCACCAGGCAAGGGATCACAGATTTTGTCGACGGTGATGGTTTCACCGGTCAGCGAGGATTCATCCAGTTTTAACTGGAATGTCTCGATCAGGCGCAGATCGGCTGGCACCACATTGCCCGCTTCCAGCAGCACCACGTCGCCCGGCACCAGTTCTGCTGCCGGCAACAATAGACGCTCGCCGGCACGCAATACGAGTGCGTTGGTCGCTGCCATTTTTTTGAGCGAATCTAGCGCCCGTTGCGCCCGCATTTCCTGCACAAAACCAATCAAGGCATTGAGCAACAAGATCACCACAATCGCTAAGCTATCCCTGACGTCACCGATCAGTCCTGAGACCATGGCCGCTGCCAGCAATACAAGGATCATAAAATCGCTGAACTGATCCAATAGCATGCGCCACCACGGGCGCGGCGGTTTTTCGCGGATGACATTGGGACCATGGCGCGCGTGACGGTGGTTAGCTTCCTGGCGTGGCAAGCCGATAGTCACATCTACTTTGAGTTTGGCTGCCGCTTGCTCCGCCGAAAGACTGTGCCATGCCGTCGCATGCTCTACAGAATCTGGTGTCGTGTGCAAGCGGGTACTGTTGATAGTTGGCATAAAAATACAGTAGATAGAAATTCGATCGCACTACGAAACATCAGCCAGCTTACTCTACACGTCAGGCTTCTATCGCCTGTTGACCGATGTCAATTGAGCCAACACAATCAAGAGAATTGAAAACAGATCTTGCCGGAGGCGCGCAATGTGGGAGGCGCAATGTCCATGCGGCTTACAGACCAATAGTGGCTGGAAACCCGCATGGGATATGCGCGTGGGGTATATGCGCGCTGGACATGGTCGTATTTCGATTTTGATACTAGGGCTGGCTGAGTCAAGACAAGTAGCTGCAAAGGAAAAATTGATTAATGCTGCAGCAATGCCAGCGCCCTCTGGCAAACATTTTCAACTGTAAAGCCATACTCTCGCATCACCACTTCACCCGCTGCGGAGGCACCGAAACGGTCTACCGTGAGCATGTCGCCAGCGTCACCCACGTAGCGATGCCAACCTTGTGCCACACCGGCTTCAACCGCCAGTCTGGCGCGCACCGTTGGCGGCAACACACTATCGCGGTAAGCCTGCGGCTGCTGGTTAAATAATTCCCAGCTTGGCATGGAGACAAGCCTTACCTGGAGCTGTTGTGTCAGTAATTGTTGGCGGGCAGCGATAATCAAGGCGACTTCTGAACCACTGGCGATCAGGATCAGATCGGGTTCGCTGTCTAGCGTGTCGGCCAGAATATAGGCACCGCGCCGCAAGCCGTCCGCAGTGGCAAATTCGGTCCGGTCTAAGGTGGGTACCTCTTGCCGCGTCAAGATCAAGGCGATAGGCAGACATAATTCCACCGCGACACGCCAGGCGACGGCGGTTTCATTGGCGTCTGCCGGACGTATCACCAGCAAGTGCGGTATCGCGCGCAGGCTGGCAAGCTGTTCGATCGGCTGATGGGTGGCACCGTCTTCTCCCACCGCCAGGCTATCATGGGTAAACACATAAATCACGTGCAGGCGCATCAATGCGGCGAGACGGATGGCAGGGCGCAGGTAATCAGAAAACACTAGAAAGGTCGCGCCGAATGGCAAAACGCCACCATGCGCGGCCATGCCATTCATCATCGCCCCCATGGCATGTTCACGCACACCAAAATGCACATTGCGGCCAGCATAGCTCCAGCCGCCGCCGTGAGAGCCTTGTTGATCCAGTGTACCCATACCGAAGGCTTGAAAATCTCCCATATCTGTTAACGCCGTGTGGGTAGACGGGTCAAGATCGGCAGATCCGCCGATCAGTGCCGGTAAATGCGGGGCGATGGCATTCATCACCTGGCCCGCTGCGACACGGGTCGCCATGCCTTTACTATCAGCCGGAAATGCTGGTATAGCGGCATCCCATCCGGCGGGCAGGGTGTTGTTGCCGCTACTGTTGTGCATCAGTTGTAGTAATTCCGAGGCGAGATCGGGGAATTGTTTTTCGTATTCAGAAAATTGATGCAACCATTCCAGTTCCCATTCTTTACCCCGGTTTGTTGCCTTTAAAAAATGCAGGCGTGCTGATTCGGGAATATAAAACGGAGTTTGTTTTGGCCATCCTAACTGTTGTTTTGTTAATCGCACTTCGTTGACGCCTAGCGGTGAGCCATGCGCGGCGAAGGTATCTTGTTTTGGTGAGCCATAGCCGATATGCGTATGCACCAGTATCAATGAGGGGCGCTTGGTCTCGGCACGGGCAGCATCTAACGCCTGCTCAATCGCTGCCAAATCATTGCCGTCTTCTACCGTGATTGTTTGCCAACCATAGGCATCGAAGCGTCGCGCCCGCTCTTCGGTAAAGCTCATGTCGGTGCTGGCCGATAGCGTAATATGATTATCGTCGTACAGATAAATAAGCTTACCCAATTGCAAATGGCCGGCCATTGAGGCCGCTTCTGAGGTGATGCCTTCCATCAGATCGCCGTCGCTTACCAGTCCGTAGGTAAAATGGTTGATCATCTCGAAGCCAACACGGTTGTAGCGTGCAGCGAGATTTGCCTCTGTCATCGCCATGCCGACGCCATTCGCAAATCCTTGTCCAAGTGGCCCTGTACTGATCTCTACGCCAGGCGTCACGCCGCGTTCGGGATGGCCTGGTGTGCTGCTGCCCCATCGTCGAAATTGTTTGAGTTGGGATAGTGGCAAGTCATAACCGGTCAGGTGTAGCAGGCTATATAACAAAGCCGATCCATGTCCGGCAGAAAGTACAAAGCGATCGCGGTTAAACCAATGTGGATTCGTGGGATGATGTTTTAAGCAGCGCATCCATAGGACATACGCCATCGGTGCTGCACCGAGCGGCAACCCGGGATGCCCGCTATTGGCTTGTTGCACGGCATCAACCGCCAAAAATCGCAAGGTATTAACGCACAAATAGTCCAATGTAGAGGTGGGCAAGATGGGCGTCATGATTCTAATCCTTACTATCAATGATGGTGATTGATTCCAATAACCCGCCAGCGACCCATGCTATCTGCGTGGTGCCGCTGGCGTGTAAAGTCATCGGTACGTTAAATATAAGTCTATTGAACTAATTCTCTGCCTGTTCTCTAGCTACGATCAAACGCACATACAGAAAATTACTACTTCACAAATCAATTCACGCATTTCACAAAGATCATGCTGTGTGCATTATCTGGTCGAGACGTATTGATCGCAGGCTAGAGAGGGTTTTATTGAAATTACTCATGATGATTAACTCTCTCACTAGTGATGTTTTTCACTAAACAACGAAACCACTTTCTAATAACCCATGCTATCTGCGTGGTGTCCTTAGCCGGTCAGCGCTGAACTGCATAGTAAAGAATCTCGCATCGTGGCTATTCTCTACTCTGTGAATTTTTGCGGCATTGACGATTTTGACGGTTCATCATGTTTGCCAGTAACCCATGCTATCTGCGTGGTGTCCCTGGTTAATCTTGATGATCAAACTGATCAAACTGATCAAACTGATCGAATAAAAGTATCAATGCAGCGGAAAGACGGTTTGTTAACATTATTGCCTCTGCTATCGCACAAATTAAACCGCATCGATTACAGAATGAGCTTTCTTTGTGTTGTCGCATTGAGCACATGAGCAGAATAGACGTTTCACCGTTGTAGCTCCGTGCGTTGCCGAACACAGTAGAAAATATTTTTATCCGCTCATAAAGTTACGCTAACTCCCAGCATGTGATGCGGATCAACCCAGGCGTCAAACTGCGCGGAAGTCACCATAGCCAATGCCAGCGCCGCCTCGCGCAGCGAGGTATTGTGCGTGTAAGCGTGTTTGGCAATTTGTGCCGCTTTGTCATAGCCTATGTGCGGCGTTAATGCCGTCACTAGCATCAAGGAGCCCTGCAGTAATTGCTCCACACGGGTCTCGTTGACCTGTATTCCTAGCAAGCAGTGCTGGGTAAAACTAGCCATCGCATCGGATAAAAGACGCATACTGTCCAAGGTGTTTAAAATGATTAATGGCTTATAAACATTCAGTTCGAAGTGGCCCTGGCTGGCGGCAAAACCGATAGTCGCATCGTGCCCCATGACTTGGGCGCAGACCATGGTCAGTGCCTCGATTTGGGTCGGATTTACTTTGCCGGGCATGATAGAACTACCAGGCTCGTTCTCTGGTAAATGCAGTTCGCCCAAGCCCGCACGCGGTCCACTGCCCATCAACCGAATGTCATTGGCAATCTTGGTCATGGCAATCGCCAACATTTTTAAAGCAGCATGGAAAGCCACCAAGGCTTCGTGCCCGGCCATTGCGGCAAACAAATTGTCGGCTTGCACTAGCGACAGGGATAGTTGAGCGGCCAGCATGCTGGTCACGCGCAAGCCAAACTCTGGATGCGTGTTGAGACCGGTACCAACCGCCGTACCGCCAATAGCCAAAGAATGCACCGCCACCAAGGCATGACGCAGGCTTAGTTCGCACAAGGCCAGTTGCGCCGCGTAACCGCCAAACTCTTGGCCGAGCGTGACCGGCGTAGCGTCTTGCAGATGGGTCCGACCGATTTTTATAATGGCATTAAAGGCCAGGGCTTTGGCCGCCAGCGCACTGCGTAATGCCTGCAACGCTGGCAGCAGATGATCTTTTGCTTGTAATGCCACTGCGATATGCATAGCGGTGGGGAAGGCATCATTGGACGATTGACCTAGATTTACCTCATCATTGGGATGCACCTTTCGTGCATTACCCACGCCACCACCGAGTGCGTGCGAAGCCAGATTAGCCACGACTTCGTTGACGTTCATATTGCTCTGTGTGCCGGATCCGGTTTGCCACACCGATAACGGGAACTCGGCATCGAATTCGCCCGCTGCTACGCGTAGCGCGGCATCAGCAATTGCCTGTGATTTGTTCGGTTTTAATAATTGCAGATCCCGGTTTACGCAGGCCGCCGCCCATTTGATATGCGCTAGCGCATGAATCACTGCGATTGGCATACGCTGTTCACCAATGGCAAAAAAATGCAGGCTGCGTGCTGTCTGCGCACCCCATAAGACGTCGGCGGGTACGTCTATGGGGCCAAAACTATCGGACTCGATACGGGTGGGACTCATGGCGTGACTTTCCTGGGTTGGACGGCAGGGGGATTGGTGCGTCGGCAGACGCTTAAATTTAGTATAGACAAAAAATCAAATAGCCAATAAATAGGATAGGCAAAAAATAAATATTATGCCTATCCTATTTATTTATACGTTCGATAGTTGACGAGTTTACTCGTGACAGGCAGTGCGCCACAGTGTGCTGCCGTACAGAGTGCAAAGCTCAGCATGTTTATGCTGAAGAATATTAATTTCAAGATAATCAAGGATGTGTATGAATATCTCTACACCAGAACATAGTAGGGCAGCCTATCGCGCAGATTTTGTGTTGTATGGCATTGCAGTGCTGTTGTTGGCGGCTTTTTTGCTATTGGCTGGGCCGCCGGAACAAAGGCTTGCAATGTTGCTCTGGTCGATAGCCGGTTTACTGAGTTGGACGGTGATTGAGTATGGTTTACATCGTTTGGTGTTGCATGGTTTGCAGCCATTTCGTCGTTGGCATGATGAACATCATCGACGTCCGGCCGCGCTGATCCGAACCCCGACGATACTGAGTGGCGCATTGATTTTTTTATTGGTCTTTTTACCTGCATTGATGATGGGCAATTTGTGGCGCGCCTGTGCACTGACATTGGGCTTATTAGCGGGTTACTTGATATATACCGTCACGCACCACGCCATTCATCACTGGCGATCGGATAACGCTTGGTTAAAGCGACGCCAGTATTGGCACGGACTACACCATGATTCCGATCAGGCAGGTCGCTACGGTGTGACCAGTGTATTTTGGGATGAGGTGTTTGGCAGCACTGGACAGCCAAGCAAAAATAAATTTTTTTAGCGTTTGCGGGATTAGGTGTGGCAGCGCACAGAGGGCGCGGACTATAGCCTAGATACTGAGATCCTCAGAACCATTCAAAACCAGACAGAGAGATCGCCATGAAAACCGATACCCAATTAAAACACGATGTTATGGCTGCGCTTCAATGGGAGCCTTCTATCAACGTAGGACAAGTTGGTATTGAGGTGATTGATGGGATCGTTACCATGGCGGGGCAAGTCACTAGCTATGCCGAAAAATGGGAAACCGAGCGTGCGGTGCAACGTGTCTCTGGCGTTAAAGCAATCGCAAGTCAGATCGACGTTATGCTCCCGCTCACCAGTCAGCGGCATGATGCTGATATTGCGATTTCGGTAGAAAATGTTTTGCACTGGATGAGTTATTTACCCAAGGATAGCGTGAAGGTTGACGTTAAAAAAGGGTGGATCACACTTTCTGGCGCCGTTGAATGGGAGTTTCAAAGGCAAGCCGTACGCGGCGCAGTGCGCTTTCTGATCGGTGTGAAAGGTGTTGTTGATGATATTGCAGTCCAGGCTATCAAGCCTGCGCCTAGGGCCCATGTAGAAATAAAAGCAGCTGCACAGCCGCGACCTCAGTTTGAGGAACAACATACTTCTGCCCAAATGCTGGGTGCTGGTGTGATGCTAGCTGGTGCTGTGGACAATTGGCACGAACCTGAAGTGGTTAGCGCTTCTTTCTGGCGCACGGCATATGCTTCACATTGCTGATGTTTACCTGCATTGAATAGACTTTGTTCTTTTATTCGTGCCTTCGTGTCTAATAAGCCAACTATTTAGCCCACGGCTAAATAGCGGAAGGAGCGCGTCCATTAACGGTTTCGGCTAAGGCCTCAAACCGATTGCGCTAGTTTTTTCGCAAGGTCGTGAGATAGGAAGGGATGGTGCAAAAATAATTTGTCCCATCCCAACTGCGGAAACAGCCTGAGGCTTTTTAATCGTCAAACAAGCGCCTGAGCAGATTCGTGGCATCGGATTGTTTCACTTGGCTGTATTGACGCCTGCCGCCTGATTTCCGTTTCTTTACGGGATGGGCTTTCATTCCCTGCCCGAGTAACCGGATGTCGTGCTGCCCGGGTCGGGGGGCGGTTACCTTATTTATTTATTTAAATGCGCCGCTTGAACGAAGCTAATTCCGGCAAAAGTTATTTTTATTTGCAAACGTACGCATTGCTTTTTTTTCGTTGACATCCCTATGTGTGGTAACGCACAGACCACGGTTTTGCCGTCAGATATTGTCCGAAAAGATAACTGCCCGGCTTGTTTTATGTCGGTTATCCACAGCAAACTGGCTATTTGCAAAAAAGACGACTATGTATGTTACCTTGTCGCAACTCGTCGATTTTCGACATCTCTGCCACCTCACTAGTTAACCACTGGAAGTAAGAATTTACCTATGTCCAGTATTCACGATCCAAATCAAAATCATCTCCTGGCAGCATTGCTGGACGCAGAGTTTGATCGCTTGGCACCGCATTTAGAATTAATTCCAATGTTACTTGGTGATGTGCTCTATGAGTCAGGCGGTAAGCTGCAGTACGTTTATTTTCCAACTACCGCCATCGTGTCGTTGCACTATTTGTTGGAGAACGGCGGCTCGTCTGAAATCGCAGGCGTTGGTAATGAAGGTGTATTGGGCATTTCTCTTTTTATGGGCGGAGATACGACGCCCAGTCGTGCCGTGGTGCAAACGGGCGGGCATGCTTATCGCATTAAAGCACAAATTTTAGTAGATGAATTTAATCGTGCCGGACCAGTCATGCGTCTGTTGCTGCGCTATACCCAAGCCTTGATTACGCACATGTCGCAGACAGCTGTCTGTAATCGACATCATTCGGTGGAGCAGCAACTGTGCCGCTGGCTCCTGCTGACATTAGACCGCTTGCCATCGAATGAATTGACGATGACTCAAGAGTTGATTGCCAATATGCTAGGGGTACGAAGAGAAGGCGTGACTGAGGCAGCTGGCAAATTACAAAATTATGGTTTTATCAGTTATCGGCGTGGCCATATCACCGTATTGGATAGAGCTGGTTTGGAAGGTAAGGTTTGCGAATGCTATCAAGTGGTCAAGAAAGAATTTACACGATTGCTATCGGATGTACATCAGCGCCAAGACCGAGCGACGACAAATCGGGTGACTTAACGATGTCACCGGCTAATTGTTAACGCTTACTTTTTTGACCTGATACTTGATGCTTACGTCTTTTGTCGCAGTTACAAACTAATGAATAATCAATATGATAAATAAAATAAAAAATTCATCGATCGATCGGCCAATGTGGATAGGCTTCGGATTTGCATTTTTCATTTTGCTTACGGTGGCTGGCATTGCATTGAATAATGCGGTGCAATCTGCGTCTTCAGTCGAGTTGCTCGACCATACTCACAAGGTGATGACCGGGCTTGACGATTTGAGTTTAAAAATAAGTCGTGCTGAAAATCGACAATGGGCTTATTTCCTCACTAAAGAAAAAAGTTTCCTGATTGAACGCGATACCTCACTAGCAGAAGCCAGAGCGAGCTTTCCGCTTCTGCTGGCATTAACACAAGATAACGGTAGTCAACAAAACCGTCTATATCAGTTACAGACTGCTTTCGATAAACGGGTTGGTATTTTTATTGATGGTCTGGCAATGTTTGATGAACTCGGTTTTAAAGCGACGCAACATCTGTTTGATACCGGACAAGAGACGAACGCGGTAATACGAAAAATCATAGATGACGCTAAGCAGGAGGAGCAGGGCTTGCTATCTGCGCGTAGGGATCATGAATTTTCACGCGTCAAAACCATTACAGTGATTACCGTACTGCTGCTTGCTTTTCTGTTGCTGTTGTCGGCGTGGATACGGCAGGCGATTCGTCGTCGCTTGGCACTTGAACATGCTTGGTATGAAGAGCAAAGACCCTTACTAAAAACTGGTGCATTGCAAGATGCTATTTTTAACAGCGCCAACTTCTCCAGTATCGCTACCGACGCCAAGGGCGTCATTCAGATTTTCAATGTCGGTGCTGAACGCATGCTGGGTTATACCGCCGACGAAGTGATGAACAAAATCACGCCGGCTGATATCTCGGATTCACAAGAAGTGATCGTGCGGGCAGTGGCCTTGAGCAAAGAATTGGATACCCCAATCACACCGGGTTTTGAAGCCTTAGTGTTTAAAGCTTCGCGCGGCATTGAAGATATTTATGAGCTTACTTATATCCGTAAGGACGGCAGCCGTTTCCCGGCTATCGTGTCGGTTACCGCACTACGCGATGCGCAAGAAAATATC
>NZ_JAUSFI010000114.1 GCF_030651495.1 Undibacterium sp.
TTGATCAGCTTAACAGTAATGGAGACGTTATCGCCTGGCATCACCATTTCTTTGTCTTTTGGCAATTCAATCGAACCAGTTACGTCCGTAGTACGGAAGTAGAACTGTGGACGGTAATTGTTGAAAAATGGCGTATGACGACCACCTTCATCTTTAGACAAAACATAGATCTCGCCGGTGAAATGATCATGCGGCTTGATCGTACCTGGCTTAGCCAAGACTTGACCACGCTGAACATCTTCACGCTTTGTACCGCGCAACAAGACACCGACGTTATCGCCCGCTTGACCTTGATCAAGCAATTTGCGGAACATTTCAACACCGGTACAAGTTGTTACTGCTGTATCAGTGATGCCGATGATTTCCAGGGCTTCACCAACTTTAACAATACCACGCTCGATACGGCCAGTTACCACAGTACCGCGACCAGAGATGGAGAATACGTCTTCTACTGGCAACAAGAAAGCGCCGTCAACTGCACGTTCTGGTGTTGGGATGTAGTTGTCGAGTGCATCAGCCAATTTCATGATAGCTTGCTCGCCCAATGGGCCAGTATCGCCTTCCAATGCCAATTTTGCTGAACCTTGAATGATAGGCAAATCATCGCCTGGGAATTCGTATTTAGACAACAACTCACGAACTTCCATTTCCACCAGCTCTAACAACTCAGCATCATCAACCATGTCGCATTTGTTGAGGAACACGATGATGTAAGGAACGCCAACCTGACGCGCCAACAGGATGTGCTCACGTGTTTGCGGCATCGGGCCGTCAGCTGCGGAACAAACCAGGATCGCGCCATCCATCTGAGCTGCACCGGTAATCATGTTTTTAACATAATCGGCATGGCCTGGGCAATCTACGTGAGCATAGTGACGAGCGGCTGTTTCATATTCGACGTGAGCGGTATTGATAGTAATACCGCGCGCTTTTTCTTCCGGTGCAGCATCGATTTGGTCGTAAGCTTTAGCTTCGCCGCCAAATTTTTTCGACAAGACCGTAGCTATCGCTGCTGTCAATGTAGTTTTACCGTGATCTACGTGACCAATTGTGCCGACGTTGACGTGCGGCTTGGTGCG
>NZ_JAUSFI010000116.1 GCF_030651495.1 Undibacterium sp.
AGCACATCGGACGTCGAGCTTTTACTAACGCCTGCGGCATGCAATTGCGTAAGCAGCAAATCCGCTGACATCTTCAGCTCGGTGGCAAATTGAGCTACATTATTACTCGCCATTCAGTCCTCTTTTTCTCTGTGCGCTTGAAAAAACGCTTAAATATAATTACTTTTTAGCAACTCGTCGTGATTTATTTAGCTTCTACGAGTTTCCATGCGGAGGCTAACAGCGCCTTGGCATGATCATCATATTTAGCGTCGATGAGTTTCATCTCATCATCAGTCACATCTTCAAATGCATCTTTAATCAATTGACGCGCACGGTCAGCCGACAATGCCAAAATCGCGCCAAATTCGTCATACGCCAATCCGCCGAAGGCTATCAGCGTTTTAATGCCAACCAAACCTAACTTACCAGCAGTAACACGGCTCATACCATCAAGCTTGATCAACGCATCCTCCACGCCATCAATACCTTCTTCAGATGCAATGGCATCCGTCAATAAAGAATCTCTTGCGCGATTACGTAGTTCATTGACAGTATCTTCATCTAAGGCTTCGATATCCATCATTTCGCTGATAGGCACATAAGCGATCTCTTCCAGACTAGAGAATCCCTCATCGACCAAAATATCAGCAACTTCCTGATCTACATCCAGTTTCTCCATGAACAGAGCGCGAATGCCAGCAGTTTCTTGCTCTGCCTTATTGGCGGACTCTTCGGCGGTCATGATGTTAATCTTCCATCCAGTCAATTCAGCCGCCAAACGTACGTTTTGACCACTGCGACCAATGGCTATCGCCAAGTTTTCTTCATCGACAACTACGTCCATGCAATGTTTTTCTTCATCAACCATAATCGAAGAAACATTCGCCGGGGCAAGCGCACCTATAACAAATTGAGCAGGATCTTCAGACCACAGCACAATATCAACGCGCTCACCACCAAGTTCGCCTGTCACTGCCTGCACACGAGAACCGCGCATACCAACACAGGTGCCAATAGGGTCAATGCGTTTATCATCAGTATGTACGGCAATTTTTGCGCGCACACCAGCATCGCGAGCAGCAGACTTAATGACTAATGAACCTTGCTCGATTTCTGGAACTTCCAGCTCGAACAATTTCATAATAAATTCAGGTGCAGTACGAGACAAAATAACTTGTGGACCGCGCGCATTACGATCAATGCGTAATATATAGGCGCGAACCCGGTCACCCACGCGCAAATTCTCTTTTGGGATCATCTGGTCGCGGGGCAAACGGGCTTCAATCTTACCCGACTCAACAACAGCCTCACCACGTTCCATGCGCTTGATAGTGCCAGTCACAAGAGAATCGCCGCGCTCCAGGAAATCGGCTAAAATCTGCTCACGTTCAGCGTCACGAATACGTTGCAATACAACTTGCTTGGTATCTTGGGCAAAACGACGCCCAAGCTCAACTGATTCAATCGGCTCTTCGATATATTCATCGACTTCAATATCAGGATATTGCTCCAAAGCTTCAAAATGCAGGATTTCCTGATCAGGCAATTGCAAACCGGCTTCGTCAGCAACTACATGCCAACGGCGGAAAGACTTATATTCACCGGTATCACGATCTATCTCTACGCGGATATCAACTTCACCTTCATAACGCTTTTTGGTAGCCTGCGCCAAAGCATGCTCCAGCGCGGCAAAAACCACATCTTCATCGACGTTTTTTTCACGCGCCAGCACATCAACCAATAACAAAACTTCGCGACTCATGCTTTGCGACTCCTAAAATCCACTTGTGGCACTAAGCGTGCCTTATCCACATCGGCAAGCGTAAACTCCAGCATTGCCGCCCCATCTTTTCCTTCAAATTCCAGCTTTAACGTCTCGCCCTCAGACTCAAGCAATACGCCTTCAAATGTCTTGCGATTATTGGTGCCGGGCATAGGCAAACGCAATTTAACAGTAATCTTCTCGCCAATAAATCTGGCAAAATCCGAAAATTTTCTTAAAGGACGATCGAGACCGGGCGAGGAGATTTCCAGACGTTCATAATTCACATCTTCAACCGTTAAGACATGTGATAATTGATGGCTGACTTTCGCACAGTCCTCAACAGTTACATGCCCTTTCTCTACGTCTTCCGGCAAAAAATCGATATAGACCCGGAACAAACCACGTTCAGCTTGTTCAAAATCTACCAAGTCATAACCCGTACCATTGACGGTCTTTTCTATTAATTCCAGCAACTGCAAGACTATTCTCCGAAAAAAACACAAACATTACCTAGACACAAAAAAGCGCTCCACAAAAGAAAAATGGGCACCCGCCCATCTTCTTTTTAGCGCCCCGCACACAATAAATGCCAAGGAATAGCCTGCTAACTATCAGATTATAAACGATTATTTACGCCGTCGCAATCAAAATACTGAGTAAATATGCCATCAAAATCACACTCAAACACCTTTGGATCGCCTACGTGCGGCTATGCCCTGACCAATTGCCTGCCCACTACCGCGGGATGTGCTACCACGCCGCTGCTGCCCGGCACTAGGATAACCGAGTGCCGTCTGCAACGGATCTGGCTGGCGACTACGGGTTCTAGCGCCATCACTTCCAGCCGCAGAATTCCCATTGCGATCACTGCCAGAACTATTGCGCGAATTACCAAAATCATTCCGCTGCGCAGAACCAAAAGATCTTCCTTGCGGCTTGTCAAATGACCTGCCCGCTGACTTATCAAAAGGATTGACGTTACGGCCCACATTACCTGATTGACGATTACCCCCGCCTTTACCCTCAAGCTTGTCGCCACCGACTTTTTCCAACCCACTTACTTTAAGCAAGCTGCGTACCGCATCCTCACCCAACTCATCCCAGCGACCACGCTTTAGACCAGACGGCAAAGTCATCACTCCGTAGCGAGTGCGGATCAGACGCGAAACAGTTAAACCCACAGCCTCAAACATGCGGCGCACTTCACGATTACGCCCCTCACCGATCACAACGCGATACCACTTATTCACACCTTCACCACCACCGTCAGCAATTTTTGAAAACTGCGCCAAACCATCCTCCAACTCCACGCCTGCCAGCAACTTCTGGCGCATACCTTCTTCGAGCTCACCCAAAGTACGGACCGCATACTCACGCTCAATGCCGTAACGCGGATGCATCAGGCGGTTAGCCAAATCACCGGAGGTAGTAAACAACAGTAAGCCTTCCGTGTTGTAATCCAGACGCCCAACTGCCAGCCACTTGCCAACCTTCATTTTTGGCAAGCTCTCAAATACCGACTGACGCCCCTCAGGATCACTATTACTGACAATTTCACCAGCCGGTTTATGATAAATCAGTACGCGCGGCGGTTTACTGCTTACTTTGCGCTGTATTAGCTTGCCATTAATTCTCACTTGATCAGTAGGCAAAATGCGCTGACCGATATGAGCAGGCTCACCATTCACTGAAACACGACCAGCAACAATCAACTCTTCCATCTCACGACGCGAGCCTAGGCCGGCTTCAGCCAATACCTTATGCAATTTAGGCGCATCGTCGTCTGCGGTCAAATCACGCCTGACGACCTTCGCATTACGCCCTTTATCTTGTCGCTCTTCACCAGCAACGTCAAACGCATCCGAAGTAACGAAAGAAAATACTTCATCTGCACTATTCGCCGATTGACGACCATCTTTACGACCACCAACTGGCGGAGATGATTGACGCCCTCTGGGGCCAGTGGCTTGACGCTGACCATTTTTTTCGCCATATGGAGGACGTACACGCCCTTCTCCGGACCCGCGAGATTCAGCTCTACCAGAGTCACCCCTGACAAATTCAGTTTTTTTGTGCTCACTTTTACCTGAATCAGGCTTATCAGCACTAACTCCTCCAATCTCAACTCCACCACTCACCTCATTGGCGGCAATTTCATTGCGAACACGTGGCTGACGCGGTTGACGCGTTTTTTTAACAGGAGCTACTGAACCCAAATCATTTTCAGCTATTACTGCCATCGGCACTTCAGAAGTGCCGTCTTTCTCAGAGACATCAGTCTTAGCGGGGGCGCGACGCAGATTGCGCGGACCACGGACAGCACGCTTAACCGGCTTCTTAGCACTACCGTCGTCGGCAGATACCACAGCGTCTGTTTTTACTTCATCTGAATTATTTGTGTTCATTATTTGATTCTGAGTTGAAATGAATGGAGTCGTCAGCATTTTTCTCTGCATCTGGTACCAAATCATTTTTTGGCGCAACTATCATCGCAACATCATCCTCAAGAACATCATTGGCTGTCGCAATTTCAATTTCCGCTTCATTTTGCATAGGCGCACTTTCAGCAAGCGTTTGGCCTGACTGATCCTGCTCTGTTATTTTATTACTGTTGTCGGCAGCAGAATTACTATCCAGCGCCTCAAACATATTTACTACTAGCACACCCACTTCGGATGCACTCTCCTGCTCCGGACTCTCAATCCCAATTTGCTGCAATGGCGGCAACTGATCCAGAGAAGATAAACCAAGATCAGCCAAAAACTGTTTAGTGGTGGCAAACAAGGCCGGACGACCAGGCACATCCCTGTGACCTATTGACTCTATCCAGCCACGATCCTCAAGGGTCTTAATCATCTGAGACGCAACTGTCACGCCACGTATCTCTTCAATATCACCACGCGTCACTGGCTGACGATACGTAATGATTGCAAGCGTTTCCAATGTCGCCCGTGAATATTTAGGCGGCTTTTCAGGATTTAACCTATCAATGAAGGCACGCATTTCCGGTCGACTCTGGAAGCGCCATCCAGTGGATAGCCCTACCAACTCTATCCCTTTATCAGCCCAATCAGCACGCAAATCTTCCAGCATAAATTTAATGGTGTCAGCACCAATCACATCGCGACACCCGTCACTGTCCTGAAACAGCTTTTTCATGATATTCACGGTAAGCGGTTCATGCGCACACAACAATGCGGTTTCAAGAACTCGCTTGGCCTCAGCAGTATTCATGCAAGTTTTTTAGCACAAGTATTAATTGACCTATTGAAGTAGAAAATGACTAAAAATGCATCTTTAGTCTAAACCAGCTCATTAATTTTTGCAGCGCACAATAAAAGTGCATGCTCAGTGGATCAGTCTGCCATCAACCTTTGTCAATGCCGAAAAAAAACAGCACAAATAGTTAATAAAAACAGTCGATCAATTTAGTAGATGCGAGATTGTAATCCAGAATTTGAATCCGAATTAGAAATAATCGTTGAAACAATAAAAAAGCCACGTTTTAGCGTGGCTTTTTTATTTAAAACTGGTTGCGGGGGCAGGATTTGAACCTACGACCTTCGGGTTATGAGCCCGACGAGCTGCCAGACTGCTCCACCCCGCGTCTGATAAATAGAACTATACATGGTTTTGCTGCTCTGCGCAAATGCTTTATATGATTATGTATTTTCTAGCTTGACTATCTCAGCTAAAATAATAATTTAGCAAGCTCGTTTAAACTGAAATAAGAACTGACAAATCCGATGTTACACTTTCATCTTCTTTGCTACTCTAGCTTTGTATTATGAAATTTTGTTCCGAATGCGCCGCACCCGTTATCGTGCAAATCCCCGCCGATGACACCCGCGAACGACACGTCTGCTCTGCTTGTGGCACGATCCATTACCAAAACCCCAAAATGGTAGTCGGCTCGATTCCAGTCTGGGAGCACAATGGAGAGGTTCGCATTCTTTTATGCAGGCGCGCAATAGAACCCCGTTACGGTTACTGGACCTTGCCAGCTGGCTTCATGGAAAATTATGAAACCACTAGCCAGGCGGCACAACGGGAAACCGTCGAAGAAGCGGGCGCAAATATTGCACTGCACGAACTATTCTCGATCTTAAATGTACCGCATGTCAATCAGGTGCATCTGTTTTATCGTGCCACCCTGCTCGATATCAATTATCAAGCCGGAGTTGAAAGCCTGGAGGTGCAACTATTTACTGAACAGGAAATCCCCTGGGATGACATTGCCTTTCCTACTGTGGTCCACACCTTGAAGTATTTTTTCGAGGATATGGCCAAGGTCAAGCAAGGCGGTAGTTACGCAGTCCATGCGCACGACCTCTTCAAGCCTATGCGCCATGACTAAGGGCGGCAAACTGGCCGCCCCACTCTCCCTATAGGCGACAAAAAGCCTACCAACTACTCTCCCGCTCCGCGGTAGAAGAAATTTTATGTATCGACAGATCGGCTCCCTCAAACTCTTGTTCGGGGTCAAGACGGATTCCAACAAATTTTTTGAGCGAACCGTAAATAATAAAACTGCCAGTGAGTGCAATAAGTACACCCAATACCGTGCCGAGTAGCTGGGAAATAAAACTCACCCCACCAAGCCCCCCCATAGCCTTGAGCCCAAAGATACCGGCAGCGATACCGCCCCAGGCACCACACAGGCCGTGCAAAGGCCAGACACCCAGCACATCATCCACTTTCCATTTATTTTGCGTCCAGGTAAACATCCAGACAAAAATCGCACCAGCCACACCACCTGTAATCAGCGCGCCTAAAGGATGCATTAAATCAGAACCGGCACACACCGCGACCAGACCGGCTAATGGGCCATTATAGACAAAGCCGGGATCGTTTTTACCCATGATCAAGGCAACCAGGGTTCCGCCCACCATTGCCATCAGTGAATTAATTGCTACTAAACCATTCATTTTATCCAGCGTCTGTGCACTCATCACATTAAAACCGAACCAGCCGACAGTTAGTATCCATGCGCCTAACGCAAGAAATGGAATACTGGAAGGAGGGTGCGCAGCCATCGCCCCATTTTTCATGTAACGACCACGCCGCGCGCCCAATAACATCACCGCCGGCAAAGCAACCCATCCACCAAAAGCATGCACCACGACGGAACCTGCGAAATCATGGAACTCTTCCGAAAACATGGCTTTCAACCAAGCTTGAATACCGAAGCGGTGATTCCAGGCGATCCCTTCAAAAAAGGGGTATAGCAAACCTACCAGCAATGCCGTCGCCGCCAGTTGAGGGTAAAACTTGGCTCGCTCAGCAATACCGCCAGAGATAATCGCAGGGATCGCTGCGGCAAAAGTCAGCAAGAAAAAAAATCTCACCAGCTCAAAACCATTTCTTTCCACTAATACTTCGGCACCAGAATAAAACTCGATACCATAGGCGACACTGTAACCAACAAAAAAATACGCTATGGTCGAGACCGCAAAATCAACGATAATTTTAACTAAAGCGTTAACCTGATTTTTCTTGCGAACCGTTCCCAATTCGAGAAATGCAAAACCTGCATGCATCGCTAGAATCATGATCGCTCCAAGCAAGATGAATAAGGCATCCGCGCCACTTTTATGTGCATCCATGCAAAAATCTCCCAGTTTATGTGCATATAATAAATACTAATGCACTCTTTAAGCAAAAATTATTCCAATTTGGTGCAATTTTCAAGTCATTGATTTATATAAACAATTTTATGCCTTACTTTTTATTTTTTAAATTCGCACCAAAATATGGCGCTTTATTGGTGCACATCCAATTTTCCTACCGAGTCACCCTATGATTCCCTGGCTGGAGATAGACTCGCCTTTTCCTGATGTCAGCTGTGCATTGACGGAAGAGCAAGGTGCCGCTGGTTTGCTGGCGGCAGGTGCCGATTTATCCGCCGCGCGCCTGTTGGATGCCTATCGTCATGGGATTTTCCCTTGGTTCTCGGAGGGGCAGCCGATACTTTGGTGGTCCACCGATCCGCGCATGGTACTGAAGACATCTGAATTTAAACTCTCTGGCAGTCTAAAAAAAACCATCAAAAAAATTGCCAAAGATCCGCGCTGGGAAATTCGTTTTGACAGCGCCTTTGAACAAGTTATGCGCGCTTGCGCCGCGCCACGCCGTGATGGTGCCGGCACTTGGATTTCTGACAATATTGTCGCGGGGTATTGCGCTTTACATGCCGCCGGTTACGCCCACTCGTCGGAAGTCTGGCTGGATGGTCAACTGGTTGGCGGTGCTTACGGCGTGTGTATAGGGCGCATGTTTTATGGTGAATCAATGTTTGCACGCGTCACCGACGCCTCCAAAATCGCCATGGCTTATTTGGTATTTTTCTTGCGTGCGCATGACGTGAAAATGATAGACTGCCAGCAAGAGACGGCGCATTTGGCCTCACTCGGCGCCCGACCTATGCCACGGACTGAATTTATTGCATGGGTTGCGCAAGCCGTTGATCAGCCAGCCATCACGGAATGGCGTGCGCCCAGCAACATCAACACGAGTAACTAGTTACTCGTATTATCATCGTCAATGAGCGACATTTTTAGCTAAAACCGAAATGACTCAAGCATGACCCAACTCAACGAACTGCCTTTTTCCAGCATACAGTTTTATGCGACAGCGCCCTACCCATGCAGTTATCTGGATGGACTGCAGGCGCGTTCGCAAGTGGCCACGCCTGCGCATCTGATTAATGCGGATACTTATTCAGAATTAGTCAAAAATGGTTTCCGGCGTAGTGGTATTTTTATCTATCGGCCGCATTGCGACACCTGTCAGGCCTGTACACCCGTGCGCATCCGGGTCAATGAATTTAACGCCAAGCGCAGTCAGCGCAGAGCACTCACTAGACACGCCGATCTGATCGCCTGCGTGTCTAGCCTGACTTACGTGCATGAACATTACGAACTGTATCACCGCTATCAAAATCAACGTCATTCTGGTGGCGGCATGGATAATGACAGCCGTGACCAATATGCCCAGTTTTTACTGCAAAGCCGCGTCAACACGCGTTTGGTAGAATTTCGCGATGCGCAACACGTGCTGCGCATGGTCAGCATCATCGACATCCTGAGCGACGGCTTATCTTCAGTCTATACGTTTTTTGATCCCGATGATGAGGGCGCCTCTTACGGCACTTACAATGTATTGTGGCAAATCGAGCGGGCCAAAGAACTGAGTTTGCCTTATGTGTACCTAGGTTACTGGATTGCTGCCAGTCCAAAAATGGCATATAAAACCAATTTCAAACCACTGGATGCCTTACTGCATGGAGAATGGCAGTCGCTATAATCTGCCTTACGCAATATACTCCACCGTGTATATTTATAATCGCTTATGAACAGTGCGCTAACAAGCCTGTTTTACTACATACCCCCCTAAAAATAAGAATTTTTCTATTATCATGCCTGACAAATTACTGTATTCCCTGGCGCGCCCTTTCCTGTTTTTTATGGACCCGGAAAACGCGCACAATCTCACTTTGCCAGCGTTAAAACAGGCGGAAAAACTCGGCTTGCTCAAGCTATTACCAAAACCCGCCTATGATCCCCGTTCGGTCATGGGGATCACTTTCCCGAATCCTGTCGGACTGGCGGCGGGGCTGGATAAGGATGGCACCTATATAGATGGCCTGGCCGCCTTAGGTTTTGGCTCGATAGAAATTGGCACCGTCACGCCACGCGCGCAAGCGGGCAACCCAAAACCGCGCATGTTCCGACTGCCGCAAGCCAATGCCATCATCAACCGCATGGGTTTTAATAATGGCGGCGTCGATGCGTTTGTCGCCAATGTGCAAGCCTCGCGCTTCTATCAAGACAAGCAAGGGGTGCTGGGTTTAAATATCGGCAAAAACGCCGATACGCCAATAGAACGTGCGGCTGACGATTACCTGCTTTGCCTGCAAAAAGTCTACCCTTACGCCAGTTATGTGACGGTCAACATCTCCTCCCCCAACACCAAAAACCTGCGACAGCTACAAGGGGAAAATGAACTCGACGCGCTATTGGCGCAACTGAAACAAGCGCAACAAAGACTGGCCGATCAGCACAAGCGCTATGTCCCGATCGCGTTGAAAATTGCGCCCGATATCGACAGCGAGCAAATCAAAAACATCGCCGAGGCGCTGCTGCGTCATAAGATTGATGGCGTCATCGCTACCAATACCACCATCACCCGTGATGCCGTCAAAGGCTTGCAACATGGCGAAGAAGCCGGCGGCTTGTCGGGTGAGCCGGTGTTTGAATTGTCGAATCAGGTAATACGCGCCCTCAAATCCGAACTCGGCGATGCCTTGCCGATTATCGGCGTCGGCGGCATCTTCTCGGGTGCCGATGCTGTCACTAAAGTACAAGCCGGTGCGGCTTTGGTGCAGGTGTATTCCGGCCTGATATATCGCGGCCCCGCCTTAGTCAAAGAGTGCGCGGCGGCCCTGACTAACGTTCGTTCCTACTGAACCCATCATGAAAACTACCTCTCTCGGCAATAGCGCTTTACAGGTATCAAAAATCTGCCTCGGCACCATGACTTTCGGCGAACAGAATACCGAAGCAGAGGCGCATAGCCAACTCGATTATGCGCTTGAGCGCGGCGTCAATTTTATCGATACGGCAGAGATGTACCCAGTCATGCCGCGTGGCGAAACGCAAGGCAGAACCGAGCAATATATCGGTAGCTGGCTGAAAAAATCGGGCCGGCGCAGCGACCTCATCCTCGCCACCAAAGTGGCAGGCCCTTCGCGTGGCATGGGCTGGATACGCCAGGGTGAAAACGACCTGAATGCCGCCAATATCCGCGCCGCGGTAGAAACCAGTCTGCAACGCCTGCAAACCGATTACATCGACCTGTATCAATTGCACTGGCCCAGCCGCAATGCGCCGATTTTCGGGCAGAAACAGTTTGATCCGGCGCTAGAGCGCCCCTGCACCGCGATTGCCGACACGCTGGCGGTACTGCATGCCCTGGTCAAGGAAGGCAAAATCCGCCAGATCGGCGTCTCGAATGAAACCTCCTGGGGTGTCAGCGAATTCATCAAGCAAGCCGAACGGCAAGACGCGACACGTATCGTCAGCATACAAAATGCCTACAGCCTGGTGAACCGCGGCTTTGAACAGGGGCTGGATGAAACCTGCTTCCGCGAAAACGTCGGCTTGCTGGCCTACAGCCCCTTGGCTTTCGGCCGGCTCAGTAATAAATACGCCGAAGATGCCAAGGCGCAGGGTCGGCTGACCCTGTTCCCGCCAACCTGGAGCCCGCGCTACATGCGTCCCGAAGTCATCGTCGCCAGCAAACGCTACGCCGCACTGGCACGGGCGCACGGCATGACACCGGCCCAGCTCGCGCTGGCCTGGTGTTACTCGCGCTGGTTCGTCGCCAGCACCATCATCGGCGCCACCACGCTGGCACAACTCAAGGAAAATATTGATGCCTTCGATCTCCAGCTGAACGACGAACTGGTGTCAGGCATCAATGCGATTCATGCTGAAATGACGAATCCGGCACAGTAGTGGGGAATGGGCAGCGTCATTTCTGCCCATCTGCTGCCCTTAGCAATTTCTTACTTTTCATCATGCAGCAGCAACTGCACATGGCACAACCCGAACCGACAAGGAAAACGCAGTGAGTATCAAGCTAGAAAAAGAAACCCAAAAGCAAGCCATCGATTCATTGCAACGCTACTTCGATGTGAATATGGAAGAGCGCATCGGCAATTTACAAGCGGCCGCCCTGCTCGATTTCTTACTCGAAGAGATCGGGCCGAGCATCTATAATCAGGCGGTGCGCGATGCGCAAAACCAATTGCAGCAACGCGTACAAGAACTTGACATTGATGTGCACGAAGAGGAATTTAGCTACTGGCAGAAACAAAAGAAACGTCACTGATACCTGGCGCATGTTTTAGATTGCGCGGCACATTCTTGCGCCAATTGCGAAAAACTCGTGTCGCACCATCCCTTGTCCGGGCCGGAAAGATGAAAGCTTACTGTGGCTTCAATTTTTCGCAACGCGCGTCAAGATAAGGGCCACGGGATTTTTCCCAGCCTTCGCCGGGAGAAGTTTGGGAGCACACCAGGACCGGTTCAAGCTTGCTGCGCCACTGATACCAGGCGGCGGGCGCGGCAAAGGCGCTGGCGGCGCTCAGCAGCAACATCCATGCAAAAGTGGTTTTAGCTGCGCGCATAACAATCTCCGTTCAAAAAAGACATCCAACTGCCAACTCCCCGCCCACTAAGTAACAAGGATAGGCCTTACCAGACTAAGCCAATCAGACCGCTGGTTGCAAGCGATAATTTGCCTGTTCAGGGAGTATCGCCATACGGCAAGCGCTCGCGGGCTTATTCAACTATTCACATGAGTATGGATCACCGCCCACGGTGCTTCCCAGCGCGCAATACCCATGCGGGTTTGCAGCCTGCCTGCTCTGTAGGGCACATGGAGTATGCATCCCTGGCCTGCCTGCCGGCAAACCCGCATGGGTATTGCGTGAGCGGGGCGTCACTCGGCTTACAGCGTTTGTACTGTGAATTAACACTGCTGTTTATGTGAAATTACAAACAAGGGGTAGCCCAGCATGCATAGCGGACAAACGGCAGTAGTCCGCTATGCTCAACACAGCCGATTTTGACCATAGAGACAACAATCCCCCATTCCCCCATCAAATATCCATATATCAAAACCACATATAAGCAAATAAATACTAAGTAGTTTGGAATAAAGAGCAAATTACTTAAGATGCATCTACTTTGCGGAAGGTGCTATGACTTTAACCTACATTATTTCTGGTTTTGCAGTTGGTACTCTGGTCGGTCTGACCGGGGTAGGTGGCGGCTCGTTGATGACACCTTTGCTTACTTTGCTTTTCGGCGTCTCGCCTGCCGTTGCCGTTGGTACCGACCTCGCCTTTGCCTCAATTACCAAGGCCACCGGCACTTTCACCCACAGATTGCGCGGTTCAGTTGAATGGGATGTAGTGCGCCTGTTGTGCTACGGCGCCCTGCCCGCTGCTTTATTGGCAACGCTTGGCTTGAAATACTTTGGTGGCCTGAACAAAGAAATCGGTCAGATCATTCGCTACTCCATCGCCGCCTCGGTGTCGCTGACCGTCATTGCTTTATTATTTAAAGGCAAGATGCTGGAATGGCTGAATAAACATCCTGAAAAACAATTGCACGGCACTAAACTGGCGATCGCCACCATCATCGCTGGTGCGGTGCTGGGTTTATTGGTCACTGTTTCATCGATTGGCGCTGGCGCGATAGGTGCGACCTTGCTGGTGATGCTGTATCCTCGCATGCCTGCTGCACACATCGCGGGCACTGACATTGCTTACGCCGTACCATTGACCGCGATTGCGGCGATTGGTCACTGGTGGTTGGGTTCTATCGATTGGGAATTACTTGGTTCTTTATTGATCGGCTCCTTACCCGGCATTACCTTGGGTGCGATGGCTGCCAAAGCGGTGCCAGAGCGCATTTTACGCGGAGTGCTGGCCACGACGCTGACTCTGGTTGCCGCTAAACTCGTTTTTTAGCAGTAACAAGTTTGGACATAATTAAGTACCTACTTAATTAAGAGCATTTTTTAAGGCGCATGTTTAGGACATATTCAGCGCGTATTTTTAGGCGTTTTTTTTAGGATATTCACGATGTATCGTTACGATCAGCATGATCACCAAATCATCAAAGAACGCATTGCGCAATACCGCGACCAGGTACGCCGTCGCCTTGCCGATGAATTGACCGAAGAAGAATTCTTGCCTTTGCGTTTGCAAAATGGCTTATACATGCAGCGTCATGCTTACATGCTACGCGTGGCGGTCCCTTACGGCATGCTGTCATCAACCCAGATGCGCAAATTTGCCCATATTGCGCGCAAGTATGATCGCGGTTATGGCCACTTCACTACGCGCCAGAACATTCAGTACAACTGGATCAATCTGGAAGACACGCCAACTATTTTAGAAGAACTGGCCTCGGTAGAGATGCACGCGATCCAGACTTCCGGCAATTGCATGCGCAATATCACTTCGGATGAATTCGCCGGTGTGGCGGCAGACGAGATCATTGATCCGCGCCCTTACGCCGAGATTTTGCGCCAGTGGACCACCTTCCATCCAGAGTTTGCCTATTTGCCGCGCAAGTTCAAGATCGCCATCAATGGATCGCTGGAAGACCGTGCCGCGATTGCGGTGCATGACATTGGCTTGACGGTAGTGCATAACGCGCAAGGCGAAGTCGGCTTCAAGGTCATGGTCGGCGGCGGCATGGGCCGCACGCCTATTCTGGGCAGCGTGATCCGCGAGTTCTTGCCATGGCAGCATGTGATGACGTATCTGGAAGCAATTCTGCGCATCTATAACCAGCACGGTCGTCGCGATAACAAGTACAAAGCCCGCATCAAAATTCTGGTCAAGGCCATCGGCGCCGATGTGTTTGCGGCACAGGTAGAGGCAGAATGGGCGGATATCAAGGATGGTCCGGCTACTTTGACGCACGCCGAATTTGCCCGCGTCGCGTCTTATTTTGGCTCGCCGGAATATACCGTGTTGCCAGCATTGGATGCCGAATTTGAACAGCACAAGCTAGATAACAAGGCGTTTTCCAACTGGATTAAACGCAATGTGAAGCCGCATAAAGTGACCGGTTACGCCAGCGTGGTGTTGTCATTGAAAAAGCCAGGCGTGCCGCCGGGTGATGCGACTGCGGACCAGATGGATTTTGTCGCTGATCTGGCAGACCGTTACAGCTTTGCCGAATTGCGCGTCACGCATGAGCAAAATCTGGTGCTGTCGGATGTGCAGCAAGCGCAATTATTTGATTTATGGAAAGAAGCCAAGGCGCACGGTCTGGCCACGCCTAACGTCGGCTTGCTGACCGATATGATTTGCTGCCCGGGCGGTGATTTCTGCTCGCTGGCGAATGCCAAATCTATCCCTATTGCCCTGGATATTACGGATCGATTCAATGAGCTGGATTACCTGCACGATATCGGCGAACTGGAACTGAATATCTCCGGCTGCATCAATGCCTGCGGCCATCACCATGTCGGCAATATCGGCATTCTGGGCGTAGATAAAGATGGCAGCGAGTTTTACCAGGTGTCTATCGGCGGTGCACAGGGCAATAACGCGGCGATCGGCAAGATCATCGGACCATCGTTCTCTGCCGGCCAGATGCCGGAAGTGATAGAGCGCATTATCCAGGTGTATTTGCGTGACCGCATCGATGCTGAACGTTTCATCGATACTGCACAAAGAATAGGCATTGCGCCGTTTAAAGAGTATGTCTACGCCACCCCCATCAAGACGCTGGAACACCATGGCGAAGATGCTGGTTCGTTAGTCTCTTACTGATCGTATCGAAAGACAATATGCGTGAAATAATTAAAGACAAAGCCATTGTTCCAGACGACTGGAACGTATTGCGCTTGGCCGAAGGCGAGACGCCCGATGCCGTTGAAGTGCCTGCTGGCAAACAGATCATCCCTTTGCAAGTATGGTTGATCCAGCGCGAAGAACTCAGCAAGCGCCTGCAGCAATCGAAGGATCTGGCAATCTGGTTTGGCAGTGCCGAACAGGCCAAGGACCTCGGTGCCGATGCGGCGCTATTCCCCTTGCTGGCAGTGGATTTTCCTAAATTCTCTGATGGCCGCGGTTACTCGATCGCCTACAATATCCGCACCCGTCTTGGCTATACCGGCGAATTGCGCGCCATCGGGGACGTCTTGCGCGACCAGCTATTTTACATGCAGCGCGTTGGCTTCAATGCCTTTGCGACACGTGAAGACCGTAGCATCCAGGACGCCATCAAGGGCTTGACGGATTTCAGCGAGAAATATCAGACCTCGTGGGATGAAAAAAATCCACTGTTCCGTCGTGACGAGCGTACTGGGTTAGTAGCATGAGCGACACTCTCTTTACTTTTGAATCACGCCTGAGCGCAACCAAGGCAACATTGGAACGCATCGCCAGCGACTTTGCGCCGGCGGTATTTGCCTCTAGCTTAGCGGCCGAAGATATGGTGCTGACCGACCTGATCTTGCGCAACCAACTGGCGATCGGCATCTTCTCTCTGGAAACCGGCCGCCTGCATGCAGAGACGCTGGGCATGATCGACCGCATCAAGGAAACTTACGGCAGCGATATCGCCCTGTTTAAGCCGGAAGCCGCCGCAGTGGAAAACTATGTCACCAACCATGGTTTGAATGCCTTCTACGACAGCGTAGAAATGCGCAAGGAGTGTTGCCGCATTCGCAAGATAGAGCCTTTGAATCGCGCCTTGGCAGGTAACAAAGCCTGGGTTACTGGCCAGCGCCGCGCCCAGTCAACGACCCGCACCGAACTCCATGTGCAGGAAGACGACGCCGCGCATGACATGCAAAAGTTTAATCCGCTGGCAGACTGGTCGGAAGAAGATGTCTGGCACTATATTCGCAGCAACAACGTGCCTTACAATCCGCTGCATGACAAAGGCTATCCGTCGATCGGCTGCGAACCCTGCACTCGCGCGATACAGCCAGGTGAAGATGTGCGCGCCGGCCGCTGGTGGTGGGAAAATCCAGAGTCGAAAGAGTGCGGTTTGCACGTGGTCGATGGTAAACTGATACGCATTAAGTCAGTCGCAAATTAGTAGCGTAAAAAATTAAAAGCAGAAATTCTAGTAGAAGGTAACGTGTATGAATAGCGCAGTAGAAAAGAGTTTTATTGATGCCGCGAGCAATCGCCATCTCGATTGGCTGGAATCGGAAGCTATCCACATCATGCGTGAAGTCGCGGCTGAATGTGCCAACCCCGCCCTGCTGTTTTCGGGCGGCAAAGATTCTGTCGTGATGTTGCGCATCGCCGAAAAAGCCTTCCGTCCGGGTAAGTTCCCTTTCCCTTTGGTGCATATCGATACCGGCCATAACTTCGCCGAAGTCATCACCTTCCGCGACAAAAAAGTGGCTGAACTGGGCGAACGCCTGATCGTCGGTTCGGTCGAAGATTCGATTAAGCGCGGCACAGTGCGTCTGCGCAATCCGGCCACGGATTCACGCAATGCGGCACAGGCGGTTACCTTGCTGGAAACTATCGCCGAATACAAATTCGACGCCTGCATGGGCGGTGCCCGTCGCGATGAAGAAAAAGCCCGCGCCAAAGAGCGTATCTTTTCCTTCCGAGATGAATTCGGTCAATGGAATCCAAAAGCGCAGCGCCCGGAACTCTGGGATCTGTACAACACCCGCGTTCACCCAGGTGAAAACATGCGCGTGTTCCCGATCTCGAACTGGACTGAACTCGACGTATGGCAATATATCGCCCGCGAAAAGCTGGAATTGCCGCCGATTTATTTTGCGCATGAGCGCCAGGTGATCCCGCGCAATGGCTTGCTGGTGCCTTTGACCGACCTGACACCGGCCCGCGAAGGCGAAACGGTAGAGACGCAGGTGGTGCGCTTCCGCACGGTGGGCGATATCTCTTGCACCTGCCCGGTATCTTCGGATGCAGCGACGGTAGAGGCGATCATTGCCGAAACAGCTGTGACACAAATCACCGAGCGCGGCGCCACCCGCATGGATGACCAGACCTCAGAATCCTCAATGGAAAAACGCAAAAAAGAAGGATATTTCTAATGAGTACAACAACTTCAGCCGCACCTATCATTCAAGACGCTACCAGAGAGCGCGGCCTGTTACGCTTCATCACGGCAGGATCGGTCGATGACGGCAAGAGCACGCTGATCGGCCGCCTGCTGTTTGACAGCAAGGGCATTTTTGCCGACCAGCTAGACGCCATGTCACGCGCAAAACACAAGCGCACGGTCGGCGACACGATAGACCTGTCCTTGCTGACAGACGGCCTGGAAGCCGAGCGCGAGCAAGGTATTACCATCGACGTAGCCTACCGCTATTTCGCCACACCGAAGCGCAAGTTCATCATCGCCGACACCCCGGGTCACGAGCAATACACGCGCAATATGGTGACCGGTGCATCGACTGCCGACGCCGTGATCATCTTGATCGACGTCTCCAAAGTTAAACTCGGTGATGACGGCAGCGTAGAATTATTGACGCAAACCAAGCGCCATTCGACCATTGCGCATCTGCTGCAGATCGAGCACGTGGTGGTAGCTGTCAACAAGATGGATTTGGTCAACTATGACCAGACCGTGTATGACCGCATCGTCGCCGAATACCAGAAATTTGCCCAGCAACTGGGTCTGAAAGACATTACCCCGATTCCATTATCGGCATTGGCAGGCGACAACGTGGTGACCGCCAGTGACAAGCTGGCCTGGTATAAGGGTCCGACCTTAATCGAGTTGCTGGAATCGTTGAGCGTCTACGATGAATGCCATGACGAGCCTTTCCGCTTCCCGGTACAACTGGTCGCGCGCCACAACGGCCATGAAGCGAATGATTTCCGCGGTTACATGGGCCGCATCGAGGCAGGCAAGGTCAGCCGTGGCGATAAATTGATCGTCCAGCCTGGCGGCCAGAGTGCGACTGTCAAGGATATCCAGACGCTGGATGGCTCGCTGGAAACTGCCGTAGTCGGCCAATCCGTCACCATCTTGCTCGATGAACACGTGGATATTTCACGCGGCGACATGCTCGCCTCTAGCGACCGTCCTGCCACCTTGCTGAAAACCGTCATCGCGGATTTATGCTGGCTCTCGGAAGACGCTTTGGATGTGCGCCGCCGTTACTGGCTCAAGCACACCACACGCCAGGTCGCTGCCAAGGTGACTGCCGTTGATACGCTGTTGGATATCAATACCCAAGAACGTCGCCCTGCTACCAGCCTGAACCTGAACGACATCGCCCGCGTCACCATCAATGTGCAGCAAGCCCTGGCGGCCGATGCGTATGATGACTTGCGCTCGACCGGTGCCTTCATCCTGATTGATGAAGTCACGCATCAAACCGTCGCTGCCGGGATGATACGTCTTGCCTGATCCAGCTGCAACCAGCTTGCCCGGCACCGTCTATCTGATCGGTGCCGGGCCGGGTGCCGCCGACCTGATTACGGTACGCGGCGCCCGTCTGTTGGCACGGGCGGACGTGGTTCTGCACGACGCCCTGGTAACGCCAGAAATGCTGGAACTCTGCCCCCAGGCGATCCAAATTTTGGTAGGAAAACGCAGCGGGCAAAGATCCGCTGCGCAATCCTTTATCAATCAGCAAATTATCGAATCGGCCAGGCAATATGCCCTGGTGGTCAGGCTCAAAGGCGGCGACCCGATGCTGTTTGGCCGCGCCGATGAAGAGATGAGTGCCATGGAACAAGCCGGCATCCATTTCGAAATCGTCCCCGGCATCACTACCGCCCTGGCCGCTGCAGCCAGCGTGCGCCAGCCGCTGACCAAACGCGGCGTAGCACGCAGCGTGGCATTCTTTACCTCCAGCACCGCCCCCGGCGAAAGTCCCGACACCCGCCTGCCCGATTGCGATACGCTAGTCCAGTACATGGGCGGCAAGGAAGCCATCCTGACCGCGCAACGCATGCTCGCCGCCGGTCACCCGTCCACACTGCCCCTGATCGCGATAGAAAACTGCAGCCGCCCGAATGAGCGCTGGCAATACCTGACGCTGGCCGAACTGGCGCTAGGCTTACCCGCCTGCGAGGGCCCGGTACTGGTGATGATGGGGGAAGCAATGCGATTGAGAGCAAATGAGCGTAGCCAGTAGATACGCTCATTAACCTGCACCCAAAGTAAAAAAATCCAACCACTCCATGCCGAGAGCGCAATATCCATGCGGCTTACAGGCCAATTGTGCGCCAGCAGGCGCATGGAATATGCGTGATGGCGGAGCCAATGCCACCCGCATCAAAAATACATCACTGATTGATCAGCTAATCGATCTGACGCAGTAGTCACGAATCGCCTGTAACACTAATGCATCTTCGCCTGCGGCTTCCAGCTGGGTTATTTCTAGCGCCGGATACGTCTCGCGCAAGGCGCTGACGATTAGCGGCAAATCACGCAAGACATGTCCGCCCTGCCCCAAAAATATGGGTGACACCGTCACTTTGTCACAACCATTCTCGACTAATTGCGTCACCAGATCGTTCAAATTCGGGGTCATGAACTCCAAAAAAGCCAGCTCCACGCTGACATCCGGCAAACTGTCTTGCGTCATTTTTTGTAAACGCTGAAACGGCGCCGCCCAGCGTGGATCGCGGGCTCCGTGGGCAAACAAGATCAGGGCAGATTTTTTACTCATCAGTTTCTTTCAACGTAACGTAAGGCGGCAAGCGCGATCATCAGGAATAACAGACTCGGTGCCAGCGCTGTCACCAAAGCTGGCCAGGTGTTCAATAGTCCGACGTGAGAAAACAAGCTGTTAAACAGATAAAACACCATACCGATCATGATGCCGCTAAAAATTTTTAGGCTGACGCCTCCGCTTCTGACGTGCAGGTAGGCAAAAGGTAAAGCCAGGGCCATCATCACCAGGATCGCGAAAGGATAAGTAATCTTTTTCCAAAAAGCGATTTCGTAACGCTCAGAATCCTGTTTATTATCTGACAAATGTCTGGCGTAAGCGGAAAGATCGTAAGCAGACATGCGATCCGGATCAACTGACAAGACCGACAAAATGTCTGGCGTAATTTCTGAAACGACCTCTCTGCTTGCCGATTTTCTGGTGCTGATCGAGGCAATATCCTGAGTAGACAATGTTTTCGGGAAAGCGGTTTCTGTTACATCAAACAAGCGCCAGGTATTCTTACCGGCATATTCTGCCCGTGCAGCGGTAATTTCTCTGGAAAGATGGAAGTTATTATCAAACTCATAGACTTGTACGCTGACCAGAGAGCGATTCGGCAAAATTTCTTTGACATTCAAAAAACGCGAACCGATGATATTCCCTTCCAAACCATTTTCCCTGACCAGATCCTTGGTCCATAAACCGGTACGAAACTCTTGCGTCACCGAAGAACCGATCGCGCTCAGTTTCACTTTTTGCGCCAGTTTGGATGAGTAAGGGGCAATCAATTCGCCAAACAAAAAAGTCAGCAGCACAAATACCATGCCAATTTTAGCTAACATGCTGCCAGCCATAAAGGTCGACATGCTGGCGGCGCGCATGATGGTAAATTCTGAATTGGAAGCAAACTGGGCCAGCACATAAATGGTACCGATCAGGACTGCAATCGGCATAAATTCATAAATATACCCCGGCAGACCCAGCAAGACGTACAGCAGCGCATGCGGTAAGCGATAGCCGTTTTTATTCACCGATGGCAACTCACCCATCAAGTCAAAAAACGAAAATAACACCAGCAAAGCAAGCATCACAAACAAAACTGCACGCACCACCTCGACTGCAAAATAACGTTGCAATACTCTCATGTGCTGCTCTTTTCTTTACTGCGCATACAGGCTTTCAAATGGGACCACAACACCAGCGGGTGTAAGCCACTGTTCACCTTCAAGCGCCAGCTAAACATCAACACGACCAGGATCAGGGCAATGAGATGTACCGGCCACCATGCCATATTCAATGCCAAACGCCCTTGCACCACACCTGCCTGAACGATATTCACCATATTCAGATACACCGCCACTAACAGCAAGGCAACAATCAGATTGGCAGAGCGCCCCACGCGTGGATTCACGAAACCCAGGGGTACCGCCAATAACATCAGCACGATGCACATCAGCGGCAGCGAAATCCGCCAGAGTAATTCGCCTTGATTGAAATTATTCGGATCAGCCAGCAGTGCTGGCAAAGAAAGTGATTTTGCTGACTTGTTACCGACCGTTGCCTTGGTTTGTGCGGCGACCAGAATACCGTATTTCTCAAATTGCATCATCTGAAAGTCCGGCTCGGTTGGCAAACCGTCATAGCGACGTCCTTTGCTCATGACCAGAAATTTATCGCCATTTTTATCAATTTCTACCATGCCTTCTTTTGCCACGATGACGCTGGAGCGGCCATTTTTAAATGTATTGATAAAAATATTTCTGACTTTACTCAAATCCCCCGCGACCTCTTCGACAAAAAAGATACGCTCGGATGAGGCCGATTCCTGAAATTTTCCCGGCGATACTTTAGCAATATCTTCTCGTTTATCGTAACGCTCGCGTAACTCTGCACTTTGCCGGTTAGCCCAAGGCGTCGCCACAAAACTCAGCAAGGTGGTAAAAAAAATCAGTGGCAAACCAAATGTCAAAACAGGTTTGACCCATCTGGTCAGGCTCAAGCCAGAAGCAAACCAGACCACCATTTCAGAATCCTGATAGGACCGTGTCACGACCAGTAAGACCGAAATAAATCCGGTGAGTATCAATAAAATCGGTAAATAAGTCAGGGAAGAAAAGCCAATCAGGGTAATCACATCGGCAGATGCGACCTTACCTCCTGCGGCCTGGCCGAGGATTTTGATGAGCATGAAGGTGATGGTGATAGTGAACAGGGTCGTAAAAACAGCGCCTGCGGCACTGAACAATTCACGTCGAAGCGCGCGCTGAAAAATCATGGAGGGTTATAATACCTGTTTTACGAAACTTACAAAGAGGAGTAATACGTGGACTTTAGCATAAAAACATTCGACGCCAAAAGCACTATGAATGGCAGCAAAACTGGTTGCTTAGTTGTAGGCGTGTTTGAAAACAAAAAATTATCTGCTGCAGCCACTGCGTTAGACAAAAAAGGAGACATTACTGCCGCCCTGAAATCCGGCGATATTACAGGAAAAATAGGATCTTCCCTGTTATTGCGCAATGTTGGCGATGTCGCTGCCGAGCGTGTCTTGCTGGTCGGTTTGGGTGAAGATGCGGCGGTAAGCGAGAAGGCTTATCTACAAGCGGCACAAGTGGCCGCACGCACATTAGCCACGCTAGGTGCCAGCGACGCCATCATCGCCCTGCCAGACGTTAAAGAACGCGACACGGCGTGGTCTATCCGCACTGTCGTAGTGGCGTTCCGTGAATCTATTTTCCGCGCCGACGGACTGAAAAGTAAAAAGGACAGCAGCGTCAGCGGGGTTAAAAAAATCGCGTTTGCCGTTACCGAAGCCGATGCTGCCACTGCCAAAATTGCACTGATGCAAAGCGTGGCGCTGGCCAACGGTATGGATCTGACCAAAGACTTGGGCAATCTGCCACCGAATATCTGCACCCCGACTTATCTCGCCACTACCGCTAAAAAAATCGCCACCGATTACAAGATGGGCGTAGAAGTCTTAGACCGCAAGCAATTGCAGGCGCTCAAGATGAATAGCTTTTTGTCTGTGACGAATGGCTCAGATGAACCGCCAAAATTTATCGTCCTGAAACACATGGGCGGTAAAGCGAAAGACGCACCAATCGTGCTGGTCGGTAAAGGCATCACTTTCGACTCAGGTGGCATCTCACTCAAGGGTGGCGCTGGCATGGATGAAATGAAATATGACATGGGCGGTGCCGCTTCAGTACTAGGTACCATGCGTGCCATTGGCGAAATGAAGTTGAAACTGAATGTCATCGCAGTCATCCCAACTTGTGAAAACATGCCCTCCGGCAGCGCCACACGCCCTGGAGACATCGTCACGTCAATGTCCGGGCAAACCATCGAAATCCTCAATACCGATGCCGAAGGCCGTTTGATTTTATGTGATGCATTGACCTATGTAGAACGCCTGAAACCTGCGGCAGTGGTGGACGTGGCCACGCTGACCGGTGCCTGTATCACTGCGCTCGGCCATCATAATTCTGGCCTGTTCACTCGTCATGACGAAGCGCACGACAAGCTGGCGGCTGAATTGCTGGCGGCAGGCAAGCAAACCGGTGATACTGCATGGCGGATGCCAATAGAAGAAGCGTATAACGAGCAACTCAAATCGAACTTCGCCGATATGGCCAACATCGGCGGACCAGCAGGTGGCAGCATTACCGCGGCCTGTTTCCTGGAACGCTTCACCAAGGCCTACACCTGGGCACATCTGGACATCGCCGGTACCGCATGGAAGTCTGGCGCAGCCAAAGGCTCTACCGGCCGTCCGGTACCTTTGCTGACAACCTTCCTGATGAATCGCGCAGGCTAAGCGGTATTTGAGTAGCCGCATAAATTTAATTTATGCTGATCTGGCCGCGCTCTGTTTTACTATGGAGCGCGGTTTTTTTATCTTTCGTCGAGTGATCACATGAAATTAGTTACCTGGAACGTCAATTCGCTGAAGGTTCGCCTGCCCCAAGTATTGCAGTGGCTAGAGACCAACCCTGTCGATGTACTCTGTATACAAGAGACTAAACTGACGGACGATAAATTTCCGCAGGCAGAAATCGAGGCGGCCGGTTATCAGGTTGCTTTTAGCGGACAAAAAACCTATAACGGCGTGGCGATACTTTCGCGTCATGCCATGACGGATGTGCAGAAAAACAATCCTTTATTTGAAGATGCACAGCAACGCATTATTGCCGCCACCATTGAGGGCATGCGCATCGTCTGCGCTTACGTGCCGAATGGCCAGGCGCCAGACTCAGAAAAATATCCTTACAAACTCAGTTGGCTGGCATCCCTGCAGCAATGGATCAAGCAAGAGATGACGCAACATCCAGCACTGGCGGTATTGGGCGATTACAACATTGCTCCGGATGACCGTGATGTGTATGACCCGGCCGCCTGGGTCGGACAAAATTTAGTCTCGCCGCCAGAACGCGCCGCCCTGCAAGCCTTACTGGATCTAGGTTTAAAAGATAGTTTCCGGATGTTTGAGCAAGCCGAAAAATCTTTCAGCTGGTGGGATTATCGCCAACTTGGTTTCCGCCTCAATAAGGGTATGCGCATCGACCATATTTTATTGTCAGCGCCACTGGCATCACGCTGCACCTCTTGCGTGATCGACAAAGTGCCACGTAAATGGGAGCAACCATCTGACCATGCGCCGGTGATCGCGACCCTGACTTAATTGTTCTGCAGGCAGACGCCGATTGCCCACGAGGCTATTGTTATTTTAAGAAAAATTCCTAATTAATTACAATAAAGAAATATTTTAAATGCTATTCATTGACCTGCTTCATCAAGTAGCTCAAAATGAAGCGACAAAGATGTGACAAAAAAATAATGCAGTAACTGGCCCGGTGTAACCGGCGTGTATTGAAGTATAAATGCGAAGTTAAATTCTGCTATGAATAAAACTGAAGCCCTGAATACGCTTATTGAACAAGCTAATCGGGGAGAACTGGTATTTTCTACCAATGTTGCCACTTCTCTCAAAATTCAGAAAGCACTGGACGATCCTGACTGTAGCGTGGATACCGCCAGTAAACTGGTATTAAATGAACCCCTGCTATCGGCGAGGGTGGTGGCGATTGCCAATTCAGCCGTGTATAGCCGCATGGGCAATGATGTAAACAATGTCCGTGCTGCAATTACACGTCTGGGTTTTCGCACTTTGCGTTCAGTCGTTGCGTCACTGGTCGTACGCCAGTTAGCCGGCTCCAGCAAAGACCCGGCAATACGGGCCATGGTGAATAAGCTATGGGAACATTCGGCGCAAGTGGCGGCCTTGGCGCAAGTGCTGGCACGTCGCATTACCAAACTTGATCCCGACACCGCCATGTTTGCCGGCATCGTGCACGAGGTTGGCGGATTTTACATGCTTTCACGTGCTGAGGAGTTCCCCTGTTTACTGGAGCGAGATGATTTGACATCTGATCTTGCATCGAATGATTTAGTGCCGTTTTCAGACACCATCATTGATAAAGAATCAGCGGAAGCCATCATTGGTCGTGCCGTCCTAAAAAATCTGCAAATGCCACAACCGGTAGTCGATGCGGTCGAAGCGCTCTGGTATGGTTTACGTGCCATGCCGCCAGAATCCCTGGGAGACACTCTGCTGTTGGCCAACGAATTAGCCAGCACCCCATCGCCGCTTGATACACGCACCGACAGTGAAAGCAACCGCTACACATCCGAGATCGATTTTGTCGTCGGTGATGGAACCTTAAACAGCATACTAGAAGAATCCAAAGAAGAAGTCATCAGCTTGTCTGCTGCGCTGACAAGCTGACGCTATCGTCTAGCTTCGCAGGGCGCAACTTCTTCGGTGACGCCCTGCTCCTCCCGCTCAAGTTCTCAACTCAACTTGTCAACTCAATTGAGCAATGCATTAAACAACCAACGCCGCCTTAATCTGCTGCAAAGACGTAGGATCTTCTATCGTCGTCAAATCTCCTGCATCGCGTCCTTCACAAATAGCCTGGATGGCACGGCGCAACAATTTTCCTGAACGGGTTTTGGGTAACATAGGGACAAAATGCACGCGTGAAGGTCGGGCGACGGCACCCAACTGCTTATCCACCACTGCCATCACTTCAGCTTCCAATATCTTCGCTGCCTCTGGTGTTGCCGCAAGCTCCGGATGCTTGAGTATCGCAAACGCCACCGCGACCTGACCCTTGAGCTTGTCTTCCACACCAACTACCGCGACTTCAGAAATCTGCGGATGACTGGAGATACTTTCTTCGATTTCTCTCGTACCTAAACGATGACCGGCGACGTTGATGACATCATCAGTCCGTCCGAGAATGAAGTAATAGCCATCCGCGTCTTTAATGCCCCAGTCAAAGGTCGAATACAGTTGTTCATGCGCGAAGTTGGACCAGTAAGTTTGTACAAAACGCTGATCATCGCCATAGACAGTTTGCATGCAACCGGGCGGCAACGGGCCGCGGATGGCGACCACGCCTTTTTCATTCGGCGCGCATTCAGCCCCCGTCGCCTCATTGATGATGCTGACGTTATAGCCATACATGGCAATACCCGGGCTACCAAGACGCGTGGCTTTGTCTTCGATACCACGGGCGATCGACATAATCGGCCAACCGGTTTCGGTTTGCCAGTAATTATCAATAATCGGCACACCGAGTTCACTGGCGATCCAGCTAGAGGTCGTTTCATCCAACGGCTCACCCGCCAGGTACAGCGCCTTGAGTGAAGACAGGTCGTATTTCTTCATCAGCTCTGGCGGATGTTTCTTGAGTACGCGGATCGCGGTCGGTGCCGAGAACATGCGTGTCACTTTGTATTTCTCTACGATGCTCCACCAGACCCCTGCGTCTGGCCGTATCGGCGTGCCTTCGTACATGATGGTCGCCATACCCGCAATCAAAGGGCCATACACAATATACGAGTGCCCCACTACCCAGCCGATATCCGAAGTAGCGAAATAAGTTTCACCAGGATTGCCGCAAAAAATATGTTTCATCGAAGAAGCCAGGGCGACAGCATAGCCGCCGACATCGCGCTGCACGCCTTTAGGGTTACCGGTGGTGCCCGAGGTGTACAAGATATATGAAATCGCATTCGACTCCAGCCAGGTGACCGGCACTTGCGCGTCCAGATGCTGCTCGCGCAAAGCGGCGTAATCGACATCGCGCCCAGCCACAAATTGCATCGTATCCAGCGCGCGATTCACCAATAAGACTTTTTCCGGTTTGTGCGCAGACAGGGCAATCGCCTCATCCAGCAAAGGCTTATATGGCACAGCCTTGCCGCCGCGCATACCGGCATCGGCAGATACCACCAGCACCGGCTTGGCATCGTCAATCCGCGTCGCCAGACTCTTGGAGGCAAAGCCGCCAAACACCACTGAATGCACCGCGCCGATACGGGCACAGGCGAGCATGGCAAACGCCGCCTCAGCGACCATAGGCATATAGATCAATACCCTGTCACCCTGCTTGACACCCAAGTCCAGCATGATGGCTGCCATGCGCTGCACTTCCAGATGTAACTCGGCAAAGCTGTAGGTTTTTTCAGTATTGGTTTCGGTAGAGATCGCGATCAGCGCCGGCTTGTCCGCCTGCGTGGGGAGCCATCGATCGACTGCGTTGTAGCAAAGATTAGTCTCACCACCGACGTACCATTTGGCAAACGGTGGGCGCGACTGATCCAACACTTGCGTATAAGGCGTATGCCAATCGATCAGTTTGGCTTCCCCGTCCCAGAAGGTGTCGGGATGTTGGATTGATTCCTGATAAAACGCTGCGTAAGACATAGTTTCTCCTGTTTTTAATCGTCATGCCTGCCCTGCCCAGAGCCTGCACCGTATATGTAAGTTTTATGTAAGCCACTAACAAAAAACGCGGCCGTTTGACGGGCCGCGTTTTTTCTTTTTTTCTCTATTTTCGTATAATGCTCTGCGTAACGGAGGATTGCCGTAAGAGTGCAAGAGCAGTATCAGGCATTTCGCCCGATACTGCTCCATACCAGCTTTGTTCGGCTGCGCAACCAGGGTGGCCAAGGCCATGCCAGCATCAGTACATCCGATGCTGGCAGCCTTGACGTGATAAGTTGCGCAGTTGGTTTTCATGCCACGACTCAGAATGCATCGCCGGGAACACGTACCCAGCCTTCCATCAACACCCGCGCGCTGCGGCTCATGATGGCTTTGGTCACTGTCCATTCACCATTCACCTGAGTGGCTTCTGCACCTACCCGCAAAGTACCTGAAGGGTGACCGAAACGCACCGCCTCTCGCGCACCGCCGCCGGCAGCCAGATTGACCAGTGTGCCGGGTATCGCTGCGGCCGTGCCGATGGCAACAGCTGCCGTACCCATCATGGCGTGATGCAGCTTGCCCATGGACATGGCACGTACCAGCAGGTCGATATCAGCGGCATTGACTTGCTTACCGCTCGACGAGACATAGGCAGCCGGCTTAGCAACAAAGGCGACCTTCGGGGTGTGCTGCCGATTAGCGGCTTCATCAATATGCTTGATCAGGCCCATCCGTACTGCGCCATAGGCACGAATGGTCTCAAATTTGGCCAAGGCCTTGACATCGCTATTGATGGCGTCCTGCAATTCGGTACCGGTGTAACCGATCGCTTCCGCATTGACGAAAATGGTCGGGATACCTGCATTGATCATGGTGACCTTTAGTGTGCCGACACCAGGCACCTCAAGATCATCGACCAGGTTGCCAGTCGGAAACATGGAACCGCCCGCGCCGTCTTCGTCGGCGGCCGGATCGATGAATTCGAGCTGAACTTCTGCGGCAGGAAAGGTGACGCCGTCAAGCTCGAAGTCGCCGGTTTCCTGCACTTCACCGTTGGTGACGGGCACGTGCGCGATGATGGTCTTGGCGATGTTGGCCTGCCAGATGCGCACGGTCGCCATGCCATTTTGCGGGATGCGGCTGGCATCGACCAGTCCTGCCTGAATGGCAAACGAACCTACTGCGGCGGATAGATTGCCGCAATTGCCGCTCCAGTCGACAAAGGCCTTGTCGATAGCCACCTGGCCGAACAGGTAATCGACATCGTGATCTGGGCGGCTAGCTTTGGACAGAATGACCGTCTTGCTGGTGCTTGAGGTCGCTCCACCCATGCCGTCTATCTGCTTGCCGTAAGGGTCCGGACTGCCGATGACACGCAACAGCAGCGCATCGCGTGCCGCGCCGGGAACCTGAGCCGTGACTGGCAAGTCTTGCAGACGGAAGAACACGCCTTTGCTGGTACCGCCACGAATATAGGTGGCGGGAATCTTGATTTGGGGTAGATGGGTCATGAGAATTTTTTCCTGATTAAGTTTCGTCTGAGCTCCCTTCTCCCGCTTGCGGGAGAAGGGCCGGGGATGAGGGTGGTTCAGCTAGCCGCAACGCCTGGATTTACTTGGGAATACCCACCACATTCAAATAAATCACGCTTCGGCTTTCTCGGTCACCCTCGCCCCAACCCTCTCCCGCTAGCGGGAGAGGGAGTTCGATTGCTGCTTTATGCAACTTTAGAAGATTCAAGGAAGTCCTGCGCGAAACGTTGCAGCACACCGCCCGCCTCATAGATTGCCACTTCTTCCGCCGTATCCAAACGGCAGGTCACTGGCACGTCGACGCGCTCACCGTTTTTGCGGTTGATCACCAGCGTCAAGGTCGCACGTGGCGTACGTTCACCGATGACGTCAAACGTCTCGCTACCGTCAATCGCCAGTGTCAGGCGGTTCACGCCCGGCTTGAACTCGAGTGGCAGCACGCCCATACCAACCAGATTGGTACGATGAATGCGCTCAAAACCTTCGGCCGCGATCGCTTCCACACCGGCCAGACGCACGCCTTTGGCAGCCCAGTCACGTGAAGAGCCTTGACCATAGTCAGCGCCGGCAATGATGATCAAAGGCTGCTTGCGCGCCATATAAGTTTCAATGGCTTCCCACATGCGGGTGACTTTGCCTTCAGGCTCTATCCTGGCCAGCGAGCCCGCTTGTACCTTGCCATCCTTGAGCACCATTTCGTTCTTCAAGGTCGGGTTGGCAAAAGTCGCGCGCTGAGCGGTAAGGTGATCTCCGCGGTGGGTTGCGTAAGAGTTGAAGTCTTCCTCTGGCAGGCCCATTTTCGCCAGGTATTCACCGGCAGCACTATCGAGCATGATGGCGTTCGATGGCGACAGATGGTCGGTGGTGATATTGTCACCCAGCACCGCTAGCGGACGCATGCCCTTCATGCTACGCGCGCCAGCCAGTGCGCCTTCCCAGTAGGGCGGACGGCGAATGTAGGTGGTCTGCGGACGCCAGTCGTACAGCGGGCTAACCTTCTGACCATCGTCTTGCTGCTTGGCGAACATCGGGATGTAGACCTTGCGGAACTGCTCCGGCTTAACGCTGGCGGCGACGACAGCGTCGATTTCTTCATCAGACGGCCAGATATCCGCCAGCCGCACCGGTTTGCCCTCGGTGTCGGTACCCAGGACATCTTTCTCGATGTCGAAACGGATCGTACCGGCGATCGCGTAGGCGACCACCAGAGGCGGCGAGGCCAGGAAAGCCTGTTTGGCGTAAGGGTGGATACGGCCGTCAAAGTTACGGTTGCCGGACAGTACTGCGGTAGCGTACAGATCACGGTCCAGCACTTCTTTCTGGATCACCGGATCAAGCGCGCCGGACATGCCGTTGCAGGTGGTGCAGGCAAATGCGACGACACCAAAACCCAGATGTTCAAGTTCCGGCAACAGCTTGGCTTCCTGCAGATAGAGTTCCACCGTTTTAGACCCTGGTGCCAGCGAGCTCTTGACCCACGGCTTGCGGGTCAAGCCCAGCTTATTTGCGTTGCGGGCGATAAGGCCGGCGGCAATCATGTTGCGCGGGTTGTTGGTGTTGGTGCAGCTGGTGATGGCGGCGATGATCACGGCACCGTCAGGCATTAAGCCTGGCTCGTTCTCCACCTTGCCGCTGATGCCGCGCGCAGCCAACTCGGAAGTCGGCACACGATTGTGCGGATTCGACGGACCGGCAATATTGCGTACGACGGAAGACAGGTCGAACTTGAGTACGCGTTCGTACTCGGCGTTCTTCAGGCTATCGGCCCACAGACCGGTTTCCTTGGCGTAGATTTCCACCAGCTTGACCAGCTCATCATCACGACCGGTGAGCTTGAGATATTTGATGGTCTGCTCATCGATGTAGAACATCGCGGCAGTCGAGCCGAACTCTGGCGTCATATTCGAGATAGTCGCACGGTCGCCCAGCGTCAGGTTGGAGGCACCCTCACCGTAAAATTCGAGGTAGGAGGACACCACTTTCTGCGCGCGCAGAAATTCGGTCAGCGCCAGCACGGTGTCTGTCGCGGTGATGCCTTCTTGCGGCTTGCCCGTCAGTTCCACGCCAATGATGTCCGGCAGGCGCATCCATGAGGCGCGGCCCAGCATGACGCTTTCGGCTTCCAGTCCACCCACGCCGATGGCGATCACGCCCAGCGCGTCGACCATCGGCGTATGGCTGTCGGTACCGACCAACGTATCCGGAAAGGCGACACCGTCTTTTACCTGGATAACAGGACTCATGCGTTCGAGGTTAATCTGATGCAAGATGCCGTTGCCAGGCGGGATCACGTCGACGTTCTTGAACGCCTTTTTGGTCCAGTTAATGAAATCAAAACGGTCTTCGTTACGACGGTCTTCGATGGCGCGATTCTTGGCGAACGCATCCGGATCGAAACCGCCACACTCAACCGCCAGCGAGTGATCGACCACCAACTGGGTCGGCACCACCGGATTCACCAAGGCAGGATCACCGCCCTGTTCGGCAATGGCGTCACGCAGACCGGCCAAATCGACCAGTGCGGTCTGGCCCAGAATGTCATGACACACCACGCGTGCCGGAAACCACGGAAAGTCCAGGTCGCGCTTACGCTCGATGAACTGTTTCAAAGAATCGTCCAGGGTAGCGGGGTCACAACGGCGCACCAGGTTCTCAGCCAGTACGCGCGAGGTGTACGGTAGCTTGTCGTAGGCGCCGGGCTGGATCGCATCGACCGCAGCACGTGTATCGAAAAAATCCAGCTTGGTGCCGGGCAGGGGTTTGCGGTGATTAGTGTTCATGGCTCACTCAAGAAAGGGTAATGGTCAGTAGTAGTCAGGCTTTATTTAGGCTTTAATTAGACTTTACTTACGATCCTTGATAGCCACAAACTGCAAATCTTCAGGGCCGACGTAATTCGCGCCCGGACGAATGATCTTGTTGTCGATGCGCTGTTCGATGATGTGGGCAGCCCAGCCTGAAGTACGTGCGATCACGAACAAAGGCGTAAACATCGCTGTTGGCACGCCCATCATGTGATACGACACGGCAGAGAACCAATCCAGATTCGGGAACATTTTTTTGATGTCCCACATCACGGTCTCTAAACGTTCGGCGATGTCGAACATCTTGGTAGAACCGGCTTCAACCGATAAACTGCGTGCGACATCCTTGATAACCTTGTTGCGCGGATCAGAGATGGTGTAGACCGGATGACCAAAGCCAATCACCACTTCCTTGTTCTCTACGCGCTTCTTGATATCGGCTTCGGCTTCATCCGGATTATCGTAACGCTTCTGGATTTCAAACGCGACTTCATTCGCGCCACCATGTTTAGGACCACGCAAGGCACCGATCGCACCGGTGATGGCCGAGTGCACGTCAGAACCGGTACCGGCAACCACGCGCGCGGTGAAAGTAGAGGCATTGAATTCATGCTCAGCATACAAGATCAGCGACGTATGCATGGCTTTTTCCCATGATGCGCTTGGCTTCTCGCCATGCAGCAAATGCAGGAAATGGCCGCCGATAGATTCGTCATCCGTCTCCACTTCTATGCGCTTGCCATTGTGGCTGAAATGATACCAGTATAACAATACCGAACCGAGTGAAGCCATCAGGCGATCCGCGATATCGCGCGCGCCTGGCGTATTGTGATCATCTTTTTCCGGCAAGGTGCAACCCAGTACCGAGACCGCGGTACGCATCACGTCCATAGGATGAGCGGAAGCGGGCAAGGTTTCTAATGCCGCTTTCAAGTTGGCGGGCAAGCCGCGCAAGGCTTTCAGCTTAGTTTTGTAAGCGCTCAGTTCTGCGGCAGTTGGCAGCTTGCCGTGCACCAGCAAATGCGCGATTTCTTCAAATTCGCAGGTATCAGCCACGTCCAGAATGTCGTAACCGCGATAGTGCAAATCATTACCGGTTTTACCTACGCTACAGAGCGCGGTGTTACCCGCAGTGACGCCAGATAAGGCAACCGATTTTTTCGCTTTGAAAGGAACTGCTTGAGTCATAGTGTTCTCAATGTAAAGAAGTTAAAAACAATACTCCCCCTGGTATATTTCTGTTGCGCACGTTCTATATGCGCAGCGGGGCAGATTTATAAAAATTTAAGGGGAGTATATTGATTATTTAGTTGAAATTCGATTATTTGGCTTTTTGCTGCGCGAACAACGCGTCGAGCTTTTGCTCAAAATCATGGTAGTTGATGCGCTCATACAATTCCATACGGGTTTGCATGGTATTGACCACATTTTTTTGCGTGCCATCGTGACGAATCGCGTTGTAGACGTTTTCTGCCGCCTTGTTCATGGCGCGGAAGGCTGACAGCGGATACAGCACCAGACCGACATCGGCAGAGGCCAACTCTTCAACCGTGTACAAAGGGGTGGCGCCAAATTCGGTGATATTGGCGAGAATAGGCACCTTAACCGCGCTGGCAAATTGCTTGTACATCGCCAGCTCGGTAATCGCTTCAGGGAAAATCATGTCAGCACCGGCTTCGACACAAGCCAAGGCGCGTTCTATCGCCGATTCCAAACCTTCGACCGCGAGTGAATCAGTGCGCGCCATGATGACAAAATTTTCATCGGTACGTGCATCGACCGCCGCTTTGACACGATCAACCATTTCTTGCTTGCTGACGATTTCTTTACCAGGGCGATGACCGCAGCGCTTGGCGCCAACCTGATCCTCAATATGCATCCCGGCTGCGCCAAACTTGATCATGGATTTCACCGTGCGCGCCACATTAAATGCCGATGAACCAAAACCGGTATCGACATCGACCAGCAATGGCAGATCGCAGACATCGGTGATACGACGCACATCCGTCAGCACATCATCCAGATTAGAGATACCCAGATCCGGCAAACCCAGCGAACCGGCAGCGACACCGCCGCCAGACAAATAAATCGCTTTAAAACCAGCGCGTTTAGCTAACAAGGCATGATTGGCATTGATTGCACCGACCACTTGTAGCGGAGATTCTTCTTGCATGGCCTTGCGGAAGGCTGCACCTGCGGAGTATTGACTCATATTAACTCTTTCACTGAATTTTGACGTAGATTGCACGTTAAGGGTGATTGGCATACGATCTCTCTATTGCAATGAGCGTGCCAGCTCATATTGGCAAGATCAAAAATAGACTGAATCCATAAAAATCAAAGGTTTAACGCAGACCAGCCACAAATATCCATTGCATTCGCTCAACAGCATGTTTCATAATGACGTTTCAAATGAAACATTGAAACATCGGGTTGAAACAATCGACATGAAACATCATCCACCGTTAATCCGCGAGAGCAACGACAAGCCTGTCATCTGGACAGTCTCGATCTCGCGCCTGTTCGACCTGTTTCGCGACATCATGGTGGAATACGATGTCAGTGCCGAGATCGAGCCCATCCACATGGGCTTTGAAGAAGCCGCCCACTATATCCGCGAGCGCCTGCTGACCGAGCGCTGCGATGCCGTCATCGCAGCCGGCTCTAACGGCGCCTATCTCAAGAGCCGCCTACCGATTCCGGTCGTCATTGCCAAAGCCAGCGGTTTTGATGTCATGCAGGCATTGGCCAGAGCGCGCAAAATTTCACCTGAGATAGGCCTGATCACTTATCAGGAAACCATACCCGAGCTGGTTGAATTTAAAACCACCTTCGGATTCAAACTGGAACAACGTACTTATGTCACGGAAGAAGATGCCAAGGCGCAAATCAGGGAACTGAAAGCAAACGGCATCAAGGCCATCGTCGGCGCCGGCCTGATTACCGATCTGGCGGAAGAAGCGGGATTAACCGGTATCTTCATGTATTCGGCGACCTCAATACGGCAAGCCTTTGATGACGCCTTAGAGATCGCCCGACTGACCCGACTGGAAGCCTCCAGAGGACGCCAGCATCCGGCGGCAGAATCTTTACGCGCGCGCCATAACATCAACGATTTACGCGGCGACTCGGCACCGATGCAAGCGGTACGGCATTCCATCTTGCTGTTCTCCCGCTCGCCCGCCACAGTCTTGCTGCAAGGCGAAACCGGCACAGGCAAAGAACTCGCGGCGCAAGCCATCCACAAAGAAAGCCCGCGGGCGCGCCAGCCTTTTGTCGCTGTCAATTGCGGCGCGATTGCCGAATCGCTGCTGGAATCGGAGTTATTTGGCTACGAAGAAGGCGCATTTACCGGATCGCGCCGTGGCGGCCATGCCGGGCTATTCGAAGCAGCCAACCGGGGCAGCTTATTTCTTGATGAAATCGGCGAAATGCCGATTAGCCTGCAAACCAGATTATTGCGCGTGCTGGAAGAGCGTGAAGTGGTGCGGGTCGGTGGCATCCGCCCGATACCGGTCGATGTCCGCATTATCAGCGCCACGCATTGCGACTTGGAAAGCCGCATGCGCGAAGGACGATTTCGCTCCGACCTGTTTTATCGCTTAGCCGTATTACGCTTGCAACTGCCCTCTTTACGTGAGCGGCAAGAGGATCTGGTGCCTTTGGCGGAATGGTGCCTGAAACATGCCTTGGCCTCGATGGGGGCACGTCCGCACCCGAATTTGCACGCGGAAGTGGTGGCATGTGCCGACTTGCTGAAGCAATACAACTGGCCGGGCAATGTGCGCGAAATGCGCAATATGATGGAAAGGCTCGCGCTATTTTTAGCAGCAGAACCATTGCAAGCGCTAACACCCAATTTTGTAATAAAAATCACACCAGAAATAGCCAGTGTCCCTCACCTGCCTGACTTAACTACTGGCACAAGCAATAACGCCAACACCAGCGTTAAGCCGATCGACTCCCTGCCCGCGCTAATGCAAAAATTCAACAACAATAGAGAAGCCGTCGCCGACTATCTGGGCATCAGCCGGACCACTTTGTGGCGCAGATTGCGGGAAGCCAAGTTGAGTTGAAAATTGAGCTGCAAATTCAGTTAAGAAAACAGCAAAAATTAACCCCCTATTCAGGTAAAATTGCGAAAATTTCGACTATCTTCAGGAAAATAATGAGTGCCGACAACACCACCAAAAAACTACTTATCGTTGATGACAGTAAAGTATCAAGAATAGTCATCCGTGCCCACATTCTAGCTAAAAAACCAGACTGGCAAATTATGGAGGCAGCCAGTGGCGATGAGGCGATCGCGCTAGCCGATCGCGATACACCCGACTACTGCACGATGGATATTAATATGCCAGGCATACTCGGAACCGATGCGGCAGAGCAAATTCTTGCCAAACACCCTAAGATGCGCCTGGTTATTTTTTCTGCCAATATTCAAGAGACGTCGCAAAATCGCGCGAGTTCAGTCGGCGCGATTTTTGTTGCCAAGCCTGTTACGGAAAAATCCATCGCTCAAGCGCTGGAACATTTTGCGGGCGAATAGTGGATACCCTTAACGAACTCCATCTTGATGCGCTGACTGAAGTCTTTAATATCGGCGCAGGGAGAGCCGCCGCCAGTCTCAGCGAAATCGTCGGCGACGAAGTGAAACTCTCGGTACCATCGATTGAAATCAAAAGAACGTCCGAAATCGATACCTCCATCCTGAGCTTGAACAGCGCCAAATTCGGTGCCGTCAGCCAACAGTTCAGCGGCCTCTTCAATGCCGAAGCGATACTCTTATTTACCGAAGATCATGCCCTGGAAATCGTACGCGACATGATGGGTTCGCAGATGAGCATCGAAGATCTGGCAGAATTTGAGCAAGAGGCGATGTGTGAACTGGGCAACATCATTCTCAATGCCTGCTTATCGGCAATGGCAGACATACTGAAAATCACTCTTAATAGTTCCTTGCCTAGCTATCGGGTAGCAAGCAAGGAAGAAATATTTAAAAATATTCATAACACGTCTGATCAACCCTATATTCTGGTCTTGCACATCGATCTGATCATAGAAAAAAGACACTCGGAAGGCCATTTAATTTTCTTGCTGAGCTCACTCTCCTTAAGCAATCTGGTTACCCAAATAGAACGCTATCTGGGGAGCATTGAATGACCGCCATCAAGCCAGCTTCCTTCAGCCTCGATTGCATCATTAACTCCATTAACATGGGCTTGATCGTTGTTGATAGCGAAGAAAATATTTTGCTGTGGAATGACTGGGTCAGTAAATACAGTGATATTGCAGCAGAGCAAGCGATAGAAAATAAGATTTCCAGCGTTTTCAAAGAAGTGCCTAGTCCAGCCTTCTTAACTGCACTAAGAAACACCCTGGCTTACGGTTTACCTGCACTACTTTCCAATGCCTTGCATCGTTCACCCCTGCCTTTGTACGCCTCTGCTGAAGCGGGTCAAGAAGGGATGCGCATGCATCAATCCATTGCCATCACAGCGCTTGCCACGGCGGATGGGGAGCGTTGTTGTCTGATACAAATTTCCGACTCCAGTACCTCGATCAAAAGAGAAAAAATGTTGCGTTCGCATTCAGAAATATTGAAACGCGAAGCCACCACCGATAGCCTGACCGGCATTTACAATCGACGTTTTTTTGACGAGCATTACAAAATAGCCTTAGGTCAATCAAAACGTCAAAAGCTGCCGCTGTCCGTGTTGATGGTCGATATCGATTTTTTTAAAGAATACAACGATTATTACGGCCACCCTGCTGGCGACAAAACCCTGATCAAGGTGGCGCATGCACTCAAGATACAATTATCGCGTTCATCCGATGTCCTGGCGCGTTACGGCGGCGAAGAGTTCATCCTGATACTGCCGAATATGCCAGAACAGCATGCCATCGCATTTGCCAACAAACTCAGAACCGCAATCTGGGAGATGGCGATCCCGCATCTCAAATCGAAGATCAGCAAACAACTCAGCATTAGCATAGGCATCAGCACTTACGATCAGAATAAAGACCGTGATGTGACGACGCTTATTCAGAACGCCGACAACGCACTCTACCAGGCAAAACAAATTGGCCGTAATCAGGTTTGTTTTATGCCCTTAAGTCAATTGGTGGCGAAGCAAGACTAAGCGATTACCCAATATAAGTTCAACATAGGCTCAACATAAGCCTAACCTACACCGAACTTAAACCGAAACTAAACTTATCTTAACCATGTAGTGTGGATGCGAAAATACCTCCTGCCCACACTACCGAACCTCTCCCCTAAAGGAATCTCACCATGCATTTCTCCACATCTCGTCGCCTGTTCCACACCGTCATGGCTGCCGCATTGCTCGCCGCCGCTGGCGTGAGCAATGCGCAACAAGTTTTACGCGTCTCCGCGATTCCTGATGAAGCGCCGACTGAATTGCAGCGCAAGTTCAAACCTCTGGGCGCTTATCTGGAGAAAAAAATCGGCATGAAAGTAGAATTCACGCCAGTCACCGATTACGCCGCCTCGGTCGAAGGTCTGGTCAACAACAAGCTCGACATGGTCTGGTTTGGCGGTTTTACTTTTGTGCAAGCCAAAGTACGCAGTAAAGATCAGGTGATACCTTTAGTGCAACGCGAAGAAGATGAGAAATTCAAATCCGTGTTCATCACCACGAATCCAGCCATTACCAAACTGGAAGATGTAAAGGGGAAGACTTTCACCTTCGGTTCAGAGTCTTCCACATCCGGCCATCTGATGCCGCGTTCGTATTTGCTGGCGGCTAAAATTAATCCCGACACGGATCTCAAGCGCATCGCTTTTTCCGGTGCGCATGATGCCACCGTGGCAGCAGTCTCTGGCGGCAAGGTCGATGCAGGCGCCTTGAATATTTCAGTATGGGAAAAACTGGTTGCGCAAAATAAAGTCGATACCAAACAAGTCCGCGTGTTTTACACCACACCAGGCTACTTCGATTACAACTGGACAGTACGGGCCGACATGCCGGCCGATTTGCGCAAAAAAATCAGCGACGCTTTCCTGGCACTCAATCCCAGCAAACCAGAAGACAAGGAAATTCTCGATCTGCAACGCGCTACCCGTTTCATTCCTACCAAAGCGGATAACTACAAAGCGATAGAAGCTGCAGCACATAATGCCGGGTTGCTGAAATAAGGCTGATTTCTCCAGACTTCTGATTACATTATGCTGCAATTACACGACCTGTATGTAAGCCATCCCGCATCGACTGGCAGTCACGCCTGGGCGCTGGCCGCGCTGAATCTATCGATACGTGCGGGAGAGCAGATCGCCCTGATCGGCCCTTCCGGCGCAGGTAAAACCACGCTATTGCACACGTTAGCGTGCGCTTACCGGCCTGCACAGGGAACTTACACACTCTTTGCGCAGCAGCCCTGGTCGCTGGCACAAGGCGCGCGGCACGCCTTGCGCCGGCGCTTATTTTTAGCACCGCAAACACCACCGTTACCGCCGCGCCAACGGGTTGTCACGGCGGTACTGGCGGGGCGATTGCCGGGCTGGTCTTTGTGGCGTGCCTTGCGTAATTTGATTAAACCGCTAGAGCCTGTTGCGGCCTTCGATGCGCTGGCACGGTTTCATCTGCAAGATAAACTGTATGCGCGGGTGGATCGCTTATCGGGTGGCGAACGGCAGCGCTGTGGCTTGGCGCGGCTATTGTTATCCGATGCCAGCTTGTTGCTGGTGGATGAGCCTTTATCCGCACTGGACCCGACACTGGCAGTACAGACTTTGCAAAGCCTGCAACAAGAAGCGCAACAACGCAACGCCAGCCTGATTTGCAGCCTGCATCAGGTCGAACTGGCGCGGACGCATTTCAAGCGAATTATCGGTTTGCGCGACGGTCAAATTGTATTTGATACCACGCAAGTCACGGATGACATGATTGCGGCCTTATATCGCAATGCGCAGAGCGATTTAGCGAATCAAGAATCCGAAACAAGCGAACTTTCGCCTGCCATCAACGACCCGCGCTGTTTTTAATGCGCCGTCCTGAGATGAAGCAAGGGCAACTGCTTGCCCCAATGAACCCTACGCATGATCCTGCCTGGCGTGGCCGCCTTACGGTTTGTGTCCTGTTGCTGATCTTGCTGTGGCCAATCTTGCTCGCCACCGAATTTCAACCCTGGCTGCTGTTGGATGCCCAAAGCCTGCAAGCCACAGGGCATTTTCTCGCCGGTTTTTTCCCGCCCGCACACGGCACAGAGTTTTTACTGATGGTGCTGGAAGCGACCTGGCAAACCATCGCCATGGCCACTGCCGGATTGACACTGGCCTTCATCGCCGCCATCCCGATGACTCTCATCGTCAATGAGCACCTGTCGATCTCGCGCATAGGCACTGGCCGTATGAGCCTGCCCGCCACCCTGCTACGCCAGAGCGTGCGCTGGCTGCTGGTGCTATTGCGCAGTGTGCCGGAACTGGTCTGGGCGCTCCTGTTCGTGCGCATCGTCGGGCTCGGCCCTACCGCCGGCGTGCTGGCCATTGCCCTCACCTATTGTGGCATGCTGGGTAAAGTGTATGCCGAAATTTTAGAAGCCAGCGATGCCCATACCACGGATATCCTGCTGCAAAACGGCGGCAGCCGTCTGACCGCCTTCTTTTACGGCGCACTGCCTAGCGCCGCTGCCGAACTGATGTCGTACACGATCTACCGCTGGGAATGCGCGATACGCGGCTCGGTCGTGATGGGCTTTGTCGGCGCCGGTGGCCTCGGCCAAAGGATGGATGAATCGATGAAAATGCTCTCCGGCGCAGAAGTATCCACCATGCTGATGGTGTTCGTCATACTGGTAGCGGCGGCCGATGCCGTCAGTAAATTATTCAGAAAGAGTCTGGAATGACGCCCTCTTTACAACACCGGGCAGACGTACCGCCAGCACCGGCTAGCATCCATACGGCGACGCTGATCACGCTAGGCTTGCTGCTACTGTTAATACTCGCCAGCTTCATCAGCTTAAAGCTGAAATGGGCAGAGCTGTTTTCGGACGATGCCGTCAAAACCACCTGGGAATTTTTACAAGGTTTTGCCCCACCCGACCTTGCTCCCGCGCTGTTAATCAAGGTATTTTTTGCCTCGTTTGAAACTCTCGCCATGTCAGCCCTAGGCACGCTGATTGCCGCCATCGCAGGTCTGTTGTTGGCGTTACCCGCCAGTGGCCGTTTCGGTAGTTTCGCCAAAAGCGCCACCCGACTACTCCTCAACGTCGCCCGCGCCATCCCCGAGCTGGTTTGGGCCTCCATCATGCTAATCGCGGCGGGTCTGGGGCCCTTCGCCGGTACCATCGCACTGGCCGCACACACCAGCGGAGTACTGGGGCGATTGTTCGCGGAAGCGCTGGAGAATGCGCCCACTCACGCCGCGACGACTTTACGCATCAACGGCGCCAGCACCCTCAATGCCTTCTTGTACGCCACGCTACCGCAAGCCCTGCCGCAAATGTTGTCTTACACCCTGTACCGCTGGGAGAATAACATCCGCGCCGCCGCCATCTTGGGCGTAGTCGGTGCCGGTGGCCTGGGGCAAATGCTGAAATACCACCTCTCGCTCTTCCAGATGCAAACCGCCGCCACGGTCATCATCGCCATGCTGCTGCTCGTCGCCATGGTCGATGCGCTGAGCTTTGCCGTCAGACGCTGGCTGATGCATTGACTGTTTCAAAATCGACCACGCCAGCACGCACTGTTCATGCGGGTTTCAGAGCATGTGCGGCTGCAAGGCGCATGAAATATGCGCGCTGAGGCAGTCCTTTTCAACATCAGCCACAGACTTTGACGGTATTCTCATGTTCGGTAGCGCACCGATTTTATTCGCGCTGAATGCAAGCATACGCGATAGGTCTGAACATCGAGATTCGATCAACATCGCTCACAAAGGTACATAAATGAAACCAATCAAGTTTATCGCCAAAAACATTCTCATCTCAGCAGCGGCCATGATCACGCTAGCCGGTGCGCTGGCTGGCTGCACCGCGAACAACGATGCACCGCTTGCCACGGTAAGTGCAGTCGATCTCACACGCTATCAAGGAAAATGGTTTGAAGTGGCCTTACTGCCAAATAGCTTTCAAGCTATCTGTGTAGCGGATACCCAAGCAGAATACCAAGCCGACGGCGATGCCATACGCGTGATCAACCGCTGCCGCAAAATCGACGGCAGCATTGAGCAGGCAAACGGGATTGCAAAAATTGTCGAAGGGAGTAACAACAGTAAATTACGGGTCAGTTTTTTCCGTCCGTTTTATGGCAACTACTGGATACTCGCACTCGATCCTGATTACCAATGGGTGCTGGTCGGTGAGCCTGGAAGAAAATACGGCTGGGTATTGTCGCGCAGCCCTACCTTATCGCCGGCATTACTCGATGGCGCTTTAGACAAGGCCGTCAGCCTGGGTTACCAGCGTGCCGATTTTCACATCAGCCCACAAACATCACCCCTGAATTGAGCATCTGGGTACGCAGCCGCATACGGCTTGCGGACCCAGCGAAATGTTGTGCCAGATGCTGCGTCGGATGGCGCAACATCTGGCGCTCGCTATTGATACATGACCGGTGCCACGGTAGGCATAGTCAGCGTGAAGGTAAAGTCCGGATCTTCCACCACTTCGCCGGTAGTCTTGAGTTCGTATTTACCCCGTTTGGCAGGAGAGAATTTTTCAAGGATGGGTGGCATGCGCCAGGTTTCGCCTTCATGGACACCGCCAAGTTCAATCTCTATGCATTGCGCGGTCGCTGCGACTATAACGCCGTGCAGCTGCTGCTGAGTCAGTACCTTCCCCTTATTGCCGGTGCGGGTAATCCCGACGAGTAAATATTTACCGATAAATCCATCAGCAAAATCTTCGTCAAAATCCTCAATAAAATTTTCGCTGAAATTTTCATTCAATGCGATGTCGCGGGAATCGTTCCTAGAGTTCATCGATAGCTCCTAGTAGTAAGGTCGACCGACGCACAGGCGCGTCGGAACTAATCGGAAGTGTGCGTAGTACGAAACATACTCATGAAATCATTGACTGACAACAAAATACGAAGAAGCGGTTGGGTTGAAAAACTGGATGAGCGGACGACGGCTGCCTCAAAAGAGATAAAGCAGCCGAGACACAATTGATCATAGTCCACTACTCACTATCTTGTGTGAAATATTTATTGCCTTACATTAAACTTAGGTTGGCAATAGGGAAAGTGGCACTTGATTGTTTTTGCAGAAGTGCCATCATCCCTTCGCTTTATTCACTCCCAGAGCCTTTTTATAGGTAAATCCATCACCAATCAAGGCGAGAATACCCGTCACCGGGCATTTTTCAAAGCGAGCCTGACGGCTTGCGAGAGGCTGGCGGCGATGCTGCATTGTACCCATCGGTTTCACCAATGCGCTCGCCACCAAGCAGATCAGATCACCTGTCATGGCTATTATTTGCGGCGATAGCCCGTCTTACCGGATTTTTCTGTGCTGAAGCAATCTTGGCCGAATGAATTTTAGTCACCGATGCCCGCCGGATATTCACCGCCGACGGCCGGATGTTGATCGCTCTGCCAGGAACATCGACGCCCCGGTTAGCACTGAGCGTAAACACCGCCATTGCCTGAACCAGCGCATGTCCCTGTGTTTGCAGAGATTCTGCGGCAGCGGCGGCTTCCTCTACCAACGCCGCATTTTGCTGCGTCACCTCATCCATTTGCATCACGGCTTGATTGACCTGCTCGATACCGATACTTTGTTCCATGGATGCGGCGGTAATGTCACTCATAATATCGCTCACCTGCTGTACCGCAATGACTACCCCATCGATCGTTTTACGGGCATCGATCACCTGCTTGGCACCCGTTGCGACTTTGGAGACCGAATCACCGATCAGTTCCTTGATTTCTTTCGCGGCCGAAGCGCTGCGCTGCGCCAGGCTGCGCACTTCCGAAGCCACCACGGCAAAACCACGCCCCTGCTCGCCAGCACGCGCCGCTTCAACCGCCGCATTCAGGGCCAGGATATTGGTCTGAAAGGCAATGCCGTCAATCACGCTAATGATATCGGTGATTTTTTTTGAGCTATCCGCGATCGAATCCATGGTGCCGACAACCAGGCTCATTGCCTCCCCGCCCTGCACAGCAATATGACTGGCGGTATGCGCCAGCTCTCTTGCCTGCTTCGAGTTTTCTGCATTGCTCTTGACGGTCGAGGTCAGCTCTTCCATGCTGGCCGCAGTCTCTTCCAAAGTGGACGCCTGCTCCTCGGTGCGTTGCGACAAGTCATTATTGCCATCGGCGATCTGGATCGAGGTGGAACCAATTATTTCTGCATTGTGACGCACCCCGGAAATAATATTGGTCAGGCTTTTATTCATCACATTTAACGCATGCTGCATGTGGCCCATCTCATCGTTAGACTTGATATTGATCGTCGCGCTCAGATTGCCTGCGGCAATCTCTCTCACCAAATTGACAGCCTGATTCAGCGGATGAACAATCGCCCCTATCAATAGCCGCGCGGCAAAAAATGACAGCAGAATACCCAACACAATTACCATAGAAATAAAGTTACGCATGAATATGAAATTGGCTTGCGCACTGTCCGACTCTTGCTTGGAAACATCCAGTTGCAGTTGAATTAAGGCGTTGATCCCTTCCCTCACAGGATTAAAATCACTCCCTATAACATCGTGCTCCAGTCGTTTTACCTCTTCGATATTACCTGCGTTTAATGCAGCAATTGCCGGCGTTAAACCACGATTAACGAAGTTAGCCCTATCGATAACAAATTTATCTGCCAGCTTCTTCTCTTCTGGCGTCAGATAACTTGCCATATAGGCGTCCCAGTTTTTATTTACCTGCCCGATGTTCACTTCAATCTTGCCAGCGGTACTTTTTATCTCCTCCGGATTAGTCGCATAGATTGCTTCAGAAAGCAGTAAGCGGTTACTCTGCAGCAGCCGCACGACCATGTCCAACTGGCCCAATGGAATTGTCCTGTCTTGATAAACGGTACGCAGCCCCTCGTTACTGCTATTCATGCCGTACAGTCCCATTGCACCGATACCCGTCATCACCATGCACAACAGGCTGATCAAAAGAATCAGCCGGCCTTGAATCGTCAGATTTTTTAACGCAAGGGCTTTTCCGATGATGCCGCGCCTGAGCACCTGCCCTTGCCGGATTTGCCAGCGCCCCGCCTCACCATTCTTAAACCGGGCATAAGCGACACTGGCTTGTGTGATCTGATCCTGAGTGGGCGCAGTCCTTACCGATGTGTAGCCGACAATAATGCCCGCTTCCCGAATCGGTGTGGCATTGGCCAAAACCCAGTAATGATCACCGTCTTTGCGACGATTCTTGACCATGCCAGTCCATGAATTGCCGCTTTTCAGCGTACTCCACATATCAGCAAATGCTTCTGCCGGCATATCCGGATGCCGCACCATATTGTGCGGTGAACCGATTAACTCAGCCTCGCTAAAGCCACTGAGAGTAATGAAATCCTCGTTGACATACGTGATATTACCTTGTGCGTCGGTACGGGAAATCAGTGACTGATCATCTCGCAATGGATACGCGTTACCTGTTACGGGCTGATTATTGCGCATAAAAATGCTCCTTAATATAGATAAAAAGCGCAAGAATTTAATTTAAAAATTAAATGAATAAGAGCCGCTTATGTTGAAACTGAATGCTAAAAATTACAGGTCATGAACAAACAGAATGGTACGCAAAAAAGTTAAAGAAAAATTGAATACCAGTCCATCAACAGCGCCGGAGAGACGCCATTGTCAGATCGCCAAAGCCAGATCTCCGGCGGTGTTTCGGATGACGGCGTGATCGGACCGGCTCAATTTTTCAAAATCTTCCAATGGCATTGGTTTGCCAAATAAATAGCCCTGATAGCTTTGGCAGCCAAACCGCTCAAGACAGATGCGCTGCTCTTCCGATTCCACCCCTTCAGCGATGACGGCAATACCCAGGCTCTTGGCCAGATCAATGATGGCTTGAACAATCACGGCATCCCGGTGTTTAGTCGTAATGTTGCGCATGAAACTGCGGTCTATTTTGAGTTCTTGTATGGGCAGATTGGTTAAGTGCGCCAAAGAGGAGTACCCGGTACCAAAGTCATCCATAGAAAAATGAATACCTTGCCCGTTTAACTTATTCATCTTGTCGGTGGTGTCGGCAATGTTATGCAGCACCAAACTCTCGGTAAGTTCGAGCTTGAGTCGCTGCGGATTTGCACCGGTTTGCGCGACTACCTTGCAGACATCGGCAACAAAATCGGGTTGACGAAACTGCCGGGCACTCACATTGACTGACAGGATAAAATTTGAGGTTGCCGGATTTTTTGACCAACTCTTAAGCTGCGCACATGCGGTGCGCAATACCCATTCACCAATCGGCACGATGAGGCCCGATTCTTCAGCGATAGGGATGAACTGATCGGGAAAAACCAGACCGTGTTTGGGGTGCATCCAGCGGAGTAGCACTTCGGCACCCAGCACACCACGCACATGGTCGACTTGTATCTGGTAATACAGTCTGAGTTGATTTTCTGTCAGGGCAGCATGCAACTCCGTCTCCAGTGCAATGCGTGCTTCTAATGAATCTTGTATTTTTGGATCGTAAAAACGCAGATTATTACGTCCATTGTTCTTCGCCTGATACATCGCTATGTCAGCGCGCTTGAACAATTCATCAATGGAAAAGTTTTGCCCGCGAAACAGACACAAGCCCATACTTGCGGAGCCGTGCTGAAGCTGGTTCGCCAGCATGAAAGGTTGGTTGATGGCGGTCAGAATCTTTTCCCCTACCTCTTCTGCCTGCATTGCAGCCTGTGCCTCGTGCTGGCTTAAATCAACCAACAACACGACAAATTCATCGCCCCCCAGACGCGCCACCGTATCAGATTGGCGTAAGCAAGACTGAACCCGCAGGGCGATTTCTTGCAGAAACAAATCGCCGACATCATGACCGAGCGTATCGTTAATGCTCTTAAAATTATCCAGGTCGATCATCAGTACGCCACCAAACTGATGGCTACGCGTGCTGATCGACACGGCCCGTTGCAGGCGATCGCGCAGCAGCCGTCGGTTAGGTAAATTGGTGAGCTGGTCGTAAAACGCGAGCTGGTGAATGGCAAGCTCATCTTCGCCCAATTTGCTCTGCATCGACTGAAGCGCCGCCATGACTTCGCTAATTTCATCCCTGCCCGCAATGGTGATGCGGGAGTCATAGCGGCCACCAGAAATATTATTAAAAACAGCAATCACCTGCTTAAGCGGGTTGACGATAGATGCTGTCAATATCACCCCTAACCAGCTCATCAGAAAAATTGCCATGCCCAACGCCACATATGCCACCAAACGCATATTGCTATAGCGTTTGAGGCCAGTACTGTAAGCTAGCTGGCTGGTGTCAAACTGATGCTGAATTAAGGCTTGAAGATGAGGACTTGCCTGATTGTAAAGAGTGTAAGTCTGGATCGACAGGATTTGCGTTTTGGCGTAATTGGCATCGCGCAATGACACTACCGCGGGCAATAGCGCCTCGTTAAGATAGGTATCCCGACTTTTTTCAAATTGATTGGCGAGGGTTCGCTCTGAGTCACTCAGCGCAGACGACATATAGCTGCGCCAGACTGATTCTATGGAAGCAATATTCTTTTTAATGGCATCGGCGGCGATTAATGCACTGGCCTTATTCATGACCAGGATGCCGCGCCTCTCTTCACTTGCCTCAATGTTGATTTCGCTGAGCGCTTTCAGTAACAATCTTTGGTTGTTTAGCATCAGGGTGCTGATGTCAGCCAACTGCTGCAGTGCCGGCATCCGATTCTCATACACGGATCGCAGACTGTCTCTAGACGCTGCCAGGCCCCACATTCCTGCCAGCGTCAGTAGCAAAGAGACGAAAGCAGCCAAACCCATTAGCGCGAATAAACGCACGCCGATGTTGACGTTTAACAACACCCGGGTAATGTAGAGATGAAATCTGGTCAGTAATGTCAACACGTTCGCCTCTATCCATATTGGGGGCAATTCGTTACTTTCCGTCTGCGCAATAGCAGGCGGGAGAATTAACGAGGCGTGTTCTGGGCCTCAGGTCCGGTACCGGGGTCAAGGGTAAACCAAATTGATTATTCGTTTTACCGTAGCAACTTATTGATGTCAATTAACTTTTTAGAGGTGACTTTTTTCTTCATTACTTTGCGGCGCGTCAAAACTGAGGGTATCGCGTGCGCTGACTAGTTCATCAGCCATGTCTGCCAGTTTACGCCGTTGTTTGCGTGCGTTATCACGAAGCAAGGCAAAAGCATCACTGCGTTTGAGCCTATATTCCATCATCAAAATGCCGGTCGCGACGCTGATATTCCGTTCCGCATCGAGTGCTTTTTGCAATTGCTGTCGTGTCACGCGTAGCTCTTGCAATTCATCAGCGCGGGCTAACGCAGCTTCAATCGTCGGCACCAGTTGCGCGACATCCAAGGGTTTGACTGCATAACCGAGAGCACCGCAGTGACTGGCCTGCGCGACCATTTGCGGCTCACTGTAGGCGCTTAGTATCATGAATGGAATATGGTCAAGCTCATGCAGGCGCTGAGCTAGCTGCAGCCCCCCTTGATCTGGCATGCGCATATCCAAAATGGCCAAATCAGGGCGATCGCCGCCAGCCAGCCAAGCTTCGGCTTCCTCAACGGATTCTGCGGTCATGACGGCGTAACCTGCCTGTATCAAACCGCGAGCAATCGTCACCAGTACCAGGCGGTCATCGTCAACCAGCAGAAGACGTTTGGCTGGGGCCGGAATAATATTTACTGCTGTGCGTATAGTTGTCATGTGAACTCTTTTTTATCAATGGAAATAATGCCGGCGCCAAGTACCAAAGTCGTGATGACTTGGTCTGCCTGCTGTGCGCTGGACAGGCTGGCGCCAGTGCGTGGCATCAACGCAGCAACCAGCTGCAGACCGCTGTGATGCAGCGTCTCTAACATACCGCCGGAGGAAAGTTGGCCGGCATTCACGATGTCAACCTGCACAATATGGGGCGACGCGCCTTTCTTTAACCTGACCGTCACCCCGCCATGTGTCTTGCCTCCATGCTTGACCGCGTTCAAAATCAGTTCATTAAGAATTAAGGCGATCGGAACCGCTTCATTTTCGGCAATGATGCAAGACAGCGAAAAGGCGGAACTATCCACGGTCACTGGTGTTTGCCATAGGGCCTGAATTTCGTCAGCAATGGCAATCGTTAATTCGCTTAGCAGCACCAGAGAATCTGTACGTCCCCGCAAACCATAAATGACAGAGATACTTTGCACCTGGCTGATGGCTTGATTGGCAGGGTCCGCGATGGCTGGATATTTTTGCGCAAACTGACGCAATAATCCAGTAATACCCTGCAAATTATTTTTAATACGATGATGCACTTCACGTACCAGTACATCGCGGTGCGCAAGCTCATTGAGGAGGCGTTGCTGTTCTTGCTGCTGGCGGTCGGCGATATCGGTAATGTCAGTAAAGTTGATGACGTAATGCGTCACCTGATCTTGTTCGTTTCTGACGGCAGCAATGGCACCTTTGACAAAATAGTCTTCACCGTTTTTACGCCGTCGCCACATTTCACCGTTCCAGGTGCCCGTTTTTTTTAGGTCATTTTCAACCTCCGGATAAATGCCAAGCGCTTGCCGTTCTGATCTGAAAACGGAGGTTTTTTTTCCTTGAAGCTCATGCTGAGCGTAGCCGGTAATCTCGCTACATGCCTGGTTTACTTTGATAATGACCATATCCACATCCATCACGACAATGCCTTCCTGGCAGTCGAAGGCAATGGCCGCGATGCGTAGTTCCTGCTCAATTTTCTTGCGTTCGGTGATATCAGTTGAAATCCCGCACAGCGCGTAAATTTCCCCGGCCTCATTGTGCAATGGTAACTTGACGCTCATATAAGTCGAGGCAAACCCATCTTTAAAATTCACTACGTGCTCTTCCTGTCTAAACGTTTTTCCTTCCTGTAAAACAGCACGATCATTGAAGTGCAATTGCATTACCGTTTCGGCATCAAAAAAAGCCTCATCGGTTTGACCGACAATCTGCTCTATCGAGGCACCAAAAACTTTACACACCGAGCGGTTGACAAACAGATAGCGCCCGCCGGTATCTTTGAGGTAAATGTTGGCATCAACGTTTTGCAGGATATTCGACAGCTTATGTTCGCTCAGGCGCAGTGCGTCTTCACGATTTCCCAGGGTTGCCAAAAGCTGGTTAACGCTGCAGATCAGTTTTCCAATTTCATCTGGCTTCCCTACCGGCAATGGCTGTGGCCGCTGGTTTGTTGAAGACATCGTCGACAATGCTGTGGCCGCATTCAGCAGCGGTGATAATTGCCGTTTCAGTATCCAATAAATGAGCCCGCCCGCCAATATGGTCAAAAAAATCGTCGCCCACAGCAGGCGTCGCTGCATACGCCGAATCGGCGCAAAGGCCTCAGCTTCAGGTAGAGAAATAATCACGAACCAGCCGGCAACAGGAACACTCTTGGCCGTGCTTAACACTTCCACACCATATGGATTAACCATCATGGCAGAGCCCTCGTAGCCTTGAATAAAACGGTCTATCGGCGGGTTGATGCCAAGCCCGGGAAGCATTTCCAAGACACGTTTTTTGTTGGAAGCGGTGACGATGAGACGATACTGCGGCGCGATGAGCAATTGATATTGACCGGTTTTGCTATTTTTACTTGCTGAAATTTTATCCAGAAAATTGGGTTGACCCAGGTTGGTGGTGCCTACCAGAGCGCCGACTATTTGTCCTTGAGCATCGAAGATGGCAGTGACAATACAAAATAGGGGCTGCTTTAGCAATGGGCTGATGAGCGGACGGCCAATCAGGGTTTTCCCTTCTGACAATACGGTTTGAATCGCCACATGATCCATGTCTTGCGCGCTAATGATGTTGATAGTGTTAATCGCGTTAATGCGACCTGAAACGTCAAAGACACCGGCAAGCACCACGCCATCACGCCCGACTATATGTACCCCGGCATTGAAAAAAGTTTTTAAAATTATTTTCTGGTCAAGAAAATCCTTTACCAATACCGGGCTAACCATCATCTGTGGGTCAATGGATCGCGCAGTCAGTTCCAGTGCCGAGATTCTTTCGTCCAGTCCTTGGTTAACTTCCTCAGCCATGAAAGAAGCCGCTGAAAACTGCTGTTCGCCCAATAAACGCTCCATGTCAAGGCGCAACGTTTGCTGGGCATAAAAAGACAGCGACCAGATTCCCGCGAGAAAAATGCCCAGCATGGCTGCGGTGATTCTGGTTTTAATAGAATTCCATCTAACATTGATTAAAGCCATGGCTGCCTCTACCACTTAAAAGGGACATTATTCAATAAATAGATTGCCAAACACCAATAACCTATCTGCTTATTGACGCAGATCGAATATGGTGCGCATATCTGTGGCTTATTGGCGGCTTATGAAATTGCCTATTGACGTGGATACAGAATCAGCCTGACGAAAGAAATTTGCCGACTGACACTCTCGCTGCTGACCAGCGCGGTTTGTCAGGAACGTGAAAAGTGGGCCGTCATGGCGCCAATTGGGCTGGCAGGCGACTGTCAGAAAAGATGTTTTTTGTCTATCTAAGGTAATGCGTCAGGCGCTGAATTTAAGTGCATCTTAACTGAGAGCAACTACTTTTTCAGCGATTCAGAGACGAAAGCGTATTCGATCAGGAATAGTCACCTGGATATGGTCAGCAAATTTGCCGTTGTACCGTTAAATAACCGGGCTGCTCACTCAGGAAATCGCTTTCCTCTAAAAAATAAAACGACGAAAGGGAACTTCTAAAAACCTAAGAAATTGAAGAAATAATGAACAGCAAAAAAATATTTTTGCGATTTCGGCTGAATTTTTTTAAAAGGCGAGATTTTTTACGTTATCAGACGAAAGTCCCCCTCTTTTTAGGGGATTTCTCCCCTATTAACTCACTACAGACGGATTTGTCCCCGCCAGGCTCACCCACCGTCTGAGGTTGTACACCACGGCTTGCAGGGTGATCTGTGTGGCGGCACGCAGTA
>NZ_JAUSFI010000129.1 GCF_030651495.1 Undibacterium sp.
GAATGTGGTCCGGTTAGCCGTGAAACTACAGCATCGATCCACCGTAAAGCTCCTGCGTATGACGAATTGTCGCCATCGCAAGAGTTGCTGGAAACAGGTATCAAGGTGATTGACTTGATCTGCCCGTTTGCCAAAGGCGGTAAAGTTGGTTTGTTCGGTGGTGCCGGTGTTGGTAAGACCGTCAACATGATGGAACTGATCAACAACATCGCTAAAGCACACAGCGGCTTGTCCGTGTTTGCTGGTGTCGGTGAGCGTACTCGTGAAGGTAATGACTTTTACCACGAAATGGCTGACGCTAAAGTAGTTGATCTGGAAAATCCAGAAAACTCTAAAGTTGCCATGGTTTACGGTCAGATGAATGAACCACCAGGTAACCGTCTGCGTGTTGCTTTGACTGGTTTGACCATTGCTGAAGGTTTCCGCGACGAAGGTAAAGACGTGTTGTTCTTCGTCGATAACATCTACCGTTACACTTTAGCAGGTACTGAAGTTTCTGCATTGTTGGGCCGTATGCCTTCCGCTGTGGGTTACCAGCCAACTTTGGCCGAAGAAATGGGCCGCTTGCAAGAGCGTATCACTTCGACTAAAACAGGTTCGATCACTTCGATTCAAGCCGTATATGTTCCAGCGGATGATTTGACTGATCCATCCCCAGCAACTACTTTTGCCCATTTGGATTCTACTGTTGTTCTGTCGCGTGATATCGCCTCCCTGGGTATTTACCCAGCGGTTGATCCACTCGATTCGACTTCACGTCAATTGGATCCACAAGTCGTTGGTGTAGAACACTATGAAACAGCACGCGCTGTTCAAGGTATTTTGCAACGCTACAAAGAATTGCGCGATATTATTGCGATTCTGGGTATGGACGAATTGGCGCCTGAAGATAAGTTGTTAGTTGCTCGTGCACGTAAGATGCAACGTTTCTTGTCCCAGCCTTTCCACGTTGCTGAAGTATTTACCGGCTCTCCAGGTAAATACGTTTCGCTGAAAGATACGATCAAGGGTTTTAAAATGATCGCTTCCGGCGAACTCGATCACCTGCCAGAACAAGCGTTCTACATGGTAGGTACTATCGATGAAGCAATCGAAAAAGCGAAGAAAATGGCTGCTTAAATTTGCCTGGCACGGTGTGTGATCTTGGTCATACACCCGCCTGACAAACAGCAGTGCATTTTTTGAACCTTTGACGAATCAGAAAGTTTGAATATGGCACACACTATTCACGTTGACGTGGTTTCTGCAGAAGAGTTGATCTTCTCCGGTGAAGCTGAGTTCGTCGCGTTGCCGGGTGAAGCAGGTGAATTGGGTATCTACCCAATGCATACTCCGCTGATCACGCGCATCAAGCCGGGCGCGGTGCGGATCAAGATTCCAGGTAAAGCCGAAGAAGAATTTGTATTCGTCGCCGGTGGCATTCTTGAAGTGCAACCGGGGACTGTCACGGTTCTGGCGGATACTGCAATTCGCGGTCACGATCTGGACGAAGCTAAAGCGATCGAAGCCAAAAAAATGGCAGAAGAAGCTTTGGTTAATCGCGAGTCTAAAATTGACTATGCGCAAGCACAGGCAGAGTTGAGCGTAGCGATAGCGCAATTGGCCGCAATTCAGAGATTACGTCACAAACGTTAAGTCTGAATTGAGCAATTCAACGCTAGCACTATAAGCGGTACAATAAAAGGCAGCTCAGGCTGCCTTTTTGTTTTTTTGTATTGATAAAATCTTGCTATAGAAATAAACACCCATGGAGTACAACTATGTTAGATGCTGAAATAAGTAACTTGCTGAAGCGCGCTAAGACCATCGCGGTAGTTGGTTTGTCCGCTAAGCCTGAGCGCCCTAGCCACGAAGTCGCTGCTTATCTGCAACAACATGGATATCGCATTATTCCGATTAATCCCAATGAAACCGGTACGCATATTCTCGGCGAAGTATGCTATCCGACACTGGTAGATGCCGTGTTGGCGACAGGCTTACATATTGATATCGTCGACTGCTTTCGCAATGCGCAAGATATTCCCGCCATCCTGATTGACGCTGTTGCCGTCGAGGCGGACTGCCTGTGGATGCAGCAAGGGATACGCAATGAAATTGTGGCGCAACAGGCTCAACAGATGGAGATGCAGGTTGTGATGGATAAATGCCTAAAAATTGAGCATGCAATCTGGCTGAATCGCCCACAATAATTGTATTTAGCAATTCATGAGAGCATCGGAATGCATATGGAAATCAACACACAATTTCGGATTAGCAAAGATTTTCAATTAAAAGATGAGAATGCCAGCCTGCGTCCTCTGGCGGATAAGCCTGAAAGTAAAACGGACAGCAAATCTGGCGATAAACTGAGTACGATTTCATTTGCAGAAAAAATCGCCAACTATCAAGAAATTCTTTACGCACAAAAAAAACATAAATTATTGATAGTATTGCAGGGTATGGATACCTCGGGCAAAGACGGCACAGTACGTGGTGTCTTCGGACAAATCAATCCGCTCGGGGCACGTACCGTCGCCTTTAAGGCGCCGAGTACGGTTGAGCGCGAGCATGATTATCTGTGGCGGATACATCAGGAAGTACCCGTAACGGGAGAAATTGTGATTTTCAATCGCAGTCACTATGAAGATGTTCTGATCACGCGGGTCCATGAGTGGATAACCGAGGCCGAATGTAAAAGGCGTTTTGCCCAGATACGCGACTTTGAGCGGATGTTGACTGAAACCGGCACGGTGATGCTTAAATTTTTTCTCCACATCTCTAAAGCTGAGCAAAAACAAAGATTAGAAGAGCGGCTGGCAGATCCTGACAAACACTGGAAATTTGATCCGCAAGATCTGGTCGAGCGGGAGTACTGGGATCGTTATCAGCAAGCTTATACCGATGCGATTAAGGCGAGTGATGCCGACCATGCGCCGTGGTATATCATTCCCTCCAATTCCAAAACGCAGCGTAATCTCGCGATTGCCCAAATCGTCGTGGAAAAACTCGAAAGTATGAAGTTAGCTTTTCCGCCGGGTAATCCTGAGTACAGTAAAATCAAGGTTAGTTAGCGTGAAGCGTTATTTGGCTGAACTGATGGCTCTGCCGCTTTACCCTTTACTGGCTTGGCAAGGACAGCGCACGCGTAAAATGACACCGCGCTTGCCGGAAGCCAGCGGGCCGTGTCATGGCACATGCCGGCCAGAGCATCCGACTCCCCAGCGATTTCGTTTACTTTCGATTGGGGAATCGCCAGTTGCTGGCGTCGGCGTAAATAATCATCAAGAAGCGATTACCGCACAGTTTGCTCAAACACTCGCGCGGCAATATGATGCGAACGTTGAATGGCAGGCATTTGGGCAAAACGGTGCCGATCTGGCGCTGGCCTTAGCTTCAATGTTGCCAAAATTACCACACCTCTTTCCGGAGATCGATCTGGTCTTAATTGCTTTTGGTGTCAACGATACCACTGCATTTCGTTCGGTAACGCGTTACCGCAGAGAGTTACATGGAATTTTGGATGCGGTTATGCAGCAACTCAAACCAAAACAAATTCTGTTATCCGGGGTGCCTCCAGTCCATGCTTTCCCCGCTTTGCCCCAGCCATTGCGCTTAGTTCTGGGTACTAAAGCAGCGGCACTTGATCAAGTTGCCATAGATGTAGCCGAAAAATATTCTCAGGTGATGCACGTACCTATGCATCTCGATGTCAAGGATCATTCTTTGATGGCGCATGATGGCTTTCATCCTTCAGCCAAAGGCGTGCAACTCTGGGCAATGCAATTGTTGAAGGTTTTTGAGAGAAATTGGTGCGAAAAATAAAATTCTAAACTTACTTATGCACAACTACAAAAATATTTATTTAGCTTGCTTACTATTAACACTAAAGTGAATAAACAAATAAATCAATGAAATCAATCGATTAGAATAAAATTTTCAGGATTTACATTGACGTTTTTCGGTAAGTGAAAATTTAAGAAAAAATATCCACAAAGTTATCCACAGTTTCTTTGGTGAAAATACGCTTTCTGGAGGTCGGGCAAATTGCGCCAGATCAGACACCGGTAAGCGGCGCATCGGCGATAATAGTAGATTGCCCTCGCCACCCAGCGAAATTTTTATGCTTTTGAAAGTCATCTATGTCCACCCGCTTTGCTCCGCTCAAGAACGACACCTTCTTAAA
>NZ_JAUSFI010000133.1 GCF_030651495.1 Undibacterium sp.
GCCCACGGCGTGGTGTTTGTCACCGGCCACGCCAAACCCGGCGACGCCGGCACCGACTGGCGCGCCCTGGCCGCCACCGCCCGCCAAGCCAAGCTCACGCTGGTGATCTACATGGGCGTGAGTGGGGTGGCGCAAATCCAGAGCGAACTGCTGCACGGCCTGCCCGGCTACACCCCGGTGGCCATCATCCAGAACGCCAGCTTGCCCACGCAGCGCCATGCCGCCTGCACTTTGGCCGAGTTGCAAGCCACCATCCAACGCGAAAAGCTGGGCAGCCCCAGCGTGATTGTGGTGGGCGATGTCATGCAAGGCCTGCTGGAGTTGGCACAACCAGTGCCCTTTAGCGCCAGCGCCTAATCGGCCCGCTCCTGATTCCACCCGCTCCCCCGTGGCGTGGCCACGCACCGGCGCGTCTACACTGCTCGCCATGCAAAAGTTTGATGTCGTGATCGTGGGAGCCGGTGCCGCCGGCCTGTTTTGTGCCGGTGTGGCGGGGCAACTCGGCCTGAAGGTTCTGGTGGTCGACCACGCCGAAAAAGTGGCGGAAAAAATCCGCATCTCCGGCGGTGGCCGCTGCAATTTCACCAATATGGACACCGGCCCGGCCAATTTTTTGAGTGACAACCCGCGCTTTTGCCGCTCGGCGCTGTCGCGTTACACGCCGCGTGACTTTGTGGCCCTGCTGCAGCGCCACCAAATTGCCTTCCACGAAAAACACAAGGGCCAGCTGTTTTGCGACCGCTCGGCGGAAGATATCATCGACATGCTGCTGGCCGAGTGTGCCGCCGGTGGCGTCACCCGCTGGCAGCCGTGCAGCGTCAAGTCCATACGCTTTTTGGCCTCCAGCCCTTATGGAACGTGCGCAGACAGCTACGAAATTGATAGTGACCGCGGCACCGTGCACTGCGCCGCAGTGGTCATCGCCACCGGTGGCCTGTCGATTCCCAAAATTGGGGCCACCGATTTTGGCTACCGGGTCGCCAAGCAGTTCGACCTGCCCCTGGTTAGCCCACGCCCCGCTTTGGTGCCACTGACGTTTGATGAGGCCGCATGGGCACCGTTTGCCCAACTGTCGGGCCTGTCACTGCCCGTGCAAATCACCACCGGCAACAAGAAATCCAGCACCGCGTTTCTGGAAGACCTGCTGTTCACCCACCGCGGCCTGAGTGGCCCCGGCGTGCTGCAAATCTCCAGTTACTGGCAACCCGGCACGCCGATTCGGCTGAACCTGCTGCCCAACACCGACGTGACCGAGCATCTGAACCACGCCAAAGCCACCTCGCGCAAGCTGATTGCCAATGAACTCACCGGCTTGGTGCCCTCGCGCCTGGCCGACACCTGGGTGGCGCAGGGTGCGGGTTTGGGCCACAACTGGGAGCGCCCCATCAACGAAGCCTCGGACAAGGCCCTGGCGGCACTGGCCGAGCGCCTGACGCGCTGGGAGCTGACCCCCACCGGCACCGAGGGCTTTAAGAAAGCCGAAGTCACCGCCGGGGGGGTGGACACCAAGGTGCTGTCCGGGCAGACCATGGAGTCCCGCCAACCCGGCCTGTACTTCATCGGCGAGGTGGTCGATGTGACCGGCTGGCTGGGCGGTTACAACTTCCAGTGGGCCTGGGCCAGTGGATTCGCCTGTGCACAGGGGCTGCAGGCCAAAATTCAGCCCGACACGGCTGCAAAAAACGCTATAATCGCAGGCTAATCTGGCAGTTCCCCGTCGGCCAATACTAGTTAAGACGGGAAATAACGCTGAGCAGGACGCGTGGGGCTCGATCTCCCCACATGACCCTTGAGCAGCACAATTTGGAATTCATTACGTAATGACAACGATCCGTGTAAAAGAAAACGAGCCCTTTGACGTAGCACTGCGTCGCTTCAAACGCACCATTGAAAAATTGGGCCTTTTGACCGACCTGCGCGCCCGCGAGTTCTACGAAAAACCCACTGCAGAGCGCAAGCGCAAAAAGGCAGCCGCCGTCAAGCGCAACTACAAGCGCATTCGCAGCATGCAATTGCCCAAGAAGATGTTCTAAGAACAGCCTTCCAGGCCAAAAAAAGCTCGCTTGGGGACGCTCCGGCGGGCTTGTATGATGAAAGTTAGATGGCAAATGTAATGCAATCGGCTTTCTCCAATACAAACAGAGATTTTTAAAAATGCAAGCCTAGTTAGCTTGTATTTTTTTATTTGAAGAATAAAATACTTTCATTATTTATAGTTTTTGTCAATTAAGACACTCACAATGAAACTTGTGGAAGCTCGCCGAAATGTTCTTCTACTCAATGATGATGGCTCTATTAACTTTCCTGCGTCGCGTCATTTAACAGCGGAACAATCAAATCCCAACACGCGAGAATTGACCGCACAGGCACTACGAATCTTTCATCGATTCTGTGTAGCTAGTGGCATTGACCTTCCCCAAAGAGCTCTTGATGGACGGTGCCTAAGTAACGGTGAAGTCGATAAACTTGCTGGACTCTGCTATCGCCCTCTTAGCGAAATTGAAGAGATCTCAGATCGCAAAGTAGTTAGCATACTCAGTGCAAAAGCGGGAACGCCTCCAGAAAAACTACCAGGCGCAGTACAGGCTAATACTGCAAAGAAGCGGCTAGTCGATATAGCCGGATTCTTAGAGAAATACAGGGAAGTCATTCTTGACCCCAACGTGCGATCGGATTCAATCCGAACCCTGCTGAGAACCGACTACGATAGAACTGCTTCAAAACTGAAAGGAAAGATCAGTGGAACAAAGCAGAGCCATCACCTTGCATTTCGCAGTCTTCCGTGCAACAAATATGAGGCGATCCTTCGGGCACTCTACGTTCGACCTGAAGAACTTTTCCTGAGCGAGTCAGGAATGCCGTCTCGAACCATGTATCGTGACCGAGCCATGGCACTTCTTGCCGCGGAGGGCCTGCGAGTTGGAACCATCAATAACATTCAAATGGCGGATGTAAGGCTGCGGTCCGGGCACTTGCTGATCGTGGACAACCGCGAGAAACGCGGTAGACCAAAAACAAGCCACTCCGTATTGAAAATGGCGGCATCGAGCTCAGTCAACAATGCTTCCGAAACCATGATCTCACTTTGGCCTTTTACACAAAAGGCAATCAGCGACTACCTGGAAACGGAACGCGACGCATCTCTTTCAAAAACGCTGGCAAATCAAAGCAATGGTTTCTTATTTGTAACAGAGCGTGGGAACCCGATCCAGCATCGCTCCAGCGTAACCAAAGTGTTCTCTCAACTCGGAAGGCGGCTAAAGGACTTGGGATTGTTGGATGTTGATGATGATCCTCATTTTTCTCATAAAGCGGTTTATGACTTCTATGGCCATGTTCTTAGGCATAGCGCGGCTGTTTACTACTGCAAATGCAAAGGGGTAAGCGATTCGACTCTGGATTCGATGAAGTCTCGTTTTGGCTGGACTAGAAGGTCAGAAATGCCTCAGATGTATGCGGCGCGTGCTCTCGCCGACCAAGCGAATGTGGACTTGATGGATTTCGCTGAGAAGTTGGAGGCCGAGGTTTCCGCAAGGGTGAAACCCAGGAAAACAGTCTGACATGACATACCAGACAGTTGGAAACACGAACATCGTTTGGTCAGACAACGAGCCATTAGTCTGGACCATGAGCGAAGAGTTTGGCGAAAAAGGAGAACGCCTTACGCGCAGCCACCGCTTCAATTGGTCAAGTCTTAGAGAGTTTGTGGATGAGCCTCTGCTCATGCTACTAAGAGACGAACTGATCAATCGGCGGCATAACATTGCACTTAATTCCATTAAGGGTGACAGCCAATCTTGGCTGGGTCTTTTTCGCGCGCTACACAAACATCAGTGTTACGAAAGAAAAATCACGCAAATAGACTGGCAATTTTTGGCAGCGCTTCAGACCATTCACACGCATATTGCCAAATCCTCGATATATGTAGTGAAGTCCTTTTTCCAGAGAAACCCGGAAAGTGAAATTTTTTCAAATGGATTGCAGCTCAGTGACTTTCCAAACTATGCCCAAAAAGGGATAGGTGGAAAAAATATTAGCAAAGTCCTCTCCACTGCGCTCACACGCTCCGCCTGCGTTGAAGTACTCGCTCGGTGTCACGAAGCATACTCTGACGGAAAGATGGATATTGGCCTTTACAGCTTTGCGAACCTGGCGTTCACTGTCTACGTCCGGCCAGAGAGCTACCGGCTAATCCGACTTGGTGACTTAAAACATGACACCAAAAACGATAGATTTGGCATCTGGATCTACCCGGTCAAGCAGCATGTAGCGGCGGCGTCGAAAATCTACTACGACCTTCCATCGTCAGTTGGCTTATTGCTACTAAAGCAGCGAATGGACGTGATACTCAAGTACGGACATCTCGTGACGACAGAGGATCATCACAAGCTCGCGCTGTTTCCAGCCAACGCCTTAAACAGTAGCAAGACTGCATGGCAAGGCAAATATACCAACGAAAATTTTGGGCTTCACCGAAATTCCGCCGGGATCATTCAATGCTACTTTGCAGCGATCAAATCAAAGTTACAGTTGACTTTGGGTCTAACGGCCACTGCACTAAGGCACACGATCGCAACCCAACTTGCTCTCCATGGATGCTCTGCAAAGACCATTCAAGCCGTACTCAAACATGCAAGCGATAAAACTTGCAGAAAGTACGTAGACATTGCGTTTCACGGTCTCATACACGAACTATCTGATGCGCTGCATCCGGCTTTTAATGCACACCTTCCAGTGATTAAGATGTTCCGCACCAAGGATGACGCCTTGAACTCAGCAGAAAGTGCAATTTTCAGCGAGGACATTACGACGGGTGAAACGATATTTCAAGGCGAGTGTGGGAAGCAAATTCGATGTGAACACGCCCCCTTTACCTGCTACGGGTGCTCTAAGTTCATCCCCTGCTTTGACGCAGACCATGAACTCAATTTGAATATTGTTACGCGTGAGATTGACGACTTCAGTAACGCGGGTCAACCGTACAAAGCTATGGTTGATCGGTGGACACGCGTGAAATACGACATTCAAATGGTCATCTCCGCCTGCAAACTTTACCAAGCGCGGCTTCAGCAAGATATGTCGTAATGGTGAAGCTCGTCGACTTTACCCTCGCCCAGCGTGAGAAAGCGCTTGAGAACTGGCTGCTTGAATGCAAAACCGCATTCAACAGAAAGTTTCCAAAAATCGACTTTGATTCTGAGCACTGGCCGATTAGAACTTTGTATCAAACCGAGCAGTTGGACTGGCATTTCACAGAATCAACGTCAGCTTTCAAGGACGAGGGAAAAGTATTTAAGCGCGTTCTTCGTTGCTTGGTTGCGGAGCGGATGTTGGCGGGACAGCCAAAGTCATTATCCTTGCATTTCAACGGATACCGCCTCCTAGATAGGGTCAGCGCGGGCAGCCTATACGAACTTACCGTGGCACATTGCAGGGTCCTCGAGGATCACTGCTTATCGGAGGCCCAGAAAATCCAATCAAAAGCAAACCACCACCGTGGTAGGTTGATAGGACTTCAATCTACGATAGAACATATGGCTTCGAAAGGCGTCATTGCACGCCTAGGATATGTCGTATCAGGAGATACGTTGAAAAAGCTGAGCGTGATTGCAAAGCGCCAAGCAAGGGAAACAAAGGCGCTCAAGGCAGAGACTATAGACAGAAAAATTGAGGCGTTAAACGATGCAGTTGCCGCACTGCTGGATAACGATCCCAGACTTGATGCTCTCGACCGTATTGCGATATGTACATTGATCATTCTGATGTGCGCGCCGAGTCGAATTAATGAAGTTTTATGCATGGCGGTTGATGACCACGTAACGGTTGAAGGCTATGCGCATAAAGAAGTTGGCAGGTCTAGTGAAGTCCATTCAGCGCACCAAATGCTGCTGATCACCATGAAAGGTTCCAAGGGCGCGAGTTGGAGCGCAAAACCCGCTCTACTTTTCATGATTGATCTCTTCCATTTCGCAATTAGAACCATAAAACGCCAGGGTGAACGCTCTCGTCTTTTGGTTGAATGGTATTCAAAGAACCCCCGCACACTTTATCTACCGCCCCATTTAGAGCACCTCCGGGGCAGGAATCTCACGCGACACGACCTAGATTCAATCGTCGGCCTAAGAGACACCGCTCGGGCAGGTACGTTTAACGCCACTACGGAGCGCATTTTTCACAAACTCAAGAGTTCCGTATTTAAGGCTGAAAATCCCAAGCAAAAGACGGCTATCGGTGGAATGT
>NZ_JAUSFI010000010.1 GCF_030651495.1 Undibacterium sp.
CGATTTTGCCTTGTTGGGCCTTTTGGTTTTTTGTAAGCTTGGACATTTACACGCCCTCCACATTCACGCCCATGGAGCGGGCAGTACCTGCGATGGTACGAACAGCGGCATCCAGATCGGCGGCCGTCATGTCCTTCATCTTGGTCTTGGCGATTTCTTCGAGCTGAGCGCGCGTGATCTTGCCGACCTTGTCTTTCAAAGGATTGGCTGAACCCTTGTCGAGCTTGATGGCCTTCTTGATCAGGACCGTCGCAGGCGGGGTCTTGATAATGAAAGTAAAGCTCTTGTCTGCATACGCGGTAATCACCACGGGCAATGGCAGACCCGGCTCAACACCCTGGGTCTGCGCATTGAATGCCTTGCAGAACTCCATGATATTCAGTCCGCGCTGACCCAATGCGGGTCCAATGGGGGGGGATGGGTTGGCCTTACCAGCTGGCACTTGCAGCTTGACAAAACCGACGATTTTTTTCGCCATGATTTCTCCTTACGGGTATTAGCGCTTCGATCCTGAACAATTCAGTCCAAAGCTCCCCGGGGTTAACGACTCACTTCTATAACAACTGGCACCGAGTCGGGAAGCACCAATCTACTTAAACAACCAAGTTGCAATAAGAAAACAAAATGTTTTTGTTTTCTTATTGCAACGCTTCAAATTCAGGTTTTCTCGATTTGCGAGAACTCCAACTCAACGGGAGTAGAGCGACCAAAGATGGTCACAGAAACGCGAACCTTGCTCTTCTCGTAATTCACATCTTCCACCGAACCGTTGAAATCTGTAAACGGACCTTCTTTAACCCGAACAAATTCGCCCACCAAAAATTCAACCTTGTGCCGCGGCTTATCCGTACCTTCTTGCATCTGGTTGACAATCTTCAGCACTTCCGCCTCAGAGATCGGAGCCGGACGATTTTTCGCACCACCCACAAAACCAGTCACCTTGCTGGTGTGTTTCACCAAGTGCCAAGTTTCGTCATCCATGACCATTTCCACAAGCACATAGCCAGGGAAGAACTTGCGTTCTGTCGTTTTCTTCTGGCCATTCTTGACTTCAACCACTTCCTCCATGGGAACAAGAATACGGCCAAACTTGCTTTGCATTCCCTCGCGGGCAATACGCTCGAGAATATTGCGCTCAACCGCCTTTTCCATTCCGGAATACGCGTGAACCACATACCAACGCAAATCCGGATTTGACGGAACTGCAGCTGGCAGCTCTACTGAAGGGGTCTCTACAATATCATCAGTCATTATTTTTTCCAGCCCAGAATCAAATCGTAAAAAAGCCACTCAAGAGTCTTGTCAGTGAGCCACAAGAAAAGGGCCATGATCAAGACAAACCCGAATACATACGCAGTAATTTGAATCGCCTCTTTACGAGCAGGCCAAACCACTTTTTTGACTTCGCGCCAAGCATCACGCCCAAAAGCGATCAACTCACGACCCGATTCAGAAGCAAAAAACGCCGCGGCAGCAGCACCAAGACCCAACAGCAAAACACCCCACTGCACCAGTGGACCTTGTTTGCCCAACAGGTAAAATGCGGCTAAAGCAGCCACCACCAAAACAGCCGCAGCGGCCAGCTTGGCTTTATCTGCCCCGGTATTGACTGTCTGAACTTGTGAGGTGGCCATAATTTCTGTATTTCGCGCTTTTACTGTGTTTCAAATTTAGCGCCCTTAAGACGCT
>NZ_JAUSFI010000140.1 GCF_030651495.1 Undibacterium sp.
TAAGAGCACCGATGTTCTTGCGAAGATATTGCAAGCGCTCCTGAACTACACACAGGAGCATTTTCAGCGCGAAGAATTGTTGATGGAGCACATTGCCTATGCCGATATCGAGGCGCATAAAGCGATGCACCAGAAATTGCTTGATCAGGTGTTAGTTCTGCAAGACGCATTCGAGCGCGGCAGGTCAGAAGTGGCTAGCAATACCGCGGAGTTGCTGCGCTACTGGCTGACACACCACATCATGCGTACCGATAAAAAATTGTCGCATGCGATCCGGGAAGCGGGTTTGCTGGAGTTGTAAGCAGCCTGTCAATTAGCTGGCGCGCAGGCAGTCCACGATCTTCATTCTTGCTGCCTGCCATGATGGGATAAAGCCGCCAACAAAACCCATGAACAGCGAAAATAGCAGGGTTTTTACAATAATCTCAACGGTTAGCTTGAACTGAAATGCAAGCTCGCTAAAGGTCTGAAAATTGGTGGTGGAAATATCCACCGTCTGCATCCACGATGCGGCAAACAGGCCGATCAATCCGCCCACCAGCGATAACAAGAGCGATTCCAGCAAGAAGGCCAGCAGCACTGCGCTGCGCCTGAATCCGAGCGCGCGCAAGGTGCCGATTTCACCTACGCGTTGCGCCACGGCGGCAAACATCGTGATCATCGCGCCGACCACGGCACCGATAGAAAAAATGATCGATAGACTTAATCCAAGTATGCGGATAAACGTGGCCAGCGCCTCGCTTTGTTCAGAGTAGAATTGAATCTCCGGTTTGGCCTCAATCTGCAAGCGCGGATCGGCATCGATGGCGTCTTTCACTTTGTTGAAGGCGGCCTGGTCGGCCAGGCGAAACACCATGGTGGAATACGCATTGCGCCTGAAGGCCGCCATCATCTGTTCTGAATCGCCCCAGATTTCGCTGTCGAAACCGGTTTTGCCAGAATCAAATACGCCCACCACCAGCCAGTCGCGCTGGGCAAAATGTAGGGTCTCGCCCAAGCCAGCGCCCCGAAAACCGCTGGCGATAGAGCGGCCAGTGATGATCTCTGAACTACCAGGCCGGAACATACGTCCTTGCATCATCTGTACTTGAGGTCGCAGTTCCAACGCTAAGGCTGAGGTGCCGCGCACGGTGACATTGCTGGGTTTGCCATTGCTGCGCTTGGGCAGATTATTCAGTACTACCGGTTCTTTGCTGACCAGTCTCAGACCGCTGCCATTGGTGGCGATGCCGGGCAGGCTTTCGATGATCGCGGCCTGATCCCGCGTGATGCCGCTATTGATTTCGGCCCCGGCGCCTTTGCGCAACACCAGCACATTGTCTGGCTGCCCGGTCGCCACGAGCGTGGCGCGTATGCCTTCGCTCATCATCAGGACCGTGGCGAAGACAAATACCACCAGCGCCATGCCGCCTGCGGTCAGCAAGGTAGTGACGCGCCGTACCCAGAGGTTGCGCGCGATGTAGGAAAGCGGAAGCGCCTTCATGTTGATGTCCTCATGCTTAGTTCCTCAAGCCACATGTCGTAAACCATTCACGATATCGATGCGACTCATCTTCCATGCCGGCCACGCCGCAGCGACTACGCCGACGATCACACTGGCCAGCAGCTGCAATGCCATTGTGGTCTCCGAGACGACGAACACCGGGAACAGCGTGCCAACCGCTTTGGCAAAAGAGGCGGCAATCGGCAGAGTAAGCAGCAAGCCCATACCACCGCCGATCAGCGCAATCACCAGGCTTTCGCCAAACAGGAGCTTGACCACAAAACCGGGCGAAAATCCCAATGCCTTGAGCGTGGCATATTCGGCTAGCCGTTCACGTGCCGTCATGGTCATGGTGTTGGCCATGACGGCCATGATGATGATCACGATCACGAAGCTGACGGCATTGATGGCGACCAGTATCGCCTCACTCATCGAGACAAACCCGAGCTGAAAAGCCTTCTCGGTTTCTGTGAGTGTCTCGGCCAATGAATTTTTGAACTGGGCATCGATACGCTCAGAGATCAGTGGCGCATTATTCGGCTCATTGATGCGTACGATATACACACCCACATAATCGGCGGCTCTGCCTATGCGTTTGCGTGCAGATTCTGCCAAAAATTGCCAGTGAAACAGAAACTGTGATTCGTCTGTTTTGGCATCTACGCCGTCCCAGATGCCACGCAAGGTAAACGTCCAGGTGCCGGGGTAGATGGTGCCACGCAGCGGGATCTGATCGCCGATTTTCCAGCCATACTGATTGGCCAATTTACGGCCAACTATCGCTCCCTGGCGATCAAGGATGAAGGCTTTCTTCTCTTCATCCTTGAGTACATATTCTGGATAAAGCGCGAGATAACTGGCCGGTTCGATCGCAAACTGCGGGAAGAAATTACGTTCGGTAATGTAGATGCCGCCAAACCAGTTGGACCAGCTAATGCCGGTTACGCCTTCCACGGTTTTCAGCCGCTCGGCATAATTGAGCGGCAGCGGGAAGGTGAGCGAAATCGCATTGCGCGTAATCAGGCGCGTGCTGGAAGTGCCGTCAACCCCGGCATACCAGGCATCGATGATAGTGCGTAATAGACCGAAGGCACAGATTGCCACCACCAGGCCGACCATCGTGAGCATGGTACGCAGCTTGTGCCGGAAGGCGTTTTTCAGCAGGAGGCGGAAGATGAACATGAGCGTTAACCCGTCGCGCTAATGCTGTGCAATGGCGGCGCCATCGTCGGGAACCAATTCGCCTTTTTCGAGGTGGATCAGACGTTTGGCGCGCGATGCCGCCTTGGGGTCATGCGTGACCATGATGATGGTTTTGCCTAACTCGGCATGCAGTTCTTCCATCAGATCCAGCACTTCGCCGGCGGTGACCCTGTCGAGATCCCCCGTCGGTTCATCTGCGACGATCAGGGTCGGGTCGGTGACCAGAGCACGGGCGATTGCGACGCGCTGTTGCTGGCCGCCCGATAACTCGTTGGGGTAGTGATCCATGCGGTCGGTCAGGCTGACCATGTTTAGCGCCGCTTCCACATGTTCCTTGCGCTGCGCGCGCGTTAGCCTGGTCAATAATAAAGGCAGCTCTATGTTTTCAAATGCGGTCAGTACCGGCATCAGATTGTAGAACTGAAAGATGAATCCGACGTTGGCGGCGCGCCAGTCCGCCAGCTCGCCCTCGCTGAGCGTTGCGATATTCACGCCGCCAATTTCTATGCTGCCACTGGTGGGTTTGTCGATGCCCGCAATCAGGTTGAGCAGGGTGCTTTTGCCCGAGCCGCTTGGCCCCATCAGCGCGATGAATTCACCGCTGCGCACTTCCAGATCGACGCCTTCAAGCACGGGAATGATTTGTCCGCCGCGCGTGTAGGATTTGTTCAGATTGTGGATACGGATCAGCGCTTCATTGGTGTTGTGTGTGCCATCGTTCATTTGCTGGCCACCACGATTTTGGCACCTGGCTTGATTTTTTCTGAGGGCGACAGGACTAACTTATCACCTGATTTGATTTCGCCGCTCACTTCCATATTGTCGCCAATCTTGCGGCCCAAAGTGATGTTGATCGCTTCCACGCTATCATCCTTGATGCGGAACACCAGCTTCTTGCCATCGCGTTCAGCCACCGCTTTGGGATTAATCGCCAGCAAAGGTTGTTGATCCGCATCGGTGACCGCTTGCGACAAAATCGTAACCTTGGCGCTCATCTCCGGCAGGATGCGCGGATCGAGTTTTTCAAAATGGATTTTGGTCATCACCGTGGCCTTGGCCCTGTCTACAGTAGGCACAATGCCGACAATATTGCCGCGAAAACGGCTGTCGGGCAGGGCATCTAGCGTGATCTCGACGGGCTGGCCTATCTTGGCCTTGGCCAGATTGCTTTCGGAGACATCCGCTTCCACTTCCAGCGTACTCATATCTGCCATGGTGACGACTGCCCCCTGGCTGCCTGCGGCGCTGGAAAATGGCGTAATGATGTCGCCCACATTCGCGTTCTTCACCAGCACCACGCCATCGAAGGGCGCGCGGATTTCGGTGAAATCCTGATTCACCTGTTGTACCTTCAATTGCGCCTGCGATACCGCCACCGCCGCCTGCGCTAATCTGACCGCTGCCTTGGCGGCATTAACGCGGTTGCTGGCTGCGTCGAGTGCCTGCAAAGACACGAAGCCTTGCGCCCGCAAGCCGTTACTGCGCTTAAAGTCAGCTTCTGCGTTGACCAGTTCTACATTGGCTTGTGCGACGCCCGCCTCGGCCTGACGTATGCCAGCCTGCGCCTGCGCCATGGCGGCTTGCACATCGCTGGCATCAAGCCGCGCCAGCACATCACCTTGCTTTACCTTGCTGCCTTCACGCACGTTAAGCAAGACCAGCCGGCCGGTAGCCTTGCTGGCCACCGCGGCGCGCCTTTGCGCTACCACATAGCCCGACGCGGTGAGCTGGGCATATTGTTGTGATGGGTAGCTGGTGACGACTGAGGTCACTTGTACCTCGATTTTGCCCGGACGCATGACGAAACCCATGATCGCCAGCAATGCCGCACCGGCGATGATCCAGCGCCCCCAGCGACGCGGCTTGCCAGCATTGCCGGGCGTATTGTTGCTACGGTCAATTTTGAGTTGCTTCAGTGTAGATGGCGCGGGGGACGTGGTGGACATGGAGTTTTAATCTCTGGAAGAATTACATTAAATTCACGATCGGATTTTACACTGGATCTTTGATTGTTTTGTAGGTCGGTCGGCACTACCAGACCGGTACATTGCCGATTGAAAATGCGCAAACAAGGCCATTTGCCGGATAATAGGCGCATGAGCAATCTCCTCCGCATTTACCGGTTAATCGCATCCATGTCCCGAAAAATTTCGCCTAAAGAAAAATCTGCTACCGACCATCCTGAGGTCTCCATTTCCGAGTTTCGCGGTGTGCGCTCTTTGCATCTGACCAGTGATCTGAGCGGCGACACCAGCTGTGCGCCTATCCAGGGTTCGATGCGCATGGCCGTGCCGGATCAGATTGAACTTGAATACGTGCAGCAGATGATGATGTGGATGCTATTCAATGAGAAGCCTGCGCATGTCGTTCAACTGGGTTTGGGCGCAGCGGCATTGACCAAGTTTTGTCATGCGCGTTTTCCGGATGCCAAAGTGGCGGCGATAGAACTCAACCCCAATGTCATCGATATGTGCCGGGCGCAATTCAAATTGCCCGAGGATGACGAGCGCTTGCAGGTCATCGAGATGGACGCGCTGGATTTTGTATTGAGCCCAGCCAGCCATGGCAGCATCGATGTGCTGCAAGTGGATTTGTACGATGCCGAAGCAGAAGGTCCGGTGCTTGATACACCCGAGTTTTATCAGGGTTGCGCCGATTCCCTGAGCGAAAACGGCATGATGACCGTGAATTTATTTTCCAACGAAGAGAATCGCCGTAAGAATATTGCAGCGATGGAGCAGGCGTTTGATGCGGTAGTGTGGTTGCCGGAAGTGCATGATGCGAATGTCGTCGCGCTAGCCTTCAAACGTTCGCCCGAGATTGATTTTGCCGATCTATATCAACGAGCGGCCATCATCCGGGTGAACTACAAGTTGCCCGCGCCCTACTGGGTCAACGGGCTTAAGGAGTGGATGACGGCTGGCGATGAAGAGTAAATCTTATGCGGTGATGTTGATCGTTGTGCCGGTAACCTCACCGCGAGTATTTACCACTGGCGGCGGTGGCGGCAAAGGTTTTTGCTGATTGTTGGCGTTTTCCACTTTAGGTGGTGGCGCGGCAGTTTTGGCCGGTTGCTGTACGGATTCTGCTTGTCTGACTTGTTCGCTTGCC
>NZ_JAUSFI010000118.1 GCF_030651495.1 Undibacterium sp.
GCAAACACGTCAAGCTTCTTTTGCCGATGTTCTTGCGCAAATAAATCACCCATTTTGAATGTCATTTCTATTTCCTACCCGCTTGTTTGCAGAAAAATCGCTCTGATTGCTTAGACAGGTGGGTTTTTAGAAGTTCCCAAACGCCAGAAAATTACCACATAAACGCGTTACGAATCTCAGATGTGATTATTTTAGGTGTGGCAGGTGTGGCAAAACACCTGTTTTTGATGGAAAAACGATAGCCTACTAATAACTTACTGGCATTAAATACAATTAAAACTCATTTTCTAGCGCGAAAGGTAATCCTCCCCCAGCCACCACAGGCCGCGCCGCCCGTTCGCTTCGCTGGCTTATGCAGGTAAAGAACAAAGCATTTCACTCGATATTTTGTAGTAACGACTTTTCGCACCGGCGAAGCGTTCGATGATGCTGTTCTTGCCGTCCTTGTCTTTCTCGAACACGCCTAGCTGTGCCATCTTGGCGGCCACCAATCGGGCATCGTAGCCCTTGCAAACTTCATCCTTAAATACCTTGGGCAGTAGATAGTATTCAATGCTTGAGCCGTCCCGCTCGTCTGGGTGGATAGTATCGCCATACTCCTTATGCCAGTCTGCATTGCTCTTTATCGCGTTACCGCTCTTGCTTATCATGCGTTTAAAGCCCGCCTGATTGATGGTCTTTGGTGCATGGTCATCCATCGCACGGTGCGCCCATGCAAAGCGAGAATCACCATTGACCTGTATGAAGTTAGGCAATAGCTCTAACATGCGGTCGTGCTCAATATCGCCTGCTGTGCCACGGCTAGAGAGCCAATCATTAAAGCAAGTGCTGGCCGCCTCGGTGGCATCACCATCTGCCCAGCCGGTGATGCCCGCCCCCGTTGCCAGTTCCCCGCCCGCTGCCACCAATGAAAAGAAGTCAGCCACCCGTTTGACTTGGCCGTGTGCATTCGGTGGGCATAGCTTGGCCGTGGTCGCATTAATCGCTAGGCCAAGCACATTGGATAAGTCTTTCACGTTATCCACCAGCCATTCAATGAAAGACAGACCAGCCGTGCCGTAATACTGTTGCGCCATATCGACTAAGTGCTTAGACATGGCCGCACCATCAGCAAACCCATGCACGGTATCAAACACGCCTAAGTCTTTACCGGCATCAGCGCTGATATGAGCAAGGCGTACATCTTGGCCGCCCTTGGTCATCTTGCCCGCCTCAGCCATCTTTGCTTCTAGCGATATTTCGCCATCACTCAGAAAGATTAAGCGCCAGGTGGCAATCTTCTTGGCGGTGGCGTGCTGGGTGGCGCGGCCTTTGCCTTTCTCATTACTGAGCATATAGGCGATATTGCCCACCATCTTAGGGTCAACTTGGCCTAGTTCATCTAATACCAGTAAAGCGTCTGAGTGCTTTTGCGCGGTGGCCTCTAATGAATTATCTGTGACGTGCCAGCTTTGCGCATAGTCACTACCACCGAAGATAGACGCGGCCACCTTCATAGCGGTACTTTTGCCGGTGGAACTACTGCCCATTAGATGCAGGCCGAAGCTTTGCACCTTGGCATGGTGTAGCAACAAAGACGCAAACCCCGCCGATACAAAAAACAGTAAGCGAGAATTGCCCTTGCAATGCGCTGAAACATTGCCCTGCCACTCGGCCAGCGTACCGCGCTGCTTGAATTGCGACACTACCCCGCCAGTGGTCTGAAACAAGACCTGTTCACTGCCTTGCCCTATGGTGCGATCTGGCAGCACGTACACATCATCATGCCAGCCTGTGCGCTCTACACATCGTACCCGCTCTGGCACGTCTCGGGTTTGTATATAGGTCGTCAAATAGTTTTTAGCCTTGAGTCCAGGTTCAATCATCAAGCCCATAGACAGCAAATCAGCACGGTATTGTGTGCCATCACCTGACAACATTTTTGCAGGCATAGACCAGCGTTTTTTATTCCCGTCTGGGTCTGAAAATTCCAATAAATAACCCCATTCGCCATTGGTAGAATCACGCGTCTTAGCGATCACGTCCAAAGACGAGCAAATTTTAAGCGCGGGCAGTGGTTCGCCTTCGTGGAAATTATGAAAGAACACGCCTTCATCATTGTTAGTAAAAAACGGTTTTGATGCTGGTCCATCACCAGCGGGTTTTCGGCCATTTGCTTGGCGCGGCTTTACATGCGTTTTTTCTGGGGCGGCATTACCAACCTTCACCGGCTCGGTAATCGCCGCCTGTGCGCTGATCTGGTTTACTGGCGCGGCATTGGCTATAGTCTCGCTTGCCGCAACTGCTGCGCTAGTAGCGGGTAATTGTGCTGGCACTGGTTGTATGGCAGCCATAACCTGCTTTTTTATTTCATCGTTGCCCATGGCTTGCGCCAGGTCGTTAAAGTCATTGCCGCCCGCTGGTAAATTCATCGGTTTGCACCATGCCGCCCTAATGGCTTTGGCCGCTTCGGTGGCTGCCACTATGCCGGGATTTTTGCCGGTCTTTTGCTCGGTCTGGCTGTCATCATCGGCACAAATCAGGATGTGCTTATCTGGATAACGCGCCCGCATGATGGCCGCTATATGCTTAATATTACTTTCGCTGAATGCGACCGCCACAGCGTAGCCGGTGGCCTCAAACAAGGTCGAGCCGGTGGCGTAGCCCTCAGCAATCAAAAGCCAGTCTGAGGCGGCCAAATCACCCAGAGCATGAAAGCAACCAGACACCCGCCCGCCGGTATAAAACCGCTTATCGCCATTGGCAAACACGCGCTGAATATTCCACAGCTTGCCGCTGTCATCGCGTACCGGCACCAGCAACACAGCGCCAGCCTTATTATCGGCAAAGCGTACCCCGTGGCCGCTAATGCGTTTCTTTTCCAGATAGGCAGACTGGCCGCCTTCGTTCGCCTTATCCCATGCAGTGACCGCAATACTGGCCGCCGCCGCTTGCTTGCGTTCTATCTCTGCCTGATCTGCTGCCAGCCTTTGCGCCCGCTCTTGCTTAATCCGCGCCGCTTCCTCTGCTGTTATCGGTGCAGCCGGTGCATGGTCTTTCAGCTTAAAGCCGCGCTGTGTGGCCTCAAATATGAGCGTACCTATGCTGATCTTGCCGCCGGTCTTAAAACTTTTCCAGCTTGATTTTACGGCGGCCACATCGTAACTTTCTGCGTTCTGGCTCCAGGTATCGAACACATCAAAGCCTGTATCACCCAGCTCTACCTTTAAGGCCATGCCCACCTTGAGCCATAGCGGGCGATCATTCGGCGGTATGAAAGTGAGCGCCGCTTGTATCGCTGCTATGCTGGGGCGGTCGTTATGATTTTGTGGCATGCGCTCCCCTTGCCTCATTTGGCTTGTGTAGCTTATCGAATGTTTTAGCGCTAATTTCGCTTAAAACAATAGGCAATAGATTGCTTACCTCTTGTGCCAGGTCTGCTAGTAACCACGTCACATTGTTTCTTGTTTCTTCGGAATGCATCTCAGACGATGCTAACAGGACGCTACTTAACGCCGCCAATTGAGCCGCCCGCATGGCGGCATAATCGTATGAGCGATTGCCAGAATTAAAGGCTGGCGGCAATCAATTGCGTGAATATGCTCAGTGCTACTGGGTGTATGAGGGAAAGTTTATTGATGAGTTGCCGGAAGTTGTTGCAGCGTATCGCAAGGAGTCCGGCCTTAGTCCGGCAACCATTAGAATAAGAATGGCGTATGTTCGGGCCGCATGTCGATATGCGTATAAATATCACAAGTTTTGCGATCATGACCCTGCTGAACGTGTGAATATGCCAACAGTAAATAATGAGCGCCAGGTGTATGCAAGCAGAAAAGAGGTGTTACAGATTGCAAGGGCGATAAGATGGCGATCAATTCGGGCCGTATTCATGATTGCCTTCTACAGTGGCATGAGGCTTGCGGAGATTTTACGCACAGACATAAAAGACGGGATGTTTCACTTGAAAGACACAAAGAATGGCGACCCGCGAACAATCCCCATCCATTACCGACTGAGTTGGTGCGTAAAGCATATTCCTATTCAGCCAGCAAGATCGACCATACAACAGCATGTAAAAGCGGCGATGCTAAGCTGCGGCCATGAAGATTTACATTTTCACGACATGCGACATAGTGCGGCAAGCGAGATGATTAATGCCGATGTCGATCTATATACAGTGGGCGGCGTACTTGGGCATAAAAGTGCACAGTCAACAAAGAGATACAGTCATCTTGCAACGTCAACCCTTGCCCTTGCCGTGGCGAAGATTGGCAGGAAAAAAATCTAATGGCAGATTAATGCACAGTGACCAAAAAAAGACCGGAGATTAAGCCGGTCGATTTACTTGCAAGTGCTTGATTTATTGGAGGAGAGAGAGGGATTCGAACCCTCGGTACGTTCGCACGCACGCCTGATTTCGAGTCAGGTACATTCGACCACTCTGCCACCTCTCCAGGTGTAAATTTTCTCGGCAAAATCAAAATTCTAGCGGGTCGATACCAGAATTTCTTGTAAAAAAAAATCGTCGGCATATTACATATTGCGATTGATATCTACGCTCTTTCGAGCCGGCATCCCTCAACAATTATGCGACCGCCTCTACTCAGGCGGCATTGCAACCAAGCCCAACATTATAGCAAAAAAATTTTGTTTTATAAGGTGATTTTTTCATCGAAATTTTCTCGCTATGCATGACCCTTGATTGACGTACCAATCCAGACATGCTGCGGTCACAAATCGACATTAACATGATGCAATATTTTTCCTGTTTTAATTTTTAAAATTCAGGTTTGCATTTATTTTATTAAGGCGTTTTCGATGGACTGCACAATGACTGATAATTCTCTTGAGTATGCTTGCTATGAGGAAGTCCCCAAATCCTATATAAGCTCATGTGCGGCTCATAAAGAGAGCACAGATATACTTACACAACTGCAGCGAATTATTCAACATAGCCTGTTAAGTGCTCGCTTTCAACCGATCATTCAAATGCAAAGCGGAGAAATTTTGGGCTATGAAGGTTTAATCCGAGGTCCATCAGACAGTACACTACATTCACCGCTTAACTTATTCAATGCAGCGGCCGAACACAACTTAACCGTCACCGTCGAACACCTTTGTCGGCGCATCGTACTGGAGCAGTTCGCAGCACTTAATTTGCCCGGAAAATTATTCTTGAACGTTAGCCCAGAGTGTCTGCTACTGCGCGATATGAGGCATGGCGAAACACTGGACTACATCCATGAACTGGGCATCAATCCCGAGCGTGTCATTATTGAATTAACCGAATATCAGCCCACACATGACTACAATCTGCTGCGGGAAGCAGTTTTACATTATCGTCAAATGGGCTTTGAAATCGCCATCGATGATCTCGGCGAGGGATTTTCCAGTCTACGACTCTGGTCGGAGTTGAAACCGGAATACGTCAAAATTGACATGCACTTTATTCAGGGAATCGATCTTGATCCGGTAAAGATGCAGTTTGTCCGCTCCATTCAAAGCATTGCTGAACAATCCGGCACAAAAGTGGTCGCCGAAGGCATAGAAACGCAGGCGGAACTCATTGCCATTCGCGATCTCGGTGTGGCCTGCGGCCAGGGTTATCACATCGCAAAGCCACACCAAAACCCAGGCAGAACTATTTCCGCTGCAGTAGTAAAAATACTCGCGGTCAATCAATTAAATTCGTATTCGCGCCCGACTTCCAGAATTGAAGATGCCGTGACTATTGAAAAAATACTCAAGACTCCTACAACTATCAGTTCAAAAATGCTGAACAACGAAGTTGATGGTCTATTTTTACAGAACCCAAAATTACAAATTATTCCGATTGTAGATGACGGCATTCCGATCGGATTAATTAACCGCTACCACATGATTGATTGTTTTTCACGACCGTTTCAAAGAGAAGTTTATGGCAAAAAGCCTTGTACGGTTTTTATGGATACGCACTCTATCGTAGTGGACAAGAACACCAGTATGCAAGACGTCAGTCACATTATTATTGAAGCGAATCCCGATCATCTGATTAACGGCATCATCATTACCGATCAGGGAAAATATCTAGGCCTAGGCACAGGCCCGGATCTGATGCGAGAGATTACCCAAATGCAGATTAATGCGGCACGTTACGCCAATCCGCTAACGCAATTACCTGGCAATGTACCGATCAATGAACATATCGATGATCTATTGCAGAAACAAATCCCTTTTGTTGCCTGCTATTGCGACCTCGATCACTTCAAGCCATTTAATGATATGTATGGCTACCGACGTGGTGACGACATCATACAAATGACCAGTGAAGTATTGAAAAATTATTGCGATACACAAAACGATTTCATTGGGCACATTGGCGGCGATGATTTCATTATTTTATTTAAAAGCACGGACTGGGAAGTGCGCTGTCAAAATATCCTGCACTATTTTGCTATCGACATACTCGATTTTTATAGCAATGAAGACAAGGAACACGGCGGCTATATCAGTGAGGACCGGCAAGGGAAAAAAGTGTTTCACCCACTGGTGAGTCTCTCATTAGGCGTAGTCAAATCACGCCCGCTGCAATACTATTCTCATCATCAGATATCCATTGCTGCATCTGACGCAAAAAAACAGGCGAAGAAGGTTCATGGCAATAGCTTATTTATTGATCGTCGGTCTGAAACTGAATCGCTCAACGCTAAATAAGAATAAAAAAACCGGCAATCGCAAAAACGAAACCGGTTTATTTTTAAAAAAATGCTGATTTATTTCGCTGCTGGCAATAATTTTTCGATGCCAGCCATGTACGGACGCAAAGCCTCTGGCACGATGACACTGCCGTCAGCTTGCTGATAGTTTTCCAATACGGCGACCAAGGTACGGCCGACTGCCAGCGCCGACCCATTTAGCGTATGCAGCAATTCAGTTTTACCTTGCGCATTGCGGAAACGTGCCTGCATGCGACGTGCCTGAAAAGCACCCATGTTAGAAATCGATGAAATCTCGCGATAAGTATTTTGAGCTGGCAACCAGACTTCCAGGTCATAGGTTTTACAGGCACCAAAACCCATATCACCAGTACACAGACTCACTACACGATAAGGTAACTCAAGTTTTTTCAAAATGCTTTCTGCATGACTGACCATCTCTTCGAGCGCTTCAAAAGATTTCTCAGGATGCACAACCTGAACTAACTCAACTTTATCAAACTGATGCTGGCGTATCAAACCACGTGTATCCCTGCCATAACTACCTGCCTCGGAACGAAAACAAGCGGTATGTGCCGTCATCTTGATAGGCAGAGAGTCTGCCGCGACGATTTCATCACGCACCGTATTAGTCAAGGTAACTTCTGCGGTGGGAATCAAATATAACATCTCCCCGTCACCTTCTTGCCCGCCTTTTTTGACAGCGAACAAGTCTTCTTCAAACTTAGGCAACTGCCCTGTTCCGCGCATCGAATCAGCGTTCACCATGTAGGGCGTATAGTATTCGGTGTAACCATGCTCGAGTGTTTGCGTATCGAGCATCAATTGCGCTAATGCACGGTGCATGCGTGCGATACCGCCTTTCAATACGGCAAAACGCGAGCCAGTTAATTTGGCAGCAACATCAAACTCCAGGCCAAGCGCGGCGCCAACATCAACATGATCTTTGATTGCAAAATCAAATGTTGGGACACTGCCGATTTTGCGTACTTCTATGTTGCCACCCTCATCCTCACCGACGGGAACAGATTCATCCGGCAAATTAGGAATGGCAAGCATAAAATTGGTCAACAGCACCTGCACTTCGCCTAAGCGCACTTCAGAAGCCTTGAGCTCGTCACCGATACTGCCAACTTCAGCCATCACGACGGATGCATCTTCGCCCTTGCCTTTTAACATGCCGATTTGTTTGGATAGCGTATTGCGCTTGCCCTGCAATTCTTCGGTACGTGTCTGGATTTGCTTGCGCTCTGCTTCAAGTGCGTTGAAACTTAGCACATCAAGCTTAAATTTACGTGTTGCCAGTCGGGCGGCAACACTGTCTATATCTTTGCGGAGGAGTTGAATATCAATCATGATGGAAAATGCTAATTATAGAAGCGCCCTAGTGTGAGCGAATTGTATATTGTAGCAAGAGCGATGAGAATTCCCTATAAATTCGAGCAAAATCGGCACATCATCCCACCACAAAGCAATGTTTTGACTATATGAAACCTGAACGTATACTCGATCAGATTAGCAAGCTTATCCAGTTACCGAACGTAGGCAAGGCTTGTGTCGCAGACTTTCAATTATTAAATATCACGCATCCACAACAATAATTGAATGCAATCCCTATCGCATGTATGAAGACTTGTGTTGGATTACCCCGTTGCGGTACGATCCCTGTGTCATCGATATAATTATTTCAGCGGTACGCTATTTGGAAGGCGCACCCGCGCTACCTTGGTGGAATTACACCGCCGAGCGCAAGGCATACTTGCTTACTCAGATCGTCAAAACCGCAAAAACTAGCAGGCTCAGGTAAAATAGCCTTACTGGTCGACGGTCTTTTATCTCCGCCTTGTACCCTCCATTAAAAATCCCCGCTAGCAGCAATCCCTGACAAATTTACTCAAGTTTGCTATACTTGAGTAAATAGCTCGGGATTAAATATAATATGTCCTGATGCACTAAAATTTTACTGTGTGGAGTATTTTTCTCATGCGCCTGACAACCAAAGGCCGTTTTGCTGTGACGGCAATGATAGACTTAGCTTTACGTCAAGATAAGGGGCCCGTGACGCTTGCTGGAATCAGTCAACGTCAGGAGATTTCCCTTTCATACTTGGAGCAGTTGTTTGGAAAGTTGCGCCGCCACGAAATCGTAGAGTCGGTGCGTGGTCCCGGCGGCGGCTACAATCTTGCCCGCAAAGCGCAAAATGTGACGGTGGCAGACATTATTATTGCAGTTGATGAACCACTTGATGCAACGCAATGCGGAGGTAAAGGTAATTGCCACGGCAGTGATCATGAAAGTGGAATTCATTGCATGACACACGATTTGTGGTCAACACTGAATGCAAAAATGGTCGATTACCTGGATTCTGTTTCTTTACAGGATCTAGTCAACCAGCAAAAACAAAAAAACTTGGATAAACATGTCGTTGTCATGCACCCAGTGCATGCTGGCCACAATGCCTCTTGATAATTTGGAGTCTCGAATGAATGCCCCTTTGGAAAAAAGCCTGCTCGACACACTGAAAGCGCCGCACTTCCCGATTTACATGGATTACTCGGCGACAACACCGGTTGACCCACGTGTCGCGGATAAAATGATTCCATTTTTACGCGCTCACTTTGGCAATCCTGCGTCGCGCAGCCATATGTACGGCTGGGATGCAGAAGCAGCAGTAGAAGAAGCCCGCGGTCACGTTGCCGCCTTGGTCAATGCTGATCCGCGTGAAATTATTTGGACTTCGGGAGCTACCGAAAGTAACAACCTGGCACTCAAAGGTGCGGCACAGTTTTACAAAGCTAAGGGTAAGCACATCATTACAGTGAAGACTGAGCATAAGGCTGTGCTTGATACCGTTCGAGAATTGGAGCGTCAAGGTTTTGAAGCCACCTATTTGCAACCGCAAGATAATGGCCTGATCACCGTAGAGCAATTAAGTGCAGCAATCCGTCCCGACACGATCCTGGTATCAGTGATGTGGGTGAATAATGAAATTGGCGTGATCCAGCCTATCGCTGAAATCGGTGAGTTGTGCCGCGCAAAAGGTATTATCTTCCACTCGGATGCGGCACAAGCCACCGGCAAAGTGGCGATCGATCTGGAAAACACTAAAGTTGATCTGGTCTCTTTTTCAGCGCACAAATCTTACGGACCTAAAGGCATAGGCGCTTTATATATCCGCCGCAAACCACGTGTGCGCATTGAGGCGCAAATGCATGGTGGTGGACATGAACGTGGCTTGCGCTCCGGCACCCTGCCACCTCATCAAATCGCTGGCATGGGCGAAGCTTTCCGACTCGCGAAAGAAGAAATGGAGACCGAGTTAACGCATGTTAGGATCATGCGCGATCGTCTCGCCACAGGCCTCAAAGAAATCGAAGAAACTTACGTCAACGGTGACATGGAGCACCGTGTGCCACACAATTTGAATGTCAGCTTTAACTATGTTGAAGGTGAATCGCTGATCATGGCAATCAAAGACATCGCCGTATCTTCCGGTTCGGCCTGCACTTCTGCCAGTTTAGAGCCTTCCTATGTATTACGCGCTTTGGGTCGTAGCGACGAGTTGGCACATAGTTCGATCCGCTTCACCATCGGTCGCTTTACGACAGAAGAAGATATTGATTTCACGATCAACCTGCTGAAAACTAAAGTGGCAAAATTGCGCGAACTGTCGCCGCTATGGGATATGTTTAAAGACGGAATAGATATTGCATCTATTCAATGGGCAGCTCACTAATTCATTTGCAAGGAGTATCAAAATGGCTTATTCAGAAAAAGTATTGGATCACTACGAGAATCCACGTAATGTCGGTGCCTTCGAAAAAGGTGATGACACGGTTGGTACCGGTATGGTCGGCGCGCCCGCTTGCGGCGACGTCATGAAGTTACAAATCAAAGTTGGCGCGAATGGCATCATTGAAGATGCCAAATTCAAAACCTACGGGTGCGGCTCAGCGATTGCGTCATCCTCACTGGTGACAGAATGGGTCAAGGGAAAAACTTTGGATCAAGCCTTGTCTATCAAGAATACGCAAATTGCAGAAGAATTGGCCTTGCCTCCGGTTAAAATTCATTGCTCAATTTTAGCAGAGGATGCAATTAAAGCTGCGGTACTCGATTACAAGACCAAGCACGGCGCTGAGCAAAATAATTAATTGTTTGTATTAAAGTTTGCGTATTAAACATTTGGAATTAACATGACAATCACACTGACTGAAAAAGCAGCGAAACATGTCACTCGTTATATGGAACGCCGTGGTAAAGGCATAGGCCTGCGTTTTGGCGTCCGCACTACGGGCTGCTCTGGAATGGCATACAAACTGGAATATGTAGATGAAGTTGGCAGCGATGATCAGGTCTTTGAGTCTCATGGGGTCAAGGTATTTGTCGATCCAAAAAGCCTGCCATATATTGACGGAACCGAACTTGATTTTGCGCGCGAAGGTCTAAACGAAGGTTTTAAGTTCTACAACCCCAACGTCAAAGACGAATGTGGTTGTGGCGAAAGCTTTCGAATTTCATAGGCGCAAGCAGATGCAGAATCATTTCGAGTTATTTCATTTGCCACAGCAATTTACGCTGAATCAAACAGATCTGGATGCCGCTTTTCGAGAAGTCCAAACGAGAGTGCATCCGGATAAATTTGTACAGGCAAGCGATGCAGAAAAACGCGTTGCCATGCAATGGTCTACCCGTGCTAACGAAGCTTATCAGACACTAAAAAAGCCACTACAACGCGCCACGTACCTGTGCGAACTTCAAGGCATAGACTTGCAGACTGAATCAAATACCAACATGCCTGCCGCATTCCTCATGCAGCAGATGGAGTGGCGTGAGGCCTTTGATGATGCGAGAATAGCCAAAAACCTCACGGACATGATGGCATTAGAAACAGAATTACGTGCAGCACTCAAGATGCAACTCAATAAAGTTGCTGAAGCTTTAAATGCGCAGGATTTTCCTTTGGCGGCACAACAGATACGCGCATGCATGTTTCTAGAGAAATTCATGAATGATATCGCGGCGCTAGACGAATAAAAATACGCGTTACCGAACAACCTGGCAAAACGATCCATTCATTTTTCCATTATGCGATGGCTCGCCATCCACTACCGAATTCATCATGGCACTCCTGCAAATTTCCGAACCTGGCATGTCCACAGCACCGCATCAGCACAGACTGGCGGTTGGCATTGATCTGGGTACTACTAATTCGCTGATAGCAACAGTACGTAACAGCATTCCCGAGGTTCTCAACGATGAAGAGGGGCGACCGTTATTACCCTCAGTAGTGCGTTACTTACCAAATGGCCATGCCCATATTGGTTATAAAGCACAGGCAGAACAAACCAATGACCCGAAAAATACGATCATCTCCGTCAAACGCTTCATGGGGCGCGGGCTGAAAGATATCGCGTATGCCGAACACCTTCCCTATGATTTTTATGATGAACCAGGTATGGTGCAACTAAAGACCGTTGCTGGCATTAAAAGCCCGGTTGAGATATCGGCCCAAATTCTCGCCACTTTGCGACAACAGGCAGAAGATGCTTTAGGTGATGAATTGGTTGGTGCTGTCATTACGGTACCCGCCTATTTTGACGATGCACAGAGACAGGCAACGAAAGATGCCGCTAAATTGGCAGGTCTGAACGTATTACGCTTGCTCAATGAACCGACCGCGGCGGCAATTGCCTATGGACTAGATAATGCGTCCGAAGGTACGTATGCCATCTATGACCTTGGCGGTGGCACTTTTGATATTTCCATCTTAAAAATGAGTAAGGGTGTATTTGAAGTTTTATCGACAGGTGGTGACTCTGCACTCGGCGGTGATGATTTTGACCATAGACTTTTTTGCTGGATCCTACAGGAAGCACAATTAGCACCGCTGTCCGATGAAGACACACGTTTGCTGATGACCAAAGCACGGGAAGCAAAAGAAATTTTGTCGACCAAGACTTCGACTTATATTGATGCCAAGCTTCTTTCCGGAGAAAGCGTACACCTACAAATTCAGGCTGCTGCATTTGTTGAGATGACTCAAAATTTAGTATTAAAAACAATTACACCTTGTCGCAAGGCTATGCGTGATGCCGGCCTATCCATTGATGATATTGATGGCGTCGTTCTGGTTGGTGGCGCCACCCGTATGCCTCATGTGCGTAAGGCTGTCAGCGAATTATTTCAGACTACACCACTAGCCAATATTGATCCTGATAAAGTCGTTGCTCTCGGTGCGGCGATTCAAGCCAATTTATTGGCTGGCAATCGCGCTGCTGGCGAAGACTGGCTATTATTAGATGTCATCCCGCTCTCGCTTGGCATAGAAACCATGGGTGGTCTGGCTGAAAAAGTCATTCCGCGTAACTCCACTATTCCATGTGCTCGCGCTCAAGAATTCACTACATTCAAAGATGGCCAGACTGCACTAGCTATTCATATCGTACAAGGAGAACGCGAACTGGTCAGTGATTGTCGTTCACTAGCGCGTTTTGAACTGCGCGGTATTCCACCGATGGCCGCTGGTGCTGCACGTATCAGGATTACCTATCAAGTCGATGCAGATGGTCTGCTGTCTGTCTCAGCTCGTGAATTGCGTTCTGGGGTGGAAGCATCAATTACAGTTAAACCGTCATATGGTTTAGGTGATAACGAAGTTGCACGAATGCTACAAGAGTCCTTTGCTTCTGCTGACATTGACATGCGCCAGCGGGCACTCAAAGAAGAACAGGTCGAAGCTGAACGTATTTTATTAGCAACACAATCTGCGCTAGACAGCGACGCCCAACTGTTATCAAGCACAGAACAAACAATGATTGCCGCACTGATGTTGGCGGTTCGTGAGCAAATCCAGGCCAGTGATCATAGCGCGCTCAAAGCGAAGATTACGGCATTGGCTGACGGAACTGAAGAGTTTGCAGCACGACGCATGGATCAGAGTGTGCGTACCGCATTAGCTGGCAAAAGATTAGAAGATATTTCTTAAATTAAGATAAAGAACATCATGCCAAAAATTATCGTATTACCTCATCCTATTCTCTGCCCTGAAGGTGCATTGATCGATGCGCCAGAAGGTAAATCACTATGCGAAGCATTAGTCGAAAGCGATGTCGAAATTGAACATGCTTGCGAAATGTCTTGCGCCTGCACCACTTGCCATGTTGTGATACGTGAAGGCTACAAGTCATTAAATGAATCCAGTGATGACGAAGAAGATTTACTCGATGCAGCTTGGGGACTGGAAGCCACCTCACGACTGTCTTGCCAAGTCAAGCTGGGTAAAGAAGACATCACCATAGAAATTCCTAAATACACCATCAACCACGCTCGCGAAAACCATTAAACAAATGACTGAGGTGGACACATGAAATGGACTGACACAGCACGTATCGCGGAAGCGCTATATGACAAATTTCCTGAAATCGATCCTTTAACCCTACGCTTTACCGACTTGCACAACTGGGTGGTGGAGCTAGACGGTTTTGATGACGACCACAAGCATGGTGGAGAAAAGGCGCTAGAAGCAATACAGATGGCATGGATAGAAGAGGCAAAGTAATATTACTGCTCTGTCTATGTTATTGAAATGCAAAAAACCTTTTACCATTTATGTTTCTTAATCATTTAAGCTATCATTTTTGCCCAGATCTGATTTTTATTCATTTTGAAATAAGTTTCAACAAACTCATTAAACATAAATATTCAATTAAATTTGTACCAAATTTATATTTTTTGATCATCAACTAAGAAGCAATGCGCAGGGATATTGCAATGCATTTTCGACATTTTCTATATGCCATTCGCAGTCGAATTACATTACGATTAGCTGTTATTCTTGCAGTTGCATTTGGGCTATTTGTTCCTGCTGCCTTGCTCATTCCTTTTCACCTACGCACCATTGAAGATGCTGCACGTATCAAAGTGGGTGCAGATCACAAGCGACTAACAGAAATTCTTTCCGTTATTTTAAGTGAGCCGTTATGGCAAATTACACCTGAGATCGCCAATATCTCAATTGAAGTCGTTTATTCAGATCCTCGGGTTGCGAAAATAGATGTCATTACCCTGCCAGATCGCAAGACTTTCATCAAGAACGACATCCGGATGAAGTCGCAAAAAGGGCCTTTTTCCATTCTAAGCCAAGAAATCAAGCACGGTGAACAGGTGATCGGCGAAGTTCGCCTGACCTTGGCTGAAGATTTATTAAGGGAGAGCCTTGAAGCGGACTTTCGACGCTATGTAAGTACCTCAGTACTTTCATTGATATTGGCTGTGGCCTTCATTCTTTTGGTCCTTCAATGGCGTTTAGTTCAACCGATTAAACTACTTATGAGCGAGTCTGACCGACTGGCAAATGGTCAGCTAAATGAACCGATCGCACTCGATCGAGAAGATGAACTTGGGCACTTGGCGATTAGCCTCGAAGCTACGCGACAAGCACTACAGCGCTCTTTTAAAGAATTAGAAGTTAAAAATCAACAACTATTGGAATACTCCAGCACCTTAGAATCCAAGGTCAGACAACGTACACAAGAACTGGAAAGTGCGAATCAAAATCTAGAAACTGCGCTCGCCAGCATCAACAGCGCCCAAAATGAACTGGCCCGAATAGAGCGCATGGCGGCTCTAGGCTCCATGGTTGCAGGCGTAGCACACGAACTCAACACGCCGCTTGGAAACTGCTTATTAGTTGCCAGTACATTGGCAGATGAAACCCGTCACTTTGTACGCCTGACGAACGAAGGAACAATGCGTCGCTCCGATCTGAATCGTTATGCAGAAACTGCGATTGAGTCAACCAAATTGCTGCTTCGCGGATTGCAGCAGTCGGCAAGACTAGTCGGTGATTTCAAACAAGTAGCCGTTGACCAAGCCAGCGCCCAACGCCGACAATTTTTTTTACTGGTAATGTTACAAGAACTTGCAGCATTACTACACTCTAGCCTACGCAAAACGCCATTTACCTTAGAATTGGATATCCCTGCCGATATCGAACTTGACAGCTACCCTGGTCCGCTTGGGCAAGTGTTTACTAATCTGGTCAACAACTCTGTCGCACATGGGCTGGATGGTTTAAGTGAAGGTCACATGCGCTGTTTTGCTCAAAAACAGGGGGATCATGTCTTGATTGTTTTTGAAGACAACGGCAAAGGCATTTCACCTGAAATTATAAACCGTATTTTTGAACCCTTCTTCACTACAAAATTCGGTCAAGGTGGAAGTGGCTTAGGGCTGTCTATCACCTTCAATATCATCACAAATGTTTTGGGTGGAGAGATCCGCGCCTCCAGCGCCACGGGACAAGGCTCTCGCTTTGAAATTAGCATTCCACTGATTGCTCCCGGACAATCGAATGACCCACTACTCAGTAATTAAGGAGTATGTCCGAAATAAGTTGTCTATTTACATACGATTAAAGAGTAAGTGTTGTTCTTCGCACTTATATTGATCCTTAGCAGTAATTTTTCAAAAAAACAAATATTCTACTCACCAGTATATTTTCAATAATGACTCAATTTATGCTTGCGGCTATTTAAATAAAAAGGTGGGTATCGGGCTTATGCTTCGTTACGTTACCCGTTACAATCGCATAAAAATTTTTAAAGCCTATCATGCAACAATACCTAGACTTCATGCGCCATGTACAACAACATGGCACGATTAAAACTGACCGTACCGGTACCGGCACAATCTCAGTGTTCGCTTATCAGATGCGCTTCAATTTACAACAGGGTTTCCCTCTGTTGACAACAAAGAAATTGCATTTAAAATCGATAATCCATGAGCTTATCTGGTTTCTCGCCGGCTCTACCAATATCAAATATCTTAAAGAGAACGGTGTATCGATCTGGGACGACTGGGCCGATGAAAACGGTGACTTAGGGCCAGTATATGGTTCTCAATGGCGCAGTTGGCCTTTGCCTAACGGTCAGCATATTGATCAAATCGCGCAGGTCGTCGAGCAAATCAAAAACAATCCGGATTCTCGTCGCCTGATTGTATCTGCCTGGAATGTAGCTGACATTCCAAACATGAAACTGCCTCCATGCCATGCGCTATTTCAGTTTTACGTCGCTGATGGAAAATTATCCTGTCAGCTATACCAACGCAGCGCTGATATTTTCTTAGGTGTACCTTTCAACATTGCATCCTACGCCCTGCTCACCCACATGGTAGCGCAGCAAACTGGGCTCGACGTCGGCGAATTCATATGGACTGGTGGCGATTGCCATCTATATGCCAATCATCTAGATCAAGTCAAAGAACAATTGCTACGCAGCACTTTCCCGCTACCAAAACTCAATATCAAACGCAAGCCAGATTCAATTTTTGATTACAAGTTTGACGACTTTGAGATCAACGATTATCAATTTCATCCTCATATCAAAGCACCTGTTGCGGTATAAGAAAGCATTTCATCATCATGTCATCCCTCACAGTTATAGTAGCTACCGATAAGCAAGGTGGCATCGGTATAGAAAACAAATTGCCATGGCATCTGCCGGAAGATTTAGCACACTTCAAACGTATGACCAGTGGTCATACTATTATCATGGGTCGAAAAACATTTGATTCCATAGGCAGGCCATTGCCAAATAGGTGCAATATAGTCATATCACGCGACCCTGAGTGGAAACACGAAGGGACAACTTGCGTGGAATCACTACCAGCTGCGCAAGCCTTACTTGGATCAGAAGAAGCCTACATCATCGGTGGTGCACAGATCTACCAACAGGCAATATCTCTGGCAGACAAACTAATCATTACCGAAATCGAGAAAGAATTTCCTTGCGATGCATTTTTCCCTATCATTGATCCGCAACAATGGGAAGAGATCGCAAGAGAAACACATCATTCCGGCGCAAACCAATTCAATTACGCATTTGTCACATACAAAAAAAGATAGGAAATACAATGTCATCAGAAGGATTTCACGTACACGGCCCGCATGATCACGAACTTGAGCACGCCGCCCACGGAAATGACCAATTTGCCAGCAAGATCGCGGTCATGACCGCCATCATGGCAACAGTTGGTGCCTTGTTTGGCTTTCAAGGTGGAGCCACGCAAAATGATGCTGCCATGTTTAAAAACGAGGCTGCAATCAAAAAAACTGAGGCGGCCAATCAATGGAATTTTTACCAATCAAAATCGAGCAAACAAAATCTATCTGAACTTGCGATGGTACTGCCGGGCGTGGACGTAGAGAAATACAAGGCCAAAGTAGCTCGCTATGAAAGCGAAAAAGAAGCCATTAAACAGGCCGCTGAAAAACTAGAGGCAGAATCATCCGAATGGGATAAAAAATCAGAAGGCGCATTGCACCAGCATCACCGCTGGGCACAAGCCATGACCGCCGTACAAATAGCCATATCTCTGGCGGCGATCACCCTCTTGACCAAGAAAAAATGGTTACAATATGCATCTTATGGCGTTGCTGCATTCGGCACTGGTTTGGCCGTACTGGCATGGCAGCATATTTAGGATGAAAACAATGAAAAAATACCTTAATTTTGTCCTACTTATTGCCGTCTGCTCTGCACATGGACAAGCTCTAGATTTTGCCCAACTTACCCCGACTCCCTACATACACAATGATGTTAATTTCTCATTAGGTGCCGTTGCCATCTCCATGCCTAAATATGTAGGTTCAGATGAGCGACGTCTGGCCGTTTACCCAGCTTTCGACGCGCAGTGGAAAAATGGTGCATTCTTCAGCGCTGTATCTGGTCTTGGTTATAATTTCTCCAAAGATCCCAATCTACAATACGGTCTCAGATTAACCCTGGAAGCTGGACGAGATGAGTCACGTTCAAGCAAACTGACCGGTCTGGGCGATATCAATTCGGCCATAGAACCAGGTGCATTCTTCAACTACTACCTCAATCCTAACTATGCCCTATTATCGTCAGTACGCTACGGTTCGGGCGTGGATCACAACGGTGTGCAACTGAGCCTAGGTGCCCGCGCTACTAGTTTACTCAACACACAACATCGACTGTCAGCCCTGTTCAGCGCCAACTGGGCAAACAATAATTATGCCCAATCCTACTTCGGGGTCAATACGACACAATCGATAGCTACCGGATACACGCCGTATACAGCAAGTGCTGGTCTGACAGACATTAAAGTCGGTGCCAACTGGCACTGGAACCTCGACACTAACTGGTCGCTGACTACAGGTGCGTCGATCAAATATATGATGGGTGATGCTGCCAACAGTCCATTTGTACTCCAGAAAACGCCAGTAACCGTATTCTCAGCGGCCAGTTATCGATTCTGAATAATATCGTTACGAAAAGAAACCTAAGTTTTTTTACTTGTTTTATGACTATCGATAGCATTAAAAATGACAATGATATTGTTGTCATTTTCGTTACTTTACTACATCAAGACAATACAATGAAATCTTCACATCTCGATGCAATTTCACTTTCTTTTTTCACATCTGTACCCACATATCTGAGAGAATTCGCTTCTTAAAATTTTTCGGCGCGCAAGCGGTTGATGCAACTTGCCCAGGCGTCTCCCATGTAACAAGTTTTTTTGGAGACATCCATGAAATTTCGCTTTCCCATCGTTATTATTGACGAAGATTTCCGCTCTGAAAACACTTCTGGTCTTGGCATACGCGCACTTGCCGATGCTATGGAAAAAGAAGGTATGGAGGTGCTTGGGGTCACTAGTTATGGCGATTTATCGCAGTTCGCTCAACAACAATCCCGCGCATCAGCTTTTATCTTATCGATTGATGATGAAGAGTTTGGCACTGGTTCAGACGAAGAAAGCGATTTGGCCTTAAAACCTCTGCGTGCATTTGTGGAAGAAATTCGCTACAAAAATTCTGACATCCCCATTTACCTCTACGGTGAAACGCGGACTTCGCGCCATATTCCCAACGATATTCTGCGCGAATTGCACGGTTTCATTCATATGTTTGAAGACACGCCCGAATTCGTGGCACGTCACATCATCCGTGAAGCAAAATCTTATCTCGATAGCTTGGCGCCACCGTTTTTCCGGGCGCTGGTGCACTATGCTAATGATGGATCTTATTCTTGGCACTGCCCTGGGCACTCGGGCGGAGTGGCATTTCTGAAATCGCCTATCGGTCAAATGTTTCACCAGTTTTTTGGTGAAAACATGCTGCGTGCCGATGTCTGCAATGCGGTAGAAGAACTAGGCCAACTACTCGACCATACTGGCCCTGTCGCGGCATCAGAGCGCAATGCCGCACGCATTTTTAATGCCGATCATTGCTACTTCGTGACTAACGGTACCTCGACTTCAAATAAGATGGTGTGGCACTCAACCGTCGCACCTGGCGACATCGTGGTAGTCGATCGCAACTGTCATAAGTCGATTTTGCACTCGATCATCATGTGTGGTGCAATTCCGGTATTCCTGATGCCGACCCGCAATCACCTAGGCATTATTGGTCCAATTCCGCTGGAAGAGTTCTCTATGGAGAGCATCCGTCGAAAAATTGAAGCAAATCCTTTTGCGCGTGAAGCCAAGAACAAGAAGCCGCGGATACTGACGATTACACAGTCAACCTACGATGGCGTGCTGTACAACGTAGAGACACTAAGAGAAATGCTGGATGGTGAAATTGATACCCTGCATTTTGACGAAGCCTGGCTTCCGCACGCGACCTTTCATAATTTCTATCAGGATATGCATGCGATCGGCAAGGATAGGCCACGCGCTAAAAAATCCATGATTTTTTCAACCCAATCTACGCACAAACTGCTAGCGGGAATCTCGCAGGCATCACAAATTTTGGTGCGCGAATCACAAACCGTAAAACTAGATAAAGATAGCTTCAATGAAGCCTATCTCATGCACACCTCGACCTCTCCGCAGTACGCAATTATTGCGTCTTGCGACGTTGCTGCGGCAATGATGGAAGCGCCTGGTGGTACTGCATTGGTTGAAGAATCTATTTTGGAAGCGCTCGACTTCCGTCGTGCGATGCGTAAGGTCGATCAAGAGTGGGGAAAAGACTGGTGGTTTCAGGTTTGGGGACCAGAAACTCTATCGGACGACGGTATAGGATCTCGTGAAGACTGGATGATACGCGCAGAAGATGACTGGCATGGTTTTGGCAAACTAGCACCCAACTTCAATATGTTGGATCCTATTAAGGCCACCATTGTGACCCCGGGTTTATCACTGGAAGGTAAGTTCGGCGAAACGGGTATCCCTGCTTCGATAGTCACCAAATACCTTGCCGAACATGGCGTGATTATTGAAAAATGCGGCTTGTACTCCTTCTTCATCATGTTCACCATTGGCATTACCAAAGGCCGCTGGAATACACTATTAACCGCGTTGCAGCAATTTAAGGATGATTACGATAAAAACCAACCGATGTGGCGTATTTTGCCTGAGTTTGCGACAGCCAATCCTCGTTATGAAGGCGCCGGACTGAAAGACTTATGCCAGCGTATCCATGAAGTTTACAGATCACATGATGTGGCCCGTTTAACTACCGAGATGTATTTATCTGATATGCAACCGGCCATGAAGCCATCGGACGCTTTTTCCAAGATGGCGCATCGAGAACTAGACCGGGTCTCCATAGATGACTTGGAAGGTCGCGTCACAGCAATTTTATTGACGCCCTACCCTCCTGGCATCCCCCTGCTAATTCCCGGAGAACGCTTTAATAAAACCATCGTTGATTACCTGAAGTTTGTACGCAATTTCAATGAACAATTTCCCGGTTTTGAAACAGATTGCCATGGCCTTGTAAAAGCGGAGGTTGATGGTAAGCGTGGATATTTTGTAGATTGCGTACGACTTGGTGCTGAATATGCCAAATAGATCACAATATAGTTAAAAACCACCGTTATATAAGCATTTGTCAATTTACGTTTAGGCAAGTGCTTTATATTGCAAGAACAGGGAATAGCGTAAATATTTGTCGATGTTTTTTCGATTACAATAATTTCATATTTGGAATATGACTACCAAGGTAAAGCATGACCGAGCTAGATGCATTGATACCAATTAAAAAAAATGAGATTAACGTAGGCAAAGCTGTTCCCAAGTCGATCTTTGATGCTTGGGGAAATCTCTTGCTTGTGTCTGGAACCGTCATCAAGGACCAGCAGCAGTTTGAGAACCTGATTGAAAATGGGTATTACTCTGATAGAGCGTTAGATTACTCGGATGCCAAGTCACTGCCGACAGTCGCAGCAGCAACGATTACGGCATCCGCTGCAAAACCTACCCCGGAACAAAACAAAGAAACTATCATGCTCGATCTTGATAGCGTCCATTGGTTCGTGGGTGAAACCTTTTATCTTCAGGTACACGATAACGCCTCGATCCGTTACACAGTGAAATTGATCGGCTTTGTTAAAAATAAATCCATCCTTGTCAGTGCCCCCATGGTCGATGGCAAGGTCGCATTAATTAGAGATGGGCAAACTTTCATTGTAAGAACATTTCCAGGAAAAAAAGCATATGCATTTACTGCATCAGCACTCAAATCCGTATTTTCACCTCATCCTTACCTGCATTTAACCTATCCAAAAGTTGTGCGTTGCACGACCATACGACAAGGTTCTCGTGCCACAGTCAAAATCATTGCGTCTGTCACAGTCGGCATACCCGAGCAAACTGCCGCCGCCACACTGAACGATTTGAGCATGGGAGGAGCCTCTGGCATCATCAAAAGACCTTTGGGTCAAAAAAATGATACTGGCGTCATCAAATTTAAAGTCAATGCCGCCGGCAGTGATGAATTTCTCACATTGAGCATCATCCTGCGCTCGATCGCCCCCACCGAAAACGCCGATGAATACCGTCATGGTTTTGAATTCGTGGATGTTCCAACCCAATCAAAACTGATACTCTCGGCGTTTGTGCATCAAACATTGGCGGACGTTGATTAGCGGACTATAGTAATTTTCCATAGTAATTGAATGGAATTACTGCATACGTTAAAACTCGTAACCAGAATCAGTGCGAGCGCAAAATACTCTGCTCCAAAGTTACCAATGAAGGCAGCCGGTCACGGCAATTGCATTTACCAAAAGTAACACTTTATCCTTAGTAAAAATTATTTCTGCGTGTTACTTTATTGAAATAACCAACCATTATTTTAATAGAGACACAGCATGTCCCATGTATCGATTCGACTTATTGCAGCGGTAAGTTTTTTGACTTTACTTACCTCTTGCGGAGGCGGTAGCTCTGCCAATGGGACTGGTGCGAGCATTGTTCCGAGCATCGCGCCTACATCAAACCAAGCAGTTCGTATGCTCGGACAAGCCAGTTTTGGCGCTACCGCGGCAGAAATCAATAACGTCATCCATAGTGGATATGAAGGATGGCTCGATACCCAATTCACTCAGCCGCAAAAACTACACCGCGCCTACATGGATAGCATCATCCCGAGCTTACCCGCAGGTAGCACTTTGAACCAGAATCAATTTTTTGAATCTTTCTGGCAACAGGCCATCACTGGTAATGATCAACTGCGTCAACGCGTCGCTTACGCGCTGTCACAGATATTTGTCGTGTCATTTCAAGACAGTAACGTTGCCAATTACCCGCGAGGTGTTGCCTCTTACTACGACACATTGGCGAGCAATGCGTTTGGCAATTACCGCAATTTATTGGAAGCGGTATCGCTACATCCTATGATGGGGATTTATCTCACTTCGATGCGCAATCAAAAAGAGTCAGGCGCCCGCGTTCCGGATGAAAACTATGCACGCGAAGTAATGCAATTATTCACCATCGGTCTCTATGAGCTGAATCAAGATGGCAGTCCCAAACTCAGTAGTGGCAAGCCTATCGAAACATATACCAATGCTGACATTACAGGTCTAGCCAAGGTATTTACCGGCTGGAGCTGGGCTGGTCCGGATAAAACAGACACACGTTTCTTTGGTGGCAGCCCTGATATTGATCGAGACTGGACGCCGATGCAAGCTTATCCCAAGTTTCATTCGACTTCGGTTAAAAATTTTCTGGGGGTCAGTATCGCAGCACAAAGTAGTGCCAATCCTGAAACGAGCTTAAAAGTGGCACTGGACCGTTTGTACAACCACAGCAACGTTGGCCCTTTTATTGGAAAACAACTGATTCAGCGCTTAGTAACAAGTAATCCCAGCCCGCAATATGTGGCACGTGTGGCTGCCGCCTTTACTGATAATGGACAAGGCATACGAGGTGACATGAAAGCCGTGATTAAAGCCATTTTATTAGATAAAGAAGCGCGTGCTGACATCAATAGCGCAGACGCCAATGCGGGAAAACTGCGCGAACCGGTTTTGCGCTTCGCCAACTGGATGCGCAGTTTCAACGCGAAATCAACTTCGTCTCGATTCCTATTAGGAAATCTGGATGATCCACTCGGTGCCTTGGGGCAAACGCCCATGCGTTCACCTTCAGTATTCAACTTTTATCGCCCCGGTTACGTACCGCCCAACACCAGCATTGCCAGCGCGAATCTGGTCTCACCCGAATTCCAGATTACCGGTGAGACATCCATCGTCGGCTATTTAAACTTTATGCGCAATGTGATCCCCAATGGCGCCGGTACATCAAAAGATATCCAGCCCGATTACGGCACGCTCATACCATTAGCGGATACGCCTGATAAATTGCTTGATCAAGTCAGTTTATTGTTAACCGCCAGCCAGATGAGTGGCACTTTACGCACGCAGATACTGGCCGCGCTTAACTCCGTCGCCATCCCCACCAATAACCCGGCGAATGCGGATACGGCCAGAAAAAATCGCGTCTACCTGTCGATTTTTCTGACCATGGCATCGCCCGAATATCTGGTTCAACAATAAGCTGGAGTTATCATGAGCAATAAGATCAACGCTTCGCGTCGCGAATTTTTACGTATGTCTTCCATGTTGTCAATCGTAGGCGCAGCTGGTACGCCATTTGCCCTGAATCTGGCAACGCTGGGATCGGCAGCGGCACAAAATGCCCCCGGCGGCTATAAGGCGCTGGTATGCCTGTTCATGTTTGGTGCCAATGACCATGCCAATACGGTACTAGCCACAGACAGCACCTCTTGGACACAATATCTGAATGTACGTACCACTAACGAAGCGGGATCAATTGCACTCCCCGCTACCGGCGTCGCTGGTGGCGTATTGCCTATCACGCCAGTCAGCAGCCAGGCGGGGCGTAGTTTCGCCTTACACCCGAGCCTGGCCGAACTAAAAACCCTGTTTGATAACGGGCGCGCCGCCGTCATCAGCAATGTTGGACCATTAGTGGTGCCAACCACGCTGGCACAGTACAAAGCTGCCAGCGTGCCGTTGCCGCCCAAGTTATTTTCGCATAATGACCAGCAATCCTTATGGCAAGCCTATGCCCCTGAAGGTGCGGCTTATGGCTGGGGTGGCCGGATGGGGGATTTAATGGCGGCCAACAATGCCAATCCAATTTTCACCTCGATCTCGGCATCAGGTAATGCCGTTTTTCTGGCCGGTAAAACGATCAATCAATATCAAGTCAGTGCTTCTGGCGCGGTACCGGTGGGGGCTTTGTCAGGCACTTTATTTGGTGCTCCTGCCGGCAGCAATCCTCTCAAGGCCATCATCACGGCAGATAACGTCAACTTATTCCAGAAAGAGCATGCAGCCATCACTAGCCGCTCCATTAGCGCTCAAAGTTTGTTAAGTCCATCGATGGCAGTTGCCGGGCCCGCTGGCGTTCCTAATCCGACCCAATACACCAATCCGAATACCGGAGTACTGGCAAACAATGCTCTGGCCATACAATTGCAAACGGTGGCACGCATCATCGCCGGACGCAGCGCTTTAGGTGCACAACGTCAGGTATTTTTTGTCAGCATGGGTGGGTTTGATACGCACGATTTTCAACGCACTACCCAAGCGGATCTGCTGGCAAAACTATCCCATGCGATTGCCTACTTTGATACCACCATGGGGAGTTTGCAAGGAGCGGATATACGCAATCAGGTGACCTTGTTTACCGCCTCAGATTTTGGCCGCACCTTTACCAGCAACGGCGATGGTACCGACCATGGCTGGGGTTCGCACCACTTCATTGTCGGTGGCGCAGTCAAGGGGAATACAATTTACGGCGATTTTCCTGTCACTGGCTTAAAGCATGCACAAGATGTGGGTTCTGGTAGCCTGTTGCCGCAATTTTCTGTGGATCAGTATGGGGCAACTCTGGCAAACTGGTTTGGTCTCAGCCCCACTCAAATCAATGATGTGTTTCCGAATATTACGAATTTCACCCTTCGCAATATTGGCTTCATGAGCTAAAAAAAAGCGGACTTCATTTTTGATGAAGTCCGCTTTTTGGAAAGATTAATGCCACACCCTCAAAACTGAATCTTTTAAGCCTTAGGCAAGGTAACTCCGCGTTGTCCCTGATACTTGCCACCACGGTCTTTATAAGAAGTCTCACAGATTTCATCACTCTCAAAAAACAGCACCTGAGCACAGCCTTCTCCGGCATAAATTTTGGCTGGCAACGGTGTCGTATTGGAGAACTCCAGCGTCACATAACCTTCCCATTCAGGTTCAAACGGCGTGACATTGACGATGATGCCGCAGCGCGCATAGGTCGATTTACCCAGGCAAATCGTCAGTACGCTACGTGGAATGCGGAAGTATTCGATCGTGCGTGCCAGTGCAAACGAATTGGGCGGAATAATGCAGACATCGCCCTTAAAATCGACGAAAGATTTTTCGTCGAAATTTTTAGGATCGACGATGGTGCTGTTGATATTGGTAAAAATTTTGAATTCATTGGCGCAACGAATATCGTAGCCATACGAAGAAGTGCCATAACTGACGATTTTTTGACCATTCTCTTCACGTACCTGTCCCGGTGAAAATGGTTCTATCATGGCGTGCTCTTGCGCCATGCGGCGTATCCACTTATCTGATTTGATGCTCATGCTATTCCCCTGCCGGATTGATCTAGTGCGGAATTTTACGCGAATCAGGCTGTAAAATCCTCTCTGATGAGCAAATCTAGAGATAAACCATGCTAAATAGGACAAACCATTCGCGCACTGCCTAATTTTCAGGCAAACACACGTCTGCCGTGTGCGGCTGCGCCGCAGCGCTTTTGGCATGCTGCACCTGAATTTCTTTAGGCAAAAACACATTATTCTTGACCGCCGTCATTTCCGCCAAAATCGAGATAGCAATTTCAGCCGGGGTCTTGCTGCCGATATATAAACCAACTGGCCCGTGCAGTTTTGCCAGATCGGCATCGGTCAGGTCAAATTCTTTCAGCCGCTCACGGCGTTTAGCATTATTGATACGCGAGCCGATAGCGCCGACATAAAAGGCGGGCGATTTTAAGGCCTCCATCAGTGCCAGATCGTCCAGTTTGGGGTCATGCGTGAGGGCCAGCACAGCACTGCGACTATCGAGTTGCATCGCCAAGACCAGATCATCCGGCATCGCATGCACTAGCGGTACGCCTTCCACTTGCCAACCGTCCCGGTATTCCTCACGCGGATCACAGACGGTGACCTGATAATCCATCCCCAGCGCGATACTGGCAAGAAAGCGCGACAATTGCCCGGCACCGATGATCAGCAAGCGCCAGCGCGGGCCGTGAATCGTGGTCAATGCCGACGTGGATACCTGCAAACTCATGCCAGCGGCCGCTGTTTCCAGTCGCACTTCGCCCGAGATCAAATCGAGCCGGCGCGCGACCAGTTCATGCTGGCTCAGGCGCTGCAATAACTCGGCGATGCGGCTTTGTTCAGAGATCGGTTCCAGCGCCAGCTGTATAGTGCCGCCGCAAGGTAGGCCAAAGCGATGCGCCTCATCGGCGCTGATGCCATAAGTGACGATTTCAGGCAATAAGCGCACGATCCCTTCGTTACGCACGCGCTCGATCAAATCATCTTCGATACAGCCCCCAGACACCGATCCGACTACCCGCCCATCTTCGCAAATCGCCAGCATGGCGCCTTCTGGCCGCGGACTGGAACCCCAGGTTTTGATCACGGTAACGAGTTCGCACTTGCGCCCAGCCTGCAGCCACTGCGCGCACGTTTTTAGTACTTCCAGGTCGACACTATCCATTGCGGTTCACTTTTAAAGTGCAAAGCGCAGTATCCATGCGGCTTGCAGGCCGATAATGCTCTGTAAGCCGCATGGATACTGCGCCAATGCGCTGCGACATCCCATTTCTGGAACTGAATTATTTAGCTGAACGCAATTCCGCCGCAGCGGTTTTAATCGCGGCACGAATACGTGGGTAAGTGCCGCAGCGGCAAATATTGCCACTCATGGCGTTATCGATGTCACTGTCGTTAGGATTGTTATTGTTCGCCAATAAGGCTGCTGCACTCATCAACTGGCCGGACTGGCAATAGCCACATTGCGGCACATCATGCGCAATCCAGGCTTTTTGCAATACATGCGAATTATCAAGCGAGAGCGATTCTATGGTCGCCACTTGCTTACCCGCCACCACCGATAACGGCGTCTGGCAAGAACGCACCGCCTCGCCGTCGAGATGGACGGTACAGGCGCCACACAATGCGGCGCCGCAACCGAATTTGGTACCGGTCAGCCCCAACTCATCACGAATCACCCACAACAGCGGCGTATCCTCCGCTGAATTGCATGCCACTGTCTTGCCATTAATGCTGAAGCTGATTGTCATTATTATCCCCTGTCATGTTCTTTTAGTTTAGGACTTACGCAAAACCGCCCCAGCGTCGTTGCACTCGTCTCGCCAGACTCAATTACTAAAGTACTGTCTTCGGCGGCACCCCTAGCTGGAACAATTTTGCGTACGCCCTAAGTTAATTCATTTTTTAACTCATTTTTTATAGGATGGAAAAAACAGTTGCTCTCCATCGACTTTAAACTCAGCAATTTTCTTTTGCCCTTCGACGGATGTCAGCCATTCAATCAGGCTATTGGCAGCACGATTATGAATATCTTTGTATTTAGCCGGATTGACCGCGATGATACCGTAAGGGTTAAACATCTTAGCATCGCCTTCCACCTGCACCGCCAAACCAGTTTTGGCGCGATAGGCGCCATAGGTAGCGCGGTCAGTCAGGGTGTAGGCCTGCATTTCTGCTGCCATGGTCAAGACTTCACCCATCCCCAAGCCGGCAGAAACATAAGCGCTGCCAGCCGGTTTGGCTCCGGCTTCTTTCCAATATGCCTGCTCCATCTGGTCGGTGCCTGAATTATCTCCGCGCGAGATAAACTTCGCTTTACTGGCGGTGATTTTGCGCAGGGCGGCAATCACATCATGACTCCCCTTGACGCCAGCCGGATCGGCAAGCGGTCCGACGATAATGAAATCGTTATACATGACATCGCGCCGGTTCACGCCATGACCTTCTGCCATAAACTTATCTTCCGCTGCTCGTGCATGAACTAAGGTCACATCCACATCGCCGTTTTTTGCCAGCTCCAACGCCTTGCCGGTACCGACAGAAATAACCTGCACCTTGATATGGGTTTTCGCTTCAAATTCCGGCAACAAGACTTTGAGCAAGCCGGAGTTTTCAGTGCTGGTGGTGGTCGACAAACGCAGAATCTCTTCAGCACTGACGCCTTGGTTGATTCCGCCCAGAAAAATACTGACCAGGGCACACAAGACAAGGTTACGCATAGCGGCTCCAAACCATAAAAATAATTGCATGATTTTCGCACGCTTTAAGATACCAGTGTAATTTGCACATTGTTAGTTTTTACAAAAATTGCCATCCGGTTTTAATTATGCGACGATGCCTGCCGTTGCAGCCACAAGCCGCCACACCATGAACGCGATCAATTACACCATCCGGAGATCAGCTTGCTAACAGTCAACCTCACACTCAAACAAAAAATTGCAGCGATCCCAGAAGGCGCTGGCGCATTATTTTTCATCCAGATATTTGCCACCCTGGGGTTCGCGGTTCTGTATTCCACGCTGGTGTTGTATGCCACCAAAAAACTCAATTTCAGCATTAAGGATGCCACTGCCATCATGGGCGTGTTTGGCGCCTTTAATTATGGCCTGCATTTATTTGGCGGTTATTTAGGCGGTCGCTTCATGAGTAACCGCAACCTGTTTGTCGGTGGCATGATTTTGCAAGTCATCGGCTGTGCCAGCATTGCAGGTGGTTCGGTCTCTCTGCTGTATTGGGGATTGGCATTCTTTCTGACCGGCAGCGGTCTGAATGTCACCTGTCTGAACCTCATGCTGACACAAAGATTCAAACCTGAAGACAACCGCCGTGAAAGCGCTTTTCTGTGGAATTACGCCGGTATGAATCTGGGTTTTTTCATTGGCTTTACCGCTGCAGGCTACTACCAATTACAACAGGATTATCCCAGCCTGTTTATCTTTGCGACTGTTGGCAATTTTCTGGCCATCGTTATCGCCGGTCTCAATTGGAAAGTATTACCTGATCTCAATACCCCATTACTAGATGCGACTCCCAGGCAATTCAAGCTGAGATTTATCGCCGGTTTAGCAGTGCTGATCGGGCTGGTGCCGCTGGTCTACCTGATGTTGCAGCATGCAGAATTGAGCGGCAATTTAGTCATCATTGTCGGCATCATCATCGCGCTCATCCTGATCTACCTCACGATCAAGCATCAGGATGTCAGGGAGCGCAATAATATGTGGGCGTACCTGATCCTGACAGTAGGTTCATTGGTATTTTGGGCTTTATATCAGATGGCCCCGATGGGCTTACAACTGTTTGCGGTCAATAACGTCAATCGACAAATCTGGGGCATTGAAATTGCCCCGCAATGGATACAAAATATCAATACATTTATCATCATGATAGGCGGTCCTTTAATGGCACTCTTGTTTGATAATTTACGCGCTAAAGGCTGGATTATCGACATCCCCAAACAGTTTTCTGCTTCACTGATATTAATCGGCGCAGGCTTTTTAGTGCTGCCCATCGGGATAGCATTGGCAGACAGCGATGGTTTAGTCGCTTTCAAATGGATAGCCATCAGTTATCTCTTGCAAAGCTTGGCAGAATTGCTCATCTCGCCGATAGGCTATGCCATGATAGGCCGACTCGCTCCACGCCAATACCAAGGCGTCATGATGGGTACCTGGATGTTAGTCACGGGCGTGGCGTCGATCTTGGCAAGTTATTTTTCTGGTTTAATCCCGGAGGCCAGCGAAGGTCTGGCAGCATCGACCAATCCAACCTACACCCGCATTTTTTCTTATTTAGGCTGGAGCAGCGTGGCGGTCGGACTGGTGATGGTAGTGCTGATCCCGTTATTACGCAAACTGATCAAAGATCGCGCAAAGGCAGGCTAAATAAGAAGGTACTCCTGTTCAGATTCTGAAGCCGGGTGCCAGCCAGACTTGCGCGCTATTCCGCCAGCGGCGTAAATCGTTGTACGATCACGCCATTCACTTCCACCATCTCAAAAAACACTTCTTTGGACCGGGTCCAGATACTCCCGTTATGTGAGCGATACACGATCACTGGTGTCAAATCAGACTCTTGCGTTGCCTCACAGACCAGTTCATAAATGCCGCCTTTGTAATGGCGGTAACGTTGCGGATTGGCAGAGGTTTTTTTCTTCACGACCACCGGTTTGACAACCGGTGCGGCGGCCTGTTTTTCCAGATAAGCCGGGACTTTGGCAGCGGTCAGCTTATTGATCTGCTGTAGCAAGCCCGGAGCGATGCTGCGCATGCCATAGCGCTCCCCCAGATGCGCAGCGACATGCAACAGTAAGGCGGATGCCACTTCGGCATCTGCCTCCGCTCTATGGGCGTTGCCGTTAAAACGGATACCCAGTGAAGACGCCAACCGCCCCAGCGAATAACTACTCAAACCAGGGAAGACCCGGCGCGATAGCTTGACCGAACAAATCAAGCCGTCATGATTCGACCACAGCCCCAGGCGCTGGCTTTCGGCCTGAAGAAATTTCTCATCAAAACTCGCATTGTGTGCCGCCAGGGTATCGTTGCCGATAAATGTAAGCAGCTCAGGAATCACTTCCGTTGAAGACGGCGCCCGATTCACCATCGTCTGAGTAATGCCTGTCAATTGCGTAATGAATGAAGGAATGCGCACATTGCAATTGATCAGCGACACGAATCGATCGACTACTTCACCGCCCACAATCCGCAAGGCAGCGACTTCAGTAACGCGGTCGCCCTGGTCGGGGCTCATGCCCGTCGTTTCAAAGTCAATCATAACGATCGGTTTTTCAAACATATTTTTACCATCCAACAAAAACTAAATCTAAAATAGCAGCAATCAATGACAAAAATTGATCTGACGTGATTTCGGTATTGTAATCGCTGTAGTCCAATTCCCGATTCGCCAAAACGCAAACTGATGCAAACTGATATAAACTTTGCCACTGGCTTGCCTGCAATACCCCGATTTTCCGCCTCCGATAGCGCTTTTTGAAGTCAAATTTCAATCAGTGCACATAATTCTTTTTGCTGTTCACGAGATAGCCGACAGATAGATTTGGTTTTAAAAATGATCAACCTGATTCGACAAAAATTGTCCTTGCCGTTTTCGCTGCCTGCGAATGACTTGTTACGCGACCTGATTTATCGCCGCTTATGGACTTCGATCCTGATCAGCTCTTTCGGTGCGCAAGTGACGATGCTGGCACTGCCACTGACGGCAGCCGTGTTATTGCATGCCAGCGCGACCCAGATGGGCATGCTGATTTTCATGGAGACGCTGCCCTTCGTATTGCTGTCGCTGCCCTCCGGTGTCTGGCTCGACCGGGTACGCAAGTTGCCCGTGTATATCGTCGGTGAAAGCCTGATTGCTCTTGGCGTCGCCAGCGTGCCGCTGGCATGGTGGATGGGCTGGCTCACCATGTCGTGGCTGTACGTGGTTGGTTTTGTGATCGGCACGGTCAATACCACCGCCGGCACTGCAGCCCAGATTGTCCTGACGCAAATCGTCCCCAGGGAGCGATTGGTCGAAGCCTATGCCAAGAATGCGCTGGCCAGCTCAGGCGCTGAAGTTGCCGGGCCCGCCACTGCCGGTGCGCTGATCAAGCTGATGGGCGCGCCGCTGGCACTGCTGGCAGATGCCCTCCTGTTGCTGACTTCGGCGGCGATACTGCGCGGTATCAAGATCGTTGAAAACCGACCAGTCCGTGAAGATGCGCATTTCTGGCGCGATCTAAAGGCGGGGCTGGCCTTTGTCGCCAACAAACCTTTGCTGATTGCGCTGGCCGTCACGGTCGGTGGCTGGCAGCTATGTTTTAACGCCGCGCTGGTGGTGCAGATTTTGTTTGCCACCCGCGTGCTGGGTTTGTCGGAACAAGCGGTCGGCCTGAGTTATATGGGCATGGGCGTCGGCACCATTATCGCCAGCGTCTACGGCCACCGCATCAGCCGCCATCTGGGGCCTGGCCCTTGCATGGTCGTCGGCATCACGGTCTGCGGCCTTGGCTGGAGCATGCTGGCCATGGCCCCCGCCAACGCTTGGGGGGTGGCCGCGTTTGCCCTGATGCTGGCGTGTTTTTCGGTCGGTGCTGTGCTGATTTTTATCAATTTTCTGGCATTACGCCAATCCGTTACGCCAGAGCCAATGTTAGGGCGCATGACCAGCACCATGCGCTGGCTGATCCTGATCCCGGCCGGCCCCGGTGCCCTGATCGGCGGCTGGCTGGGGGAGCATCTGGGCTTGCGTTATTCGCTCGCGTTTGCCGGTGGCATGGCCTTGTTATTGGCGCTGCTGGCATGGAGAAATCCGATTATCCGCGCCATCAAAGTGTTGCCGACGCTGAATAAACATGAAGAGACGGTAGTGAGATAAAGTCTGGCATTGCAACTAATGCATAAAAAGCAGGATAATGCGCTGCATCAAGAATATTGACCGGACGCTACCGGAGACAAGTAGCGTTCACATTGTACAAAAAATAAGACGAAAAATCGTGCCAGGCTAAAGTACATAATACTTAAAGACCTGCTTTTGCCACCACAATAAGGTAGAAAAATGCCACCAGAAACTTCCGCTCCCGCGTTTAAACCCTATATCCCCGCCTCGGCGCAACTCCCTGAATTCACCCTGCGTGCCCTCGTCATGGGTGTCGTTTTAGGGATGATCTTCGGCGCATCGTCTTTGTATCTGGTGCTCAAGGTCGGCCTGACCGTCAGCGCCTCGATACCCGTCGCCGTCATTGCCATTACCTTTTTCCGCCTGATTAACAAGCTAGGCGGCAAAGACTCGACGATTCTGGAAAACAGCATTACCCAGACCGCCGGTTCAGCCGGCGAATCGATCGCCTTTGGCCTTGGCGTAACGATGCCCGCCATTTTGATTCTTGGCTTTGATCTGGAAATCTCCCGTGTCGCCTTAGTCGCCGTGCTTGGCGGATTATTAGGTATCTTGCTGATGATCCCGATGCGCCGCGCCATGATCGTCGAAAAACATGGCGAACTCAAATACCCGGAAGGCACAGCCTGCGCCGAAGTACTAAAAGCCGCCGCCACCGATTCATCCCGCGCCGCCGCTGGCGAAAGCAGCAACCCGCATGCACAGGACGAAGCCGGCAAACGCGCCGCCATCATCTTCGGCGGCTTTGGTGTCGGCCTCTTGTATAAAGTCATCAACGTCGCCTTCAAAGGCTGGAAAGACACGCCGGAAGTCGTCTTCGGCGCGCCGCTGAAAGCGGGTTCGATTGGTGCCGAAGTGTCGCCAGAATTGCTCGGTGTCGGTTACATCATCGGACCAAAAATCGCCTCAGTCATGGCGGCCGGCGGCGTGATGTCGTATCTGCTATTGATCCCGATGATCAAGTTCTTTGGCGATTCGCTCAGCGTGCCACTGAGTCCGGGCGTCAAGCTGATTAGCGAAATGAGCCCGCATGATGTACGCAGCGCCTACGTGCTGTATATCGGTGCCGGTGCAGTCGCTGCCGGCGGCCTGATCAGCCTGGTACGCGCCATGCCGACCATCTGGCGCAGCTTGTCGGCTGGCTTGTCTGGCCTGGGCAAAGGCGCCGCGCATCTCGCCACTGCACGCCTGCGTACCGATGAAGACATCCCGATGAAATGGGTCGTCATCGGCGCACTGGCGATCATCGCCGTCATCACTTTTGCTACGCCGCTGCATATGAATCTGCTGGGCGCATTGCTGATTCTGGTATTCGGCTTCCTGTTTGCCACCGTGTCTTCCCGTCTGACTGGCGAAATTGGCTCCTCATCGAATCCTATCTCCGGCATGACGGTGGCGACACTGCTGTTCACCTGCCTGATCTTCCTGATCATGGGCTGGACGGGCGGCCAATATTATGTCACCGCCTTGTCAGTCGGCGCGATTGTCTGCATCGCCTCCAGCAATGCCGGCACCACTTCGCAAGATTTAAAAACCGGTTACATCCTGGGTGCCACACCGCGCTTGCAACAGTACGCAATTCTGGCGGGGGCGCTTTCTTCGGCCCTGATCCTTGGCCCGATTTTGCTTAAGTTGAACGATGCCGGCACAGTCTACGTACCGGCAGCACAAGTCGCGCCAAGCTTGATGACCGATGCATCCAAACTGAGCGACACCGCCCAACTGCAAGGCCCGCAAGCCGAACAAGACAAGGGCACGTACAAGGTCTGGCATAAGAGCAATGCTGTCGGTGGCCCTGCCGGCAAATACCTGGTCGATAACGCAGGCAGAGCGGTGTACCTGGTTGACCCGGGTATCAACGGCGCCTACAAAAAACGCCCCGACGGCACCGAAGTGAAAAAATATGATGCACCCAAAGCCGTGCTGATGTCTTACATCATCAAAGGCATACTCGATCAGCAATTACCCTGGACGCTGGTGCTGTTCGGCGTGATGATCGCCGTGGTATTAGAGATGGCTGGCATCCCCTCGCTGGCGTTTGCGGTCGGCGTGTATTTGCCGCTCTCCTCCTCCGCGCCGCTGTTTGTCGGCGGCATGATCCGCTGGCTGGTGGACAGACGCAATAACAAACTGGAGCATAACAAGAACCTGAGTGAAGAAGAACAGCAAGCGGCCGGCGACAGCGGCTCTGGCACCTTGCTGGCATCCGGCTATATCGCAGGCGGCGCATTAGGCGGCATCGTGATTGCCTTTACGGCTGGTATCTTGACGGATTTCGACAAGAAGCTGGGTGACTGGGCCACCGTCCATAACCCGTTCTTCGAGGGAGCCAACTCTGATGCCTTGTCCATGTTGCCGTATGCTTTAATTGTTATCGCGCTGTATTGGATAGGTCGCGAGAAAAAAGCAGCCATAGCGTAAAGCCTCCGCACTGAAACCAGCAGCAACAAAAAAGGGGGTGAACCCCTTTTTTGTTGCGATGTAAATGCCAGGCGCAATATCCATGCGCCCTGCAGGCCCATTTGCTGCCACGAGGCGCATAGATAATGCGCCATTGCATTTGGATTCAGCTTAAAATGCAGCAACAAAAACCCAGAGAAAATTCCATGTCCGATCCCAAACTCCTCGATTGCAAGAATCAGCCTGTTGCCCTGGGCGACATCGTTCGCGTGGTCACGCTCGACAAAAAATTCATCAAGAGCTTCCCCGCCGACGAGCGCATCCTGATCGAATCGATGATAGGCAATCTGTTTAAGGTCATGGCCATCGATGAAGAAGGCCAGCCCTGCGTCATGCGCGAATGGCACGACGAAAAAGGCATCATGCAGACCCATGTGATTGCGCTGGATCCTGAAGAGATGGAAAAAATTTGAGACGTTGGAAGTTCCAACGTAGCCTGGCGCTAAGCGAATGAAACGCAACATTCACTGAGACACAAGAAATCTCCGCTTAGCGGGCACTGCCATGTTTATCTCATGTCAAAAACGGGCAAGCCCGGTGCGCATCTGATGCGCACTGTTTATGCGGGTCTTCAGGCTATCGTGCCTGCAAGCCGCATGATGATTGCGCGGTGGCGTAGTGCATTTTTAGGTTGACACAGAACCTGTGGTTTGTTGATTCTTTTATGCTGGAATGTTGATCTTCACAGGCTCAGCACCGCATTGCCTGGCTTCTCTAGTTGATAAGTCGACATCGGCCCAAATCGTCCAGGAAAATCTTCATTCGATGCCTGATAAGTTGGTAAATTAAAAATAATTACAGTGGCAGTTTTGTCGATTTATTATTTTTTTATACGATATTTCAGATTTGCACTACACTCAATAAGACTTCCAAAGTAAAGAATCTTGCGGCCTATTTTTTGGCTATGATGAATTTATTAACTTTATAATTAACATCCCCTGGGCTTCATGTGCGCGCGATCATTGCGCTTCCAATAAATTTTCCTTGTTCGTTTGCCATTCGTCGGGGCTGGCAGACGTGACCCAAGTTGATGCCTCGCAATCCAAGGAGTTCTGATCATGCTACGCAGCTCAATCCTGACAGTATCCCTATTATTGGCAAACTCCGCATTCGCGCAGGACGCGGTCCAAACCGATGGCGACAAATACAAGGTGATCTTGGAGAACGATTGCGTCAGAGTTCTCGACTACCGCGACGGGCCTGGCGAGAAAACACACCAGCACAAACATCCCGCGTTCGTCCTCTATGCGCTGACTCCATTCAAGCGTACATTGACATTGCCAAACGGAAATATACTCACGCGGGAGTTCAAGGCCGGGGACGTCATGTGGTCGGAAGAACAGACGCACGTTGGGGAAAACATCGGCCAAACATCTACCCACGTAGTGATTGTCGAACTGAAGAAGGCGGATGTGCCGTGCTCGAAACAATGATGTCCAAGCTTGCCATTCAGGATTCGTTTTTTTACCAATTCACGATGTAAAAAAGCACCTGGCCCCACGCGCATATCCCATGCGGGTTTTCAGCCTATGTGCTGGCAAACCCGCATGGGATATGCGCGCTGGCGGCATCCGCTTTTAAAACTGGCGCAGTTGTTCCAAACAGCGCCAGCAAAGGTCTCTTACCAAATATTCACACGCTTGGCTTCCACCCGTAATGGCGATTTATCTGCCGGGCAATTAAACGCTTTGGAAAACTCCGGCATATTCGCCAGTGGTGCGATGACGCGGTATTTTTCCGGCGCATGCGGATCGGTGGCCAGTTGCAGGCGCAGGCGTTCGTCGCGCATCAGGCCGCGGAAGCTTTGGGCATTGGCGATGAAGAAACGCTGCTCAGGGGTGAGGCCGTCGATCTCGGCTGCTTGCGGGGTGTTTTTGAGTGAATTTCTCAATGCTTGCAAGGCGATCTTCATGCCGCCCAGATCGGCGATATTTTCTCCTGCGGTGAGCTTGCCGTTGATGTGCAGCTTGTCGATAGGATTGAACTCGTCAAATTGTTTTTCGATCGCAGTCACGCGGCTCAGGAAGTTCTTTTCATCTTGCTTGGTCCACCAGCTTTTCAGATTACCGGAGGCATCGAACTGTCGGCCCTCGTCATCAAAGGCATGCGTCAGTTCATGACCGATGGTCGCGCCGGTATTGCCGTAATTGGCGGCGGGGTCGGCGTTGACATGGTACAGCGGCGGTTGCAAGATACCGGCCGGAAACACCATCTCGTTCATGGTCGGGTTGTAGTAGGCATTGACGGTAGCTGGCGTCATGCCCCATTCGTTACGGTCTATCGGTTTGCCGAGTTTAGCCAGATTACGTTTGAATTCAAATTCAGCGGCGTGCATGTTATTGATGGCATACGAACCGGTGTCGATCTTCAGGCTGCTGTAGTCGCGCCAGGTGTCGGGGTAGCCGATCTTGACGATTAAGGTATCGAGCTTTTTGTAGGCTTGCTGCTTGGTGGCGTCGGACATCCATTCCAGCTTGCTGATGCTGTCACGCATGGCAAACTTGATGTTGCCGACCATTTCCAGCACGCCCGCCTTGGCTTCGGGGCCAAAGAATTTGGCCACATACAATTCACCCAGCGCTTCGCCTGCGTTGGCATCGATATTGGTCAGTACGCGTTTCCAGCGCGGCTGCAACTCTTTGGTGCCGGCCAGCGTGCGACCGTAGAAATCAAAATTGGCGTCCACAAAAGCGGAAGACAGGTCTTTCGATTTGCTATTGACCAGATGCAGGCGCAGATAGGTTTGCCATTGTGGCAGTGGCACGCTGTTTAACATGCGGCTGGCTTCTGCCAAAAATTTCGGATGGGCGACGTTAATTTGTCCTGGCGTAGTCAGGCCGATGTCCTTGAAGTACTTGGCCCAGGCGGTATGCGATTCGAGTTTTTGCAGCCCCGGCAAATCCATCAAATGATACGACGCTTGCGGATCACGCAAGGCGACCTTGGTCAGCGATGCTTTCGCCAATCGGGTTTCTAGCGCCATGACGACACTGGCATTTTGTTTGGCGACGCCAGCACTATCACCTAACAGCGTGAACAGGTGCGCCAGATAGACGTGATATTTTTTTCGGATATCGCGTGTCTTGGCATCGGTTTTCAGGTAATAGTCACGGTCTGGCAAACCAAGGCCACCCTGCGCCATCTGCGGGATGTAACGGCTGGTGTTTTTAGCGTCTTGATCAACATAAAAATTAAACAGGGAACTGACGCCGGCCTGGTGATGCCGGGCAATGACGGTCAACAGCTGATCACGGGTCTGGATCGCGGCGATCTGCGCCAGAGCAGTTGCCAGCGGCTTGGCACCATCGGCTTCGATTTGCGTCTCATCCATGCCGCTATGGTAATAAGAGCCCACCAGGCGCGCTGCCAGCGTATTGCCTTCACCGGCGGCGGCCGCTTCTGCGATGTTTTTCAGCGCAGACAAATTGCGTTCCGTCACTTCATCATAGGCACTGTAGCGCGCCCTATCTGCCGGAATGGGATTCGTGCTCAACCATAAGCCGTTGGAATACTGAAAAAAATCCATACAGGCATCGGCATTTTTATCCATGGCTTGTGATTCAAGTACCAGGTTATTGCTGACAGCGGTCGTGGCTGTAGCGGCATCTGCATATACGCTCGCGGAAAAACACAGCAGCGTCGCCAATACAATGCGACGAAGGGTAGTCTTTTTATTCATTGATTTTGTCTCAAAATAAGTGGATAGTTTTCAGAAAAGTGCGGATAGCACAAGACTATTTGACTTCGGCATGTGAGTGTTTCTCACAATTCACCGGAATGCCGGGCAAGGTCAAGAGGCAATAAAAGCGGCAATACCGAAACATGGCAAAGATTTACAATGCGGTTACTCGCTCGAAAATGAGACGGAGAACCTAGCTGAACGCATCCAGCTTTGCCCTCAGGTGGGGCTGCACCAGCAGGCACTTGAACTGTGCGCAGCATGAATCGGCCGAGCAAATTTAAATGAGCGCCCCACAAGATAGTGTCTGCTTACTTGCGATAAATTTCAGGACGCGATTTATTTCTTTGTTCAAAGACAAGTTTGGCATCATGCATCGCGCGTGATGGGTTGCGCATTTCCACATGTTCATCATGCAAAGTAAAGAAATTAGCCGCTTGCGCCCGCATCACATATTTAATAGCGGCATCATCGGTAAGATCGTACATTTCCGTCAACAAAGTAGTTACCTCATCGAGATACTCTTCGTAAGTCATCTGTTTTTCTGCGGAAGTCATTTTTTTATCCTCAATTAGTGGGAATTTTCTGTAAGGCTGACATGTTACATCACATGCTTCTTCGCCCAATCGGTAACAACGTGTAAATCAGACCGCAGGACAGGAATTTTCATTCTAAAATATTGGCAGGGCTTATTTTTTATCGAATCAATTAATAATAAGACCATTCAATGACTAAAGAAACACAATGTTTTCCGATGCGAGGTGTGCGATGAAATGGATAAAATCAATATTGCCGGTGGCTATTTTACTGGTCTCAGTAAGTGCTAGCCCGGCATGGGCGCATGGAAGGCAAATGAATCATAGTCCTCGATGGGGCATAGGTTTAGTGATCAACCCTTTTCCTTTATTTTATAGCCCTTACTACTCGGCACCCTATTATCCTTACCCATCTCGCTACTATCCCGAAGTGATCGTAGATACCGTCATAATGCCGGCCCGAAATACGGTTTATGTACAGCAATCAAACGGCATCAGTTCCTCGCCCTACCCCGCCGTATCAGTAACGCCAGAATCAGGTGTCAGCGGTGGTGATTGGTATTATTGCCATAATCCCGATGGTTTTTATCCTTCAATTAAAACCTGTCCTTCCGGTTGGCAAAGGGTGCCGGCACAAGCACCGACTGACCGATAATTACACAAAAAAAAGGGCGCATTCAGCGCCCTTTTATCTTTTATCAATCAGACAATTGAGTTATTGTGCCACTACCCGGCGTATCGTCGCAGCCAAATCTTCCGCAACAAACTTTGCAACATAAGCGTCAGCGCCTACACTTTTAACATGGTCTTCATTGGTGGTACCTGATAATGAGGAATGAATAACTACTGGCAAGCCTTTAAAACGTTCATCTTGTTTGATGTTACGGGTTAAAGTAAAACCATCCATTTCCGGCATTTCCAAATCCGTGAGAACCATAGCCACTTTATCTCGAATGGTTTTCCCTTCGGCTTGTGCCATTGCTGAAATAGCTTGCAGTCTTTCCCATGCTTCTTTGCCCGTCTTGGTCATGATAAAGGGCGCGCCAATAGCGGTGAGTGCTTGCTCAATTAAACCACGCGCCACAGCCGAATCATCTGCAGCTAGTATGACTGTTCCTGGTCTAATGACCAGTTTGGCACCGATGGTTTCGGGATCAATTTCTTTGCTATTGATAGGATAGATCAGGCGTAATATTTGCTCGACATCGAGAACTTGAGCAAGCCGGGTATTTTCGCTATCACCATCAAGGCGAGCAATGCTCGTTACCATACCACCGCCAGCACTAGATTCCGCAGACAAGACTTGACTCCAGTCCAGACGAACAATTTCCTCTACTGATTCAACAGCAAAACCCTGGGTCGAGCGTGCGTATTCTGTCACCAACATGATATTCAGGCCGGTTTTTGGTTTACAGCCAACCACAGACGGCAAATCAATCACTGGAATAATTTGGCCACGCAAATTTACCACGCCCAAGTTATGCGGCAGTGCACCGGCAACAGCAGTAATGACCGGCATAGCCACAATCTCTCGGACTTTAAATACATTGATACCAAATAATTCCGAACGATCGCCAACTGCATCGCCGCCCAACCTAAACAGTAAAAGTTCAAACTTATTTGAACCTGTCAGGTTAGTACGCTCATCAACTTCCTGCTGTACGGTACTCATGTCTATCATCCTCAAAGGTTAGGGAGTCGATCATTGCAGCAGTGCCAGACATTCTCTGCATAAGTTTGTTATTATGCGGCGTTTTTTTCAAGAAACACCAATTAATTGCCAAACTGAAATATTATTTCTTTATTTTATAACGCGATAGCATGGGGTATACGCTTTTCCAGGCAACTTCATACGATTATGTGCCACAAACGAGGTCAATAATGCATCCATTGCTTCCATGAGAGCAGTGTCTCCGCAGATTTCAAAGTGTCCGTGCTTTTCGATTGCTCTGATCCCCTGATCCTTGACGTTACCGGCCACCACGCCAGAAAAAGCGCGACGCAAATTAGCGGCAAGAAGATGCGGTTCCTGATTCTTATGCAATGCAAGATTGCGCATGTTTTCATGCGTGGGATCAAAAGGTTTTTGGAATTCTGTATCAATCTTCAATAGCCAGTTGAAATAATAGGCATCACCTTTAGTTTTGCGGAATTCTCTGACCTTTTTAATCCCAGCCTGCACTTCCTGCGCCACCAGGGTTGGATCATTAACAATAATTTGATAGCGTTGCTGCGCTTCAACACCCAGTGTATCGCCAATAAATTGATCGATTTGCTGAAAGTAATCTTTTGCACTTTCAGGGCCAGTAAAAATCAATGGAAAAGGGATATGCGCGTTATCGGGATGAAGCAAAATACCTAGCAGATACAAAATCTCTTCCGCAGTGCCGGCACCACCTGGGAACACGATAATTGCATGACCGAGGCGAACAAAGGCCTCCAAGCGTTTTTCGATATCCGGTAAAATGATGAGGTTATTCACGATAGGATTAGGCGCTTCTGCCGCAATAATACCGGGCTCAGTTATCCCTAAATAACGGCCATGACGAATTCGTTGCTTGGCATGCCCGATAGTCGCGCCTTTCATTGGCCCTTTCATCGCTCCTGGGCCACAGCCAGTGCAAATATCCATGCCGCGCAAGCCCAACTGATAACCGACCACTTTAGTGTAGTCGTATTCGACTCCGGAAATAGAATGCCCGCCCCAGCAAACTACCAGATTCGGATTAACCTGAGGCTGCAGAAAATTGGCGTTGCGCAAAATATGAAACACGGCATCGCTGACACCTTCCGTGGTGGCCAAATCAAATTTTGGGCTATCCTCGATCTCGCCATAGACAAATAGAATATCACGCAAGACAGCAAACAGATGTTCCTGTATACCCTTAATCATGACGCCATCCACGAAAGCGCTCGCGGGAGCGGCCTTTATGTCAAGCTTGATGCCACGTTCGCGCTGAATGATGCTGATATCGAAACTTTTATAACGCTCCAATAATTCCTTGCCGTCATCTAAGCCACTGCCACAATTAAGCACTGCCAATGAACAACTGCGAAACAATTGATGTAGTCCACCCTGACTGGTATCGAGCACTTTGGCAACTTCGGCCTTAGACAATACTTCCAAACGTCCATCCGGCGCAATTTGCGTATCGATTACTTCATATTCCATAGCTTTATTATTTCTCTCTTGTATTTTTTCTCACGCTGCCGCCTGCTTATTGGCAAGCGCATCAACGACCAATTTTGCTGATTTATTTGTGCTAAGTCTTAATTCTCTATTTAGTATCGCGCCTTTAGGATCGCTCTTCAAAGTACAAAGTAATAATTCTGGCCACGCATGCTCTTCTGCAAACAAACCTACCCACCCGTTTCGACCTGCATGTTTGACCGCATACAAGGCAATATCCGCAATATCAACCACATCCTGCCAGGAAATGGCGCGTGGGTGAGCCGTCACAAAAGGGAAGCAGGCAAAGCCCACGGAACAAGTCTGTGCAATAAATAAATCACCTTCGATATAAAAATCTTGTTCCGCCACGACCAAACGCACTCGCTCTGCCAATTCCTCGGCAACCGCTCTAGAAGTACCGCGCGCAATGATCAGAAATTCCTCTCCCCCCCAGCGTATCAGATAGTCAGAATCTCGGAAGACCTGTTGTAATCGCTGTCGAATTTGCACCAAAACTGCATCGCCTGCAGCGTGTCCATATTTATCATTAACCTGTTTAAAATGATCTAGGTCGACCAAAAATATCAATAAATCAGCCTCCTTAGAACGGCTATCAAAATCGTCGGTGGTATTCTGATAATTGCGTAAACACAGAGCCACATCCGCATCAATGTTCTGCATAAGGAATCGACGATTTTTGAGACCTGTCAGTGGGTCAGTCAAACTAGTTTCTTCTAATTCCCGCAATGCCTGCTCGAGCCGTTTTTGGGTTTCTTGCAATTTATCATGTGCATGAGCGTTATCGAGCGCAATCGCACCATATGCGCACAAACTTCGAAATATTAAACGCTGACGCTCACCGTAAACCACCGAAGTATTCGATAAAATTGCCATAACACCCAGAGCACGATCACCGACAATCAAGGGACCGAACAGCGCTGTCCCAGTATCCGAAAAGTTACTGGTGCTAGCTTGAAAATCTGCAACATCGGCCTTAAGGAGTAACTCCTGTCCTTGGAAAATACAAAGCGCCGCATTTTGAGCGTTGCGGTCGAATCTATCTTGATCGAGTCCGGTAACAACACCGTTTTCTACGCAATAAGACAATTCCAGCACATCTCGCTTTGTGTCGATTAGCCAGATGCACAAATCCGAGGTATTAAGCAAACTATCAAGATGACGCTGAAGGCTGTGACACACATTTTCAAAATTAAGATCTGCCGTAATTTCTTGCCCTACCCTACCCAAAAGATCCAGTGTTTGCGAGGTTTCCAGTGAGGCCGCGGCCATTTGCTGGTGATGTATTGCCTCTGCCTTGGCTCGCTCAGTCTCATGCCTCACTTGTATCAAGGTTGTCAAATTTTCCGCCTGTTTACTGCGCTCGCGCTGATCGGCGGCAATGGCTTGCTTCGCATAATTAAACGCCTTTTGACCATCCCCTGCCTGCGCCCATGCTTCAGCTAATGATAACAGCAGCTTCGAAGAAGCTTGCCACGCCTCCCCCCCATTACCAACAGATACCGCCTCTTCCAAGTAATGCAGCACTACGTTGGGAGCCGTCATATCGGATGGCGGAGGTAAATCATGTTGATGAAAAATTTCCGCCAGCGCCTCCCTCAAATCAGCCTGCAGTGAATCGCAAGACAATTCGGCAATCAATTCCCTGGCCTCCTCAATAGCATTTAAAGCAGCAACCTGTTCTCCCGCTGCTGACAAAGCGCGGGCTTGGCTAATCAAATGTTCTGCCAGATTATTGCGTGAGCCAGCCTCTCGATAAAGAGCAATCGCAGTATCAAAATATGCAGCAGCTTCTCGCGCCATTCCCAGCAGCAACAAAGTATTACCTAGTTCAGCATGAGCAATCGCAGCGTGGATACCATTTTTACATCCTATCAAACCTTGCAGCGCCTCTTGTAAAACCTGCTGACTCTGCTCCAATCGATTCAAATGACGTAATAACTCACCTAATCGAATCAGACTAAAAGCGATCATTGCAGGCCAACCGGTCTGTCGTGCGCGCGACACTGCCCAGTCGTAACATACAGCTGCCTCATCTAAATCGCCGAGTTTTTGTAAGCCGACTCCAGCATTACAAGCCGCCATAATTGCCAACCGAATCAGGCCAGCCTGTTGCGCCAACTCGCTTGCTTGGTTAAACATGACAGAGGACCGCGCCATCTCAGATGAAAACAACAACTCCCCTCTAGCCGCCGTCAGCAAAGCGACCAAAGCGGGGTGCTTTACTTGATTTGCTTTTACCAACAACAAAATCAGTTGATCTCTGGCGGCATCAGGTTCGGCGAACGACGTCAGATAAATATGCCACGCCTCCGCCAACAACTGGCGCAACGTATCATCACAACGATCAAAGCACGACGCTGCAGCACAACTGGAGCCTATCGCTCGCTTCAGATCCCCTTGCTCCAGCGCGACAATGACTTCAGCCAGAAAGCTATCCCCTTCACCCACGACATTTTCCAGCCGAGTAAAACCGGACCTAGCCTCTAACAATAACTGCTCTGCTCGGTCAAAATCTCGAAATAAGGCCGCAACCTCTACCCGTATCAATGCCAATCGGGCACTAATCGCGTGACGCTGTCCCAACAGCCGAGTGCTGCTGGCAAGCAAAGCCCCTGCTTCGTCGGCCAAGATTAAGGACTGCTGGCTATCGCACTGACGCAAATACCACGCAAGATGCACTAAAACATCCAAGCGATCAGCCCCACTCAATCCAGCCAACTCGGTATGCAGACGATTTATTTCATCATTGAGGGCATATAAATACATGAAGTACCATTCAAAACTCTTAATTGTTGAAGCTGTTTATTATGCCGTAATCAACACATTTTTTTTAAATTTCGTATTAAAGCAACGGCCTGCGAACAAGTAAAGTGATACAAACATAGAAAAATTTGTTTCATAAAGTATATATTTTTTAGTCTATATTTAACAAATTCTTGCGCCATGCGGCTATTCTCTATATAATTCAATTCCTCAGACGCGGGGTGGAGCAGTCTGGCAGCTCGTCGGGCTCATAACCCGAAGGTCATAGGTTCAAATCCTGTCCCCGCAACCAATTAAATCAAAGGCTTACAGATTCTTGTAAGCCTTTGTGCATTTTAAAACGGGTTTTTGCTGCAATTTTGCTGCAGTACCGTTGAAAATGCATGTAGCTATACCCTGTTCCTCAACTTAAATTGGAGCAGAAGTATGTCGACTATCACTAAACGCGGTCCGTATCAATTTCAAGCCATCGTTCGTTGCAAAGGCTATCCAACCCAAACACGCACCCTCGAAACCATGAAGGCTGCCAAAGACTGGGCCAGAGACGTAGAAGTAAAAATGCAGCGCGGTGAATTCACCGACCGCTCCAAAGCTGAAAGCACGAGACGTGCTAGAGCGCTATCGTCAAGAAGTGACACCGGACAAGCGCGGGCACATCAAAGAAAACTACCGTCTATTGCAGTTACTGCGACACTCTTTAGCCTTGCGTCCACTCGCTAGTCTGCAAAGTGTCGACTTCTCCAGCTATCGTGACCAACGACTCAAGGAAGTCGCTCCAAAAACAGTACAACTAGAACTCTCGATGTTCTCAGCAGTACTGAATACGGCGCGGCGTGACTGGTCGATTCCGGTCGACAATAGCGTCACCGACATTCGTAAACCGAAATTGCTCGGAGGCCGTTCGCGTCGTCTGGTTGGTGATGAGGAAAAGTGTCTGTTCGATGCAGCCAGCGAACGCGAATCGTCCGACCTAAATTTGTTGATTCTGCTTGCCATCGAAACCGGAATGCGCTGCGGCGAGATGGTGACCTTGACCTGGGACCAAATCAACCTTGCTCACCATTTTATCCATTTGGATATGACAAAAAATGGGACTGCCCGCGATGTTCCCTTGTCGGTCGCTGCTGAAGCCGCTTTGCGCCCCTTGCAACGACAATCGCATCATCGGCTGACCAATTTTCGCGACACAGACAGCGTCAGCGCTGCGTTTCGCAAAACATGCCTGCGTGCCAATATCAAAAATTTGCGTTTTCACGACCTGCGCCACGAAGCCGCTTCCAGACGGGCAAAAATCTTACCAGCGGCGACGCTGGCAAAAATCTTCGGCTGGAAAACCCTGCAAATGGCTATGCGCTACTACAACCCTACAGCTGCTGAGTTAGTGGCTGCCATCCGCCAGCCAATTGCGGCATAAACCAACTATGAATGCTGTTGAACGACTCAGTCGAGTCATTCAACAGCAACTCACACTTAGATCGCATGCCGTACTTTCAAAAAAAGTAGCGCTATAACTGAAACGATGGGACTGGAAAATGAAAAATTATCAAAAACTAGAGATCAAGATTGTCAATCAGCATCCAATACTTTCCACGTGTGTCGACTTCCTCGCAAAGCACTAAAAACAAAAGCAAAAAACGGTAGTAGAATTTTGTTATTGCAAGGTGCTGAGTCTAATTTTCTCGGTTGTCTGAAGGGGGGCAACACACTAGCCTTCTTCAAGACATACTTTGACAAGAACGTTGCTTGTTTTTTGAGCACGCCTCACTAGGCCAAGGCCGGCCTGGATTTACAGACTTGTTCAGACTCGTGTCCACAGGCTTGGTCCCGTTTGGACCTTGATTACGGCGAGCACCGCGCGGCTATAGGTGAAGAAGTCCTGCAATTCGAAGCCGCTGAGCTCGCGGGGAAGATTCTTGAGGCCAAGGAACGTTGTATGCCAGGTTTGCATCGTCTGTCTCCACAATCGGGAGAGCGACGATAGGAGACAAACTACCACTCTGAAAGTCTAATGAAATCAACAAACTGTCAGCAGCACCCTACGCCAGGGCTCGATTTCAAACCGTCACAAATTGCAGGGAAAACAAATCGACCCCAATTTCGGCCTCATGCTGACAACTTGACAGTGTCTTCATTAAGGTGACGTAAGCGGATGCAAACGTTGGCGCAGCCACAACAACAAGTCGTCCACATAGGTAAATACAACCGGAATCACCAGCAAGCTGAGTACGGTGGAGGTGACTAGGCCGCCAATCACCACCACGGCCATCGGTCCGCGAAAGCTTGCATCCGCTCCCCAACCCAGGGCGATGGGAAGCATACCTGCCACCATGGCGATGGTGGTCATCAGGATGGGCTGGGCTCGTTTGTGGCAGGCATCGACCAGCGCTTCATAGCGCCCCACGCCCTGCTGGTGGTAGGCGACTACCGCGTACTCGACCAGCAGGATCGAGTTCTTGGTGACAATGCCCATCAGCATCAAGAGGCCGATCACCGACGACATCGAGAAGCCGCTGCCAGTAATCAACAGCGCCAATAGCGCGCCACCAACCGACAAGGGCAGGGCCGCCAGGATGGTGGCCGGCTGCATGAAGTCGTGGAACAGCAGTACCAGCACCGCGTAGATGCACAGAATGCCGATCAGCATCGCGCCGCCAAAGCTGGCGAACAGTTCGGCCATGCGTTGCGCATCACCGGTGGCAATCTGCTGCACGCCTGCGGGCAGGTTTTTGATGCTGGGTAGAGCCTGTACCAATTTGTTTGCGTCGCCAGTGCTCAGGCTGCCGAGTTCGATGCTCAGGGTCACGTTGCGCATCCGGTCCAGCCGTGCCACCTGCGAGGGGCCAGCGCCCAGCGACAGATCGGCCACGGCAGTCAGCGGTACCGCGCCGGTACGCCCGGCCACGCGCAACTGTCCCAGCGCATCCAGGTCGGAGCGGGTGCTGTCGTCAAAACGCACGCGGATCGGGATCTGGCGTTGCGGCAGGTTGAACTTGGCCAGGCTGGTGGCATAGTCGCCATAGGTGGCCACGCGCACCACGCTGGCCAGGGTGTCGGTGGTGACACCCAGTTCGGCCATACGCACCGGGTCGGGTCGCACATGGATTTCGGGCTGTTGCAGGCTGGAGCTGTCGGTGATGTTGCCAATGCCTTTCAGCGTGCGCAGGTCCTTGATCAGCGCGGCGGTGGCCTGGTTCAGCGCCAGGGCGTCGTCGCTGGCCAGGGTGATATCGAGCGACTGGCCGTTGCCCATGCCCATCACGCCAACGCGGGTGCCGGGCAGCCCACCCAGTCTGTGGCGGATGGCGGCTTCCACCTCGGACTGCGAGCGCACCCGCGTGCCGCGCGGTGTCAGGCTGACGGTCAGCGACGCCTCGTTCACTGTGCTGCTGCTGGCATCGCTGCTGGCGTCACCGATCACGGTGAACACCTGGGTGACTTCGGACATCTGGGCGATCAGCGCCTGGGCCTGGGCGGCGGTGGCGCGGGTTTGCACCAGTGTGCTGCCAGGCTGCAACTTGAGCGAAATCGTGGTCTGCGCGGTGTCGGACGCGCTGATGAATGAGGTGGACAGCAGCGGCACCAGGCTCAATGATCCGATGAAGAACAGGCCTGCCAGCAGCATCGTGCCACGCCGGTGCGTCTGGCACCAGTGCATCATGGCCAGGTAATAGCGCATCACCGGGCCGTCTTGCGTCACGTGCACCGGGCTGGGCTTGAGGAGGTAGGCCGCCATCATCGGTGTCAGCAACCGAGCCACCAGCAGCGAGGCCAGTACCGCCACCGATGAGGTGATGCCGAACTGCCGGAAGAACTTGCCCGGTATGCCGCTCATAAAAGCCGTGGGCAAGAACACCGCCACCAGGGTGAAGGTGGTGGCCACCACCGCCAGGCCGATTTCATTGGCGGCTTCGAGTGCGGCCTGCATCGGTGTCTTGCCCATGCGCAAATGGCGCACGATGTTCTCGACCTCGACAATGGCATCGTCTACCAGTACGCCCACCACCAGCGACAGGCTCAGCAGGGTGATTAGGTTCAGCGAATAACCGAGCAGGTACATCACGATGAAGGTCGGGATGATGGACAGCGGCAGCGCCACCGCGGAGACAAAAGTCGCACGCCAGTCGCGCAGGAACAGCCAGACCACCACCACCGCCAGGATCGCGCCCTCGTACAGCAGGTGCATCGAGCCGTCGTAATTATCCTGCGTGGGGCGCACGGTTTCGATCACCTCGGTGATCTGCACCTGCGGGTGGCGGGCACTGAAGGTCTTGACCGCAGCACGCACTGCAGCCGCCACCGACACCTCACTGCTACCGATCTGTCGTGTGACCTGGAAGCCGACTACCGGCTTGCCGTTTAGCGCTGCATACGCAAAGCGCTCTTCAGCGGTGTCGCTGACCGTAGCAATCTGATCCAGCCGTACACTGGTCTTGGCGGCGGCGGCAGTGGTAACGGGGATAGCCAGGCCGGCCAGTTGCTCTGGCTGATCGAGTCGGCCCAGGGTTCGTACCGACTGGTTGCTGCCGCCCAGCGTGCCGCGGCCGCCCGAGGCATCGGTCTGCACCGCCTTGATCTGGCTGGATACGCTGTTGGCTGTCACACCCAGACCGGACATCAGTGCAGGGTCCAGCGTTACATGCATCTCGCGCTTGACACCACCGATGCGGTTGATCGCGCCCACACCCTTGGCCGATAACAAGGCCTTGCTGATGTTGTTGTCGACAAACCAGGATAGATCGGACTCGCTGAGGTGCGGTGCCGCCACTGTATAGGTCAGCAGCGCGGCCGAGCCGTGCGTGACCTTGGAGACCACCGGCGCGGCCATCTCGGTAGGCAGGTCGGCACGCGTGCCGTCGACAGCGTTGCGCACTTCGTTCAGAGCGACTTCACCGTCCTTGTCGATGTCGAAGCTGACGCTGACGCTGGCCGTGCCGTCGGTGATGGTGGTGGTAATGTGGTCTATTCCGGCAATTGAGGCCAACTTGTCTTCGATCTTGCGGGCCACCTCGGTTTCCAGCTGCGCCGGTGCGGCGCCTTCCAGCGTTGCCGAGATCACGATGGTCGGCACGTCAAGATCGGGGAAGTTCTGGATACCTAACTTGTGCAGGCCGAATAGCCCGGCCCCGGTGAGAATGATGAACAGCAGAATCGCCGGAACCGGGTTGCGTATCGACCAACTTGAAACATTCATGGCGCTGCCTTGGTTGACTTGGTGGACTTGGTATTGATGCTGCTGGTGGCGCTGATCCACTGAACCGGGTCGCCATCATTCAGGAAGGCACCACCACTGCGCACCAGTTGGGCCTGCTCGGCGATACCACTGGTGATCTCCACCAAGTCGCCCACGCGTCGGCCGGTTTGCACTTGGCGTTGTGCCACTTTCTGGGTGTCGCCATCCTTTTCAAACACATAGCTGTTGCCATCACGCAGCACCACAGCACTGTTGGGTACAGTGAGCGCAGGGGTCTGGCCGGTGTTGATCTCGCCGCGTACGTACATGCCCGCGCTGGCAGAGCTGCCTATGGGCAGGTCGACATAGGCGAGGCCGTTGCGAGTGTTGCTGTCCAGCGTCGGGCTGACCAGGCGCAGGCGGCCTGCTACCTGACTACCGTCGGGCAGGGTAATGCGTGCGGTCTGACCTGGTTTCAACGCGGTAATTTGTTTGCCGGTGACTTCGGCCCGCCATTCCACGCGGCGTTGGCGCACCAGCTGGAACAACTCGGTGCCCGAGGCCACGACATTGCCCAGCGTGGCGCTGCGACTGGAGATGATGCCGTCGTCCACCGCTAGGATGCGGGTATGCGCGAGCTTGATGCGTTGGCTGTCCAGCGTGGCCAAGGTGGCGTCTAGGCTAGCCTGGGCCGTTTGCTCGGCAATCAGGTAGGAGGTGACCTGTTGGTCCGACAAAGCACCACTGTCTTTCACCATCCGGCTACGGTCGGCCTCGGCCTTGGCCTGGGCCAGCTTGGCGCGGGCTTGAGCAACGGTCGCCTGCTGGGAGCGCAGCTCGGCCTGCACTGTGTCGTCGTTCAAGCGTGCCAGCAACTGGCCGCGTTTGACTACGCTGCCTACGTCCACCAGCACCTCGGAGATACGCAGGCCGGCTTCCTCGCTGGCGATGCTGGATGTTTGCCAGGTAAACAGCCCGCCGGATAGTTGCAGGCTGCGGCCCCAAGTGACCTGCTGTGGCGTGACGGCGCTGACGGTCAGCCCCGAATTGGCGCCGGTGGTCACAGTGGTGACAGGCGTGGCGCCGGATTTGAGCACCCATACGCCACCGACGACGACTAACAGCACGGTGGCCGCGATTAGGCTGATTTTTGCTAATTTCACTTCGTGTCTCCAAGGGATACTGACCAGCCGCCGCCAACGGCTTTGTACAAGGCAATGCCGTACAGCAACTGGTCGCGCTGCACGGAAATCAAGGTTTGCTCGGCAGAAATTGCGTTGCGCCGAGCGACTTCTAGGTTCAGCAGGCTGTCGCCACCAGCACGCCAATTGGCGTCCACTGATGTGGCGTAGCTGCGGTAGCCCTCTGCACTGCGGCGTACTTCTGCGGTGCGGCGCTCGGCGCTGTCTTGCTGCAGCAGGTTTTTTTCGACCTCTTGCACAGCGGTTCGCACAGCCTGCCGGTAGGTGGCCAGCTCCAAGTCGTAGGTAGCCTGGGCAGAATCCACGGCGGCGCGTTTGGCTCCGCCATTAAGCAGCGGCAGGGACAGGCTGGGGCCAAAAGACCAAGGCGTGGTGTCCACCCCATCCGTGCGGGTACGCGACAGTGAACCCGTCAGCGACAGGCGTGGATAGCGGTCAGCCTCAGCCACTCCAATCTTGGCACTGGCGGAGGCCAGGGCACGTTCAGCCGATATCAGATCAGGCCGCTGACTGAGCAGATCCACTGGCAAGGTACGCACAGTCAGGCTATCCGATGGGGGCAATTTGGGCGGCTGCGTATCCAGCAGCTGGCGTAGCGCAGGTTCTGCCAACCCGGTTAGGGCCACCAAGGCTTTGATGGTGATGTCACACTCGGTCTTTTGAGAAATTGCGATGGCTGAGGCGCTGGCGGCACTGGCATCAGCCAGATCGGCATCGGCCCGCGACGTTATGCCGGCCTGCAACGACCGCTGGGTGATGCGGGCCGTAGCCTGGATGGAAAGCGCATTTGACTGCACGGTCTGCAGCGTTAGCTGGCAGGCGCGGTAGGTTACATAGTCGGTGGCCACTTCGGCGGCCAGAGAAACGCGCGCATCGTGCCAGTCGGCTTGGCGGGCCTGCCGCAGCGCGTCGGAGGACTCGGCAGAGCGACGCACGCTGCCGAATAGATCGATTTCCCAACTGGTATCCAGCGCGCCGGTAATGGTGGTTTGGGCAGTGCCTAGGGTGTTGCCACGGCTAGCTGAGGCCGAGCCGGTCAGAGTCGGCAGGCCGGAAGCGCGCGCTGAGGTGACGCTGGCGCGGGCAGCGGCGATATTGGCAGCGGCTTTTTGCAATGATGGGTTGTTGACTTCAGCCAACTGCAACAGTCCGTTTAAGCTGGTGTCTTGCAAGCGCTTCCACCAGGTCAGCAGCTCGCCGGTGTCACCATCATGTGGCTGGACCGCTTGCCATTGGCTGGATGTGAGCAGTTGCTCTGTGGCTGGGACCTGGTACGAAGGGCCAACCGCCGTGCAAGCCGACAACAGGGCGCAATGCAGCAGGATCAGGGTGTTGTGTCTATCAAATCGGGGGAGTGACAACATCGTGTTTTGATCCGGTTAATGGTGGGCGTCAAAATGTAAAGCCTGATTGTGAGCTATCAATGTCAACCCTTTAACTAGGGTTTGTCGCGAAGTAGGGATCTGTCGCAGTAACTCAAGCAATTTGCGCCCTATGCATCGAAAAGAACCCAAGCGCATGTATGCGATTGGTCGCGATGCGGCAAGAGCTCATGAATCTGACATATGCGTTGCTTTAGGCTGGCAGCGTAATGATCACTTCAAGGCCACCGCCGCTGCGGTTGCTGGCACTGATCTGCCCTTGATGCGCCAGCACGACACTGCGGGTGATGGCCAGGCCAAGACCACACCCATGATCACCTTTGTCGAAATTGGAGTCGCTACGAAAGAAGGGCTCAAAAATTCGATCTACATCTTTTTGGGGCAGTCCAGGTCCCTCGTCTGAAATACTGATCAGCACACTGAGGTTGGTCGCATTGACAGTGATGTGCAGTCCTATGATGCCTCCAATAGGGGAAAAGCGAATCGCATTGCGTAGCACGTTATCCAGCGCCCGGTAGAGTAACTCGACATCGCCTTTGACCTGCATCTGCTCAGGAATGTGGATTTGCAGTCGGCAGGATTTTGCTTGCATTTCGAGTTCAGCATCACTACAAATAGACTGCGCAAGTTCGATCAAATCCACCAATTCAGCGGGTGCCTGGTTTGTCGTCGAATCCAGCCGAGCCAAAGTCAGCAGTTCACCCACGAGCTTGTCCATTCGACTAGTTTCACGCTCAATACGCTGCACCAACTCCACGGAACGCTGTGGCTGCTGCACCATCAAGTCGCTACATGCCTGCAGGCGTGCAAGAGGGGAGCGCAGCTCATGAGAAACGTCATGCAATAGTCGGCGCTGCGCCTCAACTTGCGCCTGCAGTTTTGCGGCGCTTCGGTCAAAGGCCTGACCCAGATTAGTGAGCTCGTCCCGGCGCGATCCCATCGCCTTGCTCACGCGTGTATTCAGCTTACCGTCGGCGAGCGCTTCAAATGCAATGTTCAAACTGCGGATGGGTCGCGAAAAATACCAACTCAACCATGCCGCAAAAGCCACGCTGACTAACAAACCGGCGCCCAACGGCAGCGGCGGAGGCAGGCCGCCTTTCGGCCAGATCGGCGTGCTCGCCTGCGCGCAATTCGGTGCTGAGCAATGATCCATGGACTGCTTGAACGGCGTGTCTAATACGGCGGATGGCCAAGCCAGCAACATCAAGCCCACCGTCAAAAATATCGAGATCTGTGCGACCCAGAACACTATAAAAAATTTCCAAAACAGACGGCCCATGGCGCTTACTCCACGACTAGTTGGTAACCCATTCGGATCACAGTTTGGATAGGCGATGAGCCATCGGGCAACAATCCAAATTTCTGGCGAATGCCGCTCACATGTACGTCGATGCTTCGGTCAAAACGGCTCAAAGGGTGTCCCAGACCTTCTTCGCTGAGCTGCTGTTTGCTCACAGTCTCCCCTGCGTGGCGCGCCAGCACCTCAAGCAGGCTGAACTCAGTGCTGGTGAGCGCCATGTCCTTGCCAGCGAGTTGAGCACGTCGCTTCGCAGGCCATATGGTGAGCGCGCCCACGGTAATGGGTACACGGGTATCCTGCTTTTGGGACCGCGCATTTTGCGAGCGCTTAAGAATGGCACGCAGCCGCGCAACGAGTTCGCGCGGCGTGCAGGGCTTGGACACGTAGTCGTCCGCACCGAGCTCAAGCCCCATGATCCGGTCGGTGTCATCCCCTTTAGCGGTGAGCATCAGCACAGGTACAGGGCTTACGGCACGTATCTGCGTGAGCACTTGCATGCCATTAATGCCGGGCATCATCACGTCGAGCACCACGATATCCGGTGCATTATTCTGTACGGATTTCAGACCTGCATACCCGTCGGTTGCGGAGTTGACGGAAAACCCGTCAGCTTGCAGATAGTCGCGTAGCAGTTCCAATAATTCGCGATCATCATCAATCAAAAGAACTTGGGGCATGGCACAGAAGGCATCACAAAAGTGGAGATCCAACGATAGTAAGCCAGAAGCCACTTCTGCGACATACCTTTTACTCGGATTTACACCACGCTCATCTCGTCCTACAGACTCAAACAGCACAATGAATTCATTTGAGATTTGGAGGAGTGTTCCATGCCTGCGTACGGAAATGCGACACATCTGACTGATTCAATCGCACGGAGCGATTCTGCACATTGCAGTGACTGGTAATGCAATTGACACCTTACCTCTCAATGCGCGCTATGCAAGGAACGCTTGAACATATACCCCTACCAGTTGCGTCAGGTATAGGAACGGCAAACCTTCACTTGCATTGGTCAAGCGCCAATAGAAGTGGCAAATGAGGAAGAGATGTTGGCGCGTGTGTTGGAGACGCCTGGCTCGATTGGCAACCTGGAGAAGGCACCCGCTCATGCAAAAGTCAAAGTTGTTCCAATTCGCTAGCACCATCGCCCACAGATTGTTGCCTTCGACTCTAACAGTGGCACACCCCTCAGAACGCGGTCAACAGTTCAAGTTCCTTCATATTGAGCTAAAGCTTGCCGGGTCAGTATGATGATCAGCCTTCGGCATTTTCCCAAGGAATTTGGGAGTTGGATGGTGGCAAATTGCGCCTGGGCACAAGCCATGGAGCGCTGAATTTCAAGTTTCAACTCGAGGTCGGCGCACTGCCAAGATTATCAATTAGTCAAATCAGCACGCACATGGGCATGGCGGCTCTGTCGGCTGAATACAACTAGGAAGACTGGTCCATATTGGGAAAAATTGCACGCTATCCCATGAAAATGGATGGCTTTTCGCCCGTTTCCGGTGTGAGAGACACCCTGAATTCGTCAGGTTACTAGCTTCAACTCAACCGTCGTATGGGAAGCGGTTGGCAAGCCTTTGTTCGCGATGATGCCTTTTACCGCATCGAAAACGACCTTGGTGGCAAGGTATTTGCTTTGCCTGTCGGCCTTCCAAGCTATCTGGCCTACTCAGGGATGTCAGCCGCGTCAGGACAACAATGTCACTATTGGTATCCGCTTCGGCATCCTGGAAAAAACATGGATATGACTTCGCGCAAGATTTAAACAGCAGAATTGACGAAGTCAGAGTCTGAGGCTTTTACACGGATTTACATCGCCGGGTCTCAACTTAAGGACTCCGCTTGTCGATATTAATACTAAGAATCTAAATGAGTGGGTTCTTATATCCAACCCAAGGAGTTCAGTATGTCAATGTCAATTAGTTCCGTTGGAAGAGGAAGCAGCAACGGAGTCGATGCATCCAAGATGGCCTCCATGATGGCCACCAAGATGATGAGCGACCTCGATCCCAATAACACCGGCAAAGTTTCTAAGGATCAATTTGTTTCTGGCTTGACTGCCAAAGGCGTGTCCAGCGATGATGCCACAAAAATGTACGACTCTATTGACACAAAGAAAACCGGAAGCATTGGAAAATCGGACATTGAAACCTCTATTAAAAATGGCAACCTGAAGCCTCCTTCAGGCGGCTCTCGTGCCGCGGGTGACCCTGGTGGATCAGGAAAATCCGGGGGGGGGCAAGGCGGTGTGGGTGGAGTCGGCGGCGCGAGTAGTTCTTCCACAACCTATGCCGCCGCCGACACCAACCAGGATGGTGCGGTTTCCGGTCAGGAGGATGCCGTCTACGTCATGAAACACCCTTCAGCGTCCAGCGCTGAAAGCAACAAAACTGACCCATCCAAGTTGGGCAAGAACGTTGACCAGCTGGTCTGATCGGATTCCTGGCAAGTCACTCAACTGGGGTGCATGTGACCTGTCTCAATGCGTCCAGATGTTCTGATCCTCGGGAACGATAAGACGCATAGGATAGCAAGATGCACCGGGTCAGGATGCATATCAAAGCATATTGCATGCAGTTTTTACATTGGAATTGATGGTCTGAAAATTATCTAAAAGTTCGCGCAAAGTGGCTATACCTGGCTGCTGGAGTCCATTCTTTATGATCATGGCAATCTTCTTCACCAAGTTTGGGTTCGCCATATTGCATTCATTCAATGCAGAGATTGTTACCACCAAGGCCTTTGTTGCTGCCCTGAGCTTGGCATGCGGATGCTTTAGCAGATATTTTTCGGCAAGAGCCGTCAACTCGGCGTCCAAAATTAGCACTGCAAACCGATAGCCATTGCCCTAAAAAGGAACAACGTACTGCAACCGCATGGAGATGGGTTCGCTTATTAGTTTTTCACCCGCAATCTGGGCGTGAAGCACTTTTATCCTATCTTTGTTTGTTTTTTAGATACATTTTTTGATGAGTAGGGAGCTTAGTGGTAACCGAAAATTAGGTGGCGCATCAGCAATTAACCGTTATTTTGCTGCAACCACTGCTCCAGCGTCTCCTCCGACCAGGCTAAAGAGCGCCCCGGATTGTCCGGTGGCGAAACTAGGAGTGCCGTATAAATGCTGTCGAACAGGACTTGCACCGACGCATTGTCGACATCTTTCCTCGAAGAAGCGGCTCTCAGTGCTGCCCAGATTAGACATTTGAGCTGATATCGTTGTTGGTTAATCCCATAAAATCCCGGTCGTTTTTGCTGGTATGCCAACCATTTAATAATGGTTGCTGCTACCTGCGGTGTGAGTTTTTTGTAGCTACTCAAGAAGCGTCCAGTCAGTTCTACTGCCATCAATTTCGCCTCGTCAAGCGACGTTTTGCTTATGACCCACGTAAGATGCCGGCTGCCGCTGCTCATGATTTCCTGACCGTCATCATCCAGTAACACCTCGCCCTGACGGTTCTTTGCCACATGCTTGCGATGTTCTAGCTGCGTGAGTTTATAGATGCGAGCCGTCTCCCAGCGTCCATCCTGACTTAGTTTTACTACTTCAAAATGGATGCGCTGATATGGTTTTCTTGCATCTTTGTAGCGAGGGAAAACCTCCTGTTCTCCTTTGCCTTGTGACCACAGCAAGTAAAAATTGACCTTGCCAAACTCTTGAACTTGCCGCTGATCCAGCGGTTTCACGATGACCAGATGGCCGCATGATTTGCCCTGTTTGCGCGCATAGTCGCGTTGATGCCGCGTCATTGCTATTCCCAGTTTTGCCTGCATTTCATTCACGAATGCCGGCAATTTGTCGATGCTTATCCAGCCACTTTGATAGAAATAGTGTTTGCTTTTGACGTAATCAAGTATCAGACGCATCGCTTGTGTTTGACTGCGAGGTAGCCGGATTTTGGCCAGTATTGAGGTGTTCTTATTATCAAAGGAAGGCATGATGATGTTCATCGAAAGAGTAATACCCCGTATAGCCACTAGCCTTATCTTCGTCAGAAGTTGTTTTTAGAACTGTTTTAGAAGTTGTTTTTAGCAGTGATGACGATTGATTTACGCGCCGGTGAAATCATCGGAAAGCCACGTAGCGCCTAGGTATCCGGAATACTTTCCGGACACCTCTAATGAATGTCCCAAAAAATTTGAAGAATTTTTAAGCTTGTTAAGGCTGATACCTACACAGATAAGGACTCCAATTTAAATAGGTCCAGACGATGCAGGTCGTCGGGTGCGCCAACACTCTCACTTCTAACTGTTGTGGGATGGTCGCGCCAACGACCCCACATCAGTCTCACTTGTCAGGCACTGAATCCTATTCCAGGGTGCAGTTGCCGGTGACGCTCAGTGCACGTAATTGTGCTCGCTGAGCGACAATGGGCGGGGGAGCTGCAATTCTCCCGACCCACTCTATAAAAGAATCATGTTTTGAAATTCGTGCGACCACCAGAAAAAACCGCCGCTATAAATCGAGAGATGAAATGCGGTTGGTTGGCAAACGAAAAATCGAGTACCCAGCCTCGACCTCCTGAACGATTCAGCGCAAGCTGGACGGGAGTGCTTGACACGAGTTATGTCGGTGTACGAAAGTCACCGCTGTCTGAAAAAGTGCCGCAAGGCGCCTGGAGAGCAGTCCAGGGAAGACAGTCCACCGCAGGAATGCGGGGAAGCAGAGAGCTTATGCGTGTAATAGTCGGAAACTAATCTGAGGCAACTCAGATAATTAGTGCACCGGCTTTCAAGAGATGCATGAAGTGTGTGATTTAAAAGTTCAGGTAGACGTATAAACAAACAAGGATGAGGTCTTCGGGACATTCTCCCATCCGCGGGCGCCCATGGCGTCGGTAGCTGAAAACTACGTTTGTTTAATTTCGTGCCGCACACGTCATGTGTTGTTAATAGTCGTTTTGTCTAAGTGGGTGACCTGTCGTTGATGCTTGTTTTGTTCAGATTGGAAACCTGAACGTAAAAAACACGGATCGACTATGGTTAAGCGGTGATACCAGTCAATTAATTTGAGCTTTCCTATGCATGGGCATGTGTAGGTGAGTTAGCGATGTGACGCTACTGGGAAACACCACCGGATAATTTAGCCTTACAAGTGAGTTGATGTGCCTGGAAGGTTTGGCGACTAACCAGGAAGTGAATGGCACGGGGCGCTTTGGCGAGTTCCCTGTGCAATCCAATTATCAGGTATTTTTTTAATATTGATTCAAGGGGCCGGTTTCGGCCGGCCCCGCCTTTTAACGAGGGAGTGACAAGTGAATTAGGCACTCAGCGTCACCGCCGCGCGGCAATTTGTTCGGCCTTCGTGGGACGGCCTCGACGTCGAGGTGCTGGTTGTGCTGATGATGCGGCTGAGGCTGATAACGTTTCCGGTTGTTTCTGACTCAGCCAATGATTAACGTCGACTGGCCGAAAGCGGAGTAAACGACCGAGTTTGACAACCGGAGGTAAATCACCTCCCGTAGAATGACGGTTATAAATAGTCTGTTCGGCAATACCGAGTGCTGCTGCCAGTGTCTTAGGGGAAAGAAGTGCTTCCATAGGGTATATCCTGAGTTAGCAGTCACATGACTGCTAATCGTATAGGCACCAGTTACCGGGACTGACTTTGAGCTGGAAATCATACGATTTCTTGCTGCAAATTTGCTGCACTTGAGGCGGGAAATGCTGGTATAATTGAGTAACTAGGGGTATGTTAGTACTTTGATTTTATTGGATATTTGTGTTTTGTGCCTCTCTAAATAGGGGCTCATAACCCGAAGGTCATAGGTTCAAATCCTGTCCCCGCAACCAAATATTTAAAGCCGCTGATTTTCTCAAGAAATCAGCGGCTTTATCGTTTACCTGCAATTCATTACCAATCCCGACTTTACCGATCATGAGAGATTCCAAGGACCATACGACTTTAGAACTGCCAGGATTTGATCTGGTTAGCCTACCATCTATTGTTTACAATAAAAAATCCAGTGTGTTTCGCAACACTAAACCAAGGACAAACATACAAAGTCAACTTGAGTTACTTGCACCACTAGGACCGACAGACCATACTGGCCTACCAATCTGGATTCAAGATTCAAGTCTAGATCAAAGTGGCCTGCCAATTTGGGCAACATCGCCAGAAACAGACAATATCAGCTTGCTGCTGGCCTAATGCAGACACTATGTGCACCGTTGAAAGATGCACGCTGACACACTCCACCAATTTATTCTAACGGCCGATAAACTTACGGTGTTGAAGCAAAACAATGGATGAATTAGATGCGTGTTACCACCTCATTAAATGAGCTTGGCACTTAATCATTTCGAGCGCAATAAGAAGCGCTGGTGGTTGGCCTGTGCAACTGTTAGACTTCGCTCTTTTAGCTCTAAAGCTGCTTTATCTAAGCGGATTGCACATGACGACATCTACTTTTTCCTGCCTTCCATTAGCGCCTGAATTGATCAGCAACCTGGACAGTCTGGACTATACGGAAATGACCCCGATACAAGCAGCCAGCCTGCCAATTATCCTAGAACAGCGCGACCTGATTGCGCAAGCAAAAACCGGAAGCGGCAAGACCGCCGCATTTGGAATTGGTATTCTTGCAAAATTGAATCCGACCTACTTTGCGATTCAAGGTTTGGTAATTTGCCCGACCCGTGAACTGGCCGATCAGGTATCCAATGAATTACGTCGCCTAGCACGCTTTGCCGACAATATCAAAGTACTGACATTGTGCGGGGGGTCGCCAATGCGGCCACAGATCGCCTCACTGGAACATGGCGCGCATATCGTGGTCGGGACACCCGGACGTCTGCTAGACCATATTGGTCGCGGCAGTATTAATCTCGCCACGGTACAGACTTTGGTTCTGGATGAAGCAGATCGCATGGTAGATATGGGCTTTTACGAAGACATCGTCGGTATCGTCGCAGCCTGTTCACCACGTCGCCAGACCTTACTATTTTCCGCCACCTATCCTGATGACATCCGCAAAGCGAGTGCACAATTTTTGCGTGATCCGGCTGAAGTGAAGGTAGAGAGTCAGCATGCGGCGAGCCAGATTGAGCAACTTTTTTACGCGGTCACGCCAGAGAATCGCAATGCGGCCGTGGCGCAACTCCTAATGCATTATCAGCCAATATCTACTCTGGCATTTTGCAATACTAAAATTCATTGCCGTGAACTGGCAGAAGAGTTACAGCAACAAGGTATCAGTGCATTGGCACTGTATGGCGACCTGGAACAACGCGAGCGTGATGAAATACTGGTGCTGTTCGCCAATCAAAGTTGCTCCGTACTGGTAGCAACCGATGTTGCGGCACGCGGACTCGATATACAAACACTAGGTGCGGTCATCAATGTGGATGTATCCAAGGACACTGAAGTTCACATTCATCGCATAGGCCGCACTGGTCGTGCTGGCGAAAAGGGACTGGCATTGAGCCTGGCTGCACCGAATGAAAAAAAATGGGTAAAACTGATCGAAGAATATCAACATGAGCCAGCGCAATGGCGTGATCTTGCCCAACTGGAGATGAATTCAGACGCAATCCTGCAGGCACCGATGGTCACAATCTGCATCATGGGTGGAAAAAAAGACAAACTCCGTCCTGGCGATTTGCTAGGAGCTTTAACTGGTGATGTGGGCCTCAGCAAAGAACAAGTCGGCAAGATTAATGTATTTGAGTTCATGACCTATGTTGCGATTGACAGACGCGTCGCCAATGACACACTGGATCGCCTTAGTCGCAGTAATATCAAGGGCCGCCAGTTCAGAATGCGTATAATTTTGTAATGCTGCCATGAGGAGTCGCCAACAAGCATTAACAATGTGCGTGACTCCGCATCAATAATGTTACATAAAACCAATGGTCATTTGATTCATAAGCAAAGCCCATGCAATTACATCTCTGCCAGATCCATCGCAGTTCATCTCTCAGCAAAATACAGCGAGATACCCCAAGTATCGATGTTTCCGATGTACAGTACAATACAGATGATACGCGTTACTCAGTTCCATTGGAAAACGCCTCGATTATTTCCTCACAAAGACTGAAATTACCAACATGATTCGAATTTTGATCGCTGACGACCATACCATCATGCGCGAAGGATTAAAACGTATTTTGGAGGGAATCGACGACATACTAGTAGTAGCAGAAGCAGTGGATGGACATGACACATTAGCGAAGGCAAGACTAGGCAATTTTGATGTGCTGCTGATGGATCTCTCGATGCCAGGCCGTAGCGGAGTAGATTTAATCCGGCAAATCAAAGATGAAATGCCAAAAATTCCGATCCTGATTTTGACCATGCACGAAGAAGAACAGTATGCAGTGCGGGCCATACGAGCAGGTGCCCGAGGTTACCTGACCAAAGAGAGCGCGGGAACTCAACTGGTCACGGCACTGCGCAAGGTAGCGTCTGGCCGACCATATATCAGCATAGAAGTTGCCGAGCAGTTGGCAATGTCTGCCATGCCTGCAGATAACAAGCTTCCGCACACACTTCTGTCTGACCGTGAGTTTGAAGTATTTGGACATTTGGTTAAAGGAAAATCGATCACCGAAATCGCCGACATTCTGCATTTAAGCGTGAAAACGGTGAGCACGCACAAAACTCGCATCATGCAAAAAATGGAGAGAAATACTCTATCTGACCTGGTGCAATATGCGGTTGCTCACAACATGCTCTAACAGAGCAGTGATCACAGTCTAACCAGAAACTGGCATTCTTCGAAAATACCAACATCAGTAGGACAATTCCTACAATCCCTTCCTAAAATCCCACAAGTTAAATCAGCAAACCCTGATTTAAATCAAATCATTCAATGACGATAATGAACGCATGCAAGTAAAGCTGTGTTCACTCTATTAAATATCGTCCATTATGAATCTGTTTATCGTTGAAGACTCTCCTTATATCCAAAACCGTCTGATACGGTTTGTTGAGGGGCTCCCTGACGTACATGTTGTAGGCGTGGCGGGCGACATCAATAGTGCCTATAGCGCGATTCTGAATACCAACACGGATGCCCTGATCTTAGACGTTCAATTGAGCGATGGAAATGGTTTGCATCTACTAAAAAATATCAAACAAAGTAATCCGGAGATTAAAGTCGTTGTACTAACTAACCATTCCACGGAAGCCAATCGTCTGCATGCATTGCGCGCTGGCGCGGATGGTTTTTTAGATAAATCCACCGACTTTGAACAAATCCCACGCATTCTGCATGACTGGCAACAGAGCACGCAACCCAAGAATTTGAATTAATAATTTTACCTATAGGGGATCATCATGTCTTCATCATCATCAATCGACGCATCCGATCTGTCTGCTATAAATCAACACGCAAGCTTCCCAGTATTATCAAATGAAGCGGGATGGCGCTGCCAAGGTAATTTATGGTCTAATTTACGCGACGTTTGTGATTTACTCAAAATCCCGTCGCCTTCTTGCTCTAGCGGTGAAGACGCCCTATTTCAACATGTGCGCTACAAGGCGGGTCAACGTATCCACACCATAGGTCAAGTCTTTGAAAATCTTTACATCGTTAATTCTGGATTTCTGAAAGCAGTACTAATTGATGAATACGGCAATGAACAAGTTCTGAGCTTCCCCATGAAAGGCGATCTATTGGGCATTGATGGAATTTATACGCAACGTCACGCGTCGGAAGCTGTCGCCCTGTCTGATTGCGATATCATTTTGGTGCCATACAAAACGTTCTCAGCATTGGGACGTACTTACGCGGAACTGGAACAGGCCATGTTTAGCGTCATGAGCCGCGAACTAGTACGCGAACAAATGATGATTAGCATGCTAAGTACATTGAGTGCCGAAGCAAAAGTAGCTCGTTTCCTAACTAACCTAGGTGAGCGATTCTCTCAATTAGGCTACTCAGGCAAAGTCTTTAACCTGCGGATGACTCGCCATGAAATTGGTAGTTATCTGGGATTAACATTGGAGACCGTCAGCCGCACGCTGTCCGCCTTCAATGAATTGGGTTTAATCACCGTTGATCAACGACAAATTGGCATTATTGATCCGCTATCTTTAAAAACTTTACGTAGACTGTCCCCTGCTAAACCGCGTAGCAAAGTCACTAAAACGATGAGTGAAACAGTCTCTGCATTGGTCGGTAAAAATTTATTGCCGCAATGGCACAATGACGTTGCGCCAGCATTAAATTAATTGTAAGCTGAACAGGTTATCGTGATTTTTTGAATAAGTATTTTCAATACAAAAACAAGGGGAGAAATCGTGTCGTATAAGACCATACTCGTCCACGTGGATGAATCCAGCCGTTCCGAACTGCGTGTAAAAATAGCGGCTGAAATCGCCAACAGAGAAGATGCTCATTTGATCGGAACTGCAGTTACCGGTGTTTCACGCTTCATTTATCAAGATGGGAATATCAGCGCTAGCGACCCCAACTTGGGCATTCATCTGAAGTTCTTGCGTGAGCGGGCTGAAAAAGCGATCGCTGGTTTCAAACAGTCTGTCGCAGAATTGGGTGTTTCATCCTATGAAAGCATGATTGCCAATGACGAAGCTGGTGGTGGGATAGGCTTACAGGCAAGATACAGCGATCTCGTCGTAGTTGGTCAGACCAATCGAGATGAGCCATCGCCATCTGTATTGCCAGATTTTCCCGAATATCTCGTAATGAATTCAGGGCGTCCGGCACTGATTATTCCATATGCTGGTGACTTTACGACAGTAGCCAAACGGCCGTTAATTTCATGGGATGCCAGTCGCGAATCCACCCGTGCGGTGACTGATGCGATTCCTCTTTTAAAGCAAGCGGATCTGGTTCAGGTAGCGATTTTCAACCCCACCGCCCTTCCAGATGCGCATGGAGAACAACCTGGTGCAGACATAGCCTTATTTTTGGCTCGTCACGGGATTAAAGTTGAAGTCTCAGTACACAAGACTTCTACGGATATTGGCAATGCACTTTTATCCTTATCACACGATCTTGATAGCGATATGATAGTAATGGGCGGTTATGGGCACTCACGTTTCCGTGAAATGATCATGGGCGGAGTTACCAGAACCATTCTGGAAAGTATGACCATTCCGGTCCTGATGTCACACTGATGACTGCCGGCGATCATGAGTGAAACTGAAGGGCGCCAGCAACGGCGCCTTTTTTTATGAAATCTTAATGGCGCGACACTCTTTCCAAAATATCTAAATTTCTTACAAAAAATATCGAATATTCTGACAACTTTAAACAAAGCCACATAAAATACTTCATTCAAGTTAACCGATAGACGAACTACGTCTACACCTGCTGCTTTATGACCAACTCCACCCCAAAAGAACTCAAACGAGCGAGCTGGATAACGCTATCTCTGCTGATATTGTCATGCCTACTTTGGAGTAATAAAACATTACTCTCCGGATTACTCACCTTCTCGCCTTTGCCATTACATACCGCGTTGGAGACTGCAACCATCGTTATATTTACCTCAGTTTTCATCGTTTGCTGGAATGCTTTCGGCGAGACTAGAAAAAAAAATAGCGTCATATTAGCTGTAGCTTTTTTATGCACTGCAATTTTTGATTTTTTTCATGTAATCAGTTTTCAGGGCATGCCTGGGTTTCTGAATGCAACCGACATGCACAAATCGTTCAGCTTCTGGTTGCTATCCCGCTCTATTGTTGCTGCCACCTTATTTGGACTGGCGATCAATTTCGGCAATTCACAAATATCAACTCAAAAATCATTCGCAGTTCTATTCTTCGGCTTACTGATAACGACAATCAGTTCGATTATCATTTTTTTTAAACCTGAACTTTTGCCGCTGACTTATGCAGAAGGCCATGGACAGACTACATTCAAAATAAGCTGCGAAATCATATTGATTGTCCTAAATTTAATAACGTCAGCTTTACTTTATAGACCAGCGAATACTTCAATAAAAGAGCAGCAAGGTGAGCATTTACAAATAAAACGCGCGTATCTGTTTCTTGCTAGCTCAATGATGGCAATGTCTGAAATATATTTTGCGATGGACATTGATACGAATGATATTTTTATCATTATTAGTCATATTTTCCAATTGCTATCCGCATTAGCGATCTATCGTAGTATGGTCACCGTGAATATTCATGCGCCCTATGCGACTTTAATAGATTCAAGTAAAAATCTGAAGGCAACAACTGAAGAATTATTTTTACATAAAAAACGCCTGACGGGCATTATAGAAACAGCCATTGATGGCATTATTACCATCGACGAAAATCAAAATATTATCTTAATCAACCCGGCGGCAGCGGCGCTTTTTGGCTATAGCGTAGAAGCGTTAACGGGTGCATCATTAAACGAAGTCATACCAAGCAGGCATCGAAGAGTACACGGAGCACACGTCAAGGAATTTGGTGAAACGGGTGTCACCAGACGTAAAATGGGAAGCAGTTTTGAGGATTTTTATGTCACAGGTTTAACTGCCAAAGGGAAAGAATTTCCTATTGAGGCATCGATTTCAAGTTTAATTGAAAATGGTCAACGCTATTACACAGTCATCTTCCGTGACATCACCGACCGTAAACTAGCAAAAGAAAAGTTAGCTCAATATCACACTCAACTTAGTCAGCTATCTACAGCATTGCAAAGTATACGCGAAGAAGAACGCAAACATATCGCCCGTGAGTTACATGATGACTTAGGACAATTACTTGCTGCCTTACGCATGGATCTATCGCTACTACAAAGAGATAGTCTGATCAGCGAAAAAGCCCAGAAAACCATCAATAGTATGGATCAACTGATCCTGACATCGATCACCACCTTGCGTCGCATCGCCACGGACTTGCGACCAAGAGCCTTGGATGAGGGCGGTTTATTTTTTGCGCTACAAACTTTACAAAAAGATTTTACCGTTAGACACAGCATTGATTGCGAGCTTATTGCCAACGAAGAACAACTTATTTTGGACGATGCCCGCAGCACTGCAATTTTTCGCATTGTTCAAGAATCGCTGACTAATGTCGTTCGCCACGCAAAAGCCAGTGAAGTTCAGATAGTATTTGAGTGCGATGAAACATCACTCAGGTTTAGCATCTGTGATAATGGACGCGGCATAGAACAAGAAGACATGCTCAAATCACGGTCCTTCGGACTGGTTGGGATGCGAGAGCGGGTAAAAGCGATGCAAGGCGAGTTCGCTGTAACTAGCACATCGGGCGAAGGCACTCGACTAGAAGTACGCATGCCCATGTCTGTCGTTGACGATAGGGCCGAATAAATGTAACAGCTCAACAAACGAACTAGATCAGGTGTAACCTAGTCACACCTAGACTTAACAAGGAAAGCATTATGTCCATCTCCGCTCTTGGTACTGGATTATTTGGTTTGCAAGCTTATCAACGTGCGCTGGATAGCACCTCACATAATATTGCTAACGCTGGCACAGCAAATTTTCAATCACAGCGAGTCAACTTCAAAGAAGTCGGCACTGGTGGTGTTATCGTCAATATCAGTAGTGACGGAAACAAAGCATCCCTAGCATCAGGTACTGAAGCGAGCGGCACTGAAACACAAGCAAGTGGTACCGACCTCGCCACTGAACTAGTCAACTCCTTGAAGTACAAAGCGGGATTTGATTTATCTGCAAAAATGATTAAAGCAGCCGATGCAGTGCTTGGCACACTGATCGATATTAAAAGCTAAATTTACAGAGTAAATAGCTAGGCACTGCCCCTCTGAATAACAACAATAAGCGCCTATTTTGGTCCAATGCTCGCGGCTGCAGAACTTAAAAGCGCACTATCTATGCATCATAACTAAAGTTATGAACCCCACCATACGCAATCGCCATACGACTTTCCAGTCGTGTCACCTCTGCAACCGCATGGGGGATTGCGTATTCGACCTATCCTATATTAAGTTTTTTGACTCTTTAGAGAATTCAGAGATTACGATTCAAATTAGGATATCCTAGTCAAGCGCTGTCACGCACAAAAAGCTCGGCATACCTCGCATGTCGAAATACCATAATCCAAGTAGACCTATTAGTATCAAAATACCCGCACTGATTGTACGAATAGCGGCAGAAAACCGAGCTTGCTTGGCATATTTTGCCAAGCTTTGCGCCAACAATAAGTGCGGTAGAGCAGCTACGCCAAAAAGTAACATCAGAACAGCACCTGACACGGTGTCACCGGAGAGCAAGGCAAATGGCGCAACACCAAATAACAATCCACACGGCAAACATCCCCAGCTCATCCCAATCAAAAATGGATAACGTTTACCCTGACGTATCGCCGGCAAGATGGTGTAAGCAAAACGTTGTAATTTCTTAAAAACCAATACTGAAGATTTAATGCCGAGCAAATGCATGCCCAACATAATTAGCGCAAGATTACCAATCACAAATAAAATGTGTTGCACAGGAAGATAGGGTTTGAATAGCAAGCCGGCAGCACCGAGCCCCCCAAAGATGGCACCTATCAACATGTAAGTGAACAAACGACCGCTGTGCAATAAAATTTGATAACGAAGATTTTTGACGGAAGTATCAGTCGCACAAGTAGAATTCACCGGATTACTGCTGGCAATCGCGATGACTTTTCTTTGACTACCGTTAGCCTCAGACAAGAGAGTAGAAATACCACCGCACATACCAACACAATGCACACCACCAATAACGCCGGCAGTAAGTGCAGCAAAAGCTAAAGGTAATGTAATCACATTAATGACAAAAAAATAAATCACCCGAAAATATTTTACGCTGCTTTGACGTGACAAATATCGGTTATAAACCATATAGTCACTACACACACAAACAACTGCATCTTTAATGCAATAATCACATCAAATATAAGTTCTCTACCGTTTATAAGGCTAAGGCTGCCTTATTGATAGTTTCAATAGAAATTTTTTGCTTTTTAGCGTATTTTCTTTACGAGTAATGCGGTCATTCCACTAGACAGGATGCCCAATAGCCAAAAAATAAAAAAACCAATGGTATAGGCACCCAAGATGTTCACTTTAAGACGCTCATCCAAAACAATCAATTCCATAGGGTCAACCAAACTAAAAAATAATCCAGTTGCTACACATGCCATCAAAAAAGCCGGCCATAGCACTATCATCAACATAGTACGCAAAAACGGTTTGGTATAAGTAGAATTGTGGTGATCCAAATCCTGCCCCCTTCTAGTGGTTATATTTTGAGCAAACCAAGGAAACGTTCCTATTTTGCAGCAATAAGATGCGCTTGCCGTTGTTCCGGGTCAAACCAGTCACCGGTTAATCGCCATTCCATGGTTTCTACTTTAACATGAAGCAATTTAACTACGCCAACTGAAAGATTTGATAAATCTCCTTCATAGCTACCTGGCTGAACCTGTTTCATTGGCAATCGTCTGATGACTTCCGTTACAGAAGTAGTTTTCCCTCCGGAACTTGCAAGACTTACTTGTACAGTTTCAGGCAACTTCTTGTTCGCAGATAGCTGCATCCGTAGACGACCAGCAGCCAGATCTAGCGTGATCAGTGCGGATAACTCCAGCTCCCGCGCCTTTGCGTCGCGCTGTATGTCCTTATTGATCATCAGACCTTGCTTGTAATAATCTTCAGCAACCACCTTATCAGAACCATTCCAAGCCAGCACGCCCGTGAAGATACTGGCACAGACCACGATCAACGGCCCACCAACCACCAGTAACAGCCATGGTTCTTTATACCAAATATCTTTTTTTATCTTCTGTGGCAGTAGGATTGCATCCATGTATTTCTCCTATTTTGGTACTAAAAATACCGCTTTTTCAGTCACAGAGACCTCTGGTGATTTCAAATCTGACACCACAAACCGTATTCTACTAGAGCCTGTTTCAGCAGCACCGGCGGGTATTCTTACTCGTACTGGAAAAGTGACTGCAGATGCTGATTTAACATCGATTTCGGTATCATTCACAATCATTGCACCATTTATACCTTTAACCGAAATTTGATACGTATGTGCGACTTCCTGAGTATTCATAATCTGCAGTCTATACACATTTTCTATTGCTCCAGTTTCAGTAATTTTAGGCATACCACGATCCCGAATAACATCGACTTTAAGTGGAACATGATAGGCAAGCGAAAGCGCAGCAGCCAAAATAATCAAACTCAAAATACCGCCATAAATCAACGTTCGTAAGCGAAAAACTCGGCGCCACATGGCCTTACTATCCAACTTACTATCAAGTGCATGTTCCGTCGTATAACGAATAAGACCACGTTCATAGTCCATTTTATCCATCACCTGATCACAAGCATCAATACATGCGCCACAAGCGATGCACTCGTATTGCAAGCCATTGCGAATGTCTATTCCAGTAGGACAAACCTGCACACAGATTTCGCAATCAACACATGCACCCAATCCTTGTGCCTTGAAATCTACTTTCTTATTTCGTGAACCGCGTGGATCTCCGCGCTCTGTATCGTAGGTAACGATCAAGGTATCTTTATCAAACATCGCGCTCTGAAAACGCGCATAAGGACACATGTATTTACAAACTTGCTCTCGCATAAAACCAGCATTGCCATAAGTAGCAAAACCATAGAACAGCAACCAAAAGACTTCCCATGGCCCAAGCGAAAAAGAAAGAACTTCTTCGGCGAGATGATGAATTGGCGTGAAGTAACCAACGAAGGTAAAACCTGTCCATAAGGAAAGTACTAGCCATGCTGCATGTTTGGCAGATTTCAGCGAAAACTTATGAATGGACATGGGACTAGCATCTAATTTGATGCGAGCATTACGCTCCCCCTCAATCTTCTTTTCTATCCACATGAAAATTTCGGTATATACCGTTTGTGGGCAGGCATAACCGCAAAACACTCGCCCAGCTATCGCTGTAAACAAAAACAATGATAAGGCAGAAATTACCAGCAATACAGCAAGATAAATAAAATCCTGTGGCCAAAGAACTAAACCGAATATATAAAATTTCCGGGTAACCAGATCAAACAGTACTGCTTGCCTTCCATTCCAGTTTAGCCAAGCAGTACCATAAAACAAAATTTGTGTGAAAAATACCAGTACCCAGCGCCAGGAGCCAAACCAGCCTTTTTGGGATCGAGGATAGATCTTCCTGCGTTCTTCAAACAATGCCATTTCAACTTCTTCAATTGGCACTGGGACTATCGGTATAATTTTCATTTTTAATGTCAAGCTAATGTCTAAAAAATACTACTTACTTTGCTGCAGCAGTGCTTGCATTGGCAATCTGCTTAATCGCACCAGCCTCTGCTTGAGTCACACTAGTCGTGGTGCTATTAGACAAGCCCCATACATAGGCAGCTAGCAAGTGTACTTTCGCATCGCCCAACAAGTTTTTATGCGCTGGCATCTGATTATTGCGGCCCTTGTTAATAGTTTCCATTACATTATCAATACCACCACCATACAGCCATATTTTATCGGTCAGATTGGGAGCACCTAAAGCCTGGGTTCCTTTACCGTCGGCACCGTGACAAGCGGCACACGCTGCAAATTTTGATTTACCCAATGAGGCCTTGATAGGATCATGCGCAGAATTAGAAAGACTCAAGGCATAATTAGCAACATTACGAACATCATCATCGGTTCCGACTGCAGCCGCCATCGGGGGCATTTGCCCATGACGCCCTTCCATAATTGTGGTTTTAATGGTCTGAGGATCACCACCATAAAGCCAGTCATTATCAGTGAGATTTGGATACCCTTTGCCGCCTTGGGCATCAGAACCATGACACTGTGCACAGGTATTAAGAAATAACCGCTGCCCGATTTCCCGTGCTTGCGCATCCTTCGCCACGGCAGGAATATCCATATTCAAAAACTTGTTAAAAATTGGACCATATTGCAGCTCACCATCCTTGATTTCTTTCTCATAGGCACCAGCTTGGCTCCAGCCAAAGCTTCCCTGCATGCTGCCAAGTCCTGGATACACAATCAGATAACCAACGGCGTAAATAATGGTCAGGTAAAACAACCACATCCACCAGCGTGGCAGCGGATTGTTTTGCTCCATCAAATCACCGTCCCAGACATGTCCAGTAGTCTCTGCCGGTAATGGTTTGCCATCGCCCCCTAGCCTAACCTTGACTTTAGATTGCGACCATAACAACAAGCCACACGCCGCTATACTGATGAGAACCACAATAGAAATCGCGATACTCCACCATTCATTAAAAAAATCTGCCATGACTATTTTCCATTCTCGTTATCAATTGGCAAGCGGGCCATTTTCTCAAACCGCTCCTTATTAGCAGAGCTAAAAGCCCAAACAATAATACCAATAAAAACCAACATGCTAATTACGGTGACGATGCTGCTGAGTAGTGTGAAATTCATAATTACTCCCTAAAAGCGATCTTGCGACTCCATTTTCTAAAAAAAGTATACTTGCTGGAGGCTTGAAAACATTATGCTAGTAAGCAAAACCCGACAACAAAGTACACTTTTAATTTTCAAGTGAAATCAGCCCTAGTTTTTGTTCTTGATTGCGGTACCTAAGACCTGCAAATAAGCAATCAAAGCATCCAGTTCAGTTTTATCTACCAATTCGGCCGACGCCTCAGTGATTTGCTGTTCTGTGTAAGGAACACCAAGCATTTTCATAGCACGGAACTTTGGAACAATACTATCCGGATCCAATTTGCCTTTTGCTAGCCATGAATATGATGGCATATTTGATTCAGGCACGACAGAACGTGGGTCATTAAGATGATCTTTATGCCATGAATCGCTATAACGGCCACCTACACGCGCCAAATCAGGGCCAGTACGCTTACTCCCCCATTGGAATGGATGATCATAAACAGACTCACCAGCTACCGAGTAATGACCAAAACGCTCTGTTTCTGCACGGAACGGGCGAATCATTTGGGAATGACAGGCATAACAGCCTTCGCGCAAATAGACATCCCTTCCGGTCAGCTGCAGCGCGGTATATGGCTTCATGCCATCTACCGGCTGAGTGGTACTTTTTTGGAAAAATAGGGGAACAATTTCAACCAGGCCACCGACACTAATGGTTAAGATAACCAGCACCAGTAGCAAGCCCACGTTCCGCTCTATCAAATCATGAGTAAAATTACGCATCAATATTCTCCTGTGTTCTATGTGACTTATGCATGTGCAGCCGCATGGCTCGACACTTGGGACAAGACAGGAATCGCGTTATTGACAGGCTTGGCAGCCATCAATGTTTTTGCGACGTTGTAAGCCATGAGCAACATCCCGCTCAAATACATCAATCCTCCTGTCATACGAATCACGTAGTAAGGATAAGTCGCCTTGACACTTTCAACAAAAGTGTAAGTTAACGTTCCATCTTCATTCACAGCGCGCCACATTAAGCCCTGCATCACACCTGCGATCCACATGGAAGCGATATACAGAACTACGCCGATGGTAGCAACCCAGAAATGCACCTCAATCAAACGCTTGCTATACATTTGAGTCTGCCCAAACAAACGTGGAATCAAATAATACAAACTACCAATCGTGATAAAACCAACCCAACCCAAAGCTCCTGAGTGAACGTGACCAACAGTCCAGTCAGTATAATGAGACAAAGCATTCACCGTTTTGATCGCCATCATCGGGCCTTCAAATGTCGACATACCGTAGAAAGATAAGGAAACGATCAGGAAGCGAAGAATAGGATCAGAACGTAACTTGCTCCATGCTCCGGACAAGGTCATGATGCCGTTCACCATACCGCCCCAGGAAGGTGCAAGCAAAATCAGCGAAAATACCATACCGATAGACTGTGCCCAATCAGGCAAAGCGGTGTAATGCAGATGATGAGGACCGGCCCACATGTAAGTAAAAATCAGAGCCCAAAAATGGACGATAGATAAGCGATAAGAATATACGGGGCGCTCAATTTGCTTAGGAATAAAGTAATACATCATTCCTAAGAAACCTGCAGTTAAAAAGAAACCGACTGCATTATGCCCATACCACCATTGCACCATAGCATCTTGTACGCCAGCATACGCAGAATAAGATTTCATGAAAGAAACAGGAATCGCCGCACTATTTACGATATGCAAAACAGCAACCGCAACAATAAAAGCGCCGTAAAACCAGTTTGCCACATAGATATGTTCAACCTTGCGCTTCGCCAAAGTGCCGAAAAACACGACCGCATAGGCAACCCAAACCAATGCAATTAAAATATCGATAGGCCATTCCAGTTCAGCATATTCTTTACCTTGCGTATAACCAAGAGGAAGTGAAATTGCCGCAGCAAGGATAACTAACTGCCATCCCCAAAAGGTAAATTCGGCCAACCACCCGGCAAATAGACGAACATTAGAAGTACGCTGCACCACATAATAGGAAGTCCCCATCAAGGCGCAACCACCGAATGCAAAAATGACTGCATTCGTATGTAAAGGACGCAGGCGACCGTAACTAAGCCACGGGATACCACCAAGAAATTCTGGCCAGGCAAGTTGAGAAGCAATCACCACGCCAACTAGCATGCCGACTACACCCCAGACTACTGCCATGACAGAAAATTGGCGTACAACACGGTAGTTGTATGTGTTTTCTTTGGTTAATGTCATGATCTCACTCTGTTGAAAAAATTAAGTTAAAGAATAGCAATCGCACAGCCCAGCTACATTGATTCAAATCAAATATTACCAGCTTACCATTAGCATTTAGTGACTTTAGCCACAGATTTAAAAAGATTAATAAATTTTATATAACATAAAAAAACGACGCCAATTTGGCGTCGTTTTTTTATACGCTTAAATAGTCAAGCGCATTCTTTCCGTCTATTACTCCGCAGCAGGCAAATTTGCAGAAATGGATGATTTATTCGTAGTTACTTTTGCTTTTTGTTTTAGTGCATCAACGTAAGAATAAACATCTTGTTGAGCAATTATATTGGAAATTTGCTGCTGCTCTGAAGTACGCCGAACCTGATCTGGAATACCGACATTAACTTTCCCTATCCGGTACACTGCATAACCCGCGCCCGGCACATCCACACCAACAAAAGCAGGCAATTTCTGCACATCTGCTTTCATTACTGCAGCAAAAGCATCACCAGTTACATCCTGATTCTTTAACCGGGAAATAACTTTCGATTCAGTAAAACCGATAACACTATCCGTCGTTTTCAAGGCCTGCAATTTGGACTCTCCAGCTTTTTTGGCTAATACCTCGGCTTCAACCTGAATTACCTTTGCTTCTATCAATGCCTTCACTTCATTCAATGGTCGCTTACTGGCCGCCTTATACTCAAGCACACGACCAGCAATCAAAACTCTTGGCGCAACTTCCACCGCCTCTGTATTATGTTTTTTCTTCAGCGAGTCCTCAGAAAATATCGTTTTCAAAAATTTAGCGTTATTGACAGGAACTGAAGCCGGAATAGCAGTATTCGGCTGACGACTCAAGGAAGCAACCGTTTCAATTTTCAACTTCAATTTATCGGCAACGGCCTTCAAACTATCTGACTGCTCGTACACCGTATTAGTAAACGTCTCTGCAGCTTCAGCATAAGCTTTGGAGGCTTTTTGTTTTTTAATCTCCGCGGAAATTTGGCCTTTCACCTCATCCAAAGTTTTGATTGAGGCAGGTTTAATTGCAGTCAATTGAATGATGTGAAAGCCAAAGTCGGATCGAACCAAATCACTTACTTCACTTTGTTTCAGTTTATAAACGGCATCTTCAAATGGCTTGACCATTGCACCTTTACCGAAAAAGTCGAGATCACCACCGCGCTCTGCGGAACCAGGATCTTGAGAATTTTCTTTGGCTAATTTTGCAAACATCTCAGGATTTTTACGCAACTGCGCCAACAAATTTTCCGCCTTAGCTTTAGACGCCTTCTGTTCAACATCACTAGCATCTTTTTTGACGGCGATCAAAATATGACTGGCGCGACGCTGCTCTTCCGTTGAATAGGTTTTTTTATTTTGTTCGTAGTGTGACTCAATATCTGCATCCGAGACCGTAATTTGCGCACTCAGAACCTCATCATTGAGCACGACATATTCAGCCTTGATTAATTCAGGAATCTCGAACTGGTTTGCATTTTTTTCGTAATAGGCCTTCAACATAGCATCAGTAACTTTAACCTGAGATGTATAGTCACTTGCCTTGAAGTCCAACTTCTGCACTTCACGCTCCTGCTCATAAATAGCAGCAATGTGCTGCGCGATTGTTTTTGGCAAAATTGCGGTACCCTGCACTGCGTTCAATAGCTGTTGCAATGCCAAATCCTGACGCAAACGCTGCTCATACATGGCAGGATTCATCCCTTGTGCTGCCAGTAAATTTTTATACCGATCGGCATCAAAACTACCATCCTGTTTAGTCAATCCAGGAGTTGACAGAATATTTTGCTGCAAGATTTGATCAGTAACTGACAAATGGTTATTGCTTACCTCGACGGCCATCGCTTTACGCGAAATTAATTCATCCAAAATGCCTTGCCTAGCCTCGGGCGTGCTTAACATTTTTGAATCAAACTGCGGACCGTACATCTGACGCAGGCGATCCAATTGTTCTCGCTGAGCTGAATCAAACTCCTGCTGACTAATGGCCTGACCTGCAACTGTCGCAACAGCGGTGCCAGACCCATTTGAGCGCGTAAAACTCTCAATGCCAAAAAAAGCAAAAGACGGAAAAATAATCAACAGCAACAGCAGCTGCATGATACGTTGGTGGGTACGAATATATTCAAACATGCTCAACCGATCACTAGGACAAACTGCTACCGAATATGAAAAAAGGCGAACTTTCGTTCGCCTTTTAGATTTTGGCGGAGTGGACGGGACTCGAACCCGCGACCCCCGGCGTGACAGGCCGGTATTCTAACCAGCTGAACTACCACTCCTAATTTGTATTACATCATGCTTGCCAGCTTTATGGTGGGCGCTGAGAGGCTCGAACTCCCGACCTAAGCCTTGTAAGGGCTCCGCTCTACCAACTGAGCTAAGCGCCCCATCTCACTTAGCTGACAACCATAGTGGCGCTTGTCACCGCACCACGAAGTCGACTAGTTTACCGCATCTTTCAAAGCTTTGCCAGGTTTAAATTTAGGAACCTTTGCAGCTTTGATTTTAATTGCTTCGCCAGTACGTGGATTTCGACCTGTTCTAGCCGCACGTTTACCTACAGAAAACGTACCAAATCCAACTAAAGTTACGGTACCATTTTTTTTCAAAGTTGTTTTTACCGCACCGATCAATGCATCTAACGCGCGTGATGACGCAGCTTTCGAAATGTCGGCTGTCTTAGCAATATGATCGATTAATTCAGTTTTATTCACTTACGCCCCCTCACTAAAGTTTAACTTCGCAACGATGTCTTCGATTGTCTTATTGTTCGTCCATCTGTTACGGTAAGCAGAAAATCTGCTTGCGGTATTAGATCAAGCGCTAAAGCCTTGTGTCAAGTGATTTACATCGTTTCTTTATAGTCTTCTGATATTTCATCAGCCAAATCAAAAGTATAATTTCGAATCACGCAAAATGATGTGTTACTAGTGTAAATTTTTCCACTAAGGGTCGCCAGTAACAAGTGCAGCCCAATTACAAATTGGGCGTATCCTACAAATTGGGCGCATCCTCCCCACCCTATTTATGTTTTTAAAATGACTATAATTAAACAGCTCGGAACACCACTCTCCCCTACCGCTATCAAAGTAATGCTATTAGGATCAGGCGAATTAGGCAAAGAAGTCATCATTTCACTGCAACGCCTAGGAGTCGAAGTGATTGCGGTGGATCGCTATAAAAATGCGCCAGGTCATCAAGTTGCACATCGCTCACATGTGATAGACATGACGGATGGCGCTGCCTTAGCTAAGCTAATAGAACTAGAGCAACCAGATTTGGTGGTGCCAGAAATTGAAGCGATCGCCACCGAGATGCTAGTGGCGCTAGAAAAAGCCGGCAAAGTCAGCGTTATTCCTACTGCGCGGGCGGCATGGCTGACAATGAACCGAGAAGGCATACGCAGATTGGCTGCGGAGACTTTGGCGTTGCCGACTTCGCCCTATCGTTTCGCTGACAGCTTGACAGAGTTGGAACTGGCCTGTGCTGAAATCGGCTTCCCTTGCATCATCAAACCGGTGATGTCGTCGTCAGGCAAAGGCCAATCAAAAATTGACCGCGCTGACGAGGTTGAGGCCGCATGGAATTACGCGGCCTCGGGTGGCCGAGTTAACGCGGGGCGTGTCATCGTTGAAGGCTTCATTGATTTCGATTATGAAATCACACAATTGACGGTGCGCGCCATGGGCAAGAATGGCGAGGTCGAGACCCATTTTTGCGAACCCATAGGTCACTTGCAAGTGCAAGGGGATTATGTAGAATCCTGGCAGCCGCAAACCATGCATAGCACTGCGCTGGCACGCGCCAGAGAAATAGCAAAAAAAGTTACCGATAATCTCGGTGGCCTGGGGTTATTTGGCGTGGAACTATTTGTTAAAAACGACATGGTCTGGTTCTCAGAAGTCAGCCCGCGTCCACATGATACTGGCATGGTGACGCTATCGAGCCAATATCAAAATGAATTTGAATTGCATGCCAAGGCAATACTCGGTTTGCCGGTCGACGTGACGCTACATACGCCAGCGGCATCGGCAGTCATTTATGGACAACATGATCATGTGGCGATTGCTTTCGAGGGTGTAGCGGAAGCATTGCAAACACCCGGCGTCGATATCCGCCTGTTTGGCAAGCCAGAGTCATTCAGCCGTCGCCGCATGGGCGTTGCGCTAGCCAGAGCAAAAGACACTGACACCGCGCGTCAATTAGCCAAAGAAGCGGCCGCGAAGGTAAAGCCTGTCATCGTGACCGAATAAATGCAGCAAGGGCGACTGAAAAGTTACCCTTCTCAAAAATGGCCTATAGTTTAGCCACTCAGCTTAATTTGCACTGAGTGCAAGTTCAATTTAAGCTCAATCCCAGCACAACATGACGGTCTGTTTTTATGATGAAATTCGATGTGGCAATTGTAGGTAGTGGTTTGGCAGGTTTGTCGGTTGCACTACACTTGGCCAAAACCTGTAAAGTGGCAGTGATCTCAAAACGCACTTTATTAGATGGTGCCAGCGACTGGGCACAAGGCGGCATTGCAGCCGTGCTCGACTCCGGCGATAGTCATGAACAACATATCTCCGACACACTGATCGCCGGTGGAGGCTTGTGTGACGAAGGAGCGACTCGCTATATCATAGAGCACGGGCGTGAAGCGATCGACTGGCTTATTGAGCAAGGCGTACCATTCACCCGCGATAGCGAGGCCGAGCTAGGCTTTCACCTCACCCGCGAAGGCGGCCACAGCCAGCGCCGCATTATCCACGCCGCCGATGCCACCGGACATGCAGTACAAGTTACACTAGAACAGCAAGTACGCACCCATCCGAACATCAGCTTATTTGAACACCACTACGCCATCGACGTGATTACCTCGACAAAAATTGGCGACACATCACTCTCACCACGCTGCCTGGGTCTGTATGTGCAGGATGTGAAAACCGGTGAAGTCCACACCTTCAGCGCGCAACATACCGTAATGGCAACGGGCGGTGCCGGCAAGGTCTACCTGTACACCACCAACCCCGACACGGCTACCGGCGATGGCATAGCGATGGCATGGCGCGCCGGGTGTCGCGTGGCGAATATGGAGTTCATGCAATTCCATCCAACCTGCTTATATCATCCTTACGCCAAATCGTTTTTGATTACCGAAGCAGTCCGCGGTGAAGGCGGACTACTCAAGCTGCCAGCGGAAGCCGGCGCTGCAGCGGGTACACGTTTTATGCTAGAGCATGATGCTAGGGCAGAACTGGCACCGCGCGATGTCGTCGCCAGAGCAATCGACTTCGAGATGAAAAAACGCGGTCTGGATTATGTAGATCTAGACATCAGTCACCAGTCGCCCGAGTTCCTCAAAGAACACTTCCCCACGATCTATGCTCGCTGCCTGGAATTGGGAATCGACATCACCAAACAAGCAATTCCGGTGGTGCCGGCAGTACATTTCACTTGCGGCGGCATCGTCACCGACACCACTGGCAGAACTGACCTGCCTGGCCTGTACGCAGTGGGAGAAACCGCCTACACCGGCCTGCATGGCGCCAACCGTCTTGCCAGTAACTCATTACTAGAATGTCTGGTCATTGGCAAGGCCGCAGCACAACATATCGCTGCACAAGACAGCATCGCCTTGCCGTATTTACCTGACTGGGATGAAAGCCGAGTTTCAGACGCCGACGAAGAAGTCGTGATCGCCCACAACTGGGATGAACTACGCCGCTTCATGTGGAATTACGTCGGCATCGTACGCACCACCAAACGCCTGGAACGTGCCAAACATCGCATCAAGCTATTGAAGGAAGAGATCGATGAGTATTACGCCAACTTCCGCATCACCAACAACCTGCTGGAACTGCGCAATCTGGTCGAAGTAGCCTCACTGATCGTCAACAGCGCACTGTCCAGACGCGAAAGCCGTGGCTTACACTTCAGCCGCGATTACCCGGACACCATGCCCAAAGCATTGGCGACGGTACTCTCGCCTAAGCGTAAAAAGTAAGCGCATCTATTTTCAAAAGTGCCTGCCCGCTCACGCATATCCCATGCGGGTTTCCAGCCTATCATGCCTGCAAGCCGCATGGGATATGCGCGCTGGGCCACCCTATTTTCAAATATGATTGCGCTAACTGAGTCAGTTGATTAGACAATACGCAAAGAGTAATCCGTGGCCTTGATATCCTTAGTCAAACTACCTATAGAGATACGATCCACACCGGTTTCGGCAATCGCCCTGACCGAATGTATATCGACACCACCGGAAGCTTCCAGCAAGGCACGACCAGCGTTCAGTTCTACCGCTGCACGCATCATGTCAGTGCTGAAGTTATCCAGCAAAATCGACAGTGCGCCGGATTCTAACGCTTGGTGCAACTCATCCAGATTCTCGACTTCTACTTGTATGCTGACGCCCGCCTTGAGTGCGTTCGCCGCCTGCAAAGAAGGAGCGATTCCGCCTGCAGCGGCGATGTGGTTTTCTTTGATGAGAATACCGTCATATAACGCCAGGCGCTGATTCTGCCCACCGCCGACACGCACCGCATATTTTTGCGCCAGACGCAGGCCGGGTAAGGTTTTTCGAGTATCAAGTATCGCTGCCTTGGTGCCGGCAATCATGTTGACGTAGTTACGGGTAGCGCTGGCGACAGCCGACAACAACTGGAGAAAATTGAGTGCGCTGCGCTCGGCAGTTAACAAAGCGCGGGCCGGTGCCTGGATCTTGCAAACCACGCTATCGGCGGCCATCAGATCACCTTCTGCGTATTGCCAATCAATGCTGATAGAGGTATCCAGTGCCGTCATGACCGCATCGAACCAAGGCGCCCCACACAATACTGCCTGCTCACGCACGATGACCTGTGCAACTACGCACTGATCCTCGGGCACCAGCATACCTGTCAGGTCGCCAGCACCGATGTCTTCTTCCAATGCGGTAACGACGTTGCGCTGCAAGGCTGCGGCCAGATCAGCATCGAATCGGGTAAAGCTATTTTTTAAATTACTATTATTTGTGTTTGTCATAGCGATGTTTGTACTGGGTCTAAGCTGGGCCGATACCGGAAAACAGTTTTTGTTCTTTGGCCAGATCGGCACCAGGGCGCACATTGGCTTTTTTGGCGGCGGCAAAATCTAGCATACGGTCGATACAAAGTTTGGCTTTTTGTCCTATAACTGGATCAACCTGAATCTCTCCACTCCCCGTTTCCAGCGCATGCAACAAGTTCGCCAAACCATTCATGGCCATCCAAGGACAATGCGCACAACTCTTGCAAGTGGCGCTGTTACCGGCAGTCGGAGCGACGATAAAGCGTTTGCCCGGAGCGGCCATTTGCATTTTATGCAAAATGCCATTATCGGTCGCCACAATAAATTCTTCCGCATCCATGGTCACAGCGGCATGAATCATTTGCGAGGTTGAGCCAACCATATCCGCCAACGCTACCACGGCAGCGGGTGATTCGGGATGGACCAAGACTTTGGCACGCGGATGCTCAGCCTTCAGCAAATCAAGTTCTACACCCTTGAACTCATCGTGCACCAGACAGGAACCCTGCCACAGCAACATATCGGCACCGGTCTGCTTCTGAATGTAGGTGCCCAGATGCTTGTCCGGTGCCCAAAGAATTTTTTTACCCTGCGCATGCAAATGCGCGACGATATCCAGACCTATGCTTGAGGTGACCATCCAGTCAGCGCGCGCTTTGACTGCCGCGCTGGTATTGGCATACACCACGACAGTACGATCCGGATGGGCGTCACAAAACGCAGCAAATTCATCGGACGGACAACCCAGATCAAGCGAGCAGGTAGCATCCAGATCCGGCATCAGGACAGTTTTTTCCGGGCTGAGTATCTTGGCGGTTTCCCCCATAAATTTCACGCCCGCCACTATCAGGGTTTTGGCCGGATGATCACGTCCAAATCTTGCCATTTCCAGCGAATCAGAAACACAGCCACCCGTCTCTTCGGCCAGATCCTGCAACTCGGCATCGACATAATAATGCGCCACCAGAACAGCTTGTTTCTCTTGCAGCAAGTGCCTGATACGCGTTTTCAGGCGTAGCCGCTCGGCGGCATCAGGCTGGGCGGGTACGCGCGCCCAGGCAACTGCGGTGCAACTGCTACCGACATCCATTTGTGGACGTTCAAACTCTACAACTTTGGTCGCTTCCATCTGCATTCTCAAAGTAAAAAAATCAGTTTATCAGCAATAAAAAAACCCGCACTCTAAAAAAAAGTGCAGGTTTTTTATTATTCAATTTCATGTATTTGTATGCCGTTGTTTTAACGTTTTTTTATGGCGTTTTTAGGAGATTTTAGAAGTTCAATTTCATCCATCCGCAACAACAAAAAAACTTATGGCGGCAAATACAATCTCTGCGAATTTTAGCACATAAAAATTTCTCAACATAACCCTGGCACACCTGCTGCACATGCACTCAGCGTTGCTTCGAATATTTCAATAGGCCCAGTATGGCCCACGGCCATTTGGCGTACTAGCATTTTCTATCGCGACAAATACTCTGCGGCCAAAAAAGAAAGGCAGGCCCCAGTCAAAGCTATTGCTATTAAAACTACTAGAAAAATTACTCACATTGCCACCAATTTGAATGGCCACAATATTGGCGTTTAAAGTATCAACATTTTCCAAGCGAAAACTGACGGCACCGGAACTGCGTCCATCATAGGAACTATTCACCGCGCTCAAGGCACCCCCTCCCAAGGGACAATAAAAACCTGTAGAACCCGTACATGCACGGATGTTTTTATCATCAAAATAATAGCCGTTAGAGCCGCTGTCCAAATAGCTTGCGCTTAAGGCTTTGCCATTGTAGGTGGTGATAAAGTTACCCTGGCTATTGGTGGCATACACGGCTTCTGCGGCAAGGCTATTATTGGCCTGGGTGCCAATGCCAAAAATCAATGATCCAGTCAAGCTTGTCACGCCGCCCAAGGGCACTACAGGAAGCGTCAACAAGACGCCATTATTGTCACGTGCAAACGATGCCACCGGATTAGCGACCTGCTGCGCCAAAGGCAAGCTAATATTAGCGCAACCAGTATTGCTGCAGGCATAATAAGTTCCCGCAATCGCGGCCGCTGCGCACCCTATACCGCAATCTTCTTTAAACAAGCCGATACCCAATACGCCATTCGCCCCCAAAGCCGCGACCGAACCTATATTCGCGCCGCTGCTTTTACAGTCAATGGGCGCAGTAGTAAATATAGCGGACGTATCGGCAACGATATGTATCGGCAATGATGCAGCGACTTCATTCGCCATTTTGACATCCGCCAAATGCACCGAACCCCATTGATAACCACTGGCAAATTGCGCACATTCCCCCACTGGAAAGCCTGTATTCGCATTTACCGCTGGCAGATTCAAAGCCCCATTCAAAATACCTGGCGCAATAATGCGCAAACCCAAGGATCCCGTATCAAGCAAAATATGATCGATGGTTTGACATACTGTGGTACCTGGTTGGCAAATGGTAACGCTGACATAGGGTTGATTGACGACATCTTTGACACCGACTGGCCCGCTATCAACCACTACCGCAAGCACATTGTTAGACGTTGGCACGGCGACGTTGCCGCCACCAGACGCAGGACTGGATGAACTACCGCCGCCACACGATGCCAGCAACACCCCTAAAAAACCGACAAGGAGGCAACTTAGATGCTGATGAAGAGTACCAAAGATCATGTTTTTATTTATTACAGATGTGAGATAAAACATAGATTTTCCCACCTTATTGAATATCGCTTACATTGAACCCGGCAGGAAACTCACTGACCACCCAAGCACGCCCTTCATAGGCGCGCATGTGGCCGCCAGAAAAAATACTGACATCAGGTCGGGACACCCGTAATTGTGAACGACCAGCTCTAGGCTGCTTTCCCACCTCCGCAACCATCGTGTCAAAATGTTTGCCCAGTAAAGTTTGAAGGTCTGGCAAAAATGGGCCGTTCCAACTCACGGCAAATACCACATTACGACTTGAAATGTATTCATGCACCACCGTACCTGAAGACAATGTACTTTCATTTACACGGTAATTTTGATGCGAAACAGAGACCAGCGATTGAGCCTTGCGAGTGCTATTTTTCACCTCCAAGTCACTAGGAGCGCCACCTAAGGCGGCATGAGAAGATGAGCTATAGAGAACAAAGAGAATGATTAAAATCAAGACGCGCATGATAAATCCCAACATCCATTTACATTGGCAGAATGGGCTGCGCCTCTATTGCATCAGCAGCCTTAAATCGTGATTCTTTAAATATTTATTTTTCCACTGTGCCTCACAACTTTCAAGCTGTCAACGCAAGAAATAAAGAGAAATAAAAACAAAAAACCCGCTTCTTAAAATAAAGAAAAGCGGGTTGATGAATTACTGTACAACTAAAAAAATTAATGGTGCCCGAGGCCGGAATTGAACCGGCACGCCCCGTTTAAGGAAAGCGGCGGATTTTAAGTCCGATGTGTCTACCAGTTTCACCACTCGGGCACTCTACCTACTACTAGTGTAAAACACCCACTAGTTGAAGTCTACAAAAATGCCAAAAGGCACTTCTCAAATCTGGAGGCGGGGGTCGGGATCGAACCGGCGTAAACGGCTTTGCAGGCCGCTGCATAACCACTTTGCTACCCCGCCAAGGGTTGCCATTTTCACTGCATTTTATTTTTTTACTAATGAAAAAAATCTACAATAAAAAAGCGGTGTAACTTGATAATAATAAAGGGAAGCTGTGCTTCCCTTCAAAATCTGGAGCGGGAGAAGAGGCTCGAACTCTCGACCTCAACCTTGGCAAGGTTGCGCTCTACCAACTGAGCTACTCCCGCATTTACTACTTTACTTTTACTACGCCAAAAACATGTGGAGCGGGAGAAGAGGCTCGAACTCTCGACCTCAACCTTGGCAAGGTTGCGCTCTACCAACTGAGCTACTCCCGCATCAACAACAGGCCCACATTATATATCAGCCAGCTTTTGTGTCAAGGGATTTTGTTTCACGGACATTTTTCCCTTATCAAGATCGGCCTTTGACATTAAGGAAAATGACCTGCATTTTCCTTAATGAGTGGCCATGCTTTGCGTAGATAATAAAACATCGACCATAAAGTCAGTGCTGCGGCAACCCACAACAATATCTGTCCCCAATAATGGGTATCCATCGTGCCAAACAACATTTTATCGAACAATAACATCGGGATGGCAATCATTTGAGCCGTGGTCTTTATTTTACCTAGCGAGCTCACTGCTACCGATTTAGATGCGCCAATTTGCGCCATCCACTCACGCAAGGCAGAAATAGTAATTTCACGTCCAATAATAATAAAAGCAATAATAGCGATGTACTCGATTTGGCGAAATTCCATTAACACAAGCAAGGCACCTGCCACCATCAACTTATCCGCGACAGGATCAAGGAAAGCGCCGAAAGCAGAAGTTTGATTCCATCTTCTCGCCAAAAAACCATCAAACCAATCGGTAATGGCTGCGATAATAAACACCGCTGTCGAAGCTACACCAGGCTCAAGCGGACCAAGCCAATCCTTCGGCAAATAAAATACACCCATCACCAAAGGTATCAGTGCCACACGCAACCAGGTGAGAAGAATAGGGAAATTGAACGGCATTTTTTTCAGTCGCTAAAATTAAGTTTTTGCATTATATTTGGCTTTCACCATTGAAATCAAAAAATTGAATTCAACGAAAAAATAGACCATAATCAGTAGTTGTTTTACAAATACGATAAATAGTATTCAAGCTTACTACGGATCATAAGCAATACAGTAATCTTTAAAATTTTTAACGTAGGCGTTTGTATATTTCTTCAGCCAATTGATGCGATATACCCTCAACCGCTTTCAGATCTTCCACACTTGCATCTGAGACGCCTTTTAAACCACCAAAACGCACCAGCAAACGTTGCCTGCGTTTAGGGCCTATCCCTTCGATTTCTTCCAGTTGAGAAGTCTGTCTCGCCTTGGCACGTTTGGCGCGCATGCCGGTAATGGCAAATCGATGTGCTTCATCACGAATTTGGGCAATCAACATGAGCGCAGCAGATTCTTTACCTAATTCTTTTGCAACTCGCCCATCAACAAAGACCAAGGTCTCCAAACCTACCTTACGCCCCTCTCCTTTTGCCACGCCGACGATCAAGCTAGTATCGAGACCTAGTTCAACAAACACCTGGCGAGCAACTTCGACCTGTCCTTTCCCGCCATCAATTAAGACGATATCTGGCATAATTCTATCGACCTTGAACTTTGCGTTTTCACCGTTCTCAGTAATTTCGATATTCGCCATTTTTTCATAACGACGATGTATTACCTGTCGCATCGCAGCGTAATCATCGCCGGGGGTAATGTCATTAATATTGAAACGTCGATATTCCGCATTTTGCATCGCATGATGATGAAATACAACACAAGAGGCTTGTGTTGCTTCCCCTTGAGTGTGACTGATATCAAAACACTCTACTCGTAACTGATCGATATTTTCTATATCCAATTCCAGCACACTGACCAAAGCACGGGTACGAGCTTGCTGCGACCCTTGTTCAGACAGCATACGAGCCAATGACAACCGGGCACCTTTAACAGCCATCTCTAGCCAGGCGCGCCTTTGCTCTTGAGGTTGAAATGAACAGTGAATGCGATGACCGCACTGCGCCATCAATGCAACCATCAGATCAGGAGCATCAAACTCTATATTCAAGATCAATTGGGACGGAATAAACTGATCCGCATAATGCTGCGCAAAAAATGCAGTCAATACTTCGATTTCTATATGATCTTCTGCTGCCAATTGTGCGTCTTCAACATGACTAGGAAAATAGGCGCGATCGCCCAAATGCCGTCCGCCTCGCACCATGGCCAGATTAACGCACGCACGACTACCTTCAACAATCACGGCAATAATGTCGATATCGCTATCCCCGGTTGTTTCCATGCTTTGCTGATGCAATATTTTGGAGAGTGCCGACATCTGATTCCGCACCAAAGCCGCTTGCTCAAACTTAAGCTGTTCAGCGAATGCCATCATTTTTGATTCCAAATTTTGCATCACTTCTGATTGTCGGCCACGCAAAAATTTGGACGCATTCTCGACATCGGACAAGTAATCTTCATGTGAGATGATATTGACACAAGGCGCACTACAGCGATGAATCTGGTGCAGCAAACAAGGTCGGGTACGATTGGCAAACACACTATCTTCGCAACTACGTAACAGAAAAATTTTTTGCAACAACTGCATCGACTCTTTGACTGCCCAGGCAGATGGAAAGGGCCCAAAATACTGATGTTTTTTATCTACAGCCCCACGGTAATATGTCATGCGTGGCGTCTGCTCAGTAGTGATCTTCAGATAGGGATAAGATTTATCATCACGAAATAAAATGTTATAACGTGGCCTTAAAGCTTTGATCAGATTGTTTTCTAAAATCAGGGCTTCAGCTTCACTGCGAGTGATGGTTGTTTCTAGTCGTGCGATTTTTGCCACCATCATTGCGATGCGCGGACTACTCATTGTTTTTTGAAAATAACTGGAAACACGCTTTTTGAGATCGCGCGCTTTACCTACATACAAAACATTTTCTTGTGCATCAAAATAACGATACACGCCAGGTAAGTTAGGGAGTTTCGCTACGGTATCAAGCACCTGCACGCGGGAATCCGGATAAGGTATATCAGTCATATCAAGTCAACGATACTCGTGATATTCGCTCTACAATAACAAAGGCCACTGCATATTCAGCTTCATCCGACATTGAGACGCTTGCGCTCAAGCCGTGCTCTGTCATCCACTCCAACAAACTACCGTTGACAAACACCACTGGCCTACCATCCGGCGCATTCAAAATTTGTATGGCGTGCCACGTCATCGGCATCCTCATCCCCAAGCTTAAGGCCTTTGAAAATGCCTCCTTTGCAGCAAATCGTGTTGCCAGAAAACGCAACCCACGAGTCTCTGTTTTGGCTTTACGATCACGGTAAATTACGAGCTCATCGACGCCAAGTATTTTCTCGGAAAAACGATTGCCGTTGCGTTCCATTGCCGCCTCAATGCGGGAAATTTGAACAATATCGGTGCCGATACCAAAAATCATTTTGTAGAGAGCCTTGCTTTCACCATAATCGCTTTCATATCGCTGACTGCTTTTACCCAGCCAACAAAAACTGCTTGAGCAACGATAGCATGACCAATATTTAACTCTGCGATTTCATGAATGGCTGCGATCGCCTGAACATTTGTGTAATGCAATCCATGGCCTGCGTTAACTTTCAGGCCATGCTTGATACCTTCTAAGGCACCAAATCGAACGCGTTGCAATTCTCGCATCTGATCTGATACATCATGTGCATCAGCATACCGACCAGTATGAATTTCAATGACCATAGCGCCCGCTTCAGCAGCAGCCTGAATCTGGTTTACTTCAGCATCAATGAATAAGCTGACGCGTATACCTTCAGATTGTAATTGGCGGACTGCTGACTGAACCTGAGAAAAATATTTAACGACATCAAGACCACCTTCAGTGGTAACTTCTTCGCGCCGCTCCGGAACCAGACAAACATCCTGCGGCTTGATATAACAGGCAAAATCGAGCATTTCCTGTGTAACAGCGGCTTCCAGATTCATTCGAGTCAACAACTGGGGTCGGAGTCGCTCTACATCCGCATCCTTGATATGCCGACGATCTTCGCGCAAATGCAAGGTGATGCAATCGGCACCAGCCTCCTCTGCCATTAATGCCGCTTGTATGGGATCAGGGTAAGAAGTGCCACGCGCATTGCGCAAGGTGGCGACATGATCAATATTAATACCGAGATCGATCAATTGAGTTTGTTGATGTATGTTCATAGCTTCTGCAAATCAATCAAAATTTGTCTTGTATTTAGAGGTGCGCCATGTAAATGATGTGCCAGTAAAAACCGCATCAACATCTTGCTTTGCAACTGCGTAACAGCATCAAGATACTCCCCGTTATGCATATCTAGTAAAGTTTTTCCGAGCACATGTGGTGCTCGGTCGGCGTTACGTGCCGGACGAGCTCCGAGCTCCGGATCGACGACATAAAAAATATCGCTGGAAATCTTGTTTTTTGAAGTCGTGCAATAAGTCATGTCCCCAATCAGGCCAGACTCTTTCAACAAGGCAAGTTCAAATTTTCTGAGTACGATGGGCGCTGGCTCGTTATGCGCAAGCTGGTTCAAGGTCGATACGTAGTGATCAAATAAGATGGGATGAGGGTCATCGCGCACCAAAAACTTAACCAATAACTCATTCAGATAGAATCCGCACAGTAACGCAGATTTCTCCAAAGGCAGCATGCCGCCTACCCATTCTGCCGCCGTCAGAGTGCGTATTTCTGACTTCCCGCTCCACCCCATATTTAAAGGCTGAAATGTTTGCAAAACATTGCGCAATTGGGAATGTGGTCGCTTCGCCCCTTTGGCAACCAAAGCAACCCGACCATGATCTCGACTAAAAACATCAATGATCAAACTGGTTTCTTTATAAGGATAAGAGTGCAGTACAAAACCCGGCTGATTAACAATGCGAATGTCTTTAGCTGGCATTTTTTTTGTAGCCATGATGCGTCGTGCCGGAGTGATCACCGGTATTTGATTAACTCCACCATCCGGGTGCAATAACGACGCATCAATATTCAGGTCAGCTACCTGTTCCATCATAAGCTTATTATTCGTAGCCGTAAGCACGTAATCCAGCTTCGTTATCAGCCCATCCCGATTTGACCTTGATCCATATTTCAAGGTAAACAGGTCCGCCAAATAACTTTTCCATATCTTGACGCGATTGTGTCGAGATATCTTTAAGACGCGCGCCTTTATTACCAATCACCATCGATTTGTGTCCATCGCGTTCAACTAGAATAGCAATAAATATGCGGCGCAAGTTGCCTTCTTGCTCAAATTTTTCAATCAATACGGTGCTTGTGTAGGGCAATTCATCACCGACAAAGCGAAATAGTTTCTCACGTACGATTTCTGTTGCAAGAAATTTTTCGCTACGGTCAGTGATGTCATCCGGTCCGAAAATTGGCGGATTCAAAGGCAAATATTTTTTAGTCTCCCCTTCAAGATTTTCCAATTGAAAACCTAAAGTGGCAGACACAGGAACCACTGCAGCAAAAGGGAAAAGCGCCATAATTTTCTGCGCAAACGGCATCATCACAGCTTTGTCTTTGACCCGATCAGATTTATTAATAACCAAAATGCAAGGTACATTTTTGGGTAGCAAATCCACCACCTGCTGATCGGCAGGCCCAAAAGTACCGGCTTCAATAATAAACAAAATCACATCTGAAGCTGTCAGTGTATTTGTCACTGTGCGGTTCAACGTCCGGTTTAATGGGTTGGCATGACGTGTTTGAAAACCGGGAGTATCCACATACACATATTGCGTGTTGTCTTTGGTTTGAATGCCTGTAATACGATGTCTGGTAGTTTGTGCCTTGCGTGAGGTAATGCTTACCTTCGCACCGATCAACGCATTCATCAGAGTAGATTTGCCAACGTTAGGGCGCCCAACGATAGCGATGTAACCACATCGAAAATCAGGATTGTTTAATAAGTCTGTCATACGATTTTTGGATGTAGGTTATGCTGCGTTGTTATTTCTAGTGTTGTTTGACCACTCAATGAATCCAACGTGGATTTTTGAGCGGGTAAATTGACGCCTTTGGTGGCGGTCATCAAATCGGTTTGTACTGTTGCAATTCCAGCCAATTTCAATTGCGAAGTTCGCGGCTTACTTTTTTTACGTACTGCAGGCGTCTTTGAAAGCAACGCAAGCGCTGTCTCTAGCGCCAATTTGGCAGCCGCCTGCTCACCGGCGCGGCGACTCCCTCCGGCACCAAAGACTTGTATTTCCAATTTAGGCACAAGGCATTCGATTTCGAATTCTTGACTGTGTGCCGCGCCATGTGTGGCAACAACATTGTACTGAGGTAATGCAATCTTTTTACTTTGTAAAAATTCTTGCAGTAGCGTCTTAGCGTCCTTGCCCAATGTTGTAGGATCTATGGATACCAAAACCGGAGCATAAAGAGACTTAATCACGTTACGGGCAACATCAAACCCTGCATCGAGAAAAATTGCACCGAACAAGGCTTCTAGCGTGTCGGCTAATATGGACGGACGACGAAACCCACCTGATTTCAATTCGCCTTCCCCTAGTCGTAAGAATTGCGACAATTCTATCCTTTGTGCAACTTCGTACAAGGATTGCTGCTTAACCAAGTTGGCCCGGACCCGTGAAAGGTCGCCTTCATCAATATTGGCAAAACTATCAAACAACAAAGAAGCGATCACACAATTCAAGATAGAATCACCCAAAAACTCCAGGCGTTCATTATGCAAAATACTATGGCTGCGATGAGTCAAAGCCTGCTGCAGCAGTGCAGCATTCTTAAACTGGTACCCTAGTCTTTTCTGCAATAATTGTTCATTCATAAAATTTGCTTAATCCTGCACTTTAGTAACTGTACCGCTCTTTGCTGTGGTACCCGCATATTCCAACAGTAGACTTGCCGGTCCAAATAATGGAATTTTTTTGGTGTATGCAAAACTCACTTCCAAATTTTCACCATTTTTCACGATAGACAAATCCTTACCGCGAACTGCATCAAAATAACCAACCTCAGCCTGCTTATCAAATGCTGTCTGTATTTCCCGGACCGTCTTGGCCGATTGCTGAGCATAGACAATGGCTTTCTTTATTGAGGAAAATTCAATAATAGTCGGTACAACCTTGGCTGCCAATATGGCCATAAGTACGATGACCCCCAGGGTCAATATCAGCCCTGTAAGCGAAATGCCTTGTTGGCGATGGAATGAGTGATTTTTAACGTGTTGCATATTATGTTAGTCCTGTCAGTTATTGAAAACTACCTATCCGCTTCAGGTCACTAAAATTCATCCAAATAAAGAAAGCTTTTCCAACAATATTCTTATCAGGAACAAAACCCCAATAACGACTATCAAGACTGTTATCGCGGTTATCACCCATCATAAAATACTGCGCTTCTGGCACCGTACAGGCAAATCCCGCATCATCGTAACTACATAACTCCCGGTTCGGAAATTGATGTGGATCACGAACAAATGCAGGCATCTGCACGTCATTAAGTATCTTGTGTTTTACACCAGTCAAATTTTCATTTAACTGACTGGAATAGCTTAAGCGCTCGTCATCCAAAAAATCCGGCAGGGACGCATAAGAAAGTTCTTTACCATTGACAGATAATCGTTTGTTTTTATAGACAATTTTATCGCCAGGAACGCCAACCACACGTTTAATATAATCCAAAGCTGGATTTTCAGGATATTTAAATACCATCACATCGCCACGCTGAGGGTTATTTAACTCAATTACCTTCTTGTTAATAATTGGCAAACGTATTCCATATGTAAATTTATTAACAAGTATCAAGTCTCCAACATACAAGGTCGGCAACATCGAACTTGATGGTATTTTAAATGGCTCATACAAAAATGAACGCAAGAAAAAAACCAGGGCAATGACAGGGAAAAAACTCCCTGAGTATTCTATCCAAGCAGGTTGTTTTAGCAGCCTGGCCTCTAACTCTAATCTGCCGCCTTCTTGCAAGCGAATGCCTTCTACCGTTAATTTAGCATTACGAGCATCGAAATCAGCCAATGCTTTATCTGCGGCTAAACGTCGTTGCTTGCCAAGAAAAAACATATCGAGAAACCAAATTATTCCCGTGCCAATTGTCAATACGAATAAAATTAAAGAAAAATTTCCTAAAATTGATTGAAAATTCATTTATCTTCCACTTGTAAAATTGCTAAAAATGCTTCCTGCGGGATTTCAACTGAACCCACTTGCTTCATACGTTTTTTACCAGCCTTTTGCTTTTCCAGCAACTTACGTTTTCGACTAATATCGCCGCCATAACATTTTGCCAAAACATTTTTCCTCAATGCCTTAACATTTTCGCGTGAAATAATATTAGCGCCAATGGCAGCCTGAATCGCCACGTCAAACATCTGACGCGGAATCAGTTCACGCATTTTGGCGGCCACCGCGCGACCACGGTAATGACTATTGGAACGATGTACAATAATCGCCAGCGCATCTACCTTCTCGCTATTAATGAGCATATCAACTTTAACAACATCGGCAGAACGATACTCTTTGAACTCGTAATCCATGGAGGCATAACCACGCGAAGTAGATTTTAGCTTATCGAAAAAATCCAATACGATTTCGGCCATAGGCATTTCGTAAGTCAATTTAACTTGTCGCCCATGATAATTCATATCTAATTGCACACCGCGTTTGGAGGTGCACAAAGTAATGACTGAGCCCACATATTCTTGTGGCATATACAAATTAACAGTGACAATCGGCTCACGAATTTCTTCTATCTTGGAAGGATCCGGCATTTTTGATGGATTATCCACCAAAATAATACTACCGTCAGCCATGACAACTTCATAAACCACGGTTGGTGCCGTAGTAATCAAATCCATGTCAAACTCGCGCTCCAGACGCTCCTGCACTATCTCCATATGCAGTAATCCAAGGAAGCCACAACGAAAGCCAAAGCCCAGCGCTTGTGAAACCTCAGGTTCGTACATCAAGGCGGCATCATTGAGTTTGAGTTTCTCAAGAGAATCACGCAATGAATCATATTGATTCGCCTCAACTGGAAACAAACCAGCGAAAACTTGTGGCTGCACCTCTTTAAATCCAGGCAACGAAGTTAATGCAGGCTTGCCTGCATGTGTAACCGTATCGCCGACCTTGGCAGATTTCAATTCCTTGATACCGGCAATAATAAAACCCACTTGACCAGCAGATAATTCACTCCTGGACATAGACTTGGGAGTAAACACGCCTACGCTTTCGACTAAGTGTTGAGCGCCGGTAGCCATAAACAATATTTTATCTTTAGGACGCAAAGTACCATTCACGATACGCACCAGCATTACTACGCCAACATAGTTATCAAACCAAGAATCAACGATCAAGGCTTGGAGTGGCGCTTCAGGATCACCTTTTGGTGGAGGGACTTTAACAATTAAAGACTCCAGCACATCCTGAACACCGAGGCCTGTCTTGGCGGAACAATGAACAGCCTCACTGGCATCAATGCCAATGACTTCTTCTATTTCTTGAATTGCATTATCAGGGTCAGCGGATGGCAAATCTATTTTATTCAACACGGGTACTACTTCAACGCCTAACTCAATCGCTGTATAGCAGTTGGCAACAGTTTGCGCCTCCACGCCCTGAGACGCATCAACTACCAGCAATGCCCCCTCACACGCAGATAAAGAACGACTTACTTCATAACTAAAATCTACGTGTCCAGGTGTGTCGATTAGATTGAGATTATAAATCTGACCATCACGAGACTTGTAGCTTAACGCTGCGGTTTGAGCTTTGATGGTGATGCCGCGCTCACGTTCGATGTCCATGGAATCGAGCACTTGCGCCTCCATTTCGCGGTCTGACAAACCGCCACATAACTGGATGATACGATCTGCAAGCGTTGATTTGCCATGGTCAATATGGGCAATGATCGAAAAATTACGAATGTTATTCATTAGGGAGACAAAAAACCGATTACAAAAAAGGCGCCCTTGGCCGGGCAAAGATCCCGGGCGAGCGCCTCAAGTTTGGATTATGCAAAACGCCATTTTACCGGATTTCAGCATCGAAAGCCGATAATTCATATTTTGCGAATGTGACAATAACATATTGCCAACTAAATAAATGAAGGATATAACCTTTTATTTACATATATTGCTTTATAGAAAAATCGTATTTCAACATATTACTCATCGAAAACGGATAAAAATTCAGGAAAATTCTGGGTTGACTTTTGAGGTAAATTCCATTTTTTATCGTATTCTACTTTTGCCAAATACAATCCATCTGGCATAAAGGTAGGTGCGGATAAACTACGATCGCGGTTTCCAAGAATATTAGCTACCCACTCTGGCTCTTTTTTTCCGGTGCCAACAAATATAAAAGCACCCACTATATTGCGAACCATATGATGCAAGAATGCATTGGCTCGCAAACTGAAGATAATTAATTCTCCTTGTCGCCTGATTTGAATGTCATACATAAATTTGACTGGAGACTTTGCTTGGCATGATGCAGCCCTAAACGCCGAAAAATCATGCTCTCCAATTAAATGCTTCGCCGCCTGGCGCATCCGTTCCACATCTAGTGACCTAAATACCCAACCTGCACGCTGTGACCACATGGGAGAACGAATTGGATTGTTATATAGTACGTAATGATAAGTACGCGCATATGCACTAAAGCGGGCATGAAAATTATCCTGCGCATCTGGATCTGAAAGCGCAACTTCTTTTACCCATCGAATGACAATGGATGCTGGCAAGAAAGCATTTACTCCATTCACCCATGAATGCATCGTTCTGTCTAGATGCGTATCAAAATGTACAACCTGCTCAATCGCATGAACCCCCGCATCGGTGCGCCCCGCGCAAACGGTAGTGATAGGGGATTTTGCAAATAAACACAGCGCTTTCTCAAGCACATCCTGAATCGTCTTCCCATTTGGCTGGGTTTGCCATCCATGCCAACAACTACCATCGTATTGCACACCAATTATGAGACGCTTTATTTCCATCATCGAATTTATTGTATTTTTAAAAAAACAAAACGGGCGCAAGCAAATCGCTGCGCCCGCCTTTATCGGAAATATGAAATCAGAGCAATTGCGCTAGCATGTTTTGCGCTTTCTCAATTTGATCTTGAGTTCCACCTTTTAATACTTCATCCAGCAATTCACGCGCCCCCTCTTTATCACCAATTTCTTGATAGGCCACGGCTAAATCGAGTTTGGTTGCCATCTCAGCGTTATAGTGGGACGCATCCTCATTTACCATCGCGGCAATATCGTCTTTCAACTCCAGAGATCCGAGATCAAGATTAATACCCGACAAGTCAAATTCAAAAGCGGAAGGCACTACCGGCAACACATCATCGACCTCAGCAGCAGACTCTTTCGCGTCAACATCGGCAATATACAAATCAGGAGTCGCTAACACATCGGGAATCGAGGCTGTTTCAAAAGCGATATGATTCAAATCCTCTACAGTCGCACCAATGGACGGCTCAACTATTAATTCAAGATTACTTTTATCGTCTCTTAGATGATCATCAGGAGTCGCTGAAACTTCCTCACTAGATCCCAAATCAAAATCAATCATGCCAAAATCGACTACTGGATTTTCCTCTGGCATTTGTTGAATGCTCAAACTCACGGCCTTATCCGTCTCATCGGGCAGCATAGGAACTACAGGCTCATTAAATGCAGCGGGATTCGGAATATCAAGATCAAAATCTAGAGCACCTATGTCCATCATCGATCCGACATCACTATCTTTGACACTGACCACGTCTGGATCAGAGGGTAGTGCATCTTCAGTCAACCCTGATGCTGTGTCAATAATACTAATTGAATCTAACATATCCTGAGACAAAGAGTTACCCAGCAAAGCCTCAGGCTCAAGATCTTCCAGAGGCTGCGTACTCAACCCCAAACCAGAAGTAGCAGAAAGGGTATCTACTTGCGCTTTTCCGCCAGCATATAGTGGATTAGTTGGCTCAAGTGTCACGCCCATTGATGCAGCTTGTTCCCACTCCTCCCCCTCCCCGCTCGTCATTCCATACAATTCACTTGCCAGACGCTCAAAAGAACGTGGATCTTTACGGTTAAAATAAATTTCGAGCAATTTAACACGAACCGCATGTCTATCTGGCTGAGTACGCAAAGCCTCTTTTAAAATTTCTTCAGCTTGTGAGTCTCTGCCATAGGCTATGTAAACATCAGCCTCTGCAACAGGATCTACCTCATTCGCATCCAACTGACTGGCAGACGGCGCAAAATTTGAATTAAAAACACTATTATTGGTATCAACACTCTGCCCTCCAGTTGAGCCGAACATTGAGTTCGCTTTCATGCTCGAACCAGTCAAAACGCTATCATCAAATTGTTGTGTTTTTTTCTTGCGGCGGCTAGAAAATAAGCCATATCCGCCTAACAGCGCCAAAACTAAGGTGCCAGGCCACAAGAAATCACTCAAGCCATCATACCAATTTGACTCTGGAACTGGTGGCGGAGCAACTTTGCGCTTCGCCGGAGCACTAACCACTACGGCTGTCGAGGCAGGCGCAGCCGATGCTGAGGTACTCTGTACTGTAGCACTTGCCACGCTAGCAGGAATTGCTGAAGCGGAAATCGACGCAGAAGATGATGCAAGTTTAGTGGATGCAGCGAACTGTTTTTCAGCTAAATCCTTATTTTTCACTTCAAGAATTTTTTGCAGATCCCCAACATTTTTTTCCAATTCTTTGACTCTGGCGTTGGCATCAGCAACCGCCTTATCCTTGGCAAGTCTATCCTCCTCAACCAGTACATTGCCGGCAACTGACTTGGCCGAAGCATTAGGAGTCGCTTTGGACAACTTCAATTTATCTAAAGCCTCATTAGTCGCTGTCGGCACCTCTTTGACCTTGGCCGTAATGGACCCACTGACTGTCTGCTTATTCACTACAGTCTTTTGAGCAGGTGCGTCTACCACCTGCCCCGCCAGCTTATTTCTATAAGAAGCAAAGTCTGTGGCATGTGCCAAGACGATAGCGTGCGGTTCAATTCCGGCGCTTGCACGGCTCGTATCAGCATCTGGAATCGATAATATTTGCCCTGATTTCAAGCGATTCATGTTACTGCCAGAAAATGCCTGAGGATTAGCCTTGTACATACTAACCAACATTTGATCCAGCGAGACACCGTCACTCTTATACTCACCAGCAATTTTACTTAGCGTGTCACCGCGCTTGACCTGGTAATCTCCCGAAATTTTGATATTTTTATTTATCTCAGGAGTTTTCACTGTCACTCTTTTTTGAGGCAGTGGCGCTGGTGATGCTAGATTGGAATTGGGACTGGGACTAACCAGCTGTTTAGCTGGTGCAGAAACGGTCGAAGATGAACTTGATGAGTTAGGTATTGCGATATTTACAGGATTAGCCACTTGCGCAGACTGGCTATTCCTTAATTCTGCAGGATCAAGCAAAAACGTATATTCACGCAACAGTTTTCCATTGTTTGAATTCATTTCGAGCAACAAATCAACGAAAGGTTCGTTCATTGCCTGAGTTGAAGTCACCCTAATAACGTATCCGGCACCACGTGACTCAACAACAAAACGTAGCGAAAACAATGCAGGATTAAAATCTATATTCGATTGACGAAAAGCTTCAGCGGTCGCCAGCTTAGGTACCAAAGACGCAATTTCATCTTTATCTGGCGACGTAAGTTCAATCTCAGCCCTTAACGGCTGCCCCAGAGCGGAAAGCACAGTAAGTTTACCAAGACCAGTAGCATTGGCATTGGATAACAATAAAAGCGATGAGGCGACTGCCACACCCAACACCTTGCGTCCTAGTGAACTTATTGGTAAACGTTTATAGTTATGCATTTTTTAGGATATTTTTTGGAATTTTGGCAATTACAGTTTAGCGACAGCAATTTCATCAATTACTACTAGAAGGCATCTTATTGTCTCAAGATAACATTACAAACTCTGCCTTGCAAGCTTAACGTCATTTGCAACTATGGTAAATACATTAAGATACTAAATAGTATCCTTGAGGCATAAATCGTTGTTGCGGTTTAACAATCCAATAATACAAGAAGCAATTGAGAACTACAAAACAAAAAGGAGTGAAAAATCACTCCTTTTTGTAAGTAATGTAACTGCAATGTGAACTGTGATTTTTAGTCTGCAATTAATATCCGCAACATACGACGCAGTGGTTCTGCCGCCCCCCACAACAACTGATCGCCCACAGTAAATGCTGACAAATAGTCGTTACCCATTTGCATTTTGCGCAAGCGACCCACTGGAATAAGCAGACTGCCAGTAACTGCAGCCGGAGTCAAATCACGCATAGAAGCTTCACGGTTGTTTGGCACTACTTTTACCCATTGATTATTCTGCGCAATGATGTCATTAATTTCGTCAAGCGGAACATCTTTTCTTAGCTTGATAGTCAGCGCCTGTGAATGACAGCGCATTGCGCCAACACGTATGCACAGGCCGTCTACAGGGATTGACTGGCTACCGAACGCTTCGCCTTTACCTAGAATTTTATTGGTTTCTGCGCCGGCTTTCCATTCCTCTTTGGAAACACCGTTATTCATATCCTTATCGATCCACGGAATTAAATTGCCTGCCAATGGCACACCAAACTGCTTGGTCTCATCAGCATTAAAGGCGTGTTGCTTGGCCAGCACTTTACGATCAATTTCCAAAATAGCTGCGGCAGGATTATCCAACAGAGATTTAACTTCCGCATTGATGGCGCCGAACTGGGTCAATAATTCACGCATGTGCTGCGCGCCGCCACCGGATGCCGCCTGATAAGTCATAGAGGAAATCCAATCCACTAGATTATGCTGAAACAAGCCGCCCAACCCCATCAGCATGCACGACACAGTGCAATTCCCACCAATGTAATTCTTTATTCCACGATGCAAAGCCGACTTGATCACGTCCAGATTGACAGGGTCAAGCACGATGACAGCGTCATTCTCCATGCGCAAGCTCGAAGCCGCATCTATCCAGTAGCCATTCCAACCAGACGCACGCAGTTTCGGGAAAATCTCCGTCGTGTAATCGCCACCTTGGCAAGTAATAATAATGTCGCACTTCTTCAATGCATCAATATCATTTGCGTCTTTTAATGTTTTTTCATTTTTCGCCATTACAGGAGCAATGCCACCTGTATTCGATGTTGAAAAAAACACGGGTTCAATATGAGAAAAATCATCCTCTTCCTGCATGCGCTGCATCAGGACAGAACCCACCATTCCACGCCAACCTACCAAACCAACTAGTTTCATCATCTTTCCCTAAAATTTGCAGTGTCAACTGCGGATTACACAACGATACAATTACGCCAAGGCCTGGATAACTGCTGCACCCATTTCAACAGTACCGACCTTGTTGGTACCTGCTTCATATATATCCGGCGTGCGCAAACCTTGCGCCAATACTTTTTTGACAGCATTTTCGATACGATCAGCCTGCTCTGCTTTACCGAGTGAATAGCGCAACATCATGGCGGCAGACAAAATCGTTGCCAAAGGGTTCGCAACACCCTTACCCGCGATGTCTGGCGCAGAACCATGCGAAGGCTCATACAAACCTTTGTTATTTGCGTCCAGCGAAGCAGATGGCAGCATGCCGATAGAGCCAGTCAACATGGCCGCGGCATCGGATAGAATATCGCCAAACATATTACCGGTAACAATAACATCAAATTTCTTCGGAGCACGTACCAGTTGCATGGCAGCATTATCGACGTACATATGATCAAGCGCGACATCTGGATATTCTTTGTGAACATCTGTGATGATGTCTTTCCAGAACTGGAAAGTCTCCAGCACATTGGCTTTATCGACACTGGTCAAACGTTTGTCACGTTTCTGTGCAGCCTGAAAAGCCACATGAGCGATACGACGAATTTCGCCCTCAGCGTAACGCATCGTATCAAAACCTTCACGCTGCCCCTTGAAAGGACCATCAGGACAAATACGGACACCACGAGGCTGCCCAAAATAAATGTCACCAGTCAATTCGCGGATGATCAGTATATCTAAACCAGACACCACTTCAGGCTTAAGCGTAGAGGCGCCAGCCAACTCTGGGTATAAAATTGCAGGGCGGAGATTGGCAAACAAATTGAGATTTTTTCGCAAACCAAGAATCGCCTGCTCCGGACGCAAAGCACGTTCAAGCGTATCGTATTTCCAGTCACCAACCGAGCCAAATAAAATCGCATCAGCTTCTTGCGCCAGCTTGAGGGTGGCATCAGGCAAAGGATGCCCACTCGCTTCATAGCCCGCACCGCCGACAGGCGCTGTTTCCATCTCAAAGGACTCGCCCAAGGCGCTCAATACCTTAACAGCTTGTTCGACGATTTCAGGACCAATGCCATCACCGGGCAAAATTGCAATTTTCATGTTTTTGTCAAATCAAATAAAATCAAATTAAATAGCGTTCGTCAACCATGGTTGTGCAGCGATATGTTGCTCTTCAAAGGCGCGAATCTTGTCTGCCTGACGCAAGGTCAAGCCGATATCATCCAAGCCATTAAGCAAACAATATTTGCGAAACACGTCCACTTCAAACGGGTAGCTGACGCTGCCATTGGAAGTAGTGACGATCTGTTTCTCCAAATCGACAATCAAACGATACCCCGGGAAAGCCTTAACTTCATTAAACAAATGATCGATTTGCTGTTCGGACAAAACAATCGGAAGCAAGCCATTCTTGAAGCAATTATTGAAAAAAATATCGGCAAAACTAGGTGCGATCACGGCACGAAAACCATATTGATCCAACGCCCAAGGCGCATGTTCGCGTGAAGAGCCGCAACCGAAATTTTTACGTGTCAACAAAATCGAGGCACCCTGATAACGTGCCTGATTCAAGACAAAATCTGGATTCAGCGGACGCTTGCTATTATCAATGCCGGGTTCACCGTGATCCAGATAACGCCACTCATCAAACAGATTAGGGCCAAAACCGCTACGTTGTATCGATTTCAAAAATTGTTTAGGAATAATAGCGTCCGTGTCAACATTCGCCCTGTCCATTGGCGCGACCAAGCCATCGAGTATGGTAAATTTTTCCATCATTATTTCTTTCCCGCACCTTCAAGCGATTCACCAACTTTTTTAACATCCTGGCCGAAACCGTGCACTGTATTACAAGCAGCCAAAACCAAGACGCAAAAAGCAAGCGTAAATAATTTTTTCATATCAATTCCAAGAAAAAAATTAGCGCAAAGCGCGAACATCAACAAAATGACCTGCGATGCCAGCTGCAGCCGCCATCGCAGGAGATACCAAGTGAGTCCGACCACCCTGCCCCTGACGACCTTCAAAATTACGATTCGATGTAGAGGCGCACCGTTCACCTGGCTCAAGTCTGTCGGCGTTCATCGCTAAACACATCGAACACCCTGGCTCACGCCACTCAAAACCGGCATCGCGAAAAATCTGATCCAATCCTTCACGCTCTGCCTGATCCTTCACCAAACCTGAGCCGGGCACCACCATCGCCAATTTAACATTGGAAGCGCGAAATTTACCGCGCACTACCGCGGCTGCGGCACGTAAATCCTCAATCCGAGAATTGGTACATGAACCGATAAATACTTTATCGATACGAATATCTTCAATTGCCGTGTTGGGTTTTAAAGCCATGTAAGCCAGTGCTTTTTCCATGGCATCACGCTTAACAGGATCTTTCTCCTGATCTGGATCGGGTACGCGGCTATCAATAGAGACCACCATTTCCGGTGATGTACCCCAAGTGACTTGCGGCTTAACATCTGCCGCGTTTAACGTAACGACCATATCAAACTTAGCGCCGGCATCGGTGTGCAAAGTGCGCCAATATTCGACTGCCCTGTCCCAATGTGGACCAACAGGTGAAAATGGACGCCCCTTGACGTAATCGATCGTAGTTTGATCTGCCGCTACCATGCCTGCGCGCGCACCAGCTTCAATCGCCATATTGCATACTGTCATGCGCCCTTCCATCGACAAACTGCGGATAGTCGATCCGGCAAATTCAATCGCATAGCCAGTACCGCCCGCCGTACCGATTTTTCCGATAATGGCAAGTACGATGTCTTTGGCAGTCACGCCTAACGGCATCGCACCATCGACCTGAACCAACATCGATTTAGATTTTTTAGCGATCAGCGTTTGGGTGGCAAGCACATGTTCAACCTCGGAGGTGCCGATACCATGCGCCAAACAGGCAAACGCGCCATGAGTGGACGTATGCGAATCGCCGCACACCACGGTCATGCCAGGCAAAGTTGCACCCTGCTCAGGTCCGATGACATGCACGATGCCCTGACGCTTGTCGTTCATGCCGAAGTAAGTCAGGTCATATTTCTTTGCATTGGCATCCAAGGTTTCTACCTGCAGGCGCGAGGTAGGGTCATCAATGCCATTAATACGATTGGTGGTCGGAACATTGTGATCGGCCACCATCAAATTTGCCGACAACCGCCAAGGTTGACGACCAGCCAATCTCAAGCCTTCAAATGCTTGCGGACTGGTCACTTCGTGTAGTAAATGGCGATCAATATATAAGATGGCGGTGCCATCTTCGTCCGCATGGACGATGTGGGATTCCCAAAGTTTGTCATAAAGCGTTTTAAGCATGATCTGATGTCTGAAAAATGGAATAAATCGTTAAGCGTAAAAACTTCGTTAGCTCTTGATTATGCCACAATTGTGCAATGCAGAACCGCACAAACACATCATTTTAAGGTCAGTAACGCTCAATATAAAACCGTGAAAAATATATTAAATACAAAATTTTCGAGAGAAAACGAAAGTTAAGTAAGGTTTTTCCAATTTATATTCTGTTTAATATTGGCAATACCACTACCTGATTCAAGCATTTAAATTAAGCCACGACAACATCGGCACATTGCGCGCGATGCCGCAATGCATGATCCATTAATACCAATGCCAGCATGGCTTCAGCAATTGGCGTTGCCCGGATACCGACACAGGGGTCATGACGTCCGAAAGTTTCTACCATAACAGGATTGCCATCTTTATCGATAGAGCGACGCGGGGTGCGGATTGACGAAGTCGGCTTAATGGCAATAGAAACCGTAATATCCTGACCGGTAGAAATTCCACCCAGCACACCGCCAGCATTATTGCCAATAAACCCCTCTGGCGTCAGTTCATCGCCATGCTCTGAACCACGCTGAGCGACAGATTTAAAACCCGCGCCAATTTCCACGCCTTTCACCGCATTAATACCCATCATGGCATACGCAATTTCTGCATCTAATTTGTCGTAGATAGGCTCACCCAAACCCACCGGAACGTGACTCGCCACCACATCAATACGCGCACCAATGGAGTCGCCATCCCTGCGCAAAGCGTCCATGTAATTTTCTAATTGAGCGATCAAAACCGGATCATTGGTCGGCGCAAAAAAGGGATTCTGCGACACATAATCCCAGGAATCAAAAGGAATAAGAATGTCACCCAACTGGCTCATGCATCCTTTGAACACGGTTCCGTATTGTTGATGCAACCATTTTTTGGCAATAGCCGCAGCACCGACCACAGGCGCGGTCAAGCGGGCAGAAGAACGGCCGCCGCCACGCGGATCACGAATGCCATATTTATGCCAATACGTGTAATCGGCATGACCGGGGCGAAAAGTCTCTGTAATATTTCCATAATCCTTGCTGCGCTGATCTTCATTGCGGATTAACAAGGCTATCGGTGTACCGGTGGTTTTCCCTTGATACACCCCTGACAAAATCTCTACGGTGTCGGACTCCTGACGCTGTGTGACATGTCGTGAAGTTCCGGGCTTTCGTCGATCAAGCTCAGGCTGGATATCAGATTCGGACAACAACAGACCCGGTGGACAACCGTCTATCACACAACCGATTGCCGGTCCATGTGACTCTCCGAAGGTCGTCACTGCAAACAAGCTTCCAAAAGTATTACCAGACATAATATTTACAATATAAAATTCAGAATTATAAGTATTTTAACAGCGATAAGGCGGCACCGAGATGAAACACCTGCTCAAGCCCTATAATTTCGAATAAATGTGCCGCCAAATGACCGTTTTATCTACGGAAATAATGATTTTGGGCACATTCATGTTTTATACTTCATACTGCCACTGCATCCAGATACACTCTGATCTGCCGAAATCGGCATCTAAAAAAAGATAATTACATTCTTGGAGTCACACATCAGATGAGCGCATTGATTCATTCTTCCGAAGATGATCTGGTTTTTCTCGATGAACCAGAGACAAATGATGTCTCTGCAAGGACTAAACTGGCCCCTAAATGGCGCATCATGATCATAGATGATGATCCGGATGTTCATTCAGCGACAACGTTTGCTTTAGGTAGTCTCGAGATTCAGCACCGATCCTTGAGTTTTCTGCATGCTTACTCTGCTTCCGAAGCCCGTGACATCCTTGCACACGAAACCGATATTGCTATTATCTTGCTCGACGTCGTCATGGAGCAAGAAGATGCTGGATTGCAACTTGTCAGCCATATTCGGAAAACCCTGGGCCTATCCGATGTGCGGATCATTTTACGGACAGGGCAACCCGGCTACGCGCCAGAAATTGATGCCATTCGAGACTACGACATCAATGATTACAAGACCAAATCAGAACTCACCCGTACCAAACTCTACACAGCAGTCACCTCAGCAATTCGCTCGTATGAGCAAATCTGCGCTATTTCGGCTAGTCGTCGTGGCTTGGAGTTAATTATCAATGCCAGTACCGCATTGATGGCATTACAGGGCTTACAGAATTTTGCCTCCGGGGTGTTAATACAGATAGTCGGGTTACTGGGTGGACAGACCGAAGGCTTCATCTGTAGCCAGCAAGCCGTCGATAATATCAACGAGACGCCAACCGCAACAATAGCGGAGACCATGGCAGCTTTATGCATTCTTGCCGCTACGCCGGCCTTTACCGATTGGATCGACCATCCTCTCGAAGCGGTAGCAGATACCGAAATACTAGCCTTAGTGCAACAAACCTTGCAATTACGCCACAATTTGTATGAGAGCGAGTCCACCGTACTGTACTTCAGCAACGTAGCGCAGCGAGAGTTAGCGGTGTATCTCAATACCGGACTTCACCTCAACGAAATGGATAAACGTTTACTTGAAGTATTCTGCAGCAATGTTTCGGTGGGTTTGGACAATGTCACGCTGACCTCACGACTGCATAGCTATGCGTTTTATGATCCACTGACGCGACTAGCCAATCGGCTGAAGTTACTACAGACCTTGAATGAAACCTTGCAGTCGCCGCTGAAACATCTGAGTACGTTGTCTCTAATTGATATTGATCATTTTGCAGAAACTAATGATGCGTTAGGCCATCAGTTCGGCGATTTACTGCTATGCGCAGTGGCACAGCGTCTGGTGACCCATTTTGGAGAAAATTGCCAATTAGCAAGAGTGGGAAGCGATACCTTTGCCTTGCTGGGCAATGAAAAAATTGTTTACCCTGAGGCGATTCTGGCCTTATTCACTACCCCGGTTTCGGTCGACAATCAAGATGTGCAACTGTCAGCGACGATAGGCCTGGTCAAATTGGCCGATTATGAAGGCGACGGCTCAGAAGCATTAAAAGATACCAATATTGCTTTAAAACGCGCCAAAACGCACCAGCGCTCAGGCTACACTTATTTCACCCGTGACATGGGTGTCGAGATTCGTGAGCGGGTCCGCATGATGCATGCCTTGCGAAGCGCATTTGAAAATGAACGTTTGTTCCTGGTGTTTCAGCCACAGGTCGACATGCGCACCGGGCGGGCGCTTGGTGCCGAGGCGCTGTTGCGGTGGAAAACGGAAGAAGGCAAATTTATCCCTCCGGATCAGTTTATTCCGATTGCTGAATATTCTGGCTTAATTGTAGACATCGGCGAATGGGTATTGCGCACCGCCTGCCACGAACTAGTGCATCTGCGCAGTTTGGGGCATACCGAGTTTCAGATGGCGATCAATGTATCCCAGGCGCAGTTCTCTCATCCTCTGTTCATGCAAACCCTGCACAGTGTCCTGCAAGATTCAAAAGCACCTCCTGAATGCATTGAGCTGGAAATTACGGAGTCGATGGCGATGAAAGATCCAGAGTTATTAATTAAAACTCTGCATCAGATTAAGCAGCTGGGAATACGGGTGTCGATTGATGATTTTGGCACCGGATTTTCTTCCTTGAGTCATTTGCAAAAGCTTGATGTCGATAAACTCAAGATCGATCGCGCCTTTGTCAATGAGATCAAAGATAACTCAGGCGAAGGCAGCATTGCCAAGATGGTAGTACAGCTCGGCCAAAGCTTAGACATGGCGATCATCGCTGAAGGTGTAGAAACGACCATGCAGGCCAACATCCTGCTGTCTTTTGGCTGCCATCTGGCGCAAGGGTATTTGTATGCAAAACCTATGACTCCGGATGATTTGCACGCTTGGTTAGCGAGCCAAGGAACGGGTAGAAAAATAACCTAATGCATCGTCACATTAGGCATTTTTTGTGGCGGGCGCTCAGCTTATTCTTTGCAAAAAATCATCCCTGATCAGAGCGATGTCAAATTGACCCTCGGTGATATTTTTATCCTCCGTAACACGACAGATATTAAGTGACCGCGCCCCAAGCTTTCAAAATCCACTATTCACTACGAAGACAACACACCGGCTTGGCATTAGCGGAACCAGATCCAGACCCGGTAGATAAATAGATATTGTCCTTAGGCCGTCTATGAAAAATATCGTCCATTGCGATGGTTTATATCATTCTGTACCTTTAATTTTGCAGACTGTCACAAGATGATGGTCAAACTGCGCATGATTATCTACAGTAAGCATAGATGATGAAAAGTCAAAAAAACACCCGCATCGTGATTCACTGCAAAGCGGAAAACGAGGAAAATTTTTAAAAAAGCCAATGATGAATTCCGACACCATTCAGACAGTAAAAGAACTTAGCTCGAATTTTATACGGTGGTTAAGCAAAGCTTTCGACAGAACCGCAGCGTGGGTGACCAAACTGTCGTGGTGGAAATTTTTCCTGTTCGCGATCGTCACGATCAGCGCGGGAGGAATTATGCAGGACACGTTTTTCTCCACGGAAGAAAGCGTCGTCATCAGTAAGAAACAGGCCGACAATAAGGCCAACAAATCCAAGCACGTCAATGACGGTGATACCAATATTGAAATCGATAACACGGGTATTCATATTCACAAAAATAGTCCCGATGGCACAGGAAAGCAGATAGAAATTGGTGAAAATGGGATTCGTGTTTCAAAAAATAATCCGTCCGAAGAAAATAGCAATCCACCGATGTCCGCGCCACCTGCACCACCGGCCTTACCAGCGCCACCCGCCTTGCCCTCTACCTCGTCGCCGGTTAAATCACTCTCGGGGAATAATGATATCCACATCAGGCTTCCACCCGATATAGCCCAGGAAATCAGCGATGGTATTGAAGATGCCGTTGCCGATGCCGCGGATCAGGAAGTTAAAAGCTATCAAAAAAAATCATCTGAGTGGTTTGTCAATTTTGTGTTGTTGCTGGTGTTCGGTTTATTCGGCATGAAAGCCCTGATGGGTGGCAAAGTACGTGCCGAAGAAAAAGCCAAAGAAGCCAATGCGGTGGCCGAAAAAGAAGCTTTGCTCAGGCAAGTGAGCGAAGCACAAATGCACATGATGCAAGCACAGGTTGAACCGCACTTTCTATTTAATACCCTGGCCTCGGTAGAATATTTGATAGAAACCGATCCGCCACGGGCCGCCGCCATGCAACGCAGCCTGATCTCATACCTGCGTGCGGTGTTGCCGCAAATGCGCGAAAACGCCGTCACCACGAATCTGGGACGCGAGGCAGATATGGTGAAATCCTATCTCGATCTGCTCAAGATGCGCATGGAAGAAAGATTGGAAATTGACTTCATCATGCCAGATGGTTTACGGAGTGCCGCCTTCCCGCCCATGATGCTGCAATCGCTGGTCGAAAATGCCATCAAACATGGCCTGGAAGGCAAAGCCGAAGGTGGCACGCTGCAATTTAGGGCCGAAGTGGCACATAATAAATTGCGCGTCACCGTGTCGGACAATGGGCTCGGTTTTGGTGCCAAACCAAGCAATGGAACTGGCCTGGGCCTGCAAAACATTCGCGAGAGACTGAAGCTGATCTACAAAGAAAAAGCACAGTTGATCATCACACCGAACCAGCCAACCGGTGTTTGCGTTACCATAGAAATCCCTTACGAATTAGCTAACTAAACGACTATGCCAACCGCGATTATTGCCGACGACGAAAGAATGATGCGCGAGCAATTACGCTCACGCCTGGAACAAGTCTGGCCAGAGCTTGACATTGTGGGCGAGGCCAAGAATGGCGAAGAAGCCATACAGATGGTCACCACGCAACGACCGGACCTGGCTTTTCTCGATATCAGAATGCCGCTAAAAACTGGACTGGAGGCAGCCAAAGAAATCGGCAATCAAGCGCATATCATCTTCATCACCGCCTACGATCAGTATGCGATTGAAGCCTTCGACCAGGGCGCGGTTGACTATGTATTAAAGCCAGCCGATATTGAGAGGCTCAGCCGCACCGTAGAAAGGCTTAAAATCCGCCTGGCCAGCACCAGCGTGCCCAATGACATGAGCAGCATGTTGTCACAGTTAGCCAAACAGATGGGCATTGCCGCTAAACCGGTTTATCTGCAATGGATACAAGCCTCGATAGGGCAAGAGCTGCGCCTGATCCCGGTCGAAGAAATTCTGTTTTTCCAGTCGGACGAAAAATATACCAGAGTGCAAACTGCAGGCTACGAAGCGCTGATCAGAAAACCGGTGCGCGACTTGGCTGAAGAGCTTGATCCTGCCTTATTCTGGCAAATCCACCGCTCGACCCTGGTCAATGCCAAGGCGATCTCCGGCGTGGTACGCGACATGCGCGGCCGCCATCTGGTGCAGGTCAAAGGTCTGAGCGAGAAACTTGAAGTCAGCCGCAGCTTTGTGCATTTATTCAAGCAAATGTAAGACCTCCGCCGTAGACGCGACCATGCTGAGGGCAACAAGATCTTTGTCCGCGGCAATAAAACACCAGCGACAGGCCCAGCGCGCATAGTCCATGCGGGTTTTCAGCCTGCCTACCCTGCAAGCCGCATGGGATATGCATGTTGGCGATGCCTGCCCTGCAGGCCGCATGGCGTATGCGCGCTGGGCCTGCCCCCATTTTTTGGCAGGCAGCGGCACCGTTAACCAGCACATGGTGCTATCTACCAGCCGACCAGTACCACTTTGCCCACCGCTTTGCCCGATTCAATAAATGCATGTGCGGCGCGCAAATTGGCGGCGTTAATCTTGCCCATCTGCTGTCCGAAGGTGCTACGCAAGGTTCCGGCATCGACCAGACCCGCCACCTGCTCTAGCAACTCACCCTGGCGCTGCATGTCGGCGGTCTGAAACATCGAACGGGTAAACATCATCTCCCAATGCAGCGAAATGCTTTTCCCTTTCAGTTGCATGATGGGCAGGCTGTCAACTTCATCAATCAAGGCCAGCTTGCCTTGTGGCGCCAGGGCCTGCACCATCTGCTCGAAGTGTTGCTGGGTATGGCTGAGCGAAGCCACCATCGTCACCTCGGCCAGACCGATTGCGGCCAATTGCGGCAGCCAGGCCTGATGGTGGTCAATCACATGATGCGCCCCCAACTCAGTTACCCAGGCTGCACTTTCGGGACGCGAGGCCGTCGCAATCACCGTCAACTGCGTCAGGCTGCGCGCCAGTTGTATCAGCATAGAGCCGACCCCTCCGGCACCGGCCGTGATCAGCAGGGTTTGGCCGGCACCGCCGCCCCGAGTTACGCCAAGGCGGTCAAATAAAATTTCCCACGCGGTAATCGCGGTCAGCGGCATGGCGGCGGCATGCGCATCGTCCAGACTGGCAGGCGCATGGCCGACCAGACGCGCATCAACCACGTGCAGCTCGCTATTACAGCCTGGGCGATTGATTGCGCCGGCATAAAACACCCGCTCGCCAGGCGCAAACCCGCTGACCCTGGCACCGACCTCATCAACGATGCCGAGCGCATCCCAGCCCAGCACTTCCGGCGCGGTACCCGGTGCCCTATTCAGGCGGATCTTGCTATCGACCGGATTCACCGAGATGGCGACCACCCTGACCCGCAAGTCATGCTCGCCAAATGAGGGCGCATCCAGCGTCAGATCAAGCAGGGATGCGGGATTTTCTATAGGTAAAGAATGGGTATATCCGATGGCTTTCATATTGGCGAATCCTGAAGGTGTCGTGAAAAATCAAAGAGTCCTGAATCAAACTACGATCAGTGTATATTCTGTTTTAAAGAATGATAATCCCGTAATTTTTGCAAACATCTTCAAATGAAAATTGAAAATATCGAAGAACTCCAGGTGTTGATACAGACCAGCCGGGGCGGCAGCCTGACCGCTGCGGCCGCCGTCCTGCACTGCACACCATCGGCTGCCAGCGCCGCCCTGAAACGGCTAGAAGCAAGGCTGCAGGTGCGTCTGTTTGAGCGTTCCACCCGCAGCATGCGCCTGACCCAGCAAGGCGAAACCCTGCTCAGTTACGCCGAGCGTGCGCTGGCACTGCTAGATGAAGGCGCGGCCGTCGTCACCGAGGGAAATCAAGGCTTGCGTGGCGCTATCCGTCTCACTGCACCCTCCTCCCTGACACGACGTGTGCTGGTCGACTGGTTCGACCAGTTTCTGCAACTGCACCCGGAAGTCGAGCTAGAGCTGAGCGTCAGCGATAGCCAGCACGATCTGTTGCGCGGCCAGCTCGATATGGCGATACGTTACGGCAAGCTGGCCGACTCTGCCCTGCTGGCGCGACCGCTCACCATGGTGCACAGGATCGCCGTCGCGGCACCGCGTTATCTGGCCGCACATGGCACGCCGCAGCACCCGCATGATTTGCTACAGCATCAATGTCTTACCTATCAATTGCTGGGCAAGCGCAACGTCGACTGGCAATTTTCGGCAAAGAATGCCGCCCCGTTCGAAGTCAGGGTAAATGGCAAGCGCAGCGCCGACGATGCCGATATTGCGCAGCAATGGTGCCTGGACGGCCATGGCGTGCTGTACAAGAGCCATATCGATCTGCAGGCCGACCTGATCGCCGGCCGGCTGGTCCATCTGTTTCCCGATTTTAATGGCGGCCAGGTGACGTTGAGTGCAGTCCTTCCCAGTAACCGCTTCGTGCCCGAACGGGTACGCGCGCTGGTGACACATTTACAGCAAGAATTCACCCGGCTGGAGACAGAATTCGCGGCATTCATGCACTAAGGATATCGCCATGGCGCGGTATCAAAAGGCAAGCGGCACCACCGCGCTCACGCAAATGGAATGAACGCCTCCCCCCGAAAGGGATGGTAATGAGGCAGTCGGGCAACAGAGAATAGAAATGAAGAAGGATTCTCACAACTCGACGGCATCGATGTGCCAAAGTAGATACGCAGTACTTATCCACTTAAG
>NZ_JAUSFI010000119.1 GCF_030651495.1 Undibacterium sp.
GCAAACACGTCAAGCTTCTTTTGCCGATGTTCTTGCGCAAATAAATCACCCATTTTGAATGTCATTTCTATTTCCTACCCGCTTGTTTGCAGAAAAATCGCTCTGATTGCTTAGACAGGTGGGTTTTTAGAAGTTCCCAAAAAATGTTGCTGCCAACGGGCTGAGCCATGGCTTGCTCAGCCCGTCTAACATCAACTTTGCAAAGTCATCAGGCTCGCATTGCCACCCGCCGCAGTCGTGTTGATGCAAAGCGCCCGCTCTGCCACCAGGCGCCAGAGCGGGGCTACCGTGTTTTCCTGCATCTCGATGACGCTGACGATGGCCCCCTCTTGTGCCGCAAACAGGCGTTTGTAAGTGGCCAGCAAGCCGCCTTCAATCAGGGCAAATTGCGCCGCTGCCTGACCGGCTTCCGCGTTTAACAGCCGCTCGCGCACCGCGGCCGGCAAACCGCTCGGCAGCAGCGTCATGGTTTGTGCCGGCAGTACCGGCGTGTTCCCCGTGGCCAGCAAGGCGGCAATTTGATTGAGCAGGCAATTGACCGTCGTGGCAGCGCAAAATACCCGTCCGCGCGGTGCAAATGACAGCGTGTTGCGCTCACCGGTAGGGCCGGGCAAGACCATCGTCATTTTGTAAGGGCTGTGATGCAGGTATTGATCGGCCAGTTCGGCAATTTTTTCATGGCCGTGGGTTTTGGCCCAGACTAGCAAGGCATCGAGTGCACCCGGTGCCTGGCGCTCATAGACGGTGTGCCCGCCCAGCGCAGCGCTGGGATTTCTTTGCAGACGCTTCAGGTATAAGGGGCCGCCAGCTTTCGGGCCAGTGCCGGATTTGCCTTCGCCGCCAAACGGCTGCACCCCGACCACGGCACCGACGATATTGCGGTTGACGTAGATGTTGCCGACATGGGCGCGCGCCGTGATGAAGTCGATCGTTTCATCGATGCGCGAGTGGATACCCAGGGTCAGGCCAAAGCCGCTGGCATTGATCGCTTCTATCAGTTGCGGCAAGTCATCGCGTCGGTAGCGCAAGACATGCAGCACGGGACCAAAGACTTCTTTGCTCAATTCCGCTAAAGAACCGATCTCCATCACCGTCGGGGCGATAAACGTGCCATTTTTGCTGTCGGCAGGCAAATCCAGCGCATAAAAACTCTTGGCACGGCCACGCATTAGGTCGATATGCGATTGCAAGGATTGTTGCGCCTCAGCATCAATTACCGGACCGATATCGATCGCCAACTGATCCGGCTTACCGACGCGCAACTCCCGCATCGCGCCTTTCAGCATTTCCAGCGTCTTGTCGGCAATATCGACTTGCAGGCACAGCACGCGCAAGGCCGAACAGCGCTGGCCGGCGCTGTCAAAAGCCGAAGAAAGCACGTCATTCACGACTTGTTCTGGCAGCGCGCTGCTGTCGACGATCATCACGTTCTGGCCGCCGGTTTCAGCGATCAGGGGGATGTCAATATGCTCTGCCACCGAGCGTTTGGCCAGGGTACGGTTGATCAGTTGCGCCACTTCGGTCGAGCCGGTAAAGATGACGCCCTTGACGCGCGTATCGGCCACCAGTTGCGCCCCCACCACGTCGCCGCTACCGGGCAAAAATTGCAATGCTCCACGTGGAACACCGGCTTCATGCAGTAACTGGATCGCGCGGAAAGCGATTAATGGCGTCTGTTCGGCCGGCTTGGCCAGCACCACATTCCCAGCCGCCAGGGCGGCACTGATTTCACCGATAAAGATCGCCAGCGGAAAATTCCAGGGGCTGATACAGACGACCGGCCCCAGCGCCAGGGTATTTGGCAAAAATTCAACCTGCGCCGCGTAATAGCGCAAAAAGTCGACCGCTTCGCGCACTTCGGCCAGGGCATTCGGCAAGGATTTACCGGCTTCGCGGATCGCCAGCGCCATGAAATCTAGCGTTTGCGCCTCCAGCAAGTCGGCCGCTTTCTTGAGTATGCCGGCACGCTCCGACGGTGCCACGGTTTGCCAGTCGATGGCATAATTTTCCGCTTCGGCCAGGGCCGTCTGCACGTCTTGCGCATCGGCTTCGATCACGTCACCGACGATATCCTGATGATCGGCCGGATTGATCACCGTGCGCGCCGCCGTGGCGGAAACCTGTCCTTGCAGCAATGGCGTCGCGTGCAGGGCTTGCTGGCTGCAGGCGGCAAAATGCGCCGCGATTTTTTGCAGCTCTAACTCATTACTAAAATCGAGTCCGGCAGAATTCTTGCGTTCGCTGCCAAACAAGTCGGCAGGCAAGGCGATGCCGGAATGCGGTTGCCCTCCTAATTCGGTGGCGACGAGCAGGGGGTCGGCAATCAAGGATTCGATAGAAATACTTTCATCCACAATTTGATTCACAAACGATGAATTGGCACCGTTTTCCAGCAGGCGGCGCACCAGGTATGCCAGCAGGGTCTGGTGCGAGCCGACCGGGGCGTAGATACGGCAAGGCTTGTTCAACTTGTCTTTGCCGACCACCTGGTCATACAGCGTTTCGCCCATGCCGTGCAGGCACTGGAATTCATAATTCGTGATCTGTGCCTGCTCGGCCCAAGTATAAATGGTCGAGAGCGTCAGCGCATTATGGGTGGCAAACTGGGGATAGATGAGATTGCTTGCCGCCAGCAGTTTTTGCGCACACAGCAAATACGAGACATCGGTATACACCTTCCGGGTATACACCGGAAAGCCGCTCATACCATCGACTTGCGCACGCTTGATTTCCGAATCCCAGTAGGCGCCCTTGACCAGGCGCACCATGAATTTTTGGCCGCTACGGCGGGCCAGATCGACCAGAAAATCGATCACAAACGGGCAGCGCTTTTGGTATGCCTGCACCACAAAACCCAGGCCTTCAAAGCCGGCCAGATCAGGATCAAATGCCAGCGCTTCCATCAAATCTAACGACAGTTCCAGACGGTCGGTTTCTTCGGCATCGATGTTCAGGCCGATATTGTAATGTTTTGCCAGCAACAGTAATTTTTTTAGCAGCGGCAACAACTCGTCCATCGTGCGCGCTCTTTGCGCGCGTGAATAGCGCGGATGCAAGGCCGACAATTTGACAGAAATCCCCGGGCCATCCTTAATCCCGCGCCCGTTCGAGGCCTTGCCGATCGCATGAATCGCGCTTTCGTAAGAGGCAAAATAAAACGCCGCATCGTGCGCCGTCAGCGCCGCTTCGCCCAACATATCGTAAGAATAGCGGTAGCCGCGCTGTTCATTGTCCTGGCCGTTTTTCAGCGCCTCATCGATGGTCTGGCCAGTCACGAACTGGTTGCCCAACATCCGCATCGCCAGATCCACGCCTTTGCGTATCAAGGGTTCGCCGCCTTTGGCAATCAGGCGGGTCAGCGCCGACCCCAGCCCCTGATCGCTATTCGTGCTGACCAGCTTGCCGGTGACCAGCAGGCCCCAGGTCGCCGCATTCACAAACAAGGACGGCGATTCGCCCAAATGCTTGCGCCAGTCGCCTTTGCTGATCTTGTCGGCAATCAGGCGATCCGCGGTGGCATGATCGGGTATCCGCAGCAAGGCTTCGGCCATGCACATCAGCGCCACGCCTTCTTCTGACGACAGGGAAAATTCGTGCATCAGCGCATCCACCCCAGAGGCACGGGTACGCTGTTGGCGCACAGCACTCACCAGTTGATGCGCCAGCGATTTGATGCTCGCCTGCGCCTCGGGATGTGGATTAATGTTGGATATTAACCACTGTACTGAACTTTGTTCGTCCTGGCGATAAACTTGCGTAATCGCACGGCGAAGAGGTGTAGCATGTGGCAGTAATTCGGCTTGTAAAGCAAGGAATGGTGTCGTCATTGGCATCAGACTTGATGTGAAGTTCGGGGAAGGATTCATAGCAATTCTATAAAAACAAATTTGATTTGATTGTATAGATGAATAGCTATGATTAATTCTGGAAATATCGACAGATATCAAAACTTTATAGTTCGTGAGACAATTACACCGAATATTATTAACCTCACACTCTGACTTCTTATGCTAGACAAAATCAGTAAAAGAATATTGGCCGAATTACAAAATGATGGCCGTATCAGCAACGTAGAATTAGCGACCCGCGTCAATCTCTCTCCGGCCGCTTGCCTGGAACGTGTGCGCAAGCTACAAGAATCCGGTTACATACTCGGCTACACCGCGCAACTCAATCCGCACTTGCTCGATGTGGCCTTGCTGGTGTTCATTGAAGTGGTACTTGACCGCACTACCCCAGATGTCTTTGATGCCTTTAAACGCGGCGTCCAGGCCATACCTGAAGTGCTGGAATGTCATATGGTCGCCGGTGGCTTTGATTATCTGGTCAAGGCGCGCGTCAAGGATATGAATGCGTATCGTGATTTTTTGGGTAAATCGCTGTTACAGCTCAATGGCGTACGTGAGACGCACACTTATGCGGTGATGGAAGAAGTTAAAAGCACTACCAATTTACCGATCAAATAAGTGATCACAGATTCTAGGCTTATTTTTTTCTGCCCTTCTGCCCCTCTGTTGGCATCAGAAAAAACCTTAGAATCTGCGCTGCAACACCTGTCGCGGACATCCACAACCCGCTTTTAAAAAAATAAAATCCGTCACCCTGAAAATGCGCTTGTCTATTTTCCGGTCATAAGCGTGTCATAAAGTCTAGGTACATTTACAGCTTTTCAACCAAGCTGGATGGATGACATGAACCGCAAATCCCTTTCCGTCGCTGGACTCAGCGCCGCTATCACACTCCTGCTCGCAGGATGCAGCAGCAATCCTGCCACCGAACCCGTAGCAGCGGCGCCTAAAAACGTCATTTTCTTTTTGGGCGATGGCATGGGCATGACCACCATGACCGCCGCGCGTATTTACGCTGTCGGTGAAGATGGCGAGCTGACCATGGATACCCTGCCTGAAACAGCCTTCGTTAAAACCTTTTCCAACGATGCGCAGGTAACTGACAGTGCGCCGTCCATGTCTGCCTACATGACAGGCGTGAAGATGAATAATGAAGTCATCTCCATGTCTGCTGACACCTTAGCGCTTGACCCAGTCGCTGATGTGAATGGCAATAAGCTGGCAAATAATTGCGGTACTAAAAACGGCAGCCCCGTCACTACCTTGCTTGAATCAGCCAAGGCCAAAGGCTTGTCCACCGGTGTCGTCACTACGACCCGTGTGACCCATGCCACGCCGGCAGCCACGTATGCCCACATCTGCCATCGCGATCTGGAAAACGATATTGCCGCGGCGGCAGTACCTGGCGGCGTCGGCTATAACAGCGCCCTCGGCACTAGCGGCCTAGATGTCTTGCTGGGTGGTGGCAAACAGTTTTTCACGCCATTTAAAAATGGCGGCAAACGTGCCGACGGGCGCGATCTGGTCGCTGAAATGAAGGCAAAAAATTACACGTACGCCAGCAACAGCGCCGAGTTTAATGCCATCGACGGCACTAAGACAGAGCGCCTGCTAGGTTTGTTTACTTCCAGCCACATGAGCTACGACCTGGACCGCGATCCGGCCAAAGAACCTAGCCTGGCCGAGATGACGACCAAGGCGATGGATGTCCTGGGTAAAAATGCCAAGGGTTATTTCCTGATGGTAGAAGGTGGCCGTATCGATCACGCCCTGCACGAAACCACGGCAAAAAAAGCCTTGCAAGATACGCTCGCTTTTGACAACGCCATCAAGGCTGCAATAACAAAAGCCAAGATCAGCGATCCGACTCTCGCCAATACCCTGATCGTCGTTACTGCCGACCATGACCATACCCTGGTGCTTAACGGTTACGCCAAACGCACCGGCAAGACTGCCACTGGCAATGCCGGTGTACTCGGGCTGGTTAAAAACTATGTCACCGGCGCAGTTGAAAAAGATCTGGATGGCGCACCGTACTCCATTATCGGTTTTGGCAATGGCGAAAACCGTACGCAAGCGAGCCGCGCCACCATGGTGAGCCTGGATGAAACAGTCACCGGTGCCAACACCTACCATCAGGAAGCCGTGATCCGCGTCGCCGCCGGCAATGAAACCCACGGCGGTACCGATGTATTCCTCGGTGCGATCGGTAAAGGCGCAGACAGCTTCCTCGGCACGATTGACAACACCAAGGTATTTAGCCTGGTAAAAGCAGCGTCTGGCCTGTAATTCATTCAACACTGTTGAGAACGGAAATCTAACATGAAACGCACATTAAAACGTACCATAATTGCAGCCGCTCTGACGCTGACTTTTGCTCACGCTGCCAATGCGGCAGGCGAAGCAAAAAACATTATTTTCTTCCTCGGCGACGGCATGGGCCCGTCCACGGTCACCGCTTCGCGCATCTACAAATACGGCGAAGACGGCAGCCTGACCATGGATAAGCTAGAGCGCACGGCACGTATCAAAACCTATTCAAACGATGCCCAGACCACCGACAGCGCACCATCGATGGCGGCCTACATGACCGGCATCAAGATGAACAATGAAGTCATCTCGATGTCAGCCGACACCGTTGCGACCAATCCATCCAAAGACGCTAACGGCAATCTTGGTGTCAACAATTGCGCCGCCACAGGCAATGGTGTCGCCGCTGCCACTATTTTGGAATTGGCCAAAGCCAAGGGCAAAGCAGTCGGCTCGATCACGACCACAGAATTGACCCACGCGACGCCGGCAGCAACCTTCTCGCACATCTGCAACCGCAACGCACAGTACGCGATTGCGACCCAGCTGGTCCCCGGTGGCGCTGGCTACAATACCGCACTGCTGGATGGCGTCGATGTCTTGATGGGTGGCGGGCGCAATCACTTCACGCCTTACGATGCCGTCAGCAACAAGGCTGGCCGTGTCGATGCGCGCAATTTACTGACCGAACTGGCCGCCAAAGGCTACACCGTCGCCGCCACTAAAACTGAGATGGCTGCGGCCGCCAACAGCAAAAAATTCATCGGTCTGTATAGCAGCAAGAGCCATCTGGAATATGAACTCGACCGTAGCGCAACGCCAGCGCTTGGTGAAGGTGCAACGCAACCAAGTCTGGCCGAAATGACGACCAAGGCGATGGATATCTTGTCGCAAAATGCCAAAGGTTATTTCCTGATGGTAGAAGGCGGTCGCATCGATCACGCCCTGCACGGCACCAATGCCAAGCGCGCACTGACTGACACAATCGCTTTTGATGATGCGATTAAAGCGGCATTGGATAAAGCCAAACTGACTGATCCGACCCTTGCCAATACCCTGATCGTCGTCACCGCCGATCACGACCACACGCTGGCATTTAACGGCTACGGCAAACGCGGCAATCCTATTTTGGATATCAACCGCAATTACAAGGACGGCCTGCCAGCCAAAGACGCCGACGGCAATACCTACACCACGCTGGTATTTGGCAATGGCCCGAATCGCCCTAACCTGCGCACCAATCTCGATAGCACAACGGTACTGGCAAATAATTATCAGCAAGAAACCGGCGTACGTCTGGCCAGCGAAACCCATGGCGGTGGCGATGTGACACTATTCGCCACCGGTGCCGGCGCCAAAGTGTTTAAGGGCACGCTGGATAACACCAAGGTATTTGGTTTGCTGAAGACAGCGTTCGGTTTCTAATTTGCGCTGGTTTTTCGCTGTCTTTGCACTGTTTTTTGTTCTTGAATCTGCTTAAAAAAGGTGGGCCATCTGGCCCGCCTTTGCTTTTTTGAAAGAGTCGCATGAAATCTGTTTTCGTTTTTTTTACCGGTACTGTGCTGGCACTCTCGGCACAGGCTGCGGCAAATTTGTCCGCCCCCGATATTGACCTGAGTATCCAGTATTACAGCAAGGTATTAAGTCCTGAAGGCGTCACCCGTGAAGCCCGCTACGAAGAAAAAATGTTACGCCGCCCCAGCCATGTCTGGGTCGCCCGCGTATTGCCAAAAAATGTCGTCGATCAGCATGACGAGGCCAATGAATCAGGCAAGAAAAAAGCCGTATCGCAAGAAAAAGAACACAGCCATTTTAATCACGTGGTATTGCCACGCCATGTCGTGCTGGAAAACAATAAGCTCAGGGTCGAATATGTCGATGCGCATGGCAAGGATGTCGTCGCGATCCCGCCCGCCGAATACGACAATGTGAATTTTGACGGCTCATGGGAAAACGCCTATTACCTGCTCGATCCAAAGCTGGTTAACGCGATGCCCCTGTCGAAGCAAGCATCCGGCATAGCCGGTGCACGCTGGAGAGAGCGCGAGAAAAATGGCGTGTTCCAGCGCGTTTTGTGGGATGAACAAAAACAAATCCCCCTGATCATAGAAAGCGGCGACAAAGCCGCCACGTTTTATCGCCGGGTTGATGTCAAGCCACTCGCCAGCCTGAGCCGCGAATTGCCGTGGCAAAACCTGAAAGGCTATGCGCAAAAAGAGTATTCGGACTTTCTCGATTAAAGCTAAGCCTTAGGATGAGGGCGCTTGCCAACGCTAGCGCCCTCACATGCTTATGCACTACCTGCGGTGAGTAAAAATTCAGCCTCGATGCGCCAGCGCCAGCTTGATCCCGAAAGAAACAAATACCGCACCGATCACGCGGTTGATCCACAAAGTCAGCTGCCGGTTCACGCGTACGCGCCGGCTGGCAAATGCCGTCGAGAGCGCCAAGAAGTGGCACCACAACATGCCGTTGAAATTAAAAATACAACCCAGAACGATAAACGCCAGCGCCTTACTCGGTGCGCTCGCTGCGATAAATTGCGGTACAAACGCCAGAAAAAACACCGCCACTTTCGGGTTCAGCAGATTCGTTAAAAAGCCCTGCAGATAAATTTTCCGGTAGCTCAAACGCGGCAGTGCGGAAGCGACGTCGCCGGCGCCAACCGCCGGCGTCATTTTACTCAGCAGCAGCGTAGCCCCGACATACAGCAAATACGCCGCGCCGATCAGTTTCACCAGCATAAAGGCGGTAGCCGAAGTCGCCAGCAGTGCCGACAAACCCAGCGCCGCGGCAAAAATATGCACAAAAGTCCCCGATCCTATGCCCAAGGCCGCAGCCGAACCGGCGCGCCAGCCCTGGCTTGCGCTGCGCGTCATGATCAACAAGGAATCCGGCCCGGGTGCCAGATTAAGCAACAGGCCAGAAACAATAAAAACAGCAAGATCTTGCGTACCGAACATGGCGACACTCCCTTTGAAGCTTGGGCAGAATTTAAAAAATTTTATTGAAACCACCAAGCAGCAGCATTTTACTGTGCCACGTTATAAATTTAAAATACGACAGCGCCAGCGCGCATATTCCATGCGCCTTTCCAAGGCATTCGGCCTGCAGGCCGCATGGAATATGCGCGCTGGCAGGGGCTATAGTTGAACCTGATTAGATAAAGATCTCCAAAGAATAAAAGCCCGCACGATGGAGATTCGTGCAGGCAGCGCCAGGGATATTCCTTGATTGATCAACCCCATATTGGGAGTGATCATGCCCTATATGGGTATTTATTCGAATGCATTATTTTCTAAAGCACAACAACGAGTCCTCGCGGACTTATTTGGTCAGCC
>NZ_JAUSFI010000146.1 GCF_030651495.1 Undibacterium sp.
AGCAACTCATCCATATTTTTCGGCGCGCTGCTGATGCCGGCGGCGGACAATATCTTGCGGTTATACGCGATCACATTGACGTTGCTGTAATGCGGAAAACCGTAGAGATGCCCGTTAAAAGTCAGATCGGCTAACGCGCCTAGTGTGTAAATCGGCGGCTGAGTCACCAATGTTTCAACCGGTACGATCAAGCCATCGCGCGCCAGCTCTTCTGCCCAGGGTACACTCAGATTGACCAACGATGGCGGCGTACCGGCGGCGATGGCGGTGATCAGTTTGAGCTGCAAAATATCCCAGGGGAAATCCACCCACTCGACTTTAACCCCGGGGTTTTGCGCTTCGTATTTTTTGACCAGGGTTTGAAAATAAGGGATGAACTTGGGTTTTAAGCTCATGGTCCAGAATTCGATTTTTTCGACCGCAGCGGCATGGAACACCATTCCACCAGACAGCAGGCAGAACAGAAACATGCGGCTAAAAAATCGTCTGAATTCCATTATCTTCAATTCCGTTTCTAGCACTTTCAAACGCTCTTCTCCCGCTGGCGGGAGAAGGAGACTAAGACGGCCATTTAAATATACTCCCAATAAAACATATTAAAAAATGAAAAATACGCACGCATTCATTGCGATGTTAAAAAATACTAGGTAGGAGTATATAAACAAAATGACAAAAAAATAGTTAGTTCGTTTTGGTGACCTTGCTCAAGTGGCGCGGTTTATCGGGATCTAGCCCGCGTGCGATCGACAGGTTTGCTGCCATCACATAGAAGGCCTGAATCGCGGCAATAGGGTCAAGATCAGGCGTGGCGGTAATCGGCAAAGTCAGATTACGTTCACTCACGTCACTTGACGCGGCCAGCAAGACATTGGCACCGCGACCGCGCATCTCTTCGGCCAGGCTGATCAGGCCAGCTTGCGTAGGACCGCGTGTAGCAAAAATCAGCAAAGGATAACCATCGTCAATCAAGGCCATCGGGCCATGCTTGATCTCGGCACCGCTGAACGCTTCAGCCTGTATGACTGAGGTTTCTTTAAACTTCAAGGCCGATTCCAGCGCAACCGGAAAACTGATGCCGCGCCCGACGACCATGATGCGCGAACTTGGTGCCAGCACGTCTAGCGCGTTTGACCAATCCACTTTAGTCGCAGCTTCCAGCGCTTCGGGCAATTGCTCAATCGCGTTCAAAAATTCAGCATCGTTCTGCCAGTGTCCCGCCAGACGCGCACCGGCGACCAGCGAAGTGATGAAGCTTTTGGTAGCGGCAACGCTAAGCTCTGGGCCCGCGTGCAAAGGGATGGTCCATTCAGCGCTTTGCCCTAACGGCGATTCGGCATCATTAACCAAGGCAACCGTTGTAGCACCACCCTCACGGAAATAACGGATCGGCTCGACCACATCCGGGCTTTGGCCCGATTGAGAAATCGCGATCGCCAACGCGTTTTGAGCATGCAGAGGGGATTTGTTCAGCGTCACCAGCGACATCGGCAATGAGGCGACGATGCGACCCAAGCGCGCCATGATCAGGTAGGCAGCGTAATTGGCGGCATGATCGGAACTGCCACGCGCCACCGTCAATACCGAGGTCGGTGGATTGTCCCTGAGGTGTTTGCCGAGCGCGACATAACGCTCGCCATCCAGGCTCAATTGTTTAGCGACAAACTCGGCTGAAGAACAGGCTTCCTTAAGCATTTTCGAGGTCAATTTTTTCTCCTTCTAT
>NZ_JAUSFI010000154.1 GCF_030651495.1 Undibacterium sp.
CCAAGGCGCTGGCGCGCCTGCGCCGCCGCACTCTTGCTGACAAAAGGCGTTTGCGAATCCGGCACCGCCAATCCGAGATCATCCACTACTTCGCCGATGGACTTGTGGCGATACAGCGCCAACGCCACCATCAGCCAAACCACTTGTTCGGCGGGCAGTCGCCGATGGCGGATGCTGGTTGCATCGGTGCGCTTCACGGCCTGTTCGATCCACTCGATAGGCAAATGCTCTCCGAGTCGCCGCCAGTCGGGTGACTCAAGGTGGTTTGCCAGGAAATGAAGAGTATCGTCGAACATTGCGACGAAGGTTAACAGCACTCGGTAACGTTTACAAGCACTAAATAAAAATGCCGTTCAGGCTTAACTGAACGGCATTATCGTCATTGCCGAGGGTTTTATGCCGGTTTTTGCCAGGATAATCCTATGCCTGGTCAATTTTTTAGGGCGCAGTTTAGTGTGTTACCCGGGTGACACCGTGATTCGATAATAAACGCACGCGATCACCCTGGCGAAATACCTCATCCGCATCTTGCGTAATGGCTTTCATCTCGCCGTGATCCAATCTGACGGTGATTTCCAAGCCCTTGCGGTTGTTTATATTGGACTCAACATGTTGACCAATCATGCCGCCGACAACGGCACCGACGATACCAGCCGCCAGCGAGCCGTTGCCTTGGCCTATGCTAGAACCCGCCGCGATACCACCCAGAGCAGCACCGGCAACGGTACCGACACCACTTTGCCCCTTATCAATCATGACTTCACGTACGGATTCAACCACGCCCATGCGTACCGTTTGTTCGTTTTGCGTCTGATTTGTTCTATAGACAGTGTTTGAAGTAGGCGCCACAGCGCAAGCACTTAAACTGGCAACGACAACAGCCATTGTCGTAAGAGTCATTATTTTTTTCAAGATAGCCTCCAAATGTAAACCGATACACGAGAACCATTTTCAAGTGACACAATGATTCGATATTTTTGCAATGTTATTACATCGCCATTTCAACGTTATTCAACGTTATTCAACGTTATCTAACGTTGGAATAGAAAAAACGTTGACTATTTTGTTCAAATTTAACAGAAAATTTCTTTTATTTTCCATTGTTTCCCATTATTTTCAATATGCAATATGCAGACTTGCGCTCCGTATTGTTTTTAGTTGTGATTGATTGTGACTGATCAGCCTGCGGGTGCCGGTTATTTGAAGCGTCGGCACTCCAGATCCGTCATGTGTATTACACCACAGTCGCGTCGATTATGGATTAACTGTGCGAATGAATCACGTCAGACTGTGGCGCTGCGATCTGTTCTGAATCGTAAAACCTGGAATAATATATGTGTGCTGATTCCGGTTCTCGTTAACACTAAAAATAGCCACATAGCGGTGATAACAGTGCCTGTTGGCGCAGGTACTGAATCCGGCCTTAGCCAGGCGAAATAGCGACTATTGGTAAGGGTTTTTCAATCCCAGGCCCGCCAGGATCTCGATTTCCAGCGCTTCCATTTCTTCCGCCTCTTCATCACTCTCGTGATCGTAGCCTTGTGCATGTAAGACGCCATGCACGACCAGATGGAGTGCGTGCTCCAGTACTGTCTTGCTTTGCTCTGCGGCTTCTTTTTCCAGTACATCGGTACAGAAAATGATGTCGGCTTGCGTCACCTCGGCATCCGTGTCTTCGGTGTAGGCAAAGGTGAGCACATTGGTAGCGTAGTCTTTGCCGCGATAGTCACGGTTCAGGGTACGCCCTTCTTCGGCATCGACAAAACGCAGTGTCAATTCGGCCGGGAAGAATAAGGCGGCTTGTACCGCCTTGCGCAGCAGCGGACGCGTCAGCACTGTCTGCAGGCGTGGATCGGGGTATTGGACGGACAGGCTGAGTTTATTTTTTGCGGCCATGATGAGAGCTATGTGGATTGTGACTTAAGGGTGTCGCCTGTTTCAGGTTGCCGATATCGGCGCTGTGCTGGCTATTGAGTTCATTCGCGTCCTGGTAAGCGTCGACGATACGTCCGACCAAGGGATGACGCACCACGTCGATGCTGGAAAATTGCGTGAAGGCGATGCCGCGCACCTCCTTCAGCACTTGGCAGGCGTCGATCAGGCCGCTTTTTTGATGCCGCTGCAGATCAATCTGGGTGACATCGCCGGTGATCACGGCCTTGCTGCCGAAGCCGATGCGGGTCAAGAACATTTTCATTTGCTCTGGCGTGGTGTTTTGCGCCTCGTCCAGAATGATGAAGGCATGGTTCAGCGTGCGGCCGCGCATGTAAGCCAGAGGGGCAATTTCGATGATCTGTTTTTCCAGCATTTTTTGGGTTTTATCGTAGCCGAGTAAATCGTACAAGGCGTCGTATAAAGGGCGCAAATAAGGATCGACCTTTTGTGCCAGATCACCAGGTAAAAAGCCCAGGCGTTCACCGGCCTCAACCGCCGGGCGCGTGAGAACGATGCGCTTGACGGTATCGCGCTCCAAGGCATCGACGGCACAGGCTACCGCCAGATAAGTTTTACCGGTGCCGGCGGGGCCGATGCCGAAGCTGATGTCGTGTTCGACAATGGCTTTGAGATAGAGATTTTGATGTGGAGTACGCCCGCGCAAATCGCTGCGGCGCGTCTTCAGGACCGGGCTTTCTATATCAGCTTCCGGATCGATACTGCTCTCATCAAGCACGATGGCGTCAACACTGAGCGCGACGGTCTTGAGCTTTTTGGCGCAACCAGGTTTAGCTGGGGCTTCCGCTTGTTTCTTCAGACCGGCAGTCGCCCTTTGCTCGACCAGTGCCAGCTGTACCTCATCGATCGTGATGATTTTTTTGGCGACGGCATAGAAATGCTGCAGCATTTCCAGCCCGCGTTCGGCATTGTTGCCGCTGACGATAAATTGATCGCCACGGCGAAAAATACTCAGGTCCAGGGCCGCCGAAATTTGCCGCAAATTTTCATCCAGCGGGCCGCACAAATGGGCCAGGCGCAAGTTATCCAGCGGTTGCGGGCTAAAGTACAGAACGGGGACGGGGGTATTGGTTTTCAAGATGATGTACGCTCTTAAAATCGATCACGCAATGTGGATGCGGGTTTTGGGCCATTTATGCTTGCGAAGCCGCATAAATGCTGCGGATAGGGTGTTGTTAACTTTTATTCTGCGCCTCTCCCACCAGTGGGAGAGGCGCTACAAAAATTACTCGACCAGCTCGCCGCGCAGCGAATAATTATACGATTCAGTGATGCGGGTATTGACCAGACTGCCGATCAGTTCTTTTGGTCCGGCAAAATTCACCACGCGGTTATTTTCGCTACGCCCCTGCAATTCATTCGCATCCTTGACTGACGGGCCTTCAACCAAAATACGCTGCACCGTGCCTATCATGGCGTTGCTGTATTTTTTGGTATTGGTATCGATCACGGCTTGCAAGTGTTGCAGGCGTTTTAGCTTGAGCGGCTGCGGCGTTTCATCGGCCAGATTGGCCGCTGGCGTGCCAGGCCGCGGACTGAAGATGAAGCTAAAGCTATTATCAAACTCGACGTCCGCGATCAGCTTCATCAGCGCATTAAAATCTTCTTCCGTCTCACCAGGGAAACCGACGATAAAGTCGGACGAAATAGCGATATCCGGCCGCACGGCGCGCAGGCGGCGGACGACGGACTTGTATTCCAGCGAGGTGTAGCCGCGCTTCATGGCAGATAAAATCCGGTCGGAACCGTGCTGTGCCGGCAAAAATACATGGTTCGCCAGTTTCGGAATTTTGCCATACGCATCGATCAGGCGCTGGGTGAATTCTTTCGGATGGCTGGTGACAAAACGGATGCGCTGTATCTGCGGAAACTCGGCAATGTATTCTAGCAGCAGGGCAAAATCGGCGATCTCGCCATCGTCCATCACGCCGCGATAGGCGTTGACGTTTTGCCCGAGCAGGCTAATTTCTTTGACGCCCTGCGCAGCCAGACCTGCCACTTCAGCCAGTACGTCGTTAAACGGCCGCGAGACTTCTTCGCCACGGGTGTAAGGCACCACGCAATAACTGCAATACTTGCTGCAGCCTTCCATGATAGAGACGAAGGCGGTCGCGCCATCGACTTTGGCCGGCGGTAAGTGATCGAATTTTTCGATTTCAGGAAAGCTGATGTCCACTTGCGAGCGGCCGCTGCTAAGCCTGTCGTTAATCAGTTGCGGCAAGCGGTGCAAAGTTTGCGGGCCGAATACCACGTCGACATACGGTGCGCGCTTGATGATGGCGGCGCCTTCTTGCGAAGCGACACAGCCGCCGACACCGATCAGCAGGCCGGGTTTATTGCGTTTCAGCTCACGCAGGCGACCCAGATCAGAAAATACTTTTTCCGACGCTTTCTCGCGCACGCTGCAGGTGTTAAGCAAAATCACATCGGCGTCTTCTGCCTTGTCGGTTTTGATCATGCCTTCGGCGGCCTGCAACACATCGCGCATTTTGTCCGAGTCGTACTCGTTCATCTGGCAACCGAAGGTTTTAATGAATACTTTTTTTTGCATGAAATTCTCTACTACTGTTTTTTAAATTCAACTTATTTAAAACGCTCAACTAAAGTGCAAAATTAAAGCGCTAGAAACTATTTTCTTTTTACTTTGTATTGGATCGCCTCTTGCGCATTTAATAACCAGATACGCTGGATCTCGCCAAATTCGCTTTCGGTGTAAAGAATAGGTGCGTCTACACTATCTAAGTTACTAGACGTGACGATCAAGCCATCCTCGTTAAAGACACGGGTCGCAGGCGTCGTCTCCCTGAGCTTGCCATCGATCAGCATATCGCCGAGCTTGCTTACACTCAAGACCGCACGCTTGGCGGAAGCCGGGAATTCGCGCCCCTCTGCCATCGCTCCCATCGCAAAACCCGCCATAACGATAGTCAACAGCAACTTAGACAGCGATTTTATTGTTAACATGATTTCCATCCTGTTTAAATAATCTTAAAAATCAATCACTTACGAATCAACACTGACACCCAATGAGGGCGCAAGTTTAACACAAGCGGGGCTTTGCATCAGGATAGTCTGGCCACACCATGCTGAGCTGAAAAATCTGGGATAATGGCGCAAATTGAATCTGGACTCCTGATGCACACTCGCTCGCCGCGCGCTGAAAAGCGTGATTTTGATACCCGCCATTTCCGTCATGCCTTGTCACAGTTTGCCACTGGCGTGACAGTCATCACCACACGCCTGGCCGATGGCACTTTTTTAGGATTGACCGCAAGTTCCTTCAATTCGGTCTCACTGGATCCGCCACTGGTATTGTGGAGTCTGGCCAATACCGCCACCAGCATGCCGGTATTTAGCGGCAATTCGCATTATGTGGTGAACATACTCTCAGCTGATCAAGCCCACTTGGCAGAACAATTTTCCAGCCGCAAAAAAGACCGGTTTGAAGGGGTCGAATACAGTTTATCGCACACTGGCCATCCGATTTTAAACGGCGTCTCGGCTTGGTTTGAATGCCATAACCGCAGCCGCTACCCAGAGGGCGATCATGTGATTTTTGTTGGTGAAGTTGAACGTTGTGAATTTACTGCGCAGGCACCGCTGGTATTTCATTCTGGACAATTTTTGCTTCCCGCCAGCAAATAACGATGCACTCCGTCGCATAATTTCCCAACACATTCTATGACCGTTCCATTCACCGACATCGTCGGCTATATCGCCGCCTGCCTCACCACTACGGCCTTCATCCCGCAGGCATGGATGACATGGAAAAACAAACACGCTGACGGCATTTCACTGGGCATGTATATCATTTTGGTGAGCGGCGTGATGCTATGGCTGGGCTATGGTGTTCTGTTAAATGCCTGGCCCATCATTATCGCCAATATCATCACCTTGTTACTCGCCTTGTTTATTTTGGCGATGAAGCTGATTTACAAATAGCGCCACTATCACCGCGAACAGCACTAACAAGCTAACTAGTTTTCAGCAATTTCCCTAATACCTCGCGCGAATCAAACGCGGCGCGGCGCAGCCTGTCATTCACTCCTTGCCAGGCTTTATCTGCTGGCAGTGCTTGCACCAAAATCACATCCGCCTGCGCCAGATCAAGCGTACGCAAAGCTGCGTACAGATCGTGGGCATACGCCACCGGCTCATCCGGCAATTGCAGCTGCGCGGCTAAGCCTTGTGGCAACCCGTGCAACACATGCGCCTGATGCGCCATCAGGGCAATACTTTTTCCGGCTGCCAGCAGCTGCCGTACGCAGTCATCCAATTGCGCGCCGGCTATCAGCACCACCGGCGTATCCGGTGCGTAATGGGCATCAAGCGTGCCGGAAGCGCGCGGTGCCGCCACATCGGCTGCCGCAGGCAGCACACCCAGCACTTGTTCAAGCTGGCTGGCCGAAATATGTCCGGGACGCAGCAACACCGGGCCATGGCTGGCCAGACGCGTCAAATCCACAATGGTCGATTCGATCCCGACCTCGCTTTGGCCACCATCCAGCACCGCAGCAATCAAACCGCCGGGGTGAATTTCTTGCTCAAATTCATTCCGGACATGCTGCGCCGTAGTGGGACTGACATGGCCAAATTTATTCGCGGAAGGTGCGGCAATACCGCCCTTGCCGCACTTGAAGCTGCGCAACAAAGCCTGCGCCACCGGATGCGAAGGACAGCGCAGGCCGACCGAATCCTGCCCACCAGAAACCGCATCAGGGATGTGTGCGGCACGTTTCAGTATCAACGTCAGCGGGCCAGGCCAGAACGCCTGGATCAAGGTATGTGCCTGCGCCGGTATCTCTCTGGCCCAATAGCCAATATCAGCTTCGGGCGCCAGATGGACGATCACCGGATGATTTGCCGGGCGACCTTTGGCCGCATAAATACGCGCCACCGCATCGGGGTTTTCGGCATCCGCGCCCAAGCCATACACGGTCTCGGTCGGAAAGGCGACCAGGCGCCCCGCTTCCAGTGCGCGGGCGGCCAGGTTGATCTGTTCTTGCGCTGGCTGAGGCATCAGGAACACTCCCATCAAGACTCGGCGGACAAGGCGATGCCGAGGATTTGGCAGGCACTGTGCAACTCAGTTTGCGCCTGTTCCATGGTGCTGGCAACAAAAGTGATATGGCCCATCTTGCGCCCCACCCTTGGCTCTGCCTTGCCATACAAATGCAGGTGGGCGCTAGGTAAAGCCAGCACCTTGTCCCATGCGGGCGAACGTACGCTTCCCCCGTCAAACCAGACATCGCCGAGGATATTGAGCATCACGCAAGGCGAATGCTGGCGCACATCGCCCAGGGGCAAACCGGCCATGGCACGCACTTGCTGGGCAAACTGGCTGGTCATGCAGGCATCCATCGTGTAGTGGCCACTGTTATGCGGACGCGGTGCCATTTCATTGACCGTCAGGGTGCCGTCCTTCAAGACAAAAAATTCTATGCACAGCACACCGACATAATCGATATCGGCGATTAACTTGAGCGCCGCCTGCTGCGCCTGGCTAGCCGCTGCGGCAGACACATGGGTGCTCGGTACCGTGGTGGTGAACAATACACCATCTCTATGCACGTTTTCAGCGATCGGATAGACCACCGCTGCGCCATCGGCACCGCGTGCTACCAATACCGAAATTTCATAAGCCAGGGGCAGCATTTTTTCCAGCACACACAGCACACCATCCATGCCGGCATAGGCCGTGCGTAACTCATCCGGCGTTTTTACCCTGACCTGGCCTTTGCCGTCATAACCCATGCGAGCAGTTTTTAAGATGCCCGGGAATAAGGCATCGGAGATGCCACCCAGATCGGCGGCACTAGCGATCACTGCATGCGGCGCAGGAAAGATACCGGTCTCTTCTGCGCATCGGGTAAAAAATTCTTTTTCTGCTACGCGATTTTGTGCGATAGAGACACAGGCCGCGCTGGGGGCGACAAAGCGTGTTTGCGCCAGCCATGCGAGGCTGGCAGCCGGTACGTTTTCAAATTCGGTGGTGACCGATGTGCAGATGCTTGCCATCTCTGCCAGTGCCGCCTGATCGTCATAGGCTGCACAGATATGCCTGTCAGCGGCTTGTCCCGCCGGACAATCGGCATCTTGTTCCAGCACCACCACTTTGTAGCCTAAGGCTTGCGCTTCATGCACAAACATGCGACCCAGCTGCCCGCCGCCGAGCATGCCCAAGTAGCTAGAAGAATTTGGCAACTGCGGAGCGCGCTGCGGTGAAGATGTATTATTTTCCATGATGACTCAAAATGATGGAGGCAAAAAAAGGTTTGCCCCGCCTGAGTAGAACTATCGGCAGGGCAAGAAGTACGACACCATATTCAGTGACTGGTAAGCTCGTTGGCAACAGCAAAGCGCTGGCGAAACGGCCCGGATCAGGAATATTGGCTACAAGGGCAAGTGCATGTCACGCGCCACTTGTGTTTGCTTTTCGCGATAGTCAATCAGCCGACTTGCCAACACGGCATCCGTCGTGGCCATCATGGCAATGGCTGCCAGTGCCGCATTGGCAGCACCCGCTTCACCGATGGCGAAGGTGGCGACCGGAATTCCTTTAGGCATTTGGACGATAGACAACAAAGAGTCTTCACCACGCAAATACTTGGAAGGTACAGGCACGCCGAATACCGGCACGATGGTTTTTGCCGCGATCATGCCAGGCAAATGTGCCGCACCGCCGGCGCCGGCAATAATGCCGCGCAAACCACGTTCTCTGGCGCTTTCGGCATAACTGAACATTTCATCAGGCATACGATGTGCAGACACCACTCGCGCCTCATGGGCGATGCCGAATTCCTTCAAAATGGCCACGGCATGTTGCATCACATCCCAATCCGAGGAGGAACCCATGACTACACCGATGACAGGTACGGCACTCTGCTTATTTTCTTGCTGCATATTAATCCTTCAACTTTTCGCCAGTCAGACGCTCCAGCGCCTCACGGTATTTGGCTGCCGTTTTTTGTATTACTTCTTCTGGCAAAGCCGGTGCTGGCGCGGTCTTGTCCCAGCTAGTGATGGTTTCCAGATAATCGCGCACGAATTGCTTATCAAAAGACGGTGGCGAGATGCCAGTCGCATAAGAGTCGGCAGGCCAGAAACGGGATGAATCGGCGGTCAGCACTTCATCCATCAGATGCAATACGCCATGTTCGTCGAGGCCAAATTCAAACTTGGTGTCGGCAATAATGATGCCCCGGGTGGCGGCATATTCGGCCGCTTCGGTATACAGGCGGATACTGATGTCGCGGATGGTGGCAGCCAGTTCGGTGCCGATACGGCGCTCCATGTCGTCAAAACTGATGTTCTCGTCATGCGAGCCCATTTCCGCTTTGGCGGCCGGAGTAAAAATGGGCTCGGCTAATTTAGCGGCCTGTGGCAATCCTGCCGGCAGAGTAATGCCGCAGATCGCGCCGGTATCTTGATAATCTTTCCAGCCAGAACCGATGATATAACCACGCACTACCGCCTCGACCATGATAGGTTCGAGGCGTTTGGCAACGACGGCACGGCCACGCACTTGCGCCACTTCATCGGCGGCGACAACTGACTCTGGCGCGATACCAGTCAGATGATTTGGCACAATATGCCCCAGCTTTTCAAACCAAAAATTGGCCATCTGGTTCAGTACACGGCCTTTATCAGGAATCGCCTCATTCATGATCACGTCGAAAGCCGACAAACGATCGCTGGTGACGATGAGCAATTTGTCATCGCCTACCGCGTAGTTGTCACGAACCTTGCCACGGCCAAGCAATGGCAAAGAATGTAAAGTGGAGTTAATTTGCGTAGTCATCATGTTTGCTTTTTAAAAGTACTCAGGGCGCAGACTGCGCCCCGTTTGTTGCTAGCTGCTTCTTTTGAGATATTCGCTGAGGGGGTTAACCTAGCTTAGTTCACCACTTGAGACAGGCTGCCTTTTTTGTATTGCTCAGCCATTTTTTCCAGCGTGATTGGTTTGATCTTGCCGGCCTGACCTTCGCAACCGAAAGCCAGAAAACGTGCCTTGCAGACCATTTTAGCGGCTTCACGTGCTGGCTTGAGGTAATCGCGCGGATCAAATTTACTTGGATTTTCAAACAAATAACGGCGGATCGCGCCAGTCATTGCCAGACGAATATCGGTATCGATATTGATCTTACGTACGCCGTTTTGGATACCAATGATGATTTCTTCGACCGGCACACCGTAAGTTTCTTTCATGTCGCCACCAAACTGGCGAATTTCCTCCAGCAATTCTTGCGGTACCGAAGAAGAACCGTGCATCACCAGATGCGTGTTTGGAATGCGTGCGTGAATTTCTTTGATCCGGTCTATCGCCAGGATATCGCCGGTAGGCTTACGGGAGAATTTATACGCACCGTGCGAAGTACCGATCGCAATTGCCAATGCATCGCATTGTGTCAGCTTAACAAAATCAGCGGCTTGCGCCACGTCAGTGAGCAATTGCTCACGCGTCATTTTACCATCGGCACCGTGACCGTCTTCTTTGTCGCCCATCATGGTTTCCAGCGAACCGAGTACACCCAGCTCTGCCTCAACCGTCACACCGATAGAATGCGAGAATTTCACCACTTCACGCGACACCGCGACGTTGTAGTCATAGCTGGCAACGTTCTTGCCATCTTCCATCAGGGAACCATCCATCATCACCGAAGTGAAACCGGATTTGATCGCTGCCATACAGACCGCTGGCGACTGGCCATGATCTTGATGCATCACGACCGGAATATGCGGATAAGCTTCTACTGCCGCTTCAATCAAGTGACGCAAAAATGCTTCACCGGCATATTTACGCGCACCGGCAGAAGCCTGCATGATGACCGGAGAACCGACTTCATGCGCCGCTTCCATAATGGCGGTAACCTGTTCCAGATTATTGACATTGAAAGCTGGCAAGCCATAGCCATTTTCAGCTGCATGATCCAACAATTGACGCATAGATACGAGAGACATGATTTACTCCAGATAAAAAAATTAGTTGTTGCCGACCTTGACGATTTTTAGCGCATTAGTGCCGCCGACTTGCCCCATAGGCTCACCCCAGGTCACGACGATCATATCGCCTTTGCTGACCATGCCTTTTTCTTGCAACAGGGTTTCGATGGATTGCAGTACAGCATCGCGATCATTCGAATACGGCATTTTAAAGGTTTCCACATTGCGATACAAAGCCAGTTTGCGCTGGGTTGCGACACTAGACGTCAGCGCAAACACCGGAATATCAATATTGTGGCGGCTCATCCACAAGGCGGTAGAACCAGATTCTGTCAACGCGACAATCGCTTTCACACGCAGATGGTAAGCGGTAAATAGCGCACCATAAGCAATCGACTGATCGATGCGGGTGAAGGTCAAGTTCAGGAAATCGGCATCGAGTTTACATTCCTGGAACTTTTCAGCTTCGACACAAATCGCCGCCATGGCCTCTACCGTCTCGACCGGATATTTACCGGATGCGGTTTCGGCGGAAGTCATCACGGCATCGGTACCATCGAGTACGGCATTGGCGACGTCAGACACTTCAGCCCGGGTCGGCACGGCATTGACGATCATCGACTCCATCATCTGGGTCGCGGTAATGGCCAGTTTATTCGATGCACGCGCCATCTTGATCATGCGCTTTTGCAAGGCAGGTACTGCCGCATTGCCGACTTCTACCGCCAGATCACCGCGCGCTACCATGATGCCGTCAGAGGCATCGAGGATTTCTTGCAACAGCGGAATCGCTTCGGCACGTTCTATCTTGGCGATCATCATCGGTTTGTGGCCGTAAGGCTCGCCGGCAATGCATGACAACTGACGCGCCATTTCCATGTCGGTGGCATTTTTGGGAAAAGACACGGCAACGTAATCCGCCTGAAACGACATCGCCGTCTTGATGTCTTCCATATCTTTTGCTGTCAGGGCTGGCGCAGTCAGGCCGCCGCCCTGGCGGTTGATGCCCTTGTTATTCGACAGCTCACCACCGATTCTGACGGTAGTGTGAATTTCATTGCCGATGATTCTGTCCACCACCATCACGATCAAACCATCGTTCAGCAGCAAAACGTCGTGCGGCTTGACATCGCGCGGCAAGGCTTTGTAATCGAGGCCGACACGTTCTTGATTGCCTAATTTACAATCAGCATCAAGAATGAATTTATCGCCGTTGGCAACCTCGATACGGTTATTTTCAAACTTGCCGATACGAATTTTAGGCCCTTGCAAATCGGCCATGATGGCGATCTCGCGGCCACATTCAGCCGCTGCTTGCCGCACCAGCGCGGCCCGGTCGATATGATCCTGGGCCTTGCCATGCGAAAAATTCAAACGTACTACATTGACGCCCGCTAACAACATGCGTTTCAGCGTATCCAAATCGCTGGATGCTGGGCCTACCGTAGCTACAATTTTAGTTCCGCGTGACATCTGGTCTCCTGACGGTGAGTATGGGCTGAGTGCAGTGTTTGCTGATTAATTTGCTGATTATTTTATGGCGCGTTGTAACAAAATATCGACGGCTGGCAGGGTCTTGCCTTCCAAAAATTCCAGAAAAGCGCCACCGCCGGTGGAGATATAGCCGATTTGTTCGGTAATGTGATACTTGGCGATCGCAGCAAGCGTATCGCCACCACCGGCAATGGAAAAGCCTTTGGATTCGGCAATCGCCATGGCCAAGACCTTGGTGCCATTGCCAAACTGATCAAATTCGAACACCCCAACCGGGCCATTCCAGACGATCGTACCTGCCTGTTTAATCTGCGCCGCAAACAAAGCGGCGGTAGTCGGGCCGATATCGAGAATCATGTCATCGTCTTCTACTTCGCTGACCAATTTGACGGTAGCCACTGCGGTAGGTGAAAATTCCTTGGCGCAAACAACGTCTGTCGGAATGGGCACAGACGCACCACGTTTCGCCATCATGTCGATAATCGCTTTGGCTTCATCGACCAAATCGGCTTCCGCCAGCGATTTGCCGATCTTCAAGCCCGCTGCCAGCATGAAAGTATTGGCAATGCCGCCACCGACGATCAGGTTATCGACTTTATCAGCCAGGGATTTGAGGATAGTCAATTTACTCGACACTTTAGAGCCTGCCACAATCGCCACCAAAGGAGGTGCCGGATGTCCAAGCGCCTTGCCCAAGGCATCTAACTCGGCCGACAACAGCGGACCTGCGCAGGCGATTGCTGCATATTTGGCAATGCCATAAGTCGTCGCTTCGGCGCGATGTGCCGTACCAAATGCATCATTGACGTAGATATCGCAGAGAGCCGCCATCTTTTGCGCCAAGGCGTCATCATTCTTTTTTTCGCCTTTATTGACGCGGCAATTTTCCAGCAAGACCACCTGACCGGGAGCGACATCGACGCCATCTAGCCAGTTTTGCTTTAATTCTACCGGCTGACCTAACAATTCAGACAAGCGCTGCGCTACCGGTGCCAGCGTATCTTGCGGCTTGAACGCACCTTCAGTCGGGCGCCCCAGATGCGAAGTCACCATCACTGCGGCACCTGCTTGCAAGGCTTGCTGGATCGCCGGAACCGAAGCGCGAATCCGCGTATCTTCGGTGATATTGCCATTATCGTCCTGCGGCACGTTCAGATCGGCACGGATAAATACACGTTTACCTTGAAGCTGATGTGTGGCAATGAGATCGCTGAGTCGGTTAAATTGCATGGGAGTGTGGGAGGGTGAAGGTTAAGGTCGGACGACAAGTCCGGTATTTTACCAAACACCCAGTGCCAGCCCTACCGTTTTTATACAGCAGGCAAAAAAATGCGCATAAACATGAGGACTTACGCAAAATTGTTCCAGCTAGGCGCACCGCCGAAGACAGTACTTTAGTACTCATTGTACGATTGGGCGAGTGCAACGACGCTGGGGCGGTTTTGCGTAAGTCCTAAAAATTACAAGCCTAGACGGATATAGGTATACACCGCCATACCAAAAATGATAGCAAGCAACATATTGCGTTTCAGCAGAAAAAATACCGTCGTAGCGATCCCAGCGACCAGTCTCGGGTTATCCATACCGATGGCAATTTGTCCATTAGTGAGGAATAAATCAGGCACGATGATCGCGGCCAGCGCGCAAGCCGGCGCATAGCGCAGGGCTTCTTGCACCCGCCTAGGCAAGTGAATATGATGCCCGACTAGCCAAAATGCACAACGCGCGATAAAAGTGGCGATGGCCAACAGCACGATCACCAGCCAGACTTCTGCATCACTCATGGCCCGCTCCGCTTGATGTCGGCTTTTTCCCCAGCCACTCTTCCAGCATCATCGCTGCCGCCATACCAAGCAACACTGCCACCAACAAGCCCAACTTATACGGCAGGCCAGTGGCCAAAAGCGCCACCACACCGGCCACCACGACACCCACTATCGCCGCCTGATTAATTACCAGCGGCAACATGATGCACAAAATCGCCAAAGTCCCGGCAAAACCGAGGCCCCAGCTAGTGGGCACCTGGCTCCCCAGCAAAATACCGATCACCGCACCGATTTGCCAGGCGCTCCAGTTCGGAAATACCAAGCCTTTCAGATAAGCTAATTTGCCAGGTTCCTGCGCAAATTGGGGATATCTTTGCATAAAAAGAGCGACCGAAATATCCCCGGAAAGATAGCCCATGACAGCGCGGGTGCGCAAAGGCAAATGTGAAAAATGCGGTGCCAGAATGGCAGAAAAAATCACAAAACGTAGATTCACCACCAGGGCCGTAGCAAAAATAACCCACACCGGCGCATGAGCGGCGATCAAAGGCAAGGAAGCCAGTTGCGCCGAGCCGGCAAAAACAATCAGGGTCATCCCTAGCGCTTGCGGCACACTCAGACCGGCCTTGATCATGGCAACGCCCACCACCAAGCCCCACGCCGCTACGCCAAACCAGGTAGGCATGCCAACTTTGAGTCCCTCGCGGAATGCAGCTTTATCATTTTCAAGTGGCATAACAACAATAAGTTAGCAGGAAAGCCTGTTATTGTACTGGCGAAGCGTTATCACTGCTGCGCTGCCTGGCATGGCAAAAAATACTTAAAAAAAATCAGTCACCGTTGCGCTTGCCGGCCTGGTTTGCGCACTTTTTACTCAATACATTGTCAATGTAGCAATTAATCTAAGCGGCGAGCCCCTCATTAGCGCTGTAATCCGTTAAAATCATGGCATATTGACGACCACCGGAGAAACTCATGCAAGCCACCACGCCCGCCGCTATTATCGAACTGCAAGCCACGGATTTACCCGCCCACTGCCCCAATCCTGCCATGCCGCTGTGGTCATCGCATCCACGCGTATTCCTCGATCTGTCGCATGGCGGTACGGCGACCTGCCCGTATTGCGGTACCCAATATAAACTCGCGCCAGGCACTGTACTCAAGGCGCATTAATTGTAAGTAATAGGGGGGAGTATCTTAAATACCTACTTGCTTGCGCATATATCATGTGCGCTTTAATTAAAATAAGTATCATACCCCCTCCCAGTATATTCTTCATGACCTCGACATCAGGATGACACATGGCCGCCAAAAAACAATTTAACGGTAGCGCTGACGAACTGGAAACCGCCTTCTATGACGCCATCAGCCGCGCCGATCTGGATGGATTGATGGCCTTGTGGGCGGATGACGAAGAGATCGTCTGTATCCATCCGAGTGCATCACGACTGATGGGGCACGCAGAAATCCGCAGTTCATGGGAAGCCATTTTTGAACGCGGCGGCGTGCAAATACGCGCTACACAACTGCATGCAATACACAATATACTCACTGCAGTCCATAGCGTGATTGAAGACGTCCAGCGTAACAATGACGGCCCGCAAGATATGCATATCCTGGCCACCAATGTGTATGTCAAAACACCGCATGGCTGGCGCATCGCGACGCATCACGCCTCGGTTGCCTCAGGCCCCGCACCGGTAGATTTATTCAAAGCCAGCATACTGCATTAATTTGATGAATTACCTTGCTCCATATTGGCTGCCTGGCGGCCATCTGCAAACGATTTACCCTGCCTTATACATCCGCAAACCCGAGGTGCCATTCCGCCGCGAGCGCTGGATGACGCCGGATAGCGACTTCATCGATGTTGACTTTATCGATGGTGATGCGGGCAAACCTTTTGTGGTGCTGTTCCACGGGTTGGAAGGCTCCAGCGACAGTCACTACGCGCGCGCGCTGATGGATTTGGTTCACAGTAAAGGCTGGTCGGGTGCGGTGCCGCACTTTCGCGGCTGCTCAGGTGAACTCAATCGGGCGCCGCGCTTCTATCATTCTGGCGATGCGCAGGAAATTGACTGGATCGTACAGAAATTGCAGTCGAATTATCGCGCGACTAATCCGGGCGGAAAATTCTTTGCCTGCGGCGTCTCCCTCGGTGGCAATGCCTTATTGCGCTGGCTAGGGGAAGCCCAACAGCAATCCCATATCGTCGATGCGGCGTGCGCCATCTCGGCACCACTTGATCTGGCAGCGGGTGGCGCCTCGCTATCGAGCGGGGTTAATCTGCTCTATACCCGGATGTTTTTACAAACGCTGAAACCAAAATGCCTGAAAAAATTACAGCAATTTCCGAATTTATTTGACCGTGATGCTCTGCTACAGGCCAAAAACCTGTACGAATTCGACAATATCATCACTGCACCGCTGCACGGCTATCGCAATACCGATGACTACTGGCATCGCGCCAGCGCCAAGCATGTATTAAAAGACATCAGCGTCACAACGCTGGTGCTGAATGCGCAAAATGACCCTTTTCTCCCGGGGCAACACTTGCCGCGCAAAGCTTCATCGCACGTCACATTAGACTACCCCCAGCATGGCGGCCATGTAGGATTTGCGGTCGGCGCTTTGCCTGGCAGCCTAGACTGGCTACCGCGCAAGATACTGCACTTTTTTGATGGAAAATACTGATGGACCATAATCATGGATGAAATCGTACTCGCCGCGCTCAACAAATGGCCAGATGTTCCGCATTGCTATGGCTGGCTGGCACTGGATGCACGGGGCGACTGGCGCATGCGCGACGAGCGCGCGCAAACCCTGAATTTAGCTGGCGACAAAATCCGCAATGCCGCCCTGTTAGGCTTCATCAATCGCAATTACCAGCACGATGAACAGGGCCGCTGGTATTTCCAAAATGGCCCGCAACGCGTTTATGTCGATCTGGAGGCGACGCCGTATATCGCCAAAACCGTGCCGGATACTGGCCTGATGCTGCACACCGGTAACGCTATGGGCCATATTACCGACGCCTTCCTTAGCTCGGATGGCAAACTGATTTTACGGGCCGACAATATCCTGGCGCAATTGGATGACAGAGATTTGGCAGCTTGCCTCGGCAATATGCAAATAAATGGCCAACCCGCGCAGGATGAAGCATTGCTATCCTGGCTAACGGCTGTCGACAACACCGCTGACGCAGCAACACTCAGCCTGCAACTGTCGCCGCACGCACCAGCAATCAACATAGAACACGGCGAGCTCACTCAGTTGATGCTCGATTACGGCTATATAGCGCGGCCTAGGCTGGCGCTTTAAAACCGGGCATATTGAAGCTGGCGGAATGAAAAAAGTATCATCAAAAAGCGCATCAGCGCTACTGACTTACTTTTTCTTCTTTTCATCCAACATTTCTTCACGCCGTTTTTCTTTCCACTCACGCTCGCGCGCATCAATGACGGACAGATCAAAATATTGCACATCAGGATCGCGCCTGGCAATATCGAGTTGCTGTAAAGCCGCGGGCAAGGCGCCATCGAGGGCATACGCCTCGGCCAAAGCGATATGCTGCAAGGCTTGCTTTCCCTGCGCTTCGTAAGATTTTGCCAGTAAATTTTGCAAGCCGGCCTCTTGACGGTAAAGGGAAATCTGATCGCGCAAAAACAAGCCGGCCTCTGCGCTGCGATTGGCGGCAATTAAAGCTTCGGCATATTGATACGCGATACCGCGCGACAAAGGCAATTGCTGCATGGCGGTTTCCGCCTGCTTGATCGCCAGATCAAATTGCTTGTTGCCCATGCTGATATCAATCGCCAGGCTGGCAAATGCACTGGTTTGTTTCAGCATGTTTTTTTGCCTCACCGATTGCTCGACCTGTTTGACCACCTGATTCAGCAGTTTTTGTGCCTTGGCATAATCGTGCTGCTTATAGGCAACAAACGCCAAACCATATTCTGCACTCAGCTTACTTTCGGTTTTTTCTGAGTGCTCCTGCCCGGCAAAAAAAGTCGCTGCATCCATCAGTCCCTGAGTACTGCTGTCCTGCAATACCCTGACCCGTGCTTGCATCAAGTAAAAATCGAGCCCATCGACACGCTGCTTGTAACGCTGATCCATCATGCGTCCCTGAATATCTGCCATACGCTCACTGGTTAATGGATGACTGCGTAAATACGAGGGCGCCACATCCGTATAATTACGTGACGCACCTTGCATCCGGCCAAAAAAAGTCACCATCCCCGCCGTATCAAAACCCCCATCGCGCAAGATTTGAAACCCGACCCGATCCGCTTCCCGCTCAGCCTCACGGGTAAAGTTAATCTGCCGTTGTATGGCCACGCCCTGCCCGCCCATAATCACCGCCATCGCAGCATCCGGGCTAGAACGCGCCGCCAGCGCGCCCAACAGCAAAGAAGCCAGCGGAATCAAGACATCGAATTTTTGACTGCCGATCATGCGCGCAATATGCCGCTGCGCCACGTGACCAATTTCATGCCCCATGACCGAAGCCAGTTCCGACTCGGTTTGTGCCGCCAGGATCAGACCAGAATGAAAACCGATAAAGCCGCCCGGAAACGCAAACGCATTTAACACCGGGTCGCGGACCGCAAAAAATTCAAAATCATTGCCGGTCTCGCCGCGCGCATCCGGGCGTTTTTCCAGCATCAGATTGCCAAGCTTATTCAGATACTCAGAGACTGGGCCGTCATCCATGTAATCCGGATCACGGCGCACGCTTTGCATGATCTGCTCGCCCAGTTTGCGCTCCATAATAGGAGACAAATCTTCACGTGCGGTATCACCTAATGTGGGCAGGTTTTGCGCATCGCCGGCACCAGACAGGGCAAGCATCGTCGCCAATACCACAGCAGGCAAGAATTTCATTCCAGAGACGAGTAGTTTTGATTTCACAGTGCTATGATGCCCACAAAGATTATTTGTTCCATTTGGCCCTACAAATTGTTACCACTATTATTCATGACAAGTTTACCCAACAACGATGGCCTTAGCCATTTTGACAGCACCGGCCAAGCCCACATGGTCGATGTCGCAGGAAAAAAAGACAGCCATCGCAGCGCGGTTGCCAGCGGCACCATTCGCATGAAACCAGAAACCTTGGCAATTATTCAACAAGGTACAGCAAAAAAAGGCGACGTTTTAGGCATCGCACGTATCGCAGCAATTATGGCCGCAAAACGCACCAGCGACCTGATCCCGCTCTGTCATCCACTTGCCTTAACCAGAGTAACGGTTGATTTTAGCATCGACACCGATCAGGTCGCCGTCAGCTGCACTGCGCAAGTCGAAACAGTAGGGAAAACAGGGGTGGAAATGGAAGCATTAACTGCGGTCCAGATCGGTTTATTGACCATCTACGACATGTGCAAAGCCGTCGACCGTGGCATGGTGATGCAAGATATTCGTGTAGTAGAAAAACATGGCGGAAAATCCGGCGACTGGGTCAGCCTGATCGATTAATTTTTGTTCCACTGCGTTCGCAATCAGTAGCTAAATAAGTAACAACATAAGCAACAGCGTTTTGCCAATTTTTGCCGATTAAAACGCGGTCTGGCGATTTATCACAACAAAACCAATAGAGATCAATAATGGTGAAGCCTGTAGAGTCCAGTTCCCTAGATGAAGAATCCCGTAGACTCGATGCCTGGTTTCTGATGCTAAGAAGCTTATCTCATTGTTTATGGCATTCAAAAAGCCTGGCAGGCATGCTGGAGGAGTTTTGTCAGATACTGGTCACCAAGGCTGGCTATCTTTCCGTCGAAATCGAATTGCAGCGACAAGATCAACGCGAGTTTTTTCACGTTGATTCAAATATACAGGCCGTGCTTGCGCCAGAATTTCTTGAACTCCCGCTTTATCAACATACCCTCTGCATAGGACACTTACGTGTCAGCACAGAGGCGGACTTGAGCCCGGGAGCGGAAACACATAGCTTATTAACTCGCCTGAGCAAAGAACTCAGTAGCGCGATTGAAGCACTGTCGCAGCACAACACTCAGCTTCAGGTGCCAGACCATTTACAAAACCGGCCAGAAATACTGGCACTGGCCATAGCCCAAAGCCCGTTTGCCATTGTTATTACCAATGCGCACGGGGAATTCGAATATTGCAATGCCAGCTTTACTGCCATGTCAGGCTTTAGTGCGGCAGAGGTTTGCCAGACACCGTTACTCTGGAATGCCGGCGATGGTCTCGATGACACCCGCAAGGCACAATTCACTGCGCTGAAAATTGGCGAACAGTGGCAGGGCGAGATTGTGACTCGGCGCAAAGACAGTAGCTTATGCTGGGAGCGGCAAATCGTCTCACCCTTGTGCGATGCAGATGGAAAAATTACCCATCTGGTCGCCGTCAAAGAAGACATCAGCGTCAGCAAACATCAACTCAAAGAAGTAGAACAAGCCCTGCTGTTGCGTGAACAGGCATTGGTATCAAGCAGCAACGGCATCATGATTACCCGCAGCGACGAAAATGATCATTCCATCGTCTACGTCAACCCCGCTTTCGCACGGATCACTGGCTACAGCGCAGAAGAAGTCATCGGCCGTGAAGGTCGTTTTCTGGTGCGCGACGATCTGGCACAACCCGATCTGGAAGAAATCCGTGCTGCCTTACGCGAAAAACGCGAAGGCCACGCCATGCTACGCAATTACCGCAAAGACGGTACCCAGTTTTGGAATGAGCTACACATTTCGCCAGTAAAGGATGCCAGCGGCGCGGCGACCACGCATTTTGTCAGCGTAATTAATGACGTCAGTGAACGCGTCAACTATCAAAAAGAACTTGAATACCAAGCCACACACGATAGCCTGACTGGCTTGGCCAACCGCAACCTGCTCAATGACAGGATCACGCAAGCCATCGCCTGGGCCAAGCGCCAGGATCTCTCGGTCGGTCTGATGCTACTCGATCTGGATCACTTTAAACTCATCAACGATGGTTCCGGCCACGGCGCTGGCGATACGGTACTCAAAGAAGTCGCCCTGCGCCTGTCGCGCTGCGTCAGAGAAACCGACACGGTAGCGCGTCTGGGTGGCGATGAATTCGTCATCGTGCTGACCGATCTGCCTGAAACCGACGATGTCAATGTCATCGCAGAAAAAGTCCTCAGCACGTTATCCAAACCATTTGAAGTTGAAGGCCACGACATGTTCGTGACCGCCAGTATCGGCATCTCGCTGTATCCGCGCGATGGCGACAATGGCGAAACCCTGTTGCGTTACGCCGATATCGCCATGTATCGGGTGAAAGAACATGGTCGTAATAGCGTGCGTCAATTCATTCCGGAAATGGGCCTCACCGCCATCAGCCGCCTGAATATGGAAGGGGCACTCAGACGCGGCTTGGAACGAAATGAATTCACCCTGCACTATCAGGCAAAAATCAACATCCACACCAATGAAATCATCGGCGCGGAAGCGCTGGTACGCTGGTGTCACCCACAAATTGGCCTGATCCATCCGATAGAATTTATCCCCTTGGCAGAAGAAACCGGATTAATTTTACCGCTAGGCGAATGGGTTCTGGCAGAAGCCTGCCGCCAGCAAATCGCCTGGCAATCTGAAGGGATACTGCCGCTAAAAATTGCCATCAATATGTCCTCCAGGCAGTTTCGCCAAGAAGATCTGTCGGAGCGAGTTGCCGCCATTTTTACCAATACCGGCGCCGACCCCAGCAACTTCATCCTAGAGTTAACCGAAAGCATGGTGATGCAAGACGTAAGCAGCACCCTCATCACTTTACGGGCCTTAAAAAAACTTGGACTATCAATCTCGCTGGATGATTTTGGCACTGGCTATTCCAGCTTGTCTTACCTCAGAAGATTCCCGATTGATGAATTAAAAATCGACAAATCCTTTATCAACGATATCCATGACAACCCCGACGATGCCGCGATCGCCAGCGCCATCATCGCCATGACACTCAGCCTGGGGTTGCGAGTAGTGGCGGAAGGTGTGGAGAAAAAAGAACAAGTTGATATGCTCATCAAGATGGGTTGCACATATGTACAAGGCTATTACTTTGGACGCCCGATGGACGCTAACAGTTTCATCAACCGTTTCCAGGAACATCAGGAAAAACTGGCAACAGAACAATCTGAAGAACAACAGGCACGATAATTTATGCGTAAATTGCAATGGCAAGCAGAGTCGATCATCGAGCTATCGACACGACTGACACAAGCCACCCTTGAAAACTCAGCGGCGGTTGGTACCAGCACCGTCTATCATATCCTCCACGACGGACAAGAAAAACTCGCCATCTCGCTACCGGATGGCCAGGCACTCATCATAGAATTGGCCGACGCCCCCCAAACCAGACGCCGCCGCCGCGATCCCGTCAATCAGGTCAATTTGGATACGAATTTGAATACGAATTTAAGTACGAATTTAAGTACCTAAGAGGGTTTGGGCGAACCACATTTAAATCACGTCAAAACAAGATGCCCAGAAAGCGCAAAAAAACCGCTGCATCGCGCCCCAAGTACCCCCGCCACGGCGCATTAAACATGCGCCTGTTGGCAGCATCGCCCGGGAACCCGCATGGATAGTGCGTAATGGCGGGGGTGCCGTGAATAATTTTTAGCATAGACTGAAGACAAGTGCCGCAGATAACTTAATCTGCATCCCGTTTAGGGATAGCTAACAACACCGTACGGTATCGGGCATCCAATGCCGATTGCGTTTTCCAATAATCAAAATACTCCGGGTAAGAGTTTGGATGCAATCGCTGTAGCGTTAACAGGGTACGTTCCGCTTTTTCCGTCTGCCCATTCAAGACGTAAACCTCGGCCAGTTTATTTAGCACATGCACATAGCCAAAGCGATGACTCATCCGCTCGACAGCGGCGATTTGCTGTGCAGACATGCCTTCATGCGGCGTCATTCTCATCAAATCAAAGTACAAAAAATAGGTAGGAAAAAGAGTCCAGTCAGGGCGTGCCAATCCGGCCTTACCGGACTCTGAACGACTCTGATCGGTGCGTAAGATATTAAAACCGGCAACCACGCGCTGATAATCAAGCGTCAACACAAGCATGAGCAGGCAAGAAAATAGCCCCGCCCCCATAATTAGCTTACGCGGCACTACCACGCCCTCAGCAGGCCAACGTAACTGATGTAGCATACCCATCAACAGCGCAACGGGGGCTAACACAAATGCATACCATAAAGGAAACTCAACCATACTGTGCACCAACACCGCAACCAGGCAAAGGCTGGCAAAACGCACCGCCAGTGTCGCTTTAGTTAATTGAGTTGATTTGTTTACTACACAAGTCTGTAGCGTCCACCAGGCCAGGGCGCCAAAAATCAAGACCGTCGCCGGCCAGCCCAATTCGGCAGCAAAATTTAATAGCCAATTATGTGCATGCTCAGCATACGTCGTCGAGGTAAAATCCGCCGCAATTCTGACCTGCTCAGCGCCAAAACCAAACCACCCCACACCCAACCATGGATGTTCGGCTGCCATGTGCCAGGCTTGCTGCAACAGCACCAAGCGCTCAGAACGGCCGCCGACATGCGCAGTCACCGATCCGCTAGAAAATCCCATCCACTTACCGATCTGCGGCAAACCGAGCACCAAGCTCACATACAATGCCAGTAGCGTCAGCAGCAATAAGCGATCGACGGTGCGCTCGCCCTGTTTTCGCTGACTGCATAGCAAGGCAAATAGCGGCAAAATCACCCAGCCTATGCGCGATTGCGTCAATGCAATGCCCCACAATAACATCGCTGCCAGCAATGCCGCCCCCCAGGCGGATAGACGTGATAACTGATACAAGTACCAGACCGATCCTAGCGCCAGACAAAACAGCAAAGCCAGCTGATTTGGCTGCGCCACATTGGCATACGGCCGCATAGACGACTGCGCCTCCCGTGCGATAGTCATGATGAAGGGCGACGCATCCACACCCGCCAACTGTAGTTGCTGCATCACCAGCGACAGCAAGGCCGCCAATAAATGCATGATGGCCAGACCAAAGCAAAGACGATAGGCCCCACCCGGCTGCGACGCTATGCTGGCACCAACAATGAGCGCCAGGCTACAGAGTAAAAAATAGCTGATCGGCAATGCCATATCAAAAGCATCAACGACAATGCCAAGAAAAACCTGCAACAGCACCAGCGACAAAATCCCCAAAGGCAGCAGCAACAAGGCAGGAAAACGCAGCTTGGGGGCCCGACTCCTTGCCAGATAAACAGTGGCAACGGTCAACCCCAAAAAAATCAGAATTTCATTGTAATAAGTGCGTAGGGGATGAATGTGCTGGGGATTGAGGTAACTAACAACACCAAAGGCGCAAAATATAAAAATTGCTACGTTAAATTGCTTTTCAGATGTCATTAAAAATCAAAAATAGTAAACAGAAGTACGCATAGTACAAAATAACCAGGGTGTACGAGATACACCCTGGAATGCTCAACTTACATTATTAAAACGATTGGCATTATACCAATTATTTTTGCTGATTTTGCATCAAGGATGATGGCAAATACCGAAGCGCTAATTTTTATTGGTTGAAACTTAACACTATTTTCATTCACATGATGCTCTAGCAACCATGCATGAATCTGGCTCTGCTTAGTTGGGTTATTTTTGTCAAGTACAGAAATATCCGAGGCTTTTTGCAAAATCTCTGCATTCATATTCTCATAGGGAATATGTAAATGCGGTAAATGACCCCGCCCCGCCCCGACCGAACTCATTGCATCAACATCACTTATGTCATGTTTATCGGTCGGAGGTTTAGTGCCAACCAATTTTGGCCCCCACCATGATAGTTTTTCCTTAGCTTTAGCGAGATTCACATCAGTCAATTCAGAAGCTTGAATCACCTGAAAATGACCGCCAAGCGCCGCCACATAGGCGGGTCGCGCTTCGAGCAGCGTACTAACCCCGTAAGACAGCGCGGCGAGTTGCACCATGGCGATTACGGCAAGATCAAATTTTAAAGATTTCTTACCGGATTTAAACACGACTAAGGTCAGCAATGGACCGAGTACCACATCGATACCAACGACGAGTAAAAATATCTCAAGACCACCAATTGCCATCAACATCGGCGCCGGGTACCAGACGAACCAACATAGTGCTAATAATACTAGTCCAACGAAAAGACTGATCAGAAAGTGGAAACCACTAGCTAGGAATTTATTCATAAAAAAAACAGTAATAAATTAATACAAAATAATTTTGTTAAATATTTAAATGATGTAATTTTTTTCAACTAATTTAACTTACGGACAACCGCCTTGACCTGATTTTAAACCACGAACAGAATTACAAATTGTGTCGCTAGCAATAAATGGCATCGATGACCCACCTGGGATGACTGTTGGAGTTAACACCATCTTTAAGGGTGTTCCATCAGTCAGAGTTGCACCAGTTGTTGCGACAGTAATGATACCTGCTCCAGTCACGGTTACAGGTGTGGCACCAACCAGAAATTTTGAAGTTGCAACCGTTGGAATCGCGCCCGTACCCATGGTGATGCAATTAGTAAATTTCCCCTCAGCCTGATAACATTCGCCGATTGCACTTTTCAGACTATTCAATTCTGCAACAGCGCCTGAGGCTAGAGTACGCGATACATAGTGAGAATATTGCGGTATCGCCACTGATGCCAAGATGCCAATAATTGCCACAACAATCATCAATTCAATTAAAGTAAAACCCTGTTGCTTATTTATAGATAAACGTACGCATTTCATACAACGTCCTCTCAAGAATCACATACCGTCATGATGTCAAATACGCATAAAAAAACATCCCAAACATCAACAACATAACAAACATCAACATTCATTAAAATACTCCCAGCACCATAAACTTGGTTTTTCACATTACCAATTCAAGCATTTGAAGTGCAAACTACAGCAATTCCACTTTTTTCCATCAGTCACAAAAATCTCAAACGGCATAGCCAAGATCAAGCTTACATAAGCAAAAACAAAAGTAAAATGACCGGGCTCCAAAAAAAAGACCCGCATTCGCGGGCCATTTTTTAGCTAGTACGTATTAGCAACCGCCTTGGCCTGGTTTCAAACCGCGAACAGGCTCGCAAATTGTACCGGAATTAACAAATGGCATAGATGAGCCGCCAGCGGTGATTGTCGGAGTTAACACTATACCTAAAGCTGTTCCGGTACTGTCAGTTGCACCAGTTGATGCGGCAGTAATGACACCTGCTCCAGTAACTGTTACAGGAGTGGCGCCAATCAGAAATTTGGAAGTTGCAACCGTTGGGATAGAGCCGGTACCCATAGTGATACAGTTAGTAAACTTCCCCTCCGCCTGGTAGCATTCGCCGATTGCGGTTTTCAAACTATTCAATTCTGCAATAGCGCCAGCGGCACGAGTGCGTGAAGTATAGTTAGAATACTGAGGAAGAGCGACCGACGCCAAGATACCGATAATCGCTACCACGATCATCAATTCAATCAGCGTAAAACCTGCTTGTGCGCGTTGTGTCATTTTCATGGATTTCATTTTATTGCTCCTTAGGGGAAATTAGGAAGTTCGATAAAGCTGTTTGCTACATCTTCCATTTAGCAAACAGCGTGCCAGCCTAGAAAAGGCATCATTCCACCTTCGTTTTTCCAATTTTTGCCTAAATGCACGTTTTCTTTTGAGAGTTTCATGACATTTTTTGTCATTCGCAACAAATTCCCCATGTAATGCGCAAAATTTGTCACTATTCAGTCAGATAAAATTTCATTTTTATTCCAGACAAATCAATCACATCGCCATCAGTTAATAGTTTTGAACCGCCATCCATGGCTTGCTCATTGATTTTGGCAAAAGAATGGCCTTCAACATGAGTGATAAAGTAATGTTGCTGTTCACGCGAGATAGAAACCACCAGTACGCCTTGACTGCCTAATGTAGTCACAGGCTTATTCAAGAGTAACTCCCGGCCAGCATTACTGCCATTAAGCACTTTGATTTTGGCGATCATGGCAGCCGGCTGTATTTTCGTCTTTGCCATCTCCGGCGGCATTTCTGCTGCTAAAACTTGTTGTGCCGTTTTTTCGTCGAATTGAACGGTATCACTCTGGTAGGTTAATCTGTACTTACCAATCTCAATCACATCATCATGCAGCAGCAGGTGCTTGGTGATCGGCTGCCCATTGACCAGTGTTCCATTGGTACTCCCGAGATCGAGAACAAATACGCCGACTGAGCTGATATCAATGGCGGCATGCTGACCACTGATGGTCGATTGATCTAGTACCAGATCGTTAGTCGTACGCCTGCCTATCGTGAGGCGTGATTTGTTCAGCGCGACTTCTTGTTGTATCAGGCCATTCGATGTGACGATCACTTTCGCCATAAAACTCTCGCAAAAAAACGTTTTTTATCATTCTAAAAAACAATGTCAGGCTACTTAGCTTAGAACTCAAGTAGCAACTTAACTGGCAAAAATGGTTTCCATTAAGCTGCGTTCATGCAACTCAATTACTTTACATAAAATCACTGAAATATTGTCGCGACCACCGAAATTATTGGCGCTATCGATTAATGCCTGGCAACAATGCGCAAGTTGAGCAGAATACTGATGCATGATGTGGTGAATTTCATCATGATTGAGCATGTCGGTCAATCCATCTGAGCATAATAGATAAATATCACCCTCTTCCATTTGATGATCGTGTATCTCAACTTCTATTTCTTCTTGAGCGCCAACCGCGCGCGTAATCAAATTTTTTATGGGGGAAAATTGCGCGTCTTTTTTGGAAATTAAGCCGGCATCAATTTGCCCCTGCAGCACGGAGTGATCCCTTGTCAGTTGCGTAAGTTGATCTTGACGGAAGCGGTAAACGCGAGAATCGCCCACATGCGCTATTAACAACTTATCCTGATGACTTAAAACAACTACCGCAGTGGTGCCCATGCCCAGATATTCTTCATGTTGGCGTGCTGCCTCGAGTACGCGCGTATTAGCAAACGCGATGGCATCTGCTAACCATCGTACTGCGATGGAAGTGGTACGTGAAAACATTGGCATCCATACAGATTGCTGCTTTTGCTGCAATTGCTGGGCAATCAATTCTACACACATCCTGCTGGCAACCTCGCCGGCGTTATATCCCCCCATACCATCAGCCAGCACAGCAAATCCTGATTCAACAAAAATTCCTATCGCATCTTCATTCTGCGCGCGCACTAACCCTGTATCAGAGAGGCCTGCAAACTCTAGTATGGATTGAAATGACATAGCTATGCTGACGAAGTAAAGAACAATAAGGAATACGATGAATGTTGAAACAGATGCAAATCAAATGACAGATTTAGTGCCAGACTGAGTGCCGATAGCGATTAAATACGTCGATGAAAACAATACTAAAGGCACCAAACAATCCCACCAGACTAAGCTTAACATTAAGTAAGGAAATTGTTGCGTCAAGATAAGGAAATTGACTTTTTATTACACTCAAAACGAACACGTCAGATAATGCCATCGCCACAGCGATGTAGGCCAACATCGCCGCACCGGCAGTAACAATGAAAGGGATTTTTCGTATGAGACCAAGTACCAGAGTGCTGCCCCAAACAATAATGGGGATACTGACAAGTATCCCTAAGATCATCAAAACAAGTTGTTTATTCCCACCGGCACGCTGAGCCGCACCAGCCACGGCGACGACATTATCAATACTCATGACAAAGTCTGCTATGACAATGGTTTTTATTGCAGTCAATAGCCGCTCACTTGCATGGATATCGTCGTGTCCCTCCTCGGTCTGGGCAAGTAATTTAATCGCTATAGAGAACAACAATAAGCCGCCGATCAACTTCACATAACTTAACTGAAGTAGGCGATTGGCAAATGTAAGCAAAAGAATGCGCGCACTGATGGCACCTAATGTACCCCACACTATTCCTCGCAAGCGTAATTGATCAGGCAAATTACGACAAGCCAATGCAATGACAATAGCGTTATCTCCGCCCAGTAACAAGTCGATCAAGATAATTTGACCCACTGCCCACCAGCTTATGTCACTCAGAAAATTCATCTTTACAATTGCTGAAAATTGTTGCGAACCGACACCTAATCGTTACCGATCTACCATAAAAAAATAGGGAGCCAAGCTCTAATGCCGTTCAGTTAGCAGGTTTTCGCACAACGCGAACGGCATAGCGGTTTGGTCTTGCCTTGACGGCCCGGTCGTATTTTCGACCGGGCCGTTCGTCATTGAGGAGGCTAACCAGCCTTTCACGCAGATGCTTCATCG
>NZ_JAUSFI010000165.1 GCF_030651495.1 Undibacterium sp.
GGCAAACACGTCAAGCTTCTTTTGCCGATGTTCTTGCGCAAATAAATCCCCCATTTTGAATGTCATTTCTATTTCCTACCCACTTGTTTGCAGAAAAATCGCTCTGATTGCTTAGACAGGTGGGTTTTTAGAAGTTCCCCTTGCTCACTTTTGAATTATTGCAATACAGGCCCAGCAGCTGGATCAGCCCTCATTGTTCAACCCGACTGTCAGGTTTTGCTAACCGAAGCCACACGCGGCAAGACTAGCGTGAACGTAGTGCCCTGCCCCGCTACGCTGGACACGTCGACATAACCGCCGAGCTGGCCGTGCACCAAGTTATAACAGATACTCAAACCGAGGCCGCTGCCGCCAGTCCCCAGTCGGGTGGTAAAAAACGGCTCAAAAATGTGTTTTTGCACCTCGCTTGACATACCGCGACCGTCGTCACTGTAAATAATACGGACCATTTCCCCCTCGGCGCGCGCCTGCAGCCGGATCAAGCCATGATCAAGCCTGTCGAAGCCGTGCAACACCGAGTTATTGATCAGGTTAGAGACAATTTGTTCGATCGCTCCCGGGAAGCTGTCCATGCTCAGGTCGTCCGGAATATCCAATTCGATACGACATGGGTTCTTCTGCAAACTGCTCTTCATCAGGGCTACCACGCCAAAAATGGCATCCTTGAGCATGAATTGGCGGCGCTGTGCACTACTCTGATCGACCGCCACTTGTTTGAAATTGGCAACCAGAGCACCGCTGCGCTGCAAGCCTTTTTGCAATAACTGCATTGCTTCGTTAGCGTCTTTTAAATACGCGTCGAGCTGCGAACGGCGTAACTCACCGGCGGCAACCTGCGACTGAAATACCTCGGTCTTTTCTTGCAAAGTACTGGCGACGGTCATGCAATTGCCTATCGGCGTATTGAGTTCATGGGCGACTCCCGCGACCACCGAACCGAGCGCAGCGAGTTTTTCCGATTGCACCAGTTTATCCTGCATGAGAGTGAGGTTATTGAGTGCCTGTTGCAGTTGTTTGGTCGACGTTTGCAGCGCCTCGGTACGCTCTTGCACCCGGTGATCAAGCTGTTGATTGAGTTGAATCAGATCAGCTTCCGCCGCGAGCCGCTCGGTAATATCAAGGCCGATGCTGAGAAAACCGGTAATGCGCCCATGCTCATCACGAATAATACTCACCGCGAGCGAGATGGATAAGTGCTTGCCATCCTTGCGTACACAAGACCAGTTGCGAATGTCGGAACCGCCGTCGCGGGTCAGCGCTACAAAGGTTTCTAAAAAACTCGCTATCGGGCGCCCCAGTTGCACTGTCAGTTCAGCGGCGCATTGATCGATTTCATCTGGCAGATGGAGCAGTGCAGGGCTCCGGCCTAACATCTCGCTAGCCGCGTAACCGAACATTTTTTCTGCGCCATGATTGAACACCGTAATGCGTCCTTCTGCATCGGTGACGATAATGGAAACTTCCTGCGCCGCATCAAGTAATGCCTGCAACCGCAGATGAAGTTCAAAAGCCTTGGATTCCGCCTTCTTGCGCTGCGTTATATCGACAATGCTGACGCGCAAAAGCTTGCGGTGCGCATCCGGCAGCCTGACCAGGCGCACCTCGCACAGCAGGTCACGGCCGTCCAAACTACGCATGGCACGCTCTACGTAGACGATTTCTCCCGCCATAGCTCGTGCAACATTTTCATCACGGCTCTGTTCCACTGGTAAGCCATCCGGCTGTTCTTGCGCATAAAACCTGCGCACATTACTCTTCAATAAATTGGCCCGTGAACAGGCAAAAAGTTTTTCAGCACTCGGGTTAGCATTGATGATTTGTTTCGAAGTGACATCCACCACCAGGATGGCTTCTGGCGCCTGTTCGATCAGCACCCGAAGACGTGCTTCGGCCAAACGACGGCGACGATTTTGTAAAATCAGGCTGACCACAAAAACCAATAACAACAGAATCACCAGTGTCCCTGCGATAATGTATTCCTTATACTGGCTCCACGGGTTCGGTGGCCGATTGATCAATAGCGTATTGGCAGGCAACACGCTGACATCTGCGTTCCAGCGCTGCAACTGCTGCCAGTCAAACATGGGTTGATTGATATTTTTAGCCGATAAGACAGGCGCGCTCAGGCGGGGGTTTCCCCGCGCCATGTCAATTGCCAGCGCCGCCATCAAGCTCGCTTCGTCATCAATCCGGGACACCAGCCCGCCGATGCTGCCGCTACCGATGGCGCTGTCATAAAGGACAAAATAAGGGGCATTGGCAAATTTAAGGATACGGTTGTTCGACTCTAGCGGCACAAATATTTCGCCTTTGCTATCGCGCGCGATACCCGGGCCTAGAAGAATGGTGTTTTTCGGCAGCGCCGCCAACTTGACATCGATTTCTTCAAAACTCAGCCCTTGGGTATCTTCAATCTTTAATTTACCTTGCCATGGTGCCAAGTCGTTACGTATCGTTTTCTGGCGAGACAGCTCAATTTCGCTGCTGCCTTGAATGACAATGACGTTCTCGGTTTTGGGGAAAAGCGCCAGCGCCAGTTGTAGCGTGCCGCGATAATCAAGTTGTGCTGTCTGAGAAACGAATTGGCGGCTTCCGATGTTTGCGTCTGGGGGCAATAGGGCACCTCGACTTAAAATGATCGCCCTTGGTGCCAATTCCCGTCCCTCATTCAAGAGGAAATTCAAAGCAGGTTGTTGCACGCAAAATACCAGATCGAAGTCCAGACCGGCATACTTTTGAGCCAGCAAGCTACCTAATGGCTGGCGGTAGCTGACTCCCGCGCGACGTACCAGATCAAGGTATTCAACATAAATATTGCTGCCCTTCATGCCACCTTTTTTTAAGCCATTCATCAGTCCGGAGACATATAAGTCAACCACCGGGCCGCCGAATCTGACCGAGACCAAAATCAGTGCGTGTTTATCCAATGGCGTCACGACAACGCTCGGTGCTGTTGGCGCAGCAACAAGCGCGGTGCTGGAAAAACACAAAAAAATCGCAACGACGATCAGACGCAGCAGATAGCGTAATCCTGACCGGAATCCCAATATGGCACCAACCATGACATTTCTTTTAAAAAATTTTACAACTGTCAGAATCGCATAACTGCGCTGAAATTCAAATAAATTTATCATCGCAGAGCTTGTAATCACCACACCACTGCTCACACAGCAACAATACAACTCATACAGGCATGAGCCTTTGAACGCGATGGTGGAATACGGTATGAAAATAAAATTTTTAAATAAGCATCCCAATGCGCATAGCCCATGCGGGCTCCAGGCCAGGCAGGCTAGAAACCCGCATGGGCTATGCGCATTGGGTGTGCGTTGTGGGCCTGCCCGCTGTTGAATTTTAATTAACCGCCAGCCGCAGCCAGCACGCCTTGCGCTACGGTCGGATAATGCAACCGCGCACCTAGCTCCTGTTTAATTCTGTCATTTTTCAAGCGTCGCGATTCCGACATAAAAGACAGCAGCATCGGCGAAATCTGCTTGATCAATTCGGCACGCGGCAAGCGTGGCGGGCGCGCCAGCTGAAAGCGGTCTGCTACCAGATCAAAATAGTCACCCATTTTGAGATTGCTATCGTCTACCGCATGATAGATGCGGCCAGGCGCAGCACGAAACAGCGCTAGCTTAATCAGCATGGCTAAATCGTCAGCGTGGATGTGATTACTGTAGACATCATCTTGGGCCGCCAAAGCAGGGGTAGCTTTTTGCAAACGTTCCAGTGGCAAACGGTTGGCGGCGTAGATCCCCGGCACGCGCAAGATGGATAACGCCGATTGGCTACGTAGCGCCCATGCGCGCAACAGGCGCTCTGCCGCGACGCGACGCTTGGCGCGCGGGTTCGCCGGTTGCACCGGTCTGGTCTCGTCAAACAGGGCGCCGGCGCAATCGCCATACACGCCGGTAGTACTGACATAAACAAGGCGGCTCTTGTCGGGTAAAATGGCGATCAAATTTCGGCTGCGGGTGTCAGACTCACCGTCAGGCCGTGGTGGTGCCAGATGCACGATATAGGAGGCGAGTCGTGCCAGACGCATCAGTGTGGCTGGCACATCGAGATTGGCAGTGATAGGGATAGCGCCGGCGGCACGCAATTCTGCATGCCGCTCTGGCTGACTGGTCACCGCAAAAATACGGAAGTGTTGTTGCAGTAGCGGCAGTAAACGCATGCCGACGTCACCACAACCGATGATAAGCAAGCGTGGTTTGCCGAATCGTTGGATATTTTTTTTCATCTTCTTTTTTGTCTGATTTTTTGATTTCAGGAATTGTATGACTTTTCAAGTAACTGTGATGCCTAGCGGCCACCAATTTAGTTGTGATGAAGGTGAAACCGTCTTATCGGCCGCCCTGCGTGCTGGCGTTGGCTTACCTTACGGCTGCAAAAACGGCGCTTGCGGTTCATGCAAAGGAAAAGTTCTGAAGGGTGAAGTAGTGCATGGCAATCATCAGCAAAAAGCCTTGCCAGAATCCGAAGAAGCGCTAGGCGGCGCACTGTTTTGCTGCGCCAGACCGCACACGGATATCACCATAGAAGCACGCGAAATTCTCAATAGCGACGAATTTCCTGTCAAAAAAATGCCTAGCCGCATCGCAAAAATGGAAAAGCTCTCGGAAGATGTCATGCTGATCGCACTGCAACTCCCTGCCAACGAGCGCCTGCAATATCGCGCTGGTCAGTATATCGAATTCATGCTGAAAGACGGCAAGCGTCGCAGTTACAGCATGGCAAATGCACCGCATCTGGATGCGCAAATTACCCTGCATGTCCGTCACATGCCTGGCGGCGTGTTCACCGATCAGGTATTTTCCACGATGAAAGAACGTGACATCCTGCGCTTTGAAGGCCCGCATGGCACTTTTTTCTTACGCGAAGAATCTGAAAAACCGATCATCTTGCTGGCCTCCGGCACCGGTTTCGCACCGATTAAGGCGCTGGTCGAACATCTTATCGACCTGAAATCCACCCGTCCTGTCACCCTGTATTGGGGCGGCCGTCGTCCGCAAGATTTGTATATGCATGCGCTGTGCTTGGAGTGGGCCGCGAACTTGCCAAACTTTACCTATGTGCCGGTGGTATCGGATACTTTGCCAGAAGATCAATGGACTGGCCGCACCGGCTTCGTACACCAGACCGTCATGGCAGATCACGCCGACTTATCTGCCTACCAAGTCTATGCCTGTGGCGCGCCGATTGTAGTCGACTCGGCCAGACGTGATTTTGTCGCGCAATGCCAGTTACCTGAAGACGAGTTTTATGCCGATTCATTTACTTCTGAAGCTGATTTGCAAAGTGCATAAGCGCTTTTGCCGAAAAAAGCTGAGAAAACAGTGCGCAAAAACGCTGACTATCCGTTACACTACGCTGATGAACAATTTTACCGACATGTCTTCCCCCAATATTGCCCGACGCCGCAGCCTGCAGATCGAGCCTGGGAAGTCTTGCGCGTAAATAAGCAGCCTTAAGTAACATTAAGCAACAACGCAAAATAGAAGCCACAGGACAAAAACCTGTGGCTTTTTTTACTTTTAAAGTAACATTTTCATATTTTTAACCTTGCAGCACACTATCATCCTCACTTTTCAGGAGCTCAAAAATGGAATTCAGTCAGTACAATGTGAACGCACTCATGTACATCACACCACGCCCAGACCTGGTATTTACCGAAGGCAGCGGCATGTGGCTGACCGACCATAAGGGCAAACGCTATCTTGATTATCTGCAAGGCTGGGCGGTCAATTGTCTCGGTCATTCGCCACAGTGCATACAAGACGCGCTGATGACGCAATCAAAAAAACTGATCAATCCCTCACCTGCTTTTTATAATGCCCCGGCGATAGAACTGGCGGGCCTGCTCACTGCCAACTCTTGCTTTGATCGCGTATTTTTTACCAATAGCGGTGCGGAAGCGAATGAAGGCGCAATCAAACTGGTGCGTAAGTGGGGCCAGCTCAACAAAGCCGGCGCTTATGAAATCATCACGTTTGACCACAGCTTCCACGGGCGTACGCTGGCCACCATGTCGGCCTCTGGCAAGCCAGGCTGGGATACCATTTTTGCGCCGCAGGTGCCCGGTTTCCCGAAAGCCGACCTGAACGACATCGCTTCGGTCGAAAAACTGATCTCGGATAAAACGGTAGCGGTGATGCTGGAACCGGTACAAGGTGAAGGCGGCGTATTGCCTGCCAGCCGCGAATTCATGCAAGCCCTGCGTGCCCTGACCAAAAAACACAATATCCTGCTGATCGTCGATGAAGTGCAAACCGGCATGGGCCGCACCGGTGAACTGTTCGCCTATCAATTATCGGGTATCGAGCCGGATATCATGACCCTGGGCAAAGGCATCGGCGGTGGCGTACCTTTAGCTGCGCTATTATGCCGCGAAGAAGTTGCCTGCTTTGTGCCGGGCGACCAAGGCGGTACGTATAATGGCAATCCATTGATTACCGCGGTTGGCGTGGCGGTGATCAATGCGCTGCTGGCACCTGGCTTTATGCCCTCAGTCAAAGAAAAAGCGGATTATCTGAGTAAGGGCTTGTCCCATCTTTCAGAGCAATACGGCTTAGAGGGTGAACGCGGTGAAGGCTTATTGCGGGCCTTAAAGCTGGGCAGTGACATAGGTGGCAAACTGGTCGAGGCCGGGCGTAATAGGGAGCCCCTCGGTGTGTTGCTCAACTCGCCACGGCCAGACCTGTTGCGCTTTATGCCTGCACTCAATGTCAGCATTGAAGAAATTGATCAGATGATAGCAATGCTCGGTGAGTTACTCAGTCAAATTAAGAAATAAGCCGGGAATCGATTGAATACAATTGATGCAAGATTCCAGATTTTAAAGGCTTGCACAATTAAATCCCTTATAATTAAGCAGTTATAACAGGCGGTGACAAATTTACTCTTGTCACCGATTTTATTTATGGCTATCAAACACTTTTTGCAGTTTTCTGATTTAACGCTTGCCGAGTTCGAGTATGTGATGGAACGGGCACGCATTATCAAACGCAAATTCAAAAATTACGAACCCTACCATCCATTGCTGGATCGTACGCTGGTAATGATTTTTGAAAAGAATTCAACCCGGACACGCCTGTCGTTTGAAGCAGGGATGCACCAGCTCGGTGGCGCAGCAATTTACCTGAACACCCGCGACAGTCAATTGGGGCGCGGCGAACCGGTGGAAGATGCGGGCCAGGTCATCTCACGCATGTGCGACATCATCATGATCCGCACCTTTGAACAAGAAATGATAGAACGCTTCGCGGCCAATTCGCGCGTACCTGTCATCAATGGCCTGACCAATCAACATCATCCTTGCCAGGTATTTGCCGATGTCTTTACTTACATTGAGCATCGCGGCTCGATAGCAGGAAAAAAAGTGGCTTGGATCGGTGATGCCAACAACATGCTGTATTCATGGTTGCAGGCGGCAGAGATATTCGGTTTTCATTTGCATATATCTACGCCTAAAGGCTATGACATGGACATGCAACAAGTCTCTGCCGACGCCAGCCATTACACGGCATTTGACAATCCTTCCGATGCCTGTGCCGGTGTCGATCTGGTCAATACCGATGTCTGGACCAGTATGGGTTATGAAGCTGAAAATCAGGCACGCTTAGCCGCGTTTGAAGGCTGGATCGTCGATGAGGCGAAGATGGCAAGAGCCAATCCCGATGCGCTGTTCATGCACTGCCTGCCGGCCCACCGCGGTGAAGAAGTATCGGCTGGCGTCATTGATGGCCCGCAATCGGTAGTCTGGGATGAAGCAGAAAACCGCCTGCACATACAAAAAGCCTTACTCGAATATCTGGTGGTCGGCGAAATTAAAGAGTAAGCGACCACGAGCGGTAACACATACACACCTTAGAACTTTCAGAAAGACAATTATGAGCGACGTCAAAAAAGTAGTGCTGGCCTATTCCGGCGGCCTGGATACCTCAGTCATTTTAAAATGGCTGCAAGATAATTATCACTGCGAAATCATCACCTTCACGGCCGATCTCGGCCAGGGTGAAGAGTTGGAACCAGCGCGCGCCAAAGCCATCAAATTCGGCATCAAGCCAGAGAATATTTTCATCGACGACGTGCGCGAAGAGTTCGTGCGTGATTTCGTGTTCCCGATGTTCCGCGCCAATACCGTCTACGAAGGCGAATACTTGCTCGGCACCTCAATTGCGCGTCCGTTGATCGCGAAACGCCTGATCGAAATCGCCAAAGCCACCGGTGCCGATACCATTTCGCATGGCGCGACCGGCAAAGGTAATGATCAGGTACGTTTTGAACTCGGTGCCTATGCCCTGATGCCAAATGTCAAAATCATCGCGCCATGGCGCGAATGGGATTTGCTGTCACGCGAAAAACTGCTGAAATACGCGGAAGACGCTGGCATCGCCATCGACCAGAAGCACAAAAACGGTGGCGCACCGTATTCGATGGATGCCAACCTGCTGCACATCAGCTTTGAAGGCCGCCATCTGGAAAATCCAAGCAACGAAGCCGAAGAAAGCATGTGGCGCTGGACTGTCAGCCCAGAGCAGGCACCGGATCAAGCAGAATACCTGGATATCGAATACGAAAAAGGCGATATCGTCGCCTTGAACGGCGTGCGCATGTCACCGGCCACTGTGCTGACTGAACTGAATCGTCTCGGCGGCAAACACGGCATAGGCCGCCTTGATCTGGTCGAAAATCGTTACGTCGGCATGAAATCCCGCGGCTGCTACGAAACCCCGGGCGGCACCATCATGTTGCGCGCGCACCGGGCGATTGAATCCATCACCTTAGATCGCGAAGTCGCGCATCTGAAAGATGATCTGATGCCGCGTTACGCTTCCATGATCTACAACGGTTACTGGTGGGCACCAGAGCGCGTCGCTCTGCAAACCCTGATCGATCAGACTCAACTGAACGTCAACGGCTGGGTCCGTCTAAAGCTGTACAAAGGCAATGTCATCACGGTCTCACGCGATTCCAAAACTGATTCGCTGTTTGACATGACGATCGCTACTTTCGATGAAGATGGCGGCGCGTATAACCAGGCAGATGCAGGCGGGTTCATCAAGTTGAATGCACTGCGCATGCGCATTGCGGCCAATGCAAAAGCTAAACGCGGTTAAATAATTCTGAGGCTTTACATTCAAGACGGCTCGATCTCGCAAGCGATTTTGCAAGATCGAGCTATTTTTTATCCTTTTCCCCAATCACCTTACTCATCATGACACCACAATTCGACCAAGTCAGCGTCATCAAGCAAGCGAATATCTATTTCGATGGAAAATGTGTTTCACATACCGTTCTATTTGCCGACGGCAGCAAAAAAACCATCGGTGTGATTTTTCCATCCAGTCTGGTATTCAACACTGGGGCAGCAGAAATCATGGAACTCAATGCAGGCAAATGCCGCATCCGCATCAAGGGCGAAGAAGCCTGGGCGACTTATCAGGGTGGCGAGCAATTTAACGTACCTGCCAATTCCAGTTTCGATATCGAAACGCTGGAAACTCTGGATTACGTTTGCCATTTTGTATAAATAAAAATGGCAATACGCAATATCCATGCGCCTTCTGGCACGAAAATGGCCGGTAAGGCGCATGGATACTTATATGAACGCCTCCCTTTTGCCAAGGTTTTTTTCATGTTTTGTTCAACAGGCTAGTTTGCAGTTTTATATCCGGCCTTGTTGCAGGGCTTAATTCTGCGGGCCTTAATGGAATCTGCTGACTCA
>NZ_JAUSFI010000014.1 GCF_030651495.1 Undibacterium sp.
CTGGCGAACTATCTTGGCTGGCGTCGCTTGCTTGATCGATGCAAAGACATGGCGACACCGCAACAGTTCTTGTTTCATGCTTTGCGAACGGAGTATCAACAGATAACCTGAACATAGCCCAGGAAATCATATACTCCCCCCAGGTATATAAACAAGCGCGCATGGTTATTGCGCAATAGGTAGTGAATTTACCTATACCCCCCTAAAAATACGTAAATTAATGGCGGAGACAGAATTGGATTGCTATATTTACTTTAAGACGGCACAAGAACATGCGCCAGCTGTTTTGGCACAGGTAACAAAGATACAAAAAATACTGATTGAGCAATTGAATATCCGTATGCAATTGCAACGTCGCCCTGACGCAATGAATGGCTTGTACACATGGATGGAGGTTTATCGTCAAATACCTAGCGATTTTGAAGCTAGTCTTAGCGCCATCGTCAATCAAAGCAGTTTAATGCCGCTAATTCAGGGCGAACGTCATGCGGAATATTTTATGGATGCCATTTCATGTGCCTGATTGTATTTGCCTGGAAATTAATTCCATCGATTCCCTTAATTGTTGCCAGTAACCGCGATGAATACTACGATCGCCCTGCAGCACCGGCTAGTTGGTGGGAGCGCTCGCCGCAGATCTTTGGCGGACGCGATTTGCAATCGGGCGGTAGCTGGATGGGGGTGGCGACGAACGATGCCGACAATCAGCAAGCCATTAAATTTGCCGCCATTACCAATATCCGGGCACCATCAGAAACACGTTTGGATGCCCCATCCAGAGGTGAGTTAGTCGCCAATTACCTGAGCAATCCACTATCGGCGCAAGACTATATTGCATCAATCCAAGACCAGGCAGATCGCTACAATGGATTCAATCTGCTGGTCGGCGATCAAGATGAACTGATCTGGTTTTCGAATCGCAAGCGGGAAGATGTGCGTAATGGAAAACCATTGCCGCCCGGAATTTACGGCATCTCGAATGCGTCTTTGGATACGCCTTGGCCCAAGGTCGTGAAAACCAAGGCCGAATTTGCCAGCCTGATTTGCCAGCGCGCGCCAGAAGACGCTTATTTTGAAATGTTATCAAATACCACGCAGGCACCCGATTGCCGCTTACCGGATACCGGCGTCAGTTTCGAGATGGAAAGATTGTTATCCTCGGTATGCATAGAATCACCAAGCTATGGAACCCGGGTCTCAAATCTGATAAAAATTCACGCCCATCTTCCGGTAGAATTTTACGAAAAAATTATCCGTTGAAAGCAAAAAATCTTTCATGCGAGGATCGCTCAGATATGAAAATGGCGAGATATCTTATGGATATCTCGCCATTTTCAAGTTGCCTCTTAAGGCAAAAAGCGTTTAAGTAAAATTAAATAAGTTTAAATAAGTTTAAATAAGTTTAAATAAGTTTAAATAATCAACTCAGCTCTTCCAAACGCAATTTGGTCACCGCGCCAAACACCGAAGACAGTGCCTCGATTTTTGTGATCGCAGCGAGAATGTTTTTTTCCTGCGTCTGATGGGTCAGCATTACGATATCGGTGCGCGATTCGCCTTCTGCCGGCTCTTTTTGCAACATAGCGTCTATCGATATCGAAGATTCCGCCAGTATTCTGGTGACATCTGCCAACACCCCCGCCTGGTCTGCCACGTGCATGCGCAGATAGTAGCTGGTAACGATTTCTGACATCGGCAAAATCGCCAAATCACTCATTGCATCTGGCTGGAAAGCCAGATGTGGCACACGGTGCTCAGGATCGGCAGTAGCGAGGCGAGTAATATCGACCAGATCGGCAATCACCGCAGAAGCGGTAGGCTCGGCACCCGCGCCTTTGCCATAATACAGCGTCGCGCCGACAGCATCTCCCTGCACCAGCACCGCATTCATGGCGCCCTCGACGTTCGCAATCAGGCGTTTTTCCGGGATCAAGGTCGGGTGCACGCGCAATTCGATACCCTTGTCGCTACGCTTGGTAATGCCCAGCAATTTGATGCGATAGCCCAATTGTTCGGCATAACGAATGTCGATTGCCTCTAACTTGGTAATACCTTCGACGTGCGCTTTATCAAACTGCATAGGAATACCATAAGCGATCGATGCCATGATCGTCGCCTTGTGCGCAGCATCGATACCTTCGATATCAAAAGTCGGGTCCGCTTCGGCGTAACCTAGTGCCTGCGCTTCTTTTAATGCAGTGGCAAAATCCAAGCCCTTGTCACGCATTTCAGACAAGATAAAATTGGTCGTGCCGTTGATGATGCCGGCAATCCATTGAATGCGGTTGGCGGTCAAGCCTTCACGCAGGGCCTTAATGATAGGAATACCGCCGGCAACCGCGGCTTCAAATGCCACCATCACGCCTTTTTCTTGCGCAGCCTTGAAAATTTCATTGCCATGGGTAGCCAGCAAAGCCTTGTTGGCAGTGACGACATGCTTGCCGTTGGCAATCGCTTTCAAGACCAAATCTTTGGCAATGCCGTAGCCGCCTATCAATTCAATGACGATGTCAATATCAGGATGATTAACGACTAAATTGGCATCATTGACGACTTCACATTCGCCATTGGTCAGTTCACGTGCACGTTCCACATTCAAGTCTGCCACCATCGTAATTTCAATAGCACGGCCAGCGCGACGCATAATCTCTTCTTGATTACGCTTTAAAACGTTAAATGTGCCGGAACCGACAGTGCCTATACCTAACAGACCTACTTTGATGGGTTTCATATTGTTTTCGCTAAGTGCTGATTAAAATTAAAACAAGTAATGCATAAAAAAACTAATTAATTCGTGCCATGGCGCTTGCGATAGCCTTCCAAGAAATTCGCAATCCGTCCGAATGCTTCAGTCAGGTCATCTGAATTAGGCAAAAACACCACGCGGAAATGATCTGGATTAATCCAGTTAAAACCGGTGCCCTGGACCAGCAACACGCGCTGCTCGGTGAGCAATTCATGAATAAATTCCTGATCGTCCTTGATCGGGTACATCTCTGGATCGAGTTTGGGGAACATGTACAGCGCCGCTTTTGGTTTCACGCAAGTGACGCCCGGTATGGCCGTCAACAACTTGTGCGCCAAATCGCGTTGTTTAAGCAGGCGACCGCCAGGGCCGACCAGCTCATTGATGCTTTGATGCCCACCCAGCGCAGTCTGGATCGCAAATTGGCCCGGCGCATTAGAACACAGACGCATGGAAGCGAGCATGTTCAGGCCCTCGATATAGTCTTTGGCATGTTTTTTCTCGCCCGACACCACCATCCAGCCTGCGCGATAGCCGCAAGAGCGATAGTTTTTCGACAAACCGTTAAATGTCAAAAACAGGACGTCATCTGCCAGTGAAGCGATGGAGGTATGGGTGGCTTCATCGTACAAAGTTTTATCATAAATTTCGTCGGCAAACACAATCAACTGATGTTGACGCGCCACATCAACAATTTGTTGCAAGACTTCTACCGGATACAAGGCCCCGGTCGGATTATTGGGGTTGATCACAACAATCGCCTTGGTATTTGGCGTAATTTTTCGCTTAATGTCCTCGATATCCGGCATCCAGTCGGCGCTTTCATCACAGACATAATGCACAGGCTTACCACCTGATAAACTGACCGCGGCCGTCCACAACGGATAATCAGGTGCGGGCACTAACACCTCATCGCCACTATTGAGCAAGGCATTCATCCCCATCACGATCAACTCGGAGGCGCCGTTGCCGATATAGATATCCTCAATAGTCACACCACGGATATACTTTTCTTGCGTGTAATGCATGATGGACTTGCGTGGCGCGAACATTCCCTTGGAATCCGTGTAGCCCGCCGCATTGTGCATATTAAGGATCATATCCTGCACAATTTCATCTGGCGGATCAAAGTTGAATACCGCCAGATTACCAATATTTAATTTGATAATTCTATGGCCGTCCTCCTCCATCTGCTTGGCTTTTTCCATCACGGGGCCGCGGATGTCATAGCAGACGTTAGCAAGTTTTTGGGATTTCTTTATAGGTCGCACGGGGCAATCTTTCAACGGATGGTACTAATATTGTCGTAATTTGGCGCATAGGTGTCGCAAAATGCTGCACTGCCGAACTCCCCATTCTGCCCAATGCGCTCCGTTTTATCAATCCGTTTTGCGAAATTGTCGAATATTCTTTGCTTTTGATACGATATTTCAGTCAAAAAAGGGCATTTATCAGGCAAATATCAGAAACAAAAATCTCTCGCGTTAGTGAGAGCAAGGGATGAGAAACGAGAGGAAACGGAAAGAAAATAAATTGGCAAAAATGAAGCATTCTTGAATCTGCATACGGAAAAAAGCTACAATGCGGCAATTCTCCTACTAACCCTCGCCTTATATACGCATACATACGGATACATACGGATACATACGCATGATGTTTATAGAAGACCTTAAATTAGTCCTATGAAGCTACATCCCACGATTACTCAGCGCTACCAAACTGTGACCGCCTATGACGAGCATGGCATAGAACTCAATGCACAACGATTTGAACATAGCCTGATCGTACTACCTGAAGTGCCTCCCGTTCCCTGGCCGGTCGATCAGTTCGATCAGTTAACTACTGCGCATTTTGAACAAATCGCGGCCACCATGCCCGATGTGGTGATACTTGGCACCGGAAAAAAACAGCGTTTTGTCCATCCCAAATTAATCGCGGCACTGACTGCGCGCCACAAGGGCGTGGAATGCATGGATAACCAAGCCGCTTGCCGCACCTACAATATCCTGATGGCCGAAGGGCGCAAAGTCGCGCTAGCCTTGATTATGGAAGCAGCATGAAGCAAATATCTTCGCCCTACGATTCGCCGCGCACGCTATGGCTGATTGTCATCGGCTTCTTGCTGGTCTGGTTTTACATGCTGGGCGCGCGCACCCTGGTTCCGACCGACGAAGGCCGCTATGCGGAAATGGCGCGTGAGATGCTGGTGACCGGCGACTGGATTACGCCACGCTTAAACGGCATTAAGTATTTTGAAAAACCGCCGTTGCAAGCATGGATGAATGTCATCACATTCGAAATGTTTGGCCTGGGTGACTGGCAAGCCAGGCTGTGGACGGGACTGTGCGGCTTACTTAGCATCGCCCTGGTCGCACACACGGGACGCAAGGTGTTTAATGCAAGAATAGGCATTAATGCGGCACTGGTGCTGGGCTCCAGCCTATTGTGGGCGGCATCGTCACATTACAATTCACTCGATATGGCCGTCGCTGCGATGATGTCCATCAGCCTGTGCGGCCTATTGCTGAGCCAGCGCCAGCAGGCAACTGCCGCAGAACAAAGAAACGGCATGGTGCTGTGCTGGGTAGGTATGGCGCTGGCCGTGCTGAGCAAAGGCTTGATCGGCGTCGTTCTTCCAGGTGCGGTGCTGATTATCTACACCTTTGTGGCGCGCGACTGGTCTATCTGGAAACGGCTGCACATGGGCAAGGGCTTGTTGATTTTTTTTGCCATCGTGAGCCCCTGGTTTATTCTGGTCGCCCTGAAAAACCCCGAGCATCCACACTTTTTTTTCATCCACGAGCATCTGCAACGCTTTACCAGTAACGTCCATAAACGCTATCAACCGGCCTACTTTTTCATCGCCATTTTAGCCTTGGGTATTTTTCCCTGGCTGGGCCTGCTGTTGCAAGGAATGTGGTCGGCGCTAAAAAAAGAGCCTGCCGGATTTCAGCCTAAAAAAATGTTGCTGGTCTGGAGCGCATTTATCTTTGTATTTTTTAGCATTTCCAATTCCAAGCTGACGGGCTACATCCTGCCCATCTTCCCGTCACTGGCACTGCTGATTGCGCTCCAGCTAGAATCAGCTTCGAGTAAAAGCTTGCGCTTTGCCGCAGGCTTATTGACGGTGACAGGATTAGGCGGGCTCGCTTTCGTATTGATGGCACCAGCCAAACTGGCTGCCATGGCAATGCCGCCGATAGAACTTGCCCTGAACCAGGCCTTTTTACCGTGGCTGATGGCCGCCTGCCTGATCACTATCGTCGGCGGCTTGCTGGCGATAGTGATGCTCAACCGGCAGAAAGACTGGGCCATCATCAGCATGGCGCTGGCAGGCTTTATCGCCGGGCAAACCCTGATGCTAGGCTATGAGCCGTGGGGTTATTACCGCGCTGGTTTGTTGCATCTAAAAGCGATTCAGGCCGAGCTGAAACCCGACACGCCGATTTACTCAGTCGGCATGTACGAGCAATGCCTGCCGTTCTACCTTGGGCGTACGCTGATACTGGTCGAGCACGCGGACGAACTCGAATTCGGACTGGAGCAACAACCCGAGTTATGGATACCGAAACGCAGCGACTTTATCCAAAAATGGCGTGCGGATAACGCCAATCACAAGCCCGCCATCGCCATTTTGCGGCCGCAGGTCTATGAAGACATGTTGCAACAACAGGTGCCGATGCGGATAATTGCACAAGACCCTAAGCGGATGATCGTTTCGAATCAAATTGACACGATAAAAAAATAACCGCTCTTAGCATGACAAGCGCCTTCACGCCACTCTGCCAAGCATCAATAAAATGGGGAGTATGTGTGAAAACACCATATCATACGCAATAGAATAGCGCGCATTAAAATATACTCACCCCCAGTATAAAGATAAATATAGGATCGTTAATGACTACAGCCCTGCCCTTCCTGCCATTCACTAAACCGACTATCGATGAAGAAACTATTGCGGCCGTGGGCAATGTATTGCGCTCAGGCTGGTTGACCAGCGGCCCGAATGTACAGGCACTGGAAGCCCAGTTATCCGAATATTTCGGCGGCCGTCCGGTACGTACTTTTAACTCCGGCACCTGCACCATGGAAATCGCGCTGCGCATTGCCGGCATCGGCGCCGGCGATGAAGTCATTACCACGCCCAATTCGTGGGTCGCCACCGCCAATGTCATCATCGAAGTCGGCGCGACGCCGGTATTTGTCGATATCGATCCACGCAGCCACAATATCGATCTCGACAAGCTGGAAGCGGCGATCACGCCCGCTACCCGCGCAATTATCCCGGTGCATATGTGCGGCCTGCCCTGCGACATGGATAAACTGTACGCCATCGCCGAAAAATACCAGCTGCGCGTCATCGAAGATGCGGCGCAAGCGATAGGCTCGGGCTGGAAAGGCAAGCGCATAGGCGCGTTCGGCGATTTTGCCTCGTTCAGTTTTCAAGTGAATAAAAACATCATGACCGGCGAAGGCGGCTGCCTGGTGCTGAACAATGCCGAGGAAGCCCGTCTGGCAGAAAAATATCGCCTGCAAGGCGTCAGCCGCAGCGGCTTGGACGGGATTGATGTCGATGTACTGGGCGGCAAATACAATATGACCGATATCGCTGCCGCCATCGGTCTGGGACAGATGAAACATCTGGCAGAATTTAATGCCAAACGCATGGCCTTGGCCAAGTGTTACTTCGCCCAGTTTGGCACTGACTTCGAAGCAAAAACGGGGGCAGAACTCCCGATTGCCGATTTTGAGCACTGCAACTGGCATATGTTCCATCTGGTTTTACCGGAGCGGATTAACCGCGCAGCGTTCATGCAGCAAATGCTCGATCTCGGCATTGGCCTCGGTTACCACTATCGCGCCATTCATCTGTTCAGCTTTTATCGCGCCCGTGGCTTTACCGATGGCATGTTTCCGATTGCAGAACGCATAGGCAAACAGATCGTGACGCTGCCTTTATTTCCGGGCATGAGCGAAACCGATGTAATCAGGGTCGTCTCTGCGGTAGAATCCTGCCTTTCCTGAATTTGAGCACAACTACTTGAAGTAAGCGTATTAAGCTAAAACGATGAAGTCAAAACTATGAAGCCAGAATTATCCGTCGTCATCCCGGTTTACAATGAAGAGGCAGGTCTCGCCCAGCTGTACGCCCGCCTGTATCCGGCGTTAGATGCCCTCGCCAGCCGGGGCGTGTCCTATGAAGTGGTGTTTGTCAATGATGGCAGCCGCGACAATACCGCCGCCCTGCTGGCTGACCAGTATCGCCTGCGCCCCGACGTAACACGGGTGGTGCTGTTCAATGGCAATTACGGCCAGCATATGGCAATTCTTGCCGGCTTCCAGGCAACACGTGGCGACATTGTGGTGACCCTGGATGCCGACTTGCAAAATCCCCCCGAAGAAATTGGCGCCCTGGTCGACAAAATGCGCGAGGGTTACGATTACGTCGGCTCGATCCGGCGCAAACGCCAGGACTCAGCATGGCGCACCTATGCCTCCAAATTAATGAATCGCGTCCGGGAAAAAATCACCCGTATCAAAATTACCGACCAAGGCAATATGCTGCGCGCCTATGGTCGAAATGTGATCGACCTGATCAATCAATGCACCGAAGTGAACACCTTCGTCCCCGCACTGGCCTACACCTTTGCGCGCAAGCCGACCGAAATCATGGTGGAACACGAAGAGCGTGCCGCCGGGGAATCGAAATATTCGCTGTATAGCCTGATACGCCTGAATTTTGATCTGATGACCGGCTTTTCCATCATGCCTTTGCAAATCTTTTCCATGATGGGTATGGTGCTGTCGGCCGCATCGGGCGCATTCGTGGTCTTTTTGCTGGTGCGCCGCTTCATACTCGGCTCAGAAGCCGAAGGCGTGTTCACCCTGTTTGCGATCGCCTTCTTCATGATGGGCGTGATCCTGTTCGGCATCGGCTTACTGGGCGAATATGTCGGCCGCATTTATCAGCAAGTACGGGGGCGTCCTCGTTATGTAGTGCTGACCATCTTAGAACAATCCGGTCCCGACATCATGGAAGGCAATTAAGATGGCACTTGCACCTAACACCCAACAAAATAAGGCCGTCGTCTTCGCCTACCACAGTGTGGGTGTCCGCTGTATCAAAACCTTGCTGGCGCGTGGCGTTCATATCGCGCTGGTGGTGACGCATGAAGACAATCCAGCAGAGACCATCTGGTTTGATTCCGTGGCAGAACTGTGCCAAGAGCATGGCATTCCCACCGTCACGCCGGCAGATCCGGCAGTGCCAGAATTGCTGGCGCAGGTTGCAGAAATCGCGCCTGACTTTATTTTCAGCTTTTACTACCGCCACATGCTACCAACCAAGCTGCTCGCGCTGGCCAAGCGCGGCGCCTACAATTTACATGGTTCTTTGCTGCCAAAATACCGCGGGCGGGTTCCTGTCAATTGGGCTGTCTTGCATGGCGAGACCGAGACCGGCGCGACGCTGCACGAAATGGCAGCCAAGCCGGATGCTGGCGGCATCATCGCCCAAACCGCCGTCCCTATTTTGCCCGATGATACCGCCTACGAAGTCTTTGGCAAATTGACGGTGGCAGCAGAACAAATATTATGGTTCGCATTACCCGACTTGCTGAACGGTACGGCTAAAGTTCATGAAAATGACTTAAGCAAGGGCAGTTATTTTGGCGGGCGCAAACCGGAAGACGGTCGTATTGACTGGACCTTACCCGCACAGCAAGTCTACAACTTGCATCGCGCTGTAGCGCCACCTTATCCAGGGGCCTTTACCACCGTAGCTGGTCATACTTATGTGATTGGCAAAGCACGTTTATCCTCCTTAGATGCGTCAAATTTGCCGCTGGGCTTGTCTGTAGTGGATAATGTCATCCTCGGTGTATGCGGCGATGGTCGTGCGCTCCATATTATTGAACTGTTAGTGAATGGCAAAGTGGTCTCAGCACAAACCCTCCAGCACCAACTGGTCGCCCAATAATTAGCTGCTTAACTCAGTTTGGTTGAACAGCAACATTTTAAAATAAAGAAATTACCATGAAAAAAGTCCTCATCCTCGGCGTGAACGGTTTTATCGGACACCACCTGTCCAAGCGTATTTTGGAAACTACCGACTGGCATGTCTATGGCATGGACATGCAAACTGATCGTTTGGGTGATTTGCTCAGTCACGAGCGCATGCATTTCTTTGAAGGCGATATCACCATCAATAAAGAATGGGTTGAATATCACGTTAAAAAATGCGATGTAATTCTGCCGCTGGTGGCGATTGCCACCCCATCGACTTATGTCAAACAACCTTTGCGCGTGTTTGAACTCGATTTTGAAGCGAACTTGCCGATCGTTCGCTCCGCCGCTAAATACGGCAAGCATTTGGTCTTTCCTTCGACATCCGAAGTCTATGGCATGTGCCACGATGAAGAATTCGATCCGGAACAATCCGAACTGATCTGCGGCCCGATCAATAAACCACGCTGGATTTACTCCTGCGCCAAACAATTGATGGATCGCGTGATCTGGGGTTATGGCATGGAAGGCTTGAACTTCACGCTATTCCGCCCATTCAACTGGATCGGTGCCGGCCTCGATTCTATCCATACGCCAAAAGAAGGCAGTTCACGCGTCGTGACCCAATTTTTCGGCCACATCGTGCGCGGCGAAAATATTTCCCTGGTTGACGGCGGCGCACAAAAACGTGCTTTCACGTATATCGACGACGGCATCGATGCCTTGATGCGCATCATCGCCAATAAAGATGGCGTCGCCAGCGGCAAGATTTACAACATCGGCAATCCGGTCAACAACTATTCGATCCGCGAACTGGCGCACATGATGTTGACGCTGGCGGCTGACTACCCAGAGTACGCAGAATCGGCCAAAAAGGTCGAGCTCATAGAAACCACTTCCGGTGCCTACTACGGCAATGGCTATCAAGACGTGCAGAATCGCGTACCGAAGATCACCAATACCTGTGAAGAATTAGGCTGGGCGCCAAGCACCACCATGCAAGACAGCATGCGCAACATCTTCGACGCCTACCGCGGTCAGGTAGCCGAAGCCCGCGCCCTCATGGATTAAGTCAGGACTGCATGCCATCTATTGTCTTAAAAATTGACGTCGACACGTATCGTGGCACCCGCGAAGGCGTACCGAATCTGGTACGCCTGCTGAAGCAACATCATGCCGGTGCCACGTTTTTGTTTTCTCTCGGAAAAGATCACACCGGCTGGGCATTGCGGCGCGCCTTCCGCCCTGGTTTTTTTCAAAAAGTATCACGCACCTCGGTAGTCGAACATTACGGCCTCAAAACCCTGATGTATGGCGTGTTTTTGCCTGCGCCGGACATAGGTAAAGACTGCATAGAAGAAATGCGCGCGGTGCGGCGGGCGGGATTTGAGTGTGGCATTCATACCTGGGATCACGTGGTCTGGCAAGATAACGTCCGACAACGCGGTGCAGCATGGACGCAGCATCAAATGCAGCAAGCTTTTAATCGGTTCCAGAAAATTTTTGGCACATTCCCAAAAACCCATGGTGCAGCAGGATGGCAGATGAACCCCTATGCCTTTGCACAACTGGATACTTTTGGGATGAAATATGCCTCGGATGGACGTGCCATGTTAAATGAGAATGGCACACTCAGCGATCCGGCTGCCGGCCCCTACCGGCTGGAAATCAATGGCAGCACACTGCCTTGCATACAAATGCCAACGACCTTACCGACGCTGGATGAGTTACTAGGACGTGAAATAGATGGTGTCGTCATCAATCCGTCGAATATTGCGGCCAATATACTTAAATTAACCGCAGAGCCAAGAAATCATGTATTTACCCTGCATGCCGAACTTGAAGGGCAAAAACTTGCCCCCATCTTCGATCAGTTGCTAACAGGATGGCAAGAACAGGGTTATCAATGTATCTCGATGGCAGATTATTACGCCAATATTCAGGATCAAGCCCTCCCCGTCCATCCACTGACGTGGGCTGAGTTACCTGGGCGATCTGGAGAATTGATCGCACTCAATGCCTGAGTAGTAAACGATTATTATAATCGTGAATAAAATCATTTATAAGCAATAGTATTTCTCCATTCACCTATAACAGATCAGGAGATCACTTTGGCCGACAGCCCATCTGCACTCAATTGTACGGTACCGAATTTTTCCGCCGCGATGACCGGCGGCAAGCCATTCCAATTAAGTGATTTTATTGGAAAAACACTCGTTATCTACTTTTACCCGAAAGACAACACACCAGGCTGTACTACAGAGAGCATTGCTTTCCGTGAGCTTCATGCGAAATTTGAAGCGGCCAATACCACCATTGTTGGACTCAGCCGGGACAGCATCCGATCGCATGAAGGCTTTAAAGCCAAGTTAGATTTGCCTTTTGAATTAATTTCAGATCCGGAAGAAACGGTATGCAATCTGTTTAATGTGATGAAATTAAAAAACATGTATGGAAAACAGGCTCGAGGTATAGAACGCAGCACATTTGTCATTGACGGCAACGGTAAATTGGTGAAAGAATGGCGTGGAGTAAAAGTTGCCGGACACGTTGATGAAGTGTTGGAATTTGTGAGCGCATAGCCATAATTGAAATTCTTATTTTTACCTACAAGAGCCGTTGATGGAGATGATCAGAAGGTCTTCCACAGCGGTTTTTTTACTTTCGATTTCGCTACTAAGTCGAAATGACTAACTGACTTGGTAACGAAATAAGTTCTCTCACTTTTATAAGAGGTTCTGATGCCCCTACCAAAAATGCCGACAAAACCAGCGGCTCTGCTGTCCCCCAAGGACTATCCCAAAGTAGAAAAAAACAGACCCCTGAAAACCAGTCCAGCAGAAACAAAACTGACTGTTGCAAAAAATGTTCCCGTCGCTGCCAAGCTGCCAGCGGCTGTACCTACTGCGGCAAAAACGACACCTTCTGCATCGGCAACGCCTGTGTTAGCCGCGACAGTACGAGCCAAGACCAGTACCGCAAAAACAACAGAAAAACCCATTACTGTACCGACCCAGGTCAAGGCACACGAGCATCGTGCTAAGTCTGTCGCCAGCCGTATTGCAGACAAATCCGGCATCACCAAACTGTTTGTACTCGACACTAACGTATTAATGCATGACCCCTCATCGCTGTTTCGATTTGAGGAACATGATATTTACCTGCCGATGATCACGCTTGAAGAATTGGATGATCACAAAAAAGGCATGTCAGAAGTCGCACGTAATGCCCGCCAAATCTCGCGTTCGCTAGACGCGCTGGTCGGTGACATCGATAATCACGATATTGAAAAAGGTATCCTGCTATCCAAGCTAGGCAATAAAGATGCCAAAGGTCGTCTGTACTTCCAGACCACACTACAAGGTGCGAGTTTGCCGCAAGGTTTGCCACAGGGCAAAGCGGACAACCAAATTTTAGGCGTAGTGCGGGCGCTGGAAGCTGAATTCACCGGCCGTCCTATTGTGCTGGTATCGAAAGATATCAACATGCGTATCAAGGCACGCGCGTTGGGCCTGCCAGCGGAAGACTATTTCAACGATCACGTACTAGAAGACTCCGACCTGTTGTATACCGGCATTGTGCAGTTACCAGAAGACTTCTGGAACAAACACGGTAAAGGAATAGAAACCTGGCAAGAAAATAAAAATGGGCTCAGCACCACTTTTTATCGCATCACAGGCCCAATTATCCCGTCATTACTGGTTAATCAGTTTGTTTATCTGGAGCCAAAAACTGGCGAAGCATCGTTCTATGGCCAGGTAAGACAAATCAATGGTAAAACCGCCGTACTGCAAACCTTGCGTGATTACGGCCATCCTAAGCACAGCGTCTGGGGCGTTACCTCACGCAACCGCGAACAGAATTTTGCCCTCAATTTGCTGATGGATCCAGAATGTGACTTTGTCACCTTGCTGGGTCAGGCTGGTACCGGAAAAACTTTACTGGCACTCGCTGCGGGTTTGGCCCAAGTACTTGAATCGAAAACTTACAACGAAATCATCGTCACTCGCGTCACGGTGCCGGTCGGTGAAGATATCGGTTTCTTGCCTGGTACCGAAGAAGAAAAAATGTCGCCATGGATGGGCGCATTTGACGACAATCTGGAAGTGCTGAACAAGTCAGACAATGATGCCGGCGACTGGGGACGCGCCGCCACCCAGGATTTGATCCGCTCTAAAATAAAAATCAAATCGCTCAATTTCATGCGTGGCCGTACCTTCGTCAACAAGTTCCTGATCATCGACGAAGCACAGAACCTGACGCCAAAGCAAGTCAAAACGCTGGTTACCCGTGCCGGTCCTGGCACCAAAATTATCTGCCTTGGCAATATCGCCCAGATCGATACGCCTTACCTGACCGAAGGTTCCAGCGGCTTGACCTATGTCGTCGACCGCTTCAAAGGCTGGGCCCATAGTGGTCACGTCACACTGGCGCGCGGTGAGCGTTCTCGTTTGGCGGATCATGCGAGTGAAATTTTGTGATCGCATTCTTTGGCCAATACTGGTAAAACGCTTACTTATTTTCTCATAATAAAAAACGGTGCTTATAGCACCGTTTTTTATTACCGATCATGAAATTAGACCTGGCTGCTTATTTTGTGGGCTTTAACACTACCCAGACCGCCATCCCTATCAAGGCACCGCCAACAGCATGCGCCCAGCCGATTTGTTCGCCTAAAAAAATTGCGCCCCACAATACCCCAAATGGCGGGATCAAAAACGTCACCATCAACGATTTCACCGGACCGATATTGGCAATCAGTTGAAAATAAAGAATGTAGGCAAATGCGGTACAGATCAAACCCAGCCCGGCCATCGCCAGCCAAAGGCCAGAACCACCCCAACTGGCCACAGGATGAGCGTTAGTCGTATAAGCAAATAGAGGCAAGAGTAAAACCGTCGCCCCTATCTGACTCCCCAAAGCGACCAATTTACTATCCAATCCACCCTTCTCGCTAATCCAGCGTTTGGTCAAAAAACCTGCCAAGCCGTAACAGGCAGTTGCCACCAGACATGCCCCAGCCCCCATCAGCACATTGGCACTCATTTCTACCGGCCCGGTACGCGTCAGTACTACGACGCCAGAGATACCGAGAATCACACCGGTGGCTTTTGCCGGTGTGATTTTTTCTGCAAAAAACAAAGCACCAATTAAAATACCCATTAAAGGAGTCGTCGCGTTAAAGATCGCGGAGTAACCGGCCGGTAATATCTGTGCTGCAATGCTATACATGACAAACGGAATCCCCGAATTGATCAATCCCAGTGTCATGACGGCACCTAGCTTACCTTTAAAATCCCATCGCGTACGCATCACGATCAAGATGATGACTAAGCCAGTTGCGGCGAAAAACACCCGAAAAAACGCGGTTGGCAAAGCACCCAGCACTGGCGCAATGATGCGCATGAATAAAAAACTAGCACCCCAAATGGCAGATAAAGCGAGAAGACGAACCATATCGGCAGACTTCATTGTGTAATTTCCATCAGTATTAGCTGGATCATATCGGCATAGTTAAGTGATAAAAGTTGCATTATTACATTTCTCAGTTCAACTTGTACTGTAGCGCAATTTTGCACACCCCTTTGCGCCAATGGTAAATGCTCATTTTTTCAGAAGATTCTCAATAAATAAAATATGCAGACGTACTATCCATGCGCCCTTCAAGCCAAAATGCCGTGAAAAACCGCATGGATAATGCGCATTCAAAAATAAAACATCAGAGAAAATATATTTTCAAAATAAGTTAAATTGAGAGCGCTTTTCGATCAGAATATGTCTGATGACAATCATGCCAAAAATACCAGCGAGTAAAGTGAAATGCCATCGCTCCGGCCGTCTTTGCGCACTTTAGAAGTTGAACCGAATCAATTCATCCACCCCTAATAAAATGGAAGAGATGCCATGCATAAGTACATCGTTCGCAGTTTATTCTCGGTCGCACTGACCCTCCCCGCCCTGGTACTTGCCGCAGAAACCGAGGCAGACCGTTGGAATTTGCAAGATTTATACGCTACCAGCGCGGATTGGGATAACGATGCGATCAAACTGCAAATGCAGCTGAAAGAGATTTCTGGCTGCAACGGCCATCTGGCTGAGTCGGTACAACGCTTCAAAGTCTGTATGGATCTGAATGCGACTATCCTGAAACGTTACGCACGCCTGGCCAGCTACGCCTCGCAAACCCATGATCAAGATACCGGTGCCACGGCAGGACTGGACCTGAACCAACGCTCTGACATCTTAGGCAACAAGCTGGAAGAAGCGACGTCTTTTTTCCGCCCTGAAATTTTGAGTATGGGAGCATCCAAAATAAAAACTTATCTGAACAAAGATAAGTCGCTAGCCCTGTATGCCCATCCGCTAGATGATATTTTGCGCGGTGCCAGTCATACACTGGATAAAAAAGGCGAAGATCTCGTTGCCACTTTTGGCTTGGCGACTAATACTGCCAGCGCCGTGTATTCGACCTTATCGAACTCGGATATGCCTTGGCCCAAAGTCAAATTATCCACTGGCCAGGAAGTTATCATTGATCAAGCTGCGTATACCAAATATCGCTCATCGAATAATCGCCAGGACCGCAAACTGGTCTTTGATGCTTTCTGGGGCAAATGGAAAGAGTTTGAGCGCAGCTATGGAGTGACCTTCTACGAAATGCTGAAAAAAGATGCGGTCTACGCCAAAGTCAGAAACTATCCCGATTCACTGACTCAAGCACTGGATGGAAATAAGCTGCCACGCGCCGTGTATGACATGCTGATTACGCAAACCCAAGCCAATCTACCTACATTACACCGTTACTTCAAGCTGCGCGCCCGTATGTTAGGCGTACAAGACATGGGCTATCAAGACATTTACCCGCCGCTGGTCCGCAGCGAACGCAAGTTTTCCATCACAGAAGGCACCGCACTGATGCTGGCATCGGTTAAACCGCTGGGTGACGATTATGTGAAGGCCATGACCAAAGCCACTACCGAGCGCTGGATGGATGTCTATCCTCGCCCCAAGAAGCGTTCTGGCGCGTATATGAATGGCGTGGCTTACGATGTGCATCCGTATCTGTTACTCAATCATAACGATGATTATGAATCAGTCTCAACTCTAGCGCATGAATGGGGTCATGCCATGCATTCTTATCTGGCGAACAAAAACCAGCCCTTCATCACCGCCGACTACCCGATCTTCACCGCCGAGATTGCCTCCACCACGAATGAGGTTTTTTTACTCGATCATATGCTGAAGATCGCCCAATCCGATGACGAACGCTTACTGTATCTGGGCTCGGCACTGGAAAATCTGCGCGGCACGTTCTTCCGTCAAGCCATGTTTGCCGATTTTGAACGCACCGTGCATGCTCAAGTCGATAAAGGCGAATCCTTGACAGGTGACGCCCTCACCAAAATCTATGGCGACATCTTAAAACGTTATCACGGTGACAAAGACGGCATAGTCAAAATCAACGATCTGTACACCATAGAATGGGCATTTATCCCGCATTTTTACAATCGATTTTACGTGTTCCAGTATGCCACCTCCATTGCCGCCGGCTCCATGTTTGCCGATGAAATACTCAAAGGCAAACCCGGAGCCAAAGACAATTACCTGAACATCTTGAAAGCAGGCGGATCACAGTATCCGTATGAACTGGTCAAAGCAGCGGGGGTCGATATGGCAAGCGCAGCACCGTATCAAGCGGTGTTTGCACGGATGAACCGCATCATGGATCAGATTGAAGCGATCCAGGCTAAGCGCCATTAAATTTAGTCATCATCATGGACAGGATAAATTAGCTCCCAATAAGCACTACCAGTACAAAAAGCCTCATCCCTTGTAGGTGATGGGGCTTTTTTCATGTAAAACCGTCTCTCTGGGAGCCAGGAAACCACTTTAGAAAGCAAGCTTGATGCGCATCAAAATAGCGTCCAAAGTACAGTAGTAAAGTAACAAAAAATACTACTCAGAGACCATTATGCCCGTCAGAATTAACACACCGATCTCCATTGCGATTATTCAAAAAGAGCACGAAGATCTCTCAAGAGTCATTGAGGGAATGTTGTATCTGGTACGGGCTATCCAAGACGGCGCGGCGCCACCGGATCTTTGTTTATTTCGTGCGATGCTGTACTACATCACAGAGTATCCAGAGCGTGTGCATCACCCCAAAGAAGATCAGTATCTGTTTTCCCGGATTAAGGAACGGACCCATCAACTCGACACCGAATTAGATGCCCTGAGTGAGCAGCACAGTAAGGGTGAGCTATTGGCACATGGTTTGCAACATGCATTGCTACGTTACGAATTTGGCGGTATAGATGCATTTCCGCATTTACATCGACTGGTTGAGCAATATGCGCATTTTTACTTTGCACATATGCGTGTCGAAGAAGAACGCATCATCCCGGTTGCGAAACAAATACTGACTGAGGCAGATTGGAAAACTATCGATACTGCCTTCCTCGAGAATCAAAAAATGATAGATGCAACAGGGCAACGTTACCACTATGAACATTTACTGTCGCTGATCATCGACATCGCACCACAACAAACTGAATCAGGTAATCTGATGATATGAGAAGGCTAGCCTAGCCACCGCTTCCTGTCACTTCGTCGTTTTTCACAGCTAACTTTAAAACAGCACATGCTCTATCGCGCATTGTCCATGCGGGTTCCAGCCTATATTGCTTGCAAACCCGCATGAACAATGCGCCTCCAGCTACCTACCTTTGCAAACTTTCCCAGACTTTTTGCAAGCGTTTGGCGGACACCGGCATCGGGGTGCGCAATTCTTGCGCATATAGCGAGACGCGCAACTCTTCCAGCAGCCAACGAAATTCAACTAGCTTAGGATCAGCATCCGGCCCCGATCTGCGTGGAGTGCGTTGCCATGGTTGCGCTACCGAGTTCCACTCGGCCATCAGCTTGGCGTCTCGGGCGGGGTCGGCTCTTAGCTTGTCCATGCGTACCGTGATGGCTTTCAGGTAACGCGGAAAATGCGCTAGCTGGCTGAAATCATGTTCGGCGATGAAACGTTTACCGACCAACATTTGCAACTGGTTTTGCATGTCGCTGGCGGCTTCCTTGTGCATTTTGAGCGCTTGCAGCTTTTTCGGCAGGCTGTAGAATTCGGCCAGGATTTGCGCGGCGAGGCGGGCGATCTCATTGGCCAGCAGATTCAGCCTGGCCTTGCCCTCATCCCGACGTTTGTTAAACTCACCAGAATTGGTCGGCAGCGGATTCTGTAAAAAGGCACTGTCTAGTGCGACCTGAACGATCTGTTCGCGCAACTCTTCTTGTGAACCTAGCGCCATGAATTGCATACCCATTTGCTGTAAGCCAGGAATGTTTTTTTCCAAAAACTTGACCTGCTCCTTGAGCTGCAAGGCAAACAGACGGCGCAGACCGATGCGGTGCACTCTTGCCGCGTCATCCGGATCGTCGAAGACTTCGATATGACAGTGCGTAACTTTATCGACCAGCGCCGGGTAGCCGATCAGGGTTTGCTTGCCTTGCTGCACTTCCAGCAATTCTGGCAAGCTGTCAAAGGTCCAGGCGGTGAGATTTTCTTGCTGTATTGATGCCGCCAGCTTGGGCGCGGCGTTGGCTGTCACCGGGCCTGCGCTGCCTTTTGTCGCGTTGACCAAGTTTGTCGTCTTATTGGAATCGAGTAAACTGAGTTTTTCGGCGCTGGCTATTCGTTGAAAACTCTCCCGCGCCTGACCGCCAAACTCCGCGCGCAGAGTCGCCAGGTTGCGGCCCATTTCCAGCTGACGCCCATGCTCATCGACAACTTTAAAGTTCATGGTCAGATGCACTGGCACCGTCTCAAATTTAAAATCGGTCGTCATACATATGAGACCGGTTTGCTCACGGATATCGGCAATGACAGCATCAAGGAAATTACCTGCACCGAACTCTTTCCGTTCACAAAAACCTGCAGCGTAATTCGGTAGCGGTACGCAATGACGGCGTATTTTTTGCGGCAGCGATTTAATCAGCAGATGCACTTTTTCTTTCAGCATGCCTGGCACTAACCATTCGCAACGATCAGCTGAGACTTGATTCAGCGAAAACAGCGGCACCGTCATGGTCACACCATCGCGCGGACTGCCTGGCTCAAAATGGTAGCTGAGCTGCAAAGCAACACCAGAAACTTGCATGGTTTTCGGGAACAAGTCGGTGGTGATGCCGGCGGCTTCGTGCCGCATCAGCTCTTCTTTGTTCAGATACAGCGACTTTTGCGTTTCTTTGCTGGCGTCTTTATGCCACTGCTCCAATTGCACCACGTTGTAGACATCGGCAGGAATCAGTTTGTCATAGAACGCGACGATCAATTCCTCGTCTACCAGCACGTCGATGCGACGCGATTTGTGTTCCAGATTTTCAATCTCTCGCACTAGTTTTTGATTGTAGGCAAAAAACGGCAGACGGGTTTCAATTTCACCCTCGACCAGAGCATCGCGGATAAAAATTTCGCGCGCTTCTGCCGGATGGGTTAAGCCATACTGAATACGGCGCTGGCTGTACACCACCAGACCATACAGAGTCGCCCGCTCAAATGCAGAGACTTGCCCGGCACGCTTCTCCCAGCGCGGTTCACCGTAGGATTTTTTCAGCAGATGACCGCCGATTTTCTCTAGCCATTCGGGCTGTATCTGCGCGATGCAACGCCCATACAGGCGCGTAGTATCGACCAGTTCTGCCGCTATCACCCAGCGCCCTGCCTTCTTCGCAAGACTGGAGCCCGGCCAGATAAAAAACTTAATACCGCGCGCGCCAAGATAATGTGCTTCTTCATCAGACTTGTAGCCGATATTACCGAGCAAACCGGTCAGCAAGGCCAGATGCAATTGTTCGTAAGTGGCAGGACTTTCATTCAGACGCCAGCCTTGCTCCTTGACGATGGTGAGAAGTTGGCTGTGCACTTCGCGCCATTCGCGCAGGCGCATCTGGCTGAGAAAATTCGCGCGGCAATTGTCTTGCAACTGGCGATTGGTCTTTTTATGCTCTATCGCTTCTTCAAACCATTTCCAGATTTTCAGATATGAGATGAATTCTGATTTTTCATCGGCAAATTTTTTATGCGCAGCGTCGGCGGCGGCCTGCGCTTCCATCGGCCGGTCACGCGGGTCTTGCACCGATAAGGCGGCGGCGATAATTAATACTTCACTGAGCGCCTGATTGTCGCGCGCCGCTAAAATCATGCGGCCTACGCGCGGGTCTAACGGCAATTTGGCAAGTTGTTTGCCGACCGGGGTCAGGTGATTACCCTCGTCCATCGCCCCCAGTTCTTGCAGCAATTGATAGCCATCGGCAATCGCCCTGCCCGGTGGGGGTTCGATGAACGGAAAACTCTCGACATCGGTCAGGTGCAAGGACTTCATGCGCAAGATAACCGCGGCCAAAGACGAGCGCATGATTTCTGGCTCGGTAAATTTGGGGCGATTATTATAGTCTTGCTCTTCGTACAGGCGTATGCAGACACCCGCAGCGACACGACCGCAACGGCCGGCGCGCTGATTCGCAGCGGACTGCGCGACAACCTCGACCTGGAGTTGCTCGACCTTATTGCGGTAGCTGTAACGCTTGACGCGCGCCAGACCGGCATCGACGACGTAACGGATACCGGGCACGGTCAGCGACGTTTCCGCCACGTTGGTGGCCAGCACGATACGACGTGCATTCGATACCTTGAAGACGCGCTCCTGCTCTTGCGCCGACAGGCGTGCAAACAGCGGCAAAATCTCCACGTGCGCCGGATGGTGCTTGCGTAAAGCTTCGGCGGTATCGCGAATTTCGCGCTCACCCGGCAAGAATACAAGTACGTCGCCAGAACCGACGCGGCACAACTCATCCACCGCATCGGTGATCGCGGTCATCAAATCACGTTCTTTATCTTTCTCGTCATTCTGCACCGGGCGATAACGTATTTCTACCGGATACAAGCGACCTGAGACTTCGATCACTGGCGCAGGCTTAGCGTTGACATCAGAAAAATGATTGGAAAAACGCTGTGCATCAATCGTAGCCGAAGTGATAATCAGCTTCAGATCACGCCGTTTAGGCAAAATCTGTTTCAGATAACCGAGTAAAAAATCAATATTCAGGCTACGTTCATGCGCTTCATCAATGATGATGGTGTCATATTGCTTGAGCAGCGGATCAGTCTGGGTCTCGGCCAGCAAGATACCGTCGGTCATCAGCTTGACTGAGGCGCCTTTCGTCAAGGTATCAGTAAAGCGCACCTTAAAACCAACGTACTCACCTAGCGGAGAGTTGAGCTCCTGCGCGATACGTTTTGCAGTCGATGAGGCCGCAATACGGCGCGGCTGGGTATGGCCTATCATGCCTTTTTGGCCGCGCCCTAGTTCCAGACAAATTTTGGGTAATTGCGTGGTTTTACCGGAACCCGTTTCACCGCAAACGATGATAACTTGGTTCTTTTCCAGAGCTTCGGCAATTTCAGCACGCCGGCCTGAGACGGGCAATTCTTCCGGATAGGTAATGACAGGGGGCGGATTGCGGAACGGCAATGCGGGCATAAGCGGTTGGGCCTCTTTTTGCAGTTCTTCCGGCGCTATTGTCTCTTTTGGGCGAGATGGTGACATTGGCCTTACGCTGCTTTTTTGCGGCGCGGCAGCGCTCGCCTTGGCAGCAGGTCGGGTATCTCTTAGTTTATCGCGCAACTGACGCAGGTCAGACATCCCAGTGAGTGCAGCGGGCTCGTTTTTTGGAATGATTTTTTTAGGGGGAGTATTGGCAGACATATCGCTGCGAATTATCCCAGATTTTAAGCATTTTCAGTGAATTAGGAATGCTGCCAGCTGCATTTGACAGACCTGGATTGGACGAGGATACTGGAATCACGATCTGAGACGCAACGGTTTCTATCCAGGAAAGTTTAAATGAGACATCTGACGATACTTCTTTTTGCTCTGTTGCTCGCTGCCTGCGCCAGCACCAAGCCAGAAATCCATGCAGATCATTTACTCAATGATCATCTGTTTATCGCTCCGGCTACCCCCATCAATGCTGAAGAAATATTTGCGGTCAGCAATGAAATGCAAGCATATCTGAATACCATTCTTCACAAGCAATTACACGACAAAGGTTATCAATTAGGCTTATTTGAAGCGCTGCGCGACAAAGCACATCTCAGAATCGAGTACGACTCAGTGATGACAAAAAAAGCTGCCCAGACCTTTGAAACACATTCAGGGAATTGTTTATCACTGGTTATCATGACGGCGGCATTTGCCAAACAGCTAGGCTTAACAGTTCAATTTCAAAATATCATCACTGAAGAAGCTTGGAGCCGTAGCGGTAGTCTCTATTTTTCGGCGGGGCACGTGAACATCATCCTTGGCAAAAAAAAGGGCAATTGGCGCGGCGGCTATGACTCTGTGAACTCCCTGACCATTGATTTCCTGCCACCGGAAGATCTGCGCGGCCAGCTATCGAGACCAATAGACGAGCGTACTATTATTGCCATGTACATGAATAACCGTGCAGCAGAATTACTGGCAAATAAACAAATCAACGAAGCTTACTGGTTTGCCCGCGAGGCGATTCTTAAAGATCCTGAATTTATGAGCGCATACAACACCTTGGGCGTCATTTATCAATATCACGGTGACCTGCAGCAGGCGGAACAGATATTCAGGGAAGTGCTTGTAAAGGAGGCTAACAATACCAGCGTCATGCACAATCTGATGAATGTTCTATACAAGCAAGGTCGTCAAACTGAAGCAAATCTATGGCATGCACAGTTGGAAAAATTACAGCCTTACCCGCCGTTTTATTTTTTTAATCTAGGTAGGTTGGCAATGGACAAGGGGGATTTTTCTAAAGCAAAAACCATGTTCACCAAAGAGTTAAATCGTGATCCGTATTATCACGAATTTCACTTCTGGCTGGCACTTGCGTATTTTCAGTTAGGAGAGGTCAAACTGGCGGACGAACAACTAGGATTTGCCAGGGATAATAGTACGACTCAAAATAGTTTCGAACTGTACAGTGCTAAGCTAGACAAGATCAAATCTTACGCAAGTCATTGAGGTCCTCAGGTAATTGGCTTGATGAATAAAATCAGACAAATTCGGGCATATTGATGTAATCACATGCCCAATTGCTTGCTGTATTGCCTGCCAGTCCGTCTATCTCAGTTTATAATTCGTCCATGGAAAATTCTGTTCAATTCGTTCAATGGCTGCGCTCGGTCGCACCGTATATTCATGCCTTCCGCGGCAAGACTTTTGTGGTGGCGTTTCCCGGTGAACTGGTGATGGCTGGTGCATTGCCAGTACTTGCACAAGATCTGTCTTTGTTGCACGCGCTTGGTATCCGGATTGTAATCGTGCATGGCTCGCGTCCTCAGGTAGCGGAGCAGCTAGCGCTACGGAATGTTGAAGGCCACTTCCACAATGGCATACGGATTACCGATACAGCAGGTTTGGAGTGTTCCAAAGAAGCTGCCGGCGAATTACGCCTCGATATTGAAGCCGCATTCAGTCAAGGCTTGCCGAACACCCCAATGGCACATTCTGCAATACGCATCATCTCGGGCAATTTTGTCACCGCGAAACCGATCGGCATTGTCGATGGTGTCGATTTTCAATTAACCGGTGTCGCCCGCAAGGTAGCTTACGATACTATCCATACCATTTTGGAAGCTGGCAATCTGGTTTTACTTTCCCCGTTAGGCTTTTCACCCACTGGTGAGGCATTCAACCTGACGATGGAAGACGTGGCCGTCTCTGCAGCAACGGCTCTGCGTGCCGATAAGCTGATTTTCATTTCCGAAACACCAATAATGGCAGATCAGGATGGCGACGATATTCGTGAACTCTCTTTTATGCAGGCAGAACAAGAGCTGAAAGCGGGCTATCTTAACGCAGACTCCGCCTTCTACTTGGAACATGCGGTCAAAGCCTCGCGCGGCGGCGTGCAGCGGATACATATCGTTCCATACCAAACGGATGGATCTGCACTGCTGGAATTATTTACCCATGACGGTGTTGGCACCATGGTGTCCTCAGAAAATCTCGAAAGTCTGCGTGAAGCCACCATTGAAGATGTCGGCGGCATCATCAAGCTCATTGAACCATTGGAAGCAGATGGTACGTTGGTCAAACGTGGTCGTGAATTGCTAGAGCGTGAGATTAATTATTTTTCAGTCATCGAACATGATGGCGTCATTTTTGGTTGTGCTGCACTTTACCCTTTCCACTTTGAAAAAATGGCGGAAATGGCGTGTCTGACGGTCAATCCTGAGGTACAAAGCCAGGGCGATGGAGAACGCCTCCTAAAACACATGGAAAAACGTGCCCGCCGTGCCGGATTTCATTCTTTGTTTGTATTAACGACACGTACCGCACACTGGTTCTTAAAACGTGGATTTGTCAATGCAACTGTTGATGATCTGCCAAAAGACCGGCAAAAAATGTATAACTGGCAGCGAAAATCTTTGGTATTGATCAAGCAGCTATAAGGTACATTCGTTACCGAATTACAGATACACCGTATAATTCTCTTCATCGTCAGATTAATTCATAGGAGTTACCATTATGGCCCGTACGGTCCACTGCATTAAATTAGACAAAGAAGCTGAAGGCTTAGATTTTCCGACTTACCCAGGCGAACTTGGTAAAAGAATTTACGAAAATGTCTCCAAAGAAGCATGGGCTGGATGGCTCAAGCATCAAACTATGCTTGTGAATGAAAATCGACTTAATCTAGCTGATACACGTGCGCGCAAATATCTGGCGACACAAATGGAAAAACATTTTTTTGGTGATGGCGCTGATGCCGCAACCGGTTATGTACCGCCAACCGAATAAGTCATTATTGTCCTGATGCGTAAAAAAAGCGACCCGATGATGGGTCGCTTTTTTGTTTACTCAGTGATCAGAGTAAGGAAATTTGATATGAAAAATCAAATCTCTTCGTAAAGTGGCAAAGTCAAAAATTCAGCAAAATTTTCTGAAGTTGACATCTCTTCAAAAATTTGTGCGGCTCTGTCATAAGTTGCACCATTACCAACCGATTCCTTTACCTTGACTAATTCTTCAGGAATCATCGCGCGTACCATCACAGCAGTGATCTTGCGACCATCTTCCAGATTGCCCTTAGGTGAACGTATCCACTGCCAGACTTGAGAGCGGCTGATTTCCGCAGTCGCAGCATCTTCCATCAGATTGTGAATAGGGACACAACCATTACCTGCCAGCCATGCGCCAAGGTAATGGATACCGACATTGATGTTGTAACGTAAACCAGCTTCAGTGATCGGCGTTTCAGGTTGGAAGTTTAACAAATCTTTGGCTGTCACTTCGATATCTGGACGCTGTTTGGAAATCTGATTTGGCGCATCACCCAAAACTTTTTTGAACTCTGTCATCGCCAACTCAACCAAGCCAGGATGTGCGACCCAGCCGCCATCGTAGCCGTCAGTCGCATCACGCGCTTTGTCAGTGCGCACGCCACCCATAGCAATGTCATTTTTCTCAGGGTCATTCTTGATAGGGATCAGTGCTGCCATCCCGCCGATAGCCGGCGCATTGCGTTTGTGACAAGTTTTTAGCAATAACAAGGCATAAGAACGCATAAATGGTGCGGTCATCGTGACTTTGGCGCGATCGGCTAAACAGAAGTCTTTATCGTTCTTGAATTTCTTGATGCAAGAAAAAATATAATCCCAACGGCCCGCATTCAAACCAGAGCTATGTTCGCGCAATTCGTACAGGATTTCATCCATTTCGAAGGCAGCCAGTATAGTTTCAATCAACACGGTTGCCTTGACAGTGCCTTGTGCCAAACCGATTTCAGTTTGCGCCATGACGAAAACGTCATTCCACAAGCGTGCTTCCAGATGCGATTCCATTTTTGGCAAATAGAAATAAGGGCCAGCACCGCGTGCTAATTGTTCTTTAGCGTTGTGAAACAAGAACAAAGCAAAATCAAAAATACCACCAGAGATACGCTTACCGTCAACAAGTACGTGTTTCTCATCAAGATGCCAGCCGCGCGGGCGTACTACCAAGGTAGCGATTTTGTCGTTCAGCTTGTAGCTCTTGCCGTTCTGCTCCATGCTGATGGTGCGACGTACCGCATCGCGCATATTGATCTGACCAGTGATCTGATTATCCCAGTTTGGCGTATTCGAATCTTCGAAATCCGTCATGTAACTATCCGCACCAGAGTTAAAGGCGTTGATAACCATCTTGCGTTCGACCGGACCAGTGATTTCTACGCGGCGGCATTCGAGTGCTTTTGGAATTGGTGCAATCTTCCAATCACCTTCGCGGATATGCTTAGTCTCAGGCAAAAAGTCTGGTAATTCACCCGCATCCAAACGCGCGGTGCGTGCGATGCGAGCAGCCAGCAATTCTTGACGGCGCGGCTCAAACGCACGGCTAAGCTTCACCACTAGAGCAAGTGCTTCCGGTGTCAGTATTTGTTCAAAACCAGGCTTGATCTCGCCAGTGATTTGCATGCCAGCTGGCAGTGTTAGTTGAGTCATCGTGCTCTCCGTGTGGTTAAAAAAAATAATTAAAAAGAATTCATTTGTTACGATGCATATCTATAAAGCGCAATACATCAGCTAGAGTGCGCCCTTCTCCGTGCGGTACCACGCCCAGTTCCTCTAGCGGAGCGGCACTACGGTTCACCCAGAAGGTAGTGTAACCAAACCACGTAGCGCAACACGCATCCCAGCAATTGCTAGAAACAAACAGAATATTTTTTGCAGGTAAAGCAAAAATATCAGGCGCCATTTGATAGGCTTCGGGCGCAGTTTTAAATTTTTTCACTACATCGACTGACAACAGATGGCTGAACATGCCTTGCATGTTGGCGGCCTCGACCGCTGATTGAAGCATATGTAGATTGCCGTTCGACAGAATTGCTAGTTTCAGGCCATCGGAACGCAGTTGTTGCAATACTGATAGATTTTCCGGAAAAGCCTGTAAACGCGCATATTGCCCCATTAGCGCGTTTTGAGCATCTAAAGTCAAGTTCAGTCGCAGTTTTTTACATGAAAAAATTAATGCATCTTGAGTGATTTCCCAAAATGGCTTGTAAGTGCTGCATAAAGTACGCAGGTGAGTGTACTCGATTTGTTTTTCTCGCCACAATTCGGCTAAAGCTACACCTGCGCCAGGGAAAAATCGATCTCCCAGTTCGCGTATTGAATATACATCAAACAGCGTACCGTAAGCATCAAAAGCAATGGCTTGAATAGTCATAGCAAAACAATCAAAAATACAGTTTGAATTTTCAAAATAAATAAGCTTGCAAGATAAAAAATATTGAATCTACATTCAGAAGTATATTCAATAAAATTATTCAAAAATACCTTGTTTTATCACTTTATCTTTGCATTTTAGTTAAAGATAAAATCAATTATTGATAAAAACCTCTATATTTGTAACAATACACTTACTTAACTTCCTCGTTATCGACTGGCTATGGATCATTTTAAACAAATTTCTACATTTGCTGAAGTCGCCACTCGCGGCAGCTTGTCGGCGGCGGCACGGGCAGAAGGAGTCGCTCCCGCGATGATAGGGCGCAGATTAGATGCGTTGGAAGAGCGTCTAGGGGTAAAATTATTGCAGAGAACCACCAGAAAAATCGCCTTAACCAATGAGGGCGCAGCTTTTCTGGAAGATTGTCAGCGCATACTGGCTGAATTAGAAGAAGCCGAAACTTCGGTTTCTGAACGTAGTGCGCGAGCAAGTGGACAACTCACGATTTCAGCGCCAGCAGGTTTCGGGCGGCAACATATCGCCCCCTTGGTACCTTCATTTTTGAGCGAGCATAGAGAAGTCAAACTCACGCTCAGCCTGAATGATAGGGTGGTAGATTTGATTGGTGAAGGGATCGATGTGGCAATCAGAATCGCTTCACTGACAGATTCTAATTTGATAGGAGTGAAACTGGCTGACAACAAACGTGTAGTTGTCGCCTCTCCTGCCTATATCAAGCGTCATGGTGCGCCAGTAACACTGGATGAATTAGGTAATCATAATTGTCTAGCCTTTAGCGGCGATGGTAGCCAGCGTGGCTGGACCTTCCGCCATAACGGTAAAAATATGGTCATTAAGGTTGATGGCAATATGGTATGCAATGATGGTGAAGTATTACATGACTGGGCGCTCGCGGGCAAGGGTCTTGCATGGCGCTCGATGTGGGAAGTTGGAAGTGAAATTGAATCAGGAAAGTTGGTGACAGTATTAGATGAATTTAATGCTCCAGGTAACGACATTTACGCTATTTTTGCCCAGCGCCGGCATTTACCACTTCGTATTCGCGCCTTCGTCGATTTCTTACGGCATGCATATAGCAATCCCCATTACTGGCAGAAAGCAATATAAAAAACGGGCTAAGAAATTAGCCCATTTTTTATATCAGCTACATTTGGCGCATTAAAACTCTTCCCACTCGTCTTCTTTCGGCTTCGTTGTAGCCTTTTGTGAAGGAGATACACGGGAGCTACCCAATGATTTCATGTTACTTTTTGTGGGAAACGATTTTTTTGCAGCTGCAGGCCTGGCAGCCAGCTTAGACGCACCTTTTAAACTGCCCGAATCTGAAGCATCCACTTTAAAAATACTCACCGCCGCATTTAAATTATTCGCCTGCTCTTCCATACTACCTGCAGCGGCCGCTGCCTGTTCGACCAAAGCGGCATTTTGCTGCGTGGCTTCATCCATCTTCGTGATCGCTATATTGACTTGCGAGATTCCATCACTTTGCTCGGCGCTGGCAGCAGTAATTTCTGCCATGATATCTGCCACTCCTCGAATCGATACCACTATCTCATCCATTGTTTTTCCGGCGTCATCGACCAGACGTGTACCAATATCCACTTTGTCGACGGAGTCACTGATTAATTCTTTGATCTCTTTGGCGGCACTGGCCGAACGCTGAGCTAAATTTCTAACTTCGCTCGCAACTACGGCAAAACCACGCCCCTGCTCGCCGGCACGCGCGGCCTCAACAGCGGCATTTAAAGCAAGAATATTAGTTTGAAATGCAATTCCATCAATCACACCAATAATATCGACAATTTTCTTTGAACTCTCTTTTATCGAAGACATGGTATGAACCACATCACCGACCACCTGGCCACCTTTTCGGGCCACTTCTGAGGCGGTCTGAGCAAGAACATTGCCCTGACGCGCATTATCTGCATTCTGCTGAACAGTAGATGTCAACTCCTCCATTGAGGAGGCTGTTTCCTCAAGACTAGCCGCTTGTTGCTCAGTGCGGCCAGACAAATCCATATTTCCTGTTGCAATTTCTGCCGAGGAAAGAGCAATTGAAGCGCTGCCTTGGCGCACTACCGTTACCGTTTGCACCAAACTTTGACGCATATTTTCAAGGCCATTTAATAATTGTCCCATTTCATCGGTGGACGTTGTTTTGATTTGATTCGAGAGGTCGCCTCTGCCAATCTCATCAAACTGCGTCAACATCTGTTTTAACGGATTCGAAATTGCACGCAGCAAGAAAAATGCGGAAATAAAAACCGCAAGCAAGCCAGCCACGACGCCCAAGACATCCACCCAGACAAACATAACGAAAGCAGCCCGACTTTCCTTTAGTTGCCGCTCTGAACTTTTGAATTGATAAGCGCTTAAACGCTCTGTCACATCAGCATAAGCAGAAAATAATGGCGGTATCACCGTCATATTGAGTTTATCTGCGTCATCCTTATTCCCTGCCTTAATGGCCGCCAGCATAGGGAGCAATCCCTCCTTCAAAAATTTATCTCTGCTTGCAGCAGTATCATCAGAGAGTTTCTTTTCCTCAGGATCTTGTGGCAAGCTTAAATATTTTTTCCAACTTTCATCTGATTTACTTAAAAAATTTTCACTACGTTTAATTGTTTCAGCATTATCTGGATATTCTGGGTGCGCAATCGCGCGATCGATTGCTGTTCGGGTTCTCAATAACAGAACTCTTGACGTTCCCAGATTTTCAACGCTAGGAAGCTGATTGGTAAATAATTCATTAATAACAGCATTACTATTGCTTACACCATAAATCCCCATACCACCGCCAATCGCCAACATTAAGCCCATAACGAGCATAGTTCCAATGAGTCTTAATTTGATTGTTACATTAAACATAAAATCTCTCTTATTTTTTAGGTTTTCATTCTCTACGAACATAGGATACAAGAAAATTTTTATCAGTAGTTGATTTAAGGCAATATATGCAATGAATTGCTATCTCAGTATATTTTATTTAATAAAAAAAATATTATTTTTAGCAAAAAAAAATCCCCGACAAGTCGGGGATTTTTTTGAGCAACTTTAACAAGTCACATCTTTAGAATCTATTAGATACCTTGGATGTTAGAAGCTTGTTTGCCTTTAGGGCCTGTTGTCACGTCGAAAGAAACGCGTTGGTTTTCTTTCAAAGATTTGAAACCTGCTGATACGATCGCGGAGAAGTGAGCGAACAGATCTTCGCCGCCTTCGTCAGGAGTAATGAAACCAAAACCTTTAGAATCATTGAACCATTTAACAATACCTGTTGCCATTACAATTTCCTATTATTCAGTTAATGTGGGCATGTGCCCGATAGATCGTTTCAACCAAGTAAGAAATGACAGACTGATACTGCACTACTACCTAGAATCTCAACGACTGTCCTGATTATACCCATAAATTCACAACAGAGTAAATTTAAATTAGTTATTCACGCATATTGAAGACAATTTGCGGTTTCTATGGATGGGAGCTCGCTCGCCAGCTTAATATCCCTCGATGACGAAAATGCAATTCGCGCCCTTCTTTAATATATATAGGCAGACGCTGAAACTCGAAATTGCAGTGATTTCTTGAATAATACGATTCATACATTTACTTACACTGAAATAAGGAATATTTATTGAGTTGTAATCGGTTAATGGCTTTTTAATGCATTCTTTGACAGGTATCAATCTCACAATGTATTCCAAGCGTACGATTAAATTACCATTTGATGCTCACACAGGAGAATAGCTTGATCAAATTGCATTTTCTCGGCGCTGCCGGAACAGTAACAGGATCACGTTATCTGCTCGAAACAGAAAATCTACGAATCATGGTCGATTGTGGCTTATTTCAAGGTTACAAACAACTACGTTTGCGTAATTGGGACGAGCCTCCGTTTGCACCAAAGAGCATCAACGCAATTCTACTTACCCATGCGCATCTCGATCACTCCGGCTATCTACCATTGATGGTAAAAAAAGGCTTTTGCGGAAAAATATACGGAACCAAAGCCACGCTTGAATTGTGTAAACTTTTACTACGCGACTCGGCACGATTACAAGAGGAAGAAGCAGGCTATCTGAATCGACATCATCTTTCAAAACACCCTCTAGCGCTCCCGCTTTATGACAGTGACGATGTCAGTCACGCCATAAAATATTTCTCGGTTATAGAAGATCACCACGACCTCACTCTGGCCCAAAATGTAACCGTCAAATGGATGCCTAATGGCCACATATTGGGATCATGTAGCATCGCTTGCAATATTGAAGGAACACATATCTTATTTTCCGGTGACTTAGGCCGTCCGAATGACATCATTATGAAAAAACCAGAGATTCCAAATCGACCAGATTATTTGATCGTAGAGTCTACTTACGGCAATCGCACACATCAAGAGGGCGATCCGGCCGACCGGCTAAAAGATATCATCAATGCCACCATACATCGGGGCGGCTCGGTGTTAATTCCCTCTTTTGCAGTCGGACGGGCACAAACCTTACTGTATTTACTTTACCGATTACGCAAGAGCAAGAAGATCCCTGAGTTTCCTATCTACCTCGATAGCCCAATGTCTGAAAGTGCAACAACCATCTACCAGCATTTTGCAGAGTGTTTGAAGTTAGATGCGGATGAGGTAGATGCCATGATCGCCATGACAAAATGCGTCAAGACTCCCGAGGAATCCAAGAGACTTAACTCCGAACGATGGCCTAAAATTATCATCTCCGCCAGTGGCATGGCAACTGGCGGCAGAGTATTGCATCATCTGAAAAATATGGTGACCGACGATAAAAATACTATTCTTTTTTGCGGTCATCAGGCTGGTGGAACGCGTGGGGAAACCATGATAAATGGTGCTCAAGCAGTGCGAATACACGGGCAAGACATACAAATACGCGCCAACGTAGTAAAAATCGATGGATTATCAGCACATGCGGATTGTAATGAAATTATCGCGTGGCTGGGCCATTTCAAACCGGCTCCAATACAAACATTTATTACCCACGGTGAGCCGGCCGCAGCCGATGGACTGCGCATAAAAATAGAGAGAGAACTTAACTGGAAGTGTGAAGTTCCAGAGCACCTAAGTTGCTATCACATGGACCGCAAACAAGTACGCTTAATAAAACCATGTTTGCGAGAATAAGAAGATTGCTGTTAACATTTATTGGATTAATAAATGTTAACAGCAGCAGTTATTTTTGGTGTTTACTAACTAAATAACTACAATAAGTGCTTCAAAATTCGGTTGAATAAAAATGCAATCCTATAGATCGATCATCGCCACGAGAAAAATTTGGCCTGTTTTTTATCTAATATTATTGATCTCCTCGGTGATCAGCTCTCATGCTCATGCCGCTCCCTTGCTACGGTGCCTGGTTAGTTATGCGGACAGCACAACGATAGTGGAAAGCAGTCCGACCCAAATTCTCTATAGCGTAGAGTCAGTTGATATCGGCGAGCGCTTTAATTTCAAGGCGATTATGTTCGGAGATGACAATTCAATTGAATACATAAAGCTCTACGCATATTTTCAATCCCGTCACAAAGACATTCTGATTCATCAGGCGACCTATCTGCCGCCCTTCACGCCATCAATCACACCATTAAAACTAACTCCACTCAACCATCTCTATGCTGGTGGGGTAGAACGTGAATTGCAATATCAATGCACGCTCCAAGGAGTACAACAATGAAGCACCAAGTTTGTTATTTACTTGTTAGCATTATTTTATTAACAAGACACCCTGACGCGGGAGCCGTAAATAATGACAGTGTGAGTATATTATTTGCTGGAGATACCGTCCTCGACGGCATCCCAGGTAAAGAAATTGAACAAGGAAAAGATCCATTTTCCGCTTTTACGAGCATATTGAACACGGCAGATATTCGCATTGCCAATCTCGAATGCGTCGTCGCAACAACCGGCGATGCTGCTGATAAAAATTTCACCTTCCGCGCTCATCCACGAACCTTACCCGTACTCAAAAACCATTTCGATGCAGTATCACTGGCCAATAATCATTCCGGAGATTTCGGGCGAATCGCCTTCACCGAAATGCTGGGATTATTAGATCAGCATAAAATTGGCCGTTTTGGCGGTGGCCACAATTTACTTGAGGCGCACCAGCCGCTCATCATCGAACGCAAGGGTTTGCGTATTGCGCTGCTTGGCTATGACGAATTTATGCCCCGCAGCTTTGAAGCAAATACCCATACCGCCGGAGTTGCCTGGAGCGAGGATGAACAAGTCATTGCAGATATAAAATATGCCCGCAGTCACTACAAGGCTGATTTGGTGCTTACTTTCATGCATTGGGGCTGGGAAAATGAGTTAAGCGCAGGAAACCGGCAACGCCAACTCGGCCATAGCATGATTGACGCTGGCGCCGATGCAGTGATCGGCGGACATCCACACGTGGTGCAGGATGTTGAGCAATATCATGGCAAGCCAATTATTTACAGCATCGGCAATTTCATGATAGATGCGCTAGACAATGAAGCGCAAACCAAGGGCTGGCTATTGCGACTTGAGCTAACCCGTAACGGCGTGCAATCATGGGATACCCATTTGGTAAAAATCGATCCACAAGGCATTCCATTTCCGGTCTCCGATGGCCAAGCTCCTTGCTGGGATAACGAGAGTAATCACATCAATATGTGCGATAACAAACTACCGATGACACATCGAAACTGATGCACTCTCATTCAATACGAGTAGCATACGTCACTTCAAGTACGACATCCGTCAGACTCATGGCTACACAAGGAAGAATAAAACCGTCCTCTTTCTCTTCCCGGCTCAAACTCGGCCATGTGATTTTATATTTCACCTGGCCACTAACAAGCTTACACATGCAGGTACGGCAGCTACCATTTCTGCAAGAGCTAGGCAATTTAATGCCAGCAGCAAGCGCCGCCTCCAGCAAACTACAGTTTGTTGGGACTATAAATCGCCAACCCTGCTGCTGCAAACTTGCAACATAGTCAAATGATTCGTGCTGAATTTGATTCAATTTACAAACTCCCTAAACTTTCTAGTAATAAACAAAAATACTGGATTCACTGATATCAAAATAGTCGCCTTGTTTTTTATGATTATTTTTACTATATTAAAAGCCTGACTTGGCCTTACAGGAGCTAGAAAATGGTCGCTGCTGAATTACTGAAACAACAATCTGATTATCAAGAGTACATGGAAAGAAGAAAAAAAAACGCCACGTTTTTTACATTGGTGCAACTTGCAGCGTGGGAGGTTGTTGACGGTGTGATGCTAGAACAAGGTTACGCCTCTGAAGATGCTACCCCGGCTGGAAAAATGAGAGAAATTTGCCCTTACTGCAACAATGTCCCCCTATCATTAATTTTGCGCTATCGGCATGTCAAACGCGCGCATTTATTTTGTGAAAATTGCACTAGATGCTTTGATGCGCTTTATCCAGATGGCACTTCTGCGCTAGCCATTGGGACGGTTACGCTAGTTTAAATTTTTATTGCTAAGCGCAGTGTCGATGCGCCTCGCAGGTCATTTTCCCTTCACGAGAAGACACATGGGTAATTATATGAACGCCGTCCTTTTGCCAAGATTTTTTCGTGATTGAGTATAAAAGGTTAGTTGCAGTTTTATATCCTGCCTTATTGCAGGCTAATCCTGCAGGCCATTATGGAATTTGCTGATTCACGCCTCATTTGCGCGGCGAGCTGTTAGCTTGACTATCCATTCAGGTTTTGTGAATCACAGTCTGGCCTATTTACCATACCAACAATTTACCTTGGACAACGCTGATTTACTCGACTTAACGCTCGATACTCGCTTTGCCGTTTCATTGCCAAACAGTTTTTTCTTTAAATTACATTTACACGTCAGCTTGCTTTTGCACTGACAAACGATGCATCGTCGCCTCATTCATGGGCCAATAGTGCCCAGATCGTCTGGGCCATTTTATTGGCTAAGGCAACCGTTACCACATTTTTTTGGCAACGCTGGCTAATCCCTTGCAACCACATTGAGTTCTTTGACCCGGGTAAGATTGCCTCTGACACCGTGAATCAGCACAGTGCGCAAATATGTGTCGCCGCGCTTGCTGATGCCCAGTAAGTGCACCTGACCACCAATGCAGGTCTGCCCGGGAACGAATCCTAGCCAGGCGGCGAATTTCCAGCCTGACTTGAAGGCTTTGGCATTGCCTATGGTCGCTATCGCTGCGGTGGCGGTGAGTAGGCCAACACCGGCAATGGTAGCGATGCGCAGGCACGAGGCGTCTTGCCTCATCCAAGCTTCCAGTCATCTCTTGATGTCCGCGATTTGCTGATCGAGCTTGCCCCCCTATTCCATTGTTCTCGTAGTGTGTCAATCAATACCGCCAGTAAACGATTCGGTCTTGATGGCACACGCTTTGACGTTGGGTTGTTGTACCGCCATCCAGATTGCTCTGGCGTCGGCTGCATCATTTTTGTTGTCCATGACAAAGGCCGTGACTGTTTTACCTGCCATCAATTTAGCTTAGTGGCCCATCTGGCTTAGCTGCCTGGTCCAGTGTTGCGCGTTACCACACATCGATGCCGTCGAGTCGTGAGAATCCTTCTGCTTTCTTCTCACCTGTTGCCCGACTGCCTCGTTAGCCCTTTCGGGGGAGGCGTTCATTCGATTTACGCCTTTATTTTACAATCCTAAATGACCTTAATTGCGTTAAGGCCATTGCAGAACTACTTCCGTTTAATTTTCCTTATTTTGCAATGCGCACAGGCAACTCTGCCGCTTTTTCGTCAAAGGCAATACGCGTGGTAAATTTGGCGCGTTTCATAGGGAATCTGGAATGAAAATGCCGCACATTGCCAGAACCAGAAATAACCCGACGCACAAATTGGTAATACGCATCCATGTCTATGATATGGATCACCAAAAAGTAATCGTACTCGCCAGAAACAAAATAACACTGCATAACCTCTGCCTCTTTACCCATGCAAACCTCAAATTCCTGCATATGTTCATCCGACTGATTCGTGAGCGATATCTCCAGGAAAGCCAACATTCCATAGCCAAGTGCGAAAGGGTCAACCATTGCCACCTCAGCACTGATCACGCCAACATCACGCAACTCACGCACACGTCGCAAGCAGGTCGGTTGAGATATGTGAAGCTGATCTGACAGAATTCGGGTTGGTGTCTGATTGTCCTTCTGCAACAAGTTCAGAAGCTTGCGATCGACCTTGTCGAGTGTGCGATATTGGGGCATATAAAAATCGTTAATTTTATTAAAAAACCACATAAAATAGCTTTGAGAAAACTTTTTTATGTTGTACCTTTTGCCTATTCAGTTTTCTGAATAAGTTAGCGATGCAGTTAATAGTTGTCCTACTTAATAAACCTTAGGAGTATCTTCATGTCGTTCAAAACTAAAATGATTCCACTGGCTGGCGCAATTGCTTTCGCCTTCGCTGGTACTGCGGCAGCTCAAGAAATGATCGTTAAAATTGGTCACGTTGGCCCTATCTCTGGCGCCATTGCTCATCTAGGCAAAGACAATGAAAACGGCGCCAAAATGGCGATCGAAGATTTGAACGCTAAAGGCGTGATGATCGGCGGCAAAAAAGTTAAATTCGAATTACTGGCAGAAGATGACGGCGCAGATCCAAAACAAGGTACAACCGTAGCACAAAAACTGGTTGATGCGAAGGTCAACGGCGTTATCGGTCACTTGAACTCAGGCACCACTATTCCTGCTTCAAAAATTTACAACGATGCAGGTATCGTACAAATTTCCCCATCTGCAACGAATCCAAAATACACACAACAAGGCTATAAAGGCGCGTTCCGTGTAGTAGCAAATGATGGTCAATTAGGCGGCACACTCGGTCGTTACGCAGTACAAATCAACAAAGCTAAAAAAATTGCTGTGATTGATGATAAAACTGCCTACGGCGAAGGCGTATCTGCAGAGTTCGTCAAAGGCGCTAAAGGTAAAGGCGCAGAGATCGTAGTACAAGAGCACACCACTGACAAATCTACAGATTTCAGCGCGATCTTAACCAGTATCAAAGCAAAAAATCCTGATGTTATTTTCTTCGGTGGCATGGATGCTGTTGCGGGCCCAATGCTGCGTCAAATGAAAGCACTTGGTATTACTGCGAAGTTCATGGGTGGCGATGGCATCTGCACTGCTGATTTGATTAAACTGGCTGGCGATGCTATCGGTGAAGGCCAAGTTGTTTGCGCTGAAGCAGGCGGTGTTGTTGATGCACAGAAAAAAGGCATGGAAGATTTCAAAGCAGCTTACAAGAAAAAATTTGGTGTTGAGGTACAGATCTACGCTCCTTACGTTTATGACTCCGTCATGGTAATGGTAGAAGCGATGAAACAAGCAAATTCTGCTGACTCTGCAAAATACCTGCCTATGCTGAAAAAGATCCATTACAAAGGTGTTACTGGTGACATCGCTTTTGATGACAAAGGCGATATCAAAGACGGTACATTAACTTTGTTCACCTACAAAGGCGGCAAACGTGAACTGGTTCAAGTTGTAAAATAAGCTGCTGAAATAAGCTTATAAAGTAATATCACTGCTAAAAATAAAAGCGCTGCAACCCAGAAGGTTGTAGCGCTTTTATTTTAAAAATGAGGCTAATCAATATGAGTGCATATAAAAAAAGCGCTACATATATCAGGTCTTTTTACAATCAAACTATTATTTTAATGCCAATACCCATTTCACCAAGGTATGTGCTTCTGCTTCTGTTACTTGTGGATTAGCTGGCATAGGAATCGCACCCCAGGCACCACTACCGCCTTTCATCACTTTTTTAACCAATTTATCTTCAGCTGTTTTATCTCCTGCATACTTCTTAGCAACCTCTTTATACGCTGGGCCAACAACCTTATTGTCAACTGAGTGACATGCCATGCAGTTTTTTGTTTTTGCCAGATCTGCATTTGCCATCGCAGAACCAGACACCAATGCTGCCAAAGTTGCACCTACTAATAAAAAATATTTCATTGTTTTCTCCAAGTTAAAATAAGCCAACTGATTTTACCGTCTTTCCTACCATTGAAAGGAAAACGTTCTCCGTCTACCAACGGTTGACCTTGAGGGAAATTACTTCTATCATTTACCCAAAGGAAACTAACATGCCACTCATCATTATAATCGCTTTACTTACCCTGTTAAAATACTTGGAAGTTGGGTTTCTCAATGGATTATCATGGTGGTGGATCATTGGCTTAGCAGCCTTCGCATTCTTGTGGTTTGAGTTTCTTGAACGCATGTTGGGGTTAGACAAGCGTAAAGATCAAGCTTACTTCGAAAAAATGAAAAAAGATCGGCTCAAACGTTCATTTGAAAAGAAAAAGTAAGCGCTTTGACCGTTCACGATACTCTGATAGTCAATGCCGACAATTCAGATAACTCACCACATTCAGATTTAGCATTAGTTCTTCTTTTTTACCTGAATTGATCAATGAATTAGAACAAAATTATCTATTAATAGTCGATTTTCAATTCATTAAGCTAATTCATATTTCAAAAATTAAAGATGAGCATAGAGCTGCGCCAACTTCGGTATTTTCTCGCCGTCGCAGAAGAGATGCATTTTGGTCGTGCGGCCGCCAAACTACACATGACACAACCACCTTTATCGCAAGCGATACAGGTGTTGGAAACTAAGCTGGGGGCTAGTTTATTTACCCGTACTACCCGCAGTATTGTATTAACCGCTGCCGGACTGGCACTTATCCCAGAAGCAAAAAAATTACTCCAACAAGCACAGGATTTACCGCAACTGGTGCAGCGCGCTGCCTCAGGCGAGAGTGGCCACTTATCACTGGCATTTGTATCAATCGCCGATTACAGCATCTTGCCTCCGCACCTGCGCAAGTTCCGGCTTCAGCATCCTGAGATACACATAGAATTGCACGAGGCAACCAGTGATGTGCAATTGGATTTATTAGAAAAATCAGAAATTGATGCAGGTCTCTTGATCCCCCCCATCCCCGACAGATTTTCGCAGTTGCTATCCTATCAAAAAGTCTTGTCCGAACCGCTGATATTGGCGCTTCCCGAAGCCTACGCTAAGCGTAAAAACCCTGCCTCGCTGCAAACCTATAAAGATTTACCACTCATTATCTTTCCGCGCAAAATTGCGCCCGCTTTTCACGATACGATTCTGGGATGCTTCCGGGAGGTCGGGCTTACTCCCGCCATTAGTCAGGAAGCGATACAAATGCAAACGATTATAGGACTGGTCTCGGCTGGCATGGGCATCGCACTTGTGCCACAATCCGTGTCGAACTTAAAGCGTCCTGGCGTGGTCTATCAAGCCCTGCCAGAACTGACTACCACGGTAGAAATAGGCGTCGCGTGGCTTAAAAAAAATACCTCACCGGTACTGAAAACATTTTTAGCTTTACTAAAAAATTAAGAAAGATCGTCTGATGCTCATCCACCCCAATCCTGATCCGGTTGCTATTAAAATCGGTTTTTTATCCATACACTGGTATGGCTTGATGTACCTGGTCGCCTTTATGCAATTTCTTGCTTTGGGTCGCATCCGCTTACGTCAACCACATATCAGCGCCTTAGGATGGACGAAAGAACACCTGGATGACATGTTGTTTTATGGTGTATTGGGCGTCATCATTGGCGGGCGTCTTGGTCAGGTAGTGTTCTATGAACTCGCTTACTTTATCGATCACCCGCTAGAAATTTTTGCGGTCTGGAAGGGAGGCATGTCTTTCCACGGCGGTCTTATCGGGGTAATGATTGCGATGTTTTTGTGGGCGCGTAAAGCAAAGCGCAATCTGGCCGAGGTCTATGATTTTATTGCGCCGCTGGTGCCACTGGGTTATGCGGCTGGCCGCATCGGCAATTTTATCAACCACGAATTGCCTGGCCGGATTGCATCTGCCGACCTCCCCTGGGCGATGATCTGGCCTGGCATTGATCATCCCGTTCATCCCTCACCGATTTATCAAGCTTTAGTCGATGGCGTTTTGCTGTTCATCATCTTGTGGTTATACGCCCGCAAGGCACGCCCTCCTCTGGCAGTTGGCTCGATGTTTGTCATGCTCTATGGTTGCGCGCGATTTTTTACCGAGTTTTTTCGCACCCCCGACTTCGAAGTCAGCCTGGCTGGCGTGACAATTTCTGCGGGACAAATGTATTCTTTGCCGATGATTTTTGGTGGTGCATTGTTACTGTTTTTTTCCTATACAAAAACCGTGAAAACAGTAACAGAAAATCGGCCAGATAAAAAAATGAAATCGAGAAAGTAAGTCGCCATGTCAAAAATCCGCTGTGAGATCAAGGGACCACTTGCCTTTGTCACCTTGTCAAATCCAGCCAAGCTCAATGCGCTGGACGTGGCTATGTGGACTGATTTGCGCCAGCAATTTGAGACCCTATCTCACAACGAGGATTTACGCTGCATTTTACTCAGCGGTGCAGATGGCAACTTTGCCGCCGGTGCTGACATTGAAGAATTTGCCACCGTACGCAATACACTCAGTTCTGGCATGCACTACCACCTGCATACCATTGCCCTGACGCTGGAGGCTATCACACAGTGCATCCATCCGGTCATAGCCGCGATTGAAGGCGTCTGCGTCGGCGGCGGACTGGAGATCGCCTGCGCCTGCGATATTCGAATTGCCGCTCCTACTGCCCGTTTTGGCATTCCGGTCAATCGCCTGGGCTTTCCGCTCGCGCCGGGAGAGTTGCAAGGCCTGCTCGAATTAACTGGCAAAGCCGTCGCCTTGGAAATACTCCTTGAAGGTCGGGTATTCGACGCGGCAGAAGCGAAGGAAAAGGGACTGATACACAGACTCGCCGACGATGTATCCGCGGAAGCGCTGGCAAGCGCCAGTCGCATAGTCCGCGGTGCGCCCTTAGCCGCCCGCATGAATAAAAAAATGGTCGGGCGTTTGATCAATTCCACCGCAGCACTGGATGAACAAGAACTAAAAAATGCCTTTGCTTTTCTTGAGAGCACGGATTACCAAGAAGGCGTTGCCAGCTTCCTTGATAAACGCGTCCCACAATTTACCGGAAAATGAATCGACGATGATGCCAGCCAACGCCAATCTGTACGCACTGTTCGCCTCGCACTTCCCTGCAGACCGATCACGCTGCTGCATGGAAACGCAAGATGGCCGCTACTACAGCTGGGATGTTGTTGAACGCGCCAGTGCCAAATTATCGAATTTACTGGCTAGCCTTGATCTCCAGCCAGGCGCAAGAATCGCCGTGCAGGTAGAAAAATCGCCGGAAGCATTAATACTCTACTTGGCAAGCTTACGCACTGGCTATGTGTATCTGCCGTTAAACACGGCCTACCGTCATGCCGAAGTCGATTATTTCTTACAGGATGCTGAGCCAGAAGTCGTGATTTGCTCGCCGATAAATTTTGGCTGGGTTTCGCAACTGGCATTGAAGGCTGGCACCCATCATGTGTTCACATTAGATGCGCCGGAACTAGACGCCAACACCGGCAGTTTATTGCAGTGCGCCTTTTCTTTTTCTGATCAATTTGAGACCGTGCAAAGTAAGCCAGATGATCTGGCAGCGATACTTTACACCTCAGGCACCACCGGATGCAGTAAAGGTGCCATGCTCACGCATGATAATCTGGCCTCGAACGCGAAAATCTTACAACAAGCCTGGGCGTGGAGCAAGGATGATGTTTTGCTGCATACATTGCCCCTATTCCACGTTCACGGCCTATTCGTTGCCTCACATGCGGCATTGCTCAGTGGCAGCAAGATGATCTTCCTGGCAAAATTTAACGCGGCACAAGTATTACATTATTTGCCCGACACCACCGTATTTATGGGCGTGCCGACGTATTACGTACGCCTGATGCAAGAAGCGGGTTTCGGGCGCGACGCCTGTAGAAATATGCGTCTATTTATCTCTGGATCAGCTCCGCTACTACTGGATACCTTTAATGAATTCGCACAACGCGCCGGCCACACCATACTGGAGCGCTATGGCATGAGCGAAACCACCATGCTAGTGTCAAATCCGTATGACGCTGCACGCATCGGCGGCACGGTAGGCTTCCCCTTAGCAGGCGTGACCGTGCGCGTAGTAAAATCCGATCAGTCCGTCTGTAAAACAGATGAAATTGGTGACATTCAAGTCCGGGGCGCCAACGTATTTAAGGGCTACTGGCGCATGCCAGAAAAAACGGCTGAAGAATTTACAGATGATGGTTTTTTTCGCACCGGCGACGTGGGGAAATTTGATAGCAAGGGCTACCTGAGTATCGTTGGGCGCAGTAAGGATTTAATTATTTCGGGTGGCTACAATGTCTACCCGAGAGAAATTGAATCGGTCATTGATGAGATGCCAGAAGTAGTGGAGTCGGCGGTAATAGGTTTGCCGCACGCCGAATTTGGTGAAGCCGTGACCGCCGTTCTTGTTTTGCGTGCGGCAGCTGTACTGTCAGAGCACACCATAATTACCCGGCTAAAAAATATGATTGCGAACTTCAAAGTACCAAAGCAAGTTTTCATCGTCGATAAATTGCCGCGCAATGCGATGGGTAAAGTGCAAAAAAATCTGTTGCGACAACAGTTTGAAAATCAATAAACGACTTATTTGCCCAACAGGCCCATTATCGTCGCCCATTCATTTGCCGTTACCGGGGTGATCGACAGGCGGCTGCCTTTTTTCAATACCAGCATATCCGACAAAGCCTCACAAGTGCGCATCTCTGGCAATCCAAGCAAACGCGTCTTGCATGCGGCGTGAATATCCACCTGAAACCAACGTGGATTTTCAGGTGTCGCCTTAGGATCAAAATATTTACTAGCCGATTCAAATTGCGTGTCGTCCGGATACGCGACACTCGCGACCTCCGCAATACCCGCAATGCCAGGTTCGGCACAACTGGAATGGTAAAACAAGACACCATCGCCAACCCGCATCGTATCGCGCATGAAATTACGCGCTTGATAATTGCGCACACCAAACCAAGCAATAGTCTGCGTCGCCAACGCGGCGTCAATGCTGAGCTCATCCGGCTCGGATTTCATTAACCAATAGGACATAATCAGAATAAAAATTGAATGCAAGAGCTTGCAAATAGTGAACTCGAGCAGAAATGAAAAAAGTACTTACAACTAGGTTGTAAGTACTTCTAAATAAGTCCCCACCAATGCCGCTATGCCGGCATCCTGAACCAAAAGGTTCAAGTTGGCCACAGTCCGTTCAACTTCGGGTTCATCGAACTAGCGACGCTCACACCTGTCAAACAATTCCCGCAGCCTGTGCACATAAATGGTTCAAGGAATATATGGCACTGGCGAACACGGTAGGGAATTAAAGTGTACTCCCAACGGCCATTTCTCACACCACTTTTCTTAATTAAATTAAGTAATAAGGAATCTGATTAAAATAGATTTTCTTGCGGAGTTAAGGCCTGATCCAGTTTCTCATGCATGCCCTGGATTTTTTGCTTCACCTCGGCCATCGTCAATCCTGACAATGGTCCCTCAGGGGATTTAATCGCCAGCAATTCTGTCGTCAAACTCAAAGCAGCCATTACTGCAATACGATCAGTCCCTTTAATTTTAGCGAGATCACGGATGCTGCACATTTTATCGTTCAGATATGTCACAGCGTCCAGTAGCGCCTTATCCTCCCCTTCTTTGCATGCAAGCTTATAAGACTGCCCCAGAATATTGACATCAAGTTGAATCATGTTGTTGTCCTTCATGCTGCATCCTTATCTATATCATCTTCACTGGGTAATTGGGCTAGCAATGCAGCGACACGCTCGTGTGCATCCGACATACGACGATGCATATCATTATTTTCATTAACAAGTGCGGCGGCATCACGGCGCAATTGCGCATTTTCAAGACGTAAGGCATGTGCTAATTCAGTCAAGCGTTCAACTTTATCAGCAAGTAATTCAAATTCAGAAATCATCTTAGCAACTTATATTGGCAGCATCACGGGCGGAGCAATATCCGGAATTCAATTTATCATTCGACTATCGCATAGTCGTCGCATGAACACTACATAATCGATGCGATATTTTGTATTATAAATGTAAATTTTCAATTACAACATTTCTATCAGTTGAGGCTTACTCCGGACTGTCATAAATTTCTATGGACATATTATTACAAAAGGCGGCACACCTAAAGCGCTGCATGAAGATTTTAAATCTCAAGTCAGACACTGGTTATCGACAACATAAATCGCTATCGATACGAATATTTTCAAAATGAATTTGTATCTTTTATCATTTTAAAAAATACGAATGCATAGTGATTCCAAACATTTTCAAAAATAGGTTATTATTTGCGAATAGTTTGTCACTTGATATTACCCATTCTCAAGTTGCTTCATTCAATACCATTGAATTGGCACAAATCGTCTTCTGATCAAGTTTCTTAGTAGTAAATTTAAAAAACTACTAGATCGAAAGCGTTGAATGCAGTCTGAAAACCTCAGTCAAACATTCTTGTGGCGTGGCTACCCTTAAATTCCCCTCTCAATGAGTACTCCATGAGCGAAAATATCATATACGTAAGCGATGCTTCTTTTGAAGCTGACGTTTTAAAATCCGAAAAACCTGTCCTGGTCGACTTCTGGGCTGAATGGTGTGGTCCATGCAAGATGATCGCCCCAATTCTGGAAGAAGTCGCCAAAGAGGGCGAAGGAAAATTCATTATTGCAAAGATGGATGTCGACGCCAACCAGGCGGTACCTGCCAAATTTGGTATCCGTGGCATTCCGACATTGATACTATTTAAAAATGGTGTTGCCGCAGCGCAAAAAGTAGGCGCTCTATCAAAAGGTCAACTAACATCCTTTATTGATAGTAATATTTAAGGTAAGATGTAATTATAAATATTAAGTGGCGCTTATGCGTCACTTAATATGCAACACAAATATAAAAAACGAAGATACCTTTTTAAAAAAATTGCTCTAGTAAATAGGCTAGAGACAATCAAAAATACCATCCTGTAGTTCACTTCTGCTCACTCCCCCACCTACATATCCCATCTCGGGACACTCACCATGCACTTATCAGAATTAAAGGCGTTACACGTCTCAGCCTTGCTAGAAATGGCTGTAGGCTTAGATATAGACAACGCCGCACGGATGCGCAAACAAGAACTCATGTTCGCTATCCTTAAAAAACGTGCCAAATCTGGCGAACAGATTTTTGGCGATGGCGCACTTGAAGTATTGCCTGATGGCTTTGGCTTTTTGCGCTCGCCGGATGCTAGTTACATGGCATCAACTGACGATATTTATATTTCTCCTTCGCAAATCCGTCGATTTAATCTACACACGGGTGACTCGATTGAAGGTGAAGTGCGCACACCAAAAGATGGGGAACGTTACTTTGCGCTGGTCAAAGTCGACAAAGTTAACGGCGAGTCGCCAGAAGCATCAAAACACCGCATTCTGTTTGAAAATCTAACGCCGCTGCATCCAAACGAGCCTTTGCGTCTAGAGCGCGAGATGAATGGCCAAGAGAACATCACTGGTCGTATCATTGATTTAATCGCCCCTATCGGCAAAGGTCAACGCGGTTTATTGGTGGCGTCACCAAAATCGGGTAAATCAGTCATTCTGCAACATATTGCACACGCCATTACAGCGAACCATCCCGACATCACGCTGATCGTCTTATTGATTGATGAGCGTCCGGAAGAAGTGACCGAAATGCAGCGTTCGGTACGCGGCGAAGTTGTTGCATCGACCTTTGATGAGCCAGCAACCCGCCACGTTCAGGTAGCCGAAATGGTTTTGGAAAAAGCCAAGCGTTTGGTTGAGATGAAAAAAGACGTGGTCATTCTGCTTGACTCGATCACACGTCTGGCGCGCGCTTATAACACCGTCATCCCTGCTTCAGGGAAGGTATTAACTGGTGGTGTTGATGCCAACGCATTGCAACGACCTAAACGCTTCTTCGGTGCCGCCCGCAACATTGAAGAAGGCGGTTCATTAACCATTATTGCAACGGCACTGATCGAAACCGGTAGCCGCATGGATGATGTAATTTTTGAAGAATTCAAGGGTACCGGCAACATGGAAGTCCATCTTGAGCGCCGTTTGGCCGAGAAACGGGTCTACCCAGCAATTAACTTGAATAAATCTGGCACCCGCCGCGAAGAATTACTGATCAAGCCTGATCAGCTGCAAAAAATCTGGATCTTGCGCAAGCTGCTGTATAGCATGGATGAAATCGAAGCGATGGAGTTCATTCTCGACAAGATGAAAGCAACCAAAAACAATGCAGAATTTTTTGAAATGATGCGTCGTGGTGGTTAAGCTGAAAATTTGAAGCAATTTACTTTCGGCAATAAAAAAGGCTGGTACCCAAAAATGGTACCAGCCTTTTTTATTGCACACTAAACAATCGCAATACTTATTTCACGGCCAAACTCGATGGATTATCCCACCCGCCACCCAGCGCCTTATAAATACTCACCACCGCAGATAAATGCGCGCGCTTGGTATCGATCAAGCCAGACTCTGCTTGCAATAAATCACGCTGTGCACTGAGCACTTCGAGATAACTGCTATAGCCATTTCGGTAACGCAAATCAGCCAGACGCAAGGAATCTTTCAGGGCGATTACGCGACGATTACTTGCCTGAAAAATCTGCTCGTTTGCCTTCGTATTGTTCATGGCGTCATGCACATCACGAAAAGCGCCCTGTACTGTTTGTACATATTGCGCCAGTGCTTGATTCTTGCGTGCTTCTGCACCAGAGACAACTGCGCCAATAGCGCCAGCGCGGAACACCGGTTGTACTAAACTTGCCCCCATATTCCATAGTAAGGAAGCTGGATTGAGTAAATCCTGAAACACACGGGATTCGTAACCGATTCCTGTGGTTAATTTTACGCTAGGAAAATACAGTGCCTTGGCTTGGCCGACATCGGCATTCGCTGCCACAAGTGCTTGCTCGGCAGAGATAATATCAGGGCGTCGATTCAGTAAATCTGATGGCAAATCCATCGGCAGGCTTAATTGTTGATACAAGGTGTCAATGCTGTTACCACGCACTACAACTGGGGTGACAATAGCGCTGGGCGAGCGCCCCAGCAAGACGGCCATTGCTGATTCTATGTTGGACAGCGCTTGCCTGGCTTGCGCAACGCTGATCTCAGCAGCAGCAGTTTCTGAATCGGCAACGTGTAAATCGAGTTCACCAACCGACCCGGCAGAAAAACGCTTTTGCTGCAAACGCAGATTTTCCTGTCTAGTCAATAACGCAGAATCGGCTAAAGCGAGCTGGGCATCATAAGCACGCAAGGCAAAATAATTTTGTGCCAGAGTCGAATACAAACTACTTTTCACCAAACCGCGATTTGCCTCTTGCGCTAACAAGCGCGCTCTTGCTGCTTCATCGGCGCGTGCCAGTTTCCCCCAAAAGTCGACTTCATAAGACGCATTCAAACCTAGTTGAAAATCTTTGCCTATCGGGTTCGCCCCCGCGCCCAGCTTGCCTGCATTTTCACTGGTCCGCGTTTTAGCGCCACCTAGCGTGGCATCGACCACAGGAAAACGACTGGAATGCGCTCCTGTCGCCGTCGCCCGCGCCTCTTCAATACGCGCTGCTGCCAATATCAGGTCTTGATTGTTTGCGTCAGCTTCATCCAGCAAGCTGTTCAGCGCAGGATCTTGAAAACTTTTCCACCACGACAATAAGTCTACTCTCGTTGCAATTTTGCTTTGCGCCGAGATAGTACCCAAAGTCGTTGGTGTTTCCAGTCCAGGACGTTGATAATCCGGCCCGACCGAACTACAACCCGCCAACAACAAACTTGCAGCAATGGCGGTTAATACAAATTTTGATCTAAACATAATTTATTCCTTCACAACCGTAACCGGTGCGTTGTGCAATATGTGAACGGGATGATCGAAATCCTGCTCCGTAGTTTTCAGGCGCCTGTCATTGATCAACTTAAAAAACAAGGGCACAAAGAAAATCGCCAGGAAGGTTGCCGCCAACATACCACCCAGCACACCAGTACCAAGCGACTGCCGTGCCGCAGCGCCTGCACCGTGTGAGAATGCGAGTGGCACCACACCTAGGATAAAGGCCAATGAAGTCATCAAAATAGGCCTGAAACGCAGACGTGCTGCCTCCAGCACTGCAGCGACAGGGGCATAACCTTCATGCACTTTCATCACTGCGAATTCGACAATCAAAATTGCATTTTTCGCTGATAAGCCCAATAAGGTGACCAGACCGATCTGAAAATACACATCGTTATTGAAGTGACGCAAATACACCGCCAGCAAAGCACCAAATATACCAAAAGGCATTGCCAGTAACACTGAGAACGGCAATGACCATTTTTCGTACTGCGCTGCCAAGATCAGGAAAATCATCAATACGCCAGCACCCAGAGCCAAGCCAGCAGCATTACTGCTACGTTTTTCCTGGAACGAGGCCCCTCCCCAGTCGTACACCACATCAGCAGGCAGGATAGTTTTCGCCGCGCGCTCCATCGCCGCGATGGCCTGACCGGAGCTAAAACCAGGTTTGGCATCGCCCAATAATTTAATCGACGGCAAAGCGTTGAAGCGCTGCACAGAATCTGGGCCAGAGATAAAACGTACTGTGGTAAAGGCACGCACCGGTATCATTTGCCCACTGGATGAACGCACATACATGCTACCGATATCATCTGGTTTAGCACGGTATTGACCTTCTGCCTGCAATTGCACCGTATAAGTACGTCCGTTTTTATTAAAATCATTGACGTAATAACTACCCATGGTAGCCGCTAGCGTATTGTAGATATCGGACAGGGAAACTCCCATAGAGCGCGCTTTTTCATTATCCACATCTACGTATAACTGTGGTGAATTGGCTTGCCACAAGGTCTTGACACCAGCTAGCTCAGGTTGCTTATTCGCCTCTGCAATCAATAGCGGCAACAACTCGGCAAGACGCTTAACGCCACCTTCGCCCATGTTTTGCAGATAGAATTCAAAGCCACCGGTCTGACCCAACCCCTGGATCGCTGGCGGGCTAAAGAACAAGGGCAAACCCTCCTTGATACGGCCCGTTTTCATATAACTTTCGCCCACCATTTGCTTGGCCGACTGATCCCGCTCCGCCCACGGCTTGAGCGGGAAGAACATGGTTGCCGCAGAAGACTTCAAACCACCGCCGCCAAGAAAATCTAGTCCGACCAGTGCAAATGTGGTGTCGATATTTTTGTTGGTTTTCATGACCTCTTCAACTTGACGCACCATCGCATCCGTGCGATCCAGCGATGCGCCATCGGGCATGATCGCGGCACCGATAAAATAACCCTGATCCTCATCCGGCACCAAGCCACCAGGTACGGTTTTCCAGAGCAAACCCGTTATCAATACCATGCCACCGAACAGGGCAATGCCCAGTACCGCGCGCTTGAGGAAGAAGGTGACGCCATTGGTATAGTGCTTAGTCAATCGCAGGAAAGCGCCGTTAAACCAGAGAAAAAACGGATGATGATTTTCTGCGCCGGGCTTGAGCAAGAGAGCGCACAATGCCGGTGTCAGGGTCAAGGCAACCAAACCTGACAAGACGACCGCAATCGAAATCGTGACGGAAAATTGACGATACAATTCACCCGCCAAACCACCGAGGAAAGCAATCGGGCCAAAGGCAGCAACCAATACCAGCACGATTGCAATCACCGGGCCGGTAACTTCATGCATCGCCTCTATCGCCGCATCTTTGGGTGTCATGCCTTCTTCATTGATCAAGCGCTCAACGTTTTCCAAGACCACGATCGCATCATCGACCACGATACCAATCGCCAGCACCATGCCGAATAAGGTCAAGGTATTGATGCTGTAACCGAGCAAATGCAAACCGGCCATAGTGCCGATCAAGGACACCGGCACTGCCAGAGTTGGGATAATGGTAGCGCGCCAGCTTTGTAAAAATAAGTAAACCACGATGAACACCAGAACCATCGCTTCACCCAAAGTTTTTAACACTTCGGCAATCGATTCCGTAACAAAAGGAGTGGTATCGTAAGGCGTGGTGTATTCCATCCCTTCTGGGAATTTGGCTTTCAAATCCTGGAGAGTTTTTTCTACCGCTTTGCGCGTATCCAGCGCGTTCGCACCGGTCTGTAGAAAGACACCAATATTGGCTGAAGGATGGCCATTCACGCGGCCATACAAGTTGTAATCTTTTGAACCCAGCTCCACCCTGGCAACATCGCTAATGCGTACGGTAGCGCCGCCCTTGGCGCTTTTAACGATGATATTGGCAAACTCTGAGGGCTCCAGCAAGCGCCCTTTGGCGGTCACTGTCATGGTCAGCTCTTCGGTATTATTCGGCGGTGCGCCGACCTTGCCCGCGGCGTACTGTGCATTTTGCTCGGTAATTGCGGTAGAAATATCGCCCACCGTCACGCCTAATTGGGCCATCCTATCAGGGCGCATCCAGATCCGCATCGCATAATCCTTGGCACCGAAAATTTGAACATTCGTGGTGCCTGGTACACGTTTTAAGGCGTCCAGTACATTTTGGGTAGCATAGTTAGATAGATAAAGGGCGTCATAGCGATTGTCGGGTGAATACAGCGCAGCGACCACCAAGAAATTGGCTGAGCTCTTCGAGACAGTCACCCCCTGGCGCCGCACCTCTTGCGGCAACTTGGCATCGGCCTGACGTACACGGTTATTGACGTTGACGGCAGCAATATCGAGATTCGTGCCGACTTCAAAAGTGACGTTGATCGATACCCGGCCGTCAGCCGACGAGACCGAATCCATATACAGCATGTGTTCGACGCCGTTGATTTGCTCTTCAATCGGTGCCGCAACGGTACGTTCGACGACTTCAGCCGAAGCGCCTGGATATACTGCGGTAACGTTGACGACCGGCGGAGAAATCTCCGGATAGCGCGAAATCGGCAGGACACGCAAAGCGGCCAGACCGGCAAGCACAATAATCAGCGACAGTACCGTCGCAAAAATCGGCCTGTTAATAAAAAATTTAGAGAACATGTTTAATTCCTTGTAGCTGGAGCGAGTGGTTCAGCTTATTGCGCCGCTTTTGTACTGGCAGCTTCGGCCGCAGGCTTGTTGGTCACGACAGCAGGGACAGCGGTTGCCGCCGATCCGGCTGCTGCGGCAGCGGTTTTGGCCGCCAGCGCAACGGGCGTCACCGTCATCCCCGGGTTATGTGCCTTGATGAAGCCGTCCACCAAGACCCGATCACCGCCCTGCAAACCTTTAGTGACTATCCATTCGCCGTTGGACCAGCCGTCCAGCTCCACCGGTCTTGGGGCCAGCTTGTTGTCAGGCGACACGGTAAACACCATCTTTCCCATTGGGCCATCAATCACGGCACGCTGTGGCACCGCCATCGCGGCGGTGCGGGTGGCACCAGTTAACATCACGCGAACAAACTGCCCAGGCCGCAAAGATCCGTCAGCATTCGGGATCTGGGCGCGCGCATCAAAACCGCCCGTTGCCGGATTGACTCTCTCACTGACAAAATTCATCTTGCCATTGGTCGGGAAAACACTGCCATCGGCGAGTTTAAGCTTGACCTCAAAAGCCAGACTGCCATTATTGGAACGCTTCCCCTGCATGGCGATCTTGCCACTGCCAAGCTCTTTACTGATTTTCAGAAAATCCGCTTCAGGTACGCTGAAATTGACATACACCGGATCAGTTTGCACGATCGTCGTGAGCAAACTGTCTGTCGGCGTCACCAGGCTACCATTCGATTTACTGGCAATACCCGTGACACCGGAGATCGGTGCAATCACTTTGGTGTAACCAAGATTCAGCTTGGCTTCATTGACTTGGGCACGCACTTGTTTGTAGCTGGCTTCGGCGCTTTCCACACTAGATTTGGCGTCATCAAATTCTTTTTGACTAATCGCTTTTTCTGCCACGAGAGGTGCCAATCGTGCGAATTCACGTTTTGCTTGATTGAGTTTTGCTTCGCTCACGCCAGCCGCAGCTTCGGCCGATGCCAATTGAATTTGGTAGGTGCCCGGATCAATCTGAAACAAGACTGTGCCAGCCTTAACCCTTGAACCCTCCTCATACAAGCGGCGTTCCAGAATGCCGGAAATACGCGCCCTGACCTCCGTTTCGCTCGATCCGGCAGTTTGGCCTACATATTCAAAATCCATCGCCAGATTTCGCGCCTGTACCGTGACCACACTGACTTCCGGCGGCGGCATATTACCAGGCGCAACGTTAGCGGCACCATCTTGTTTGCCACAGGCGGCCAACATCAGTATAGGCAGAGCAATTACCATCAAATGTGTGGCGCTTCGAGGCAAGGCGGATGGGAGCTTAATGGATTGCAATGAAACATGGCTAGGAGAGCGCATAAGATATTCTTTCTTCTCTATTGGTGCAGAACGCGGATGACATGCTATTATATACATTCACGAATGTTTGTAAAGGACGCATGCAAACATTTGTAAATAAATTTTCATTCGTTAATAAACCTGCTTCACATTAAAATCAGAATAATACGCAAATTTACGCATTCTTGTTATTCAGGTACGCACTCAAGAAAAACTAGCGATGCATGCTGATGAAGGTTCAGTTGAAATAATGGAGAGGAAGCATACCTATGCGTCAATCACAAGTTAAAATCTGGCAGGCCGCTCACGCATATTCCATGCGGCTTTCAGGGCAGATAGGCTGGAAAGGCGCATAGAATATGCGTCGTGGAGCATGCTCATTTTGAGACACAAAAATAACCGCGCCACTTCTCGCGCCTTGCAGTCATATCACCCAGGCAAAACCAGATCACATCAAGTTTGCCGATAATCAGTCAGCGCGTTGAGTATCAGACCAAAGACGCGCACGAAGGAAATGAAAAATGGCCAGAAAAACCAAGGAAGATGCCCAGGAAACCTACATCGCCCTGCTAGACGCAGCCGAACAGGTGTTCAGCGAAAAAGGTGTCACCAGAACTACACTCAATGATGTTGCGACTGCAGCAGGCATGACGCGCGGCGCGATTTATTGGCACTTCAAAGATAAAACGGCGTTGTTTCAAGCCATGTGCGACCGGGCTTTTTTACCGATGGATGCCTTACTCAATGAGATCGCTTGCACACCAGATAAAGACCCGATAGCCGCCCTGCGCCAGATGAGCGTGCACTTGCTCAAACAGGTAGCCTGCGATCAGCGCCAAAGAAAAGTATTTGATATCATTTTTCACCGCTGTGAAAAAACCGACGAGATGGCTTTTTTTGCGCTAGAACAAGAGAAGCGCAGCGAATGCCTATCGCGCATGGAGGCGATCCTACAGGAAGCCGTAGCACAAGGAAAACTGCCCACAGCCACCGACACCTGGATCGCCATGCGAGCCATTCATTCTTATTTGATCGGCTTGATTCATGAATGGCTGATCGACACCAAAGGCTACCATCTGGAAACACATGCCGAAGACATGATCGACATGTTTCTGGCAGGACTACTGGCGCGACCACCACTCAAAAAGTAACTGGCAAGCCCTCAGCAGGCCAAGCATTATCCCGGTAAGGTCCAATGAAAGCGCACCGCGAGTGCGCGCAGCAAAAATGTCACCGAAATACCCATCAACAAGGACACCGATTGGGTAACGCCTGCTTTTTCTATGAGCAGATAAAGCCAGCATCCGACAAATGAACAAGTGGCATACAGCTGCCCTCGCCTGAATACCAATGGAATTTCGTTACAGATCACATCTCGTAACACCCCACCAAAAATGCCAGTGATCACGCCCATCATCACGCAAACAAACAGGGGCATCTGTGCCTCCGCCGCCAGTGACGCCCCTGTCACGCTGAATAGACCCAAACCCAAGGCATCGGCGTAAATAATGGCCTTTTCAGCCACCGCATGGCGTAGATGACGTAAAAAAGGAATCGAAATCAACGCCATCAAAAATATTAATATGGGATATTCCTGATGCTCGACCCAAAACAGCGGGCGACGATCTAATAATAAATCCCTTAAAGTTCCACCACCAAATGCAGTAATGAACGCGACAGTAAATACCCCCACCATATCCATCTCTTTTTGACGCGCCTCTATAACGCCGGAACTGGCAAAAGCGATAATCCCGGTCACTTCAACTATATGTAAAACTGTGCTCATTCCCAAATGCAAAGTTGTCATTTCTTTTCCATGTTGAAATTAATTAATCTTTCAAAGATTCTAAAATTTTACGGTTTCAAGTACCAGCGCAGTATGTTTTTAATCAATGCTATTGATAGCATGCGCGAGCAGACACTCTGTGCCATGGAATATCATATTGAACGACTGACAAAATCCATGCTCCCCCTCCCCCCAAAAAAACACTGGAATTGTTTGCTTAACATAAGTAGTCATGGATCAAATGGTACTTTCCATTGTATAATCCGCGGCTTGGCATCAAGCCAACACCAAATTTTAACCTAGGCAAGTGATACACAATCGGGTCAAGAAGCAAGGCGACCGACGAAGTGCGTATTGGCTACCGATCTTTTTTAGAGGCAAGCATGAGAGACGGCATACACCCAAATTATCGTGAAGTTTTGTTCCACGATGTATCCAACGATTTCAAATTTGTAACACGTTCTACGATCAATACACGTGACAAAATGGAATTTGAAGGTAAAGAATATCCACTGGTAAAGATTGAGGTTTCTGCTGAATCTCATCCTTTCTACACTGGTAAGCACAAAATTGTTGATACCGCTGGCCGCGTTGACAAATTCCGTAAAAAATTCGGCACCGTTGGTTCGAAAACAGCGATTGTTGAATAAGCAATCTTGTATTTGCTGTGTCAATAAAAAAGGCAGCCTGGGCTGCCTTTTTTTAATTTTATTAGTATTAGTTTATCCCGCCAAGAAATATGAAGCCTGTCCGACTTCCTGCTGCTGCGACTAATGCACTCCCGCGCTGGGCTATTTTTGCCTTGTGCCTACTGTACATTTTACCTGGATTAATAGCGCGCGACCCCTGGAAAGGGGATGATGCCGCCAGTTTTGGCATCATGTGGACAATGGCACACGGCGGCTTGCACGACTGGTTGTGGCCTCACATTGTTGGCATGCCAATGCCAGAAGAAGGCCCTCTGACATTTTGGCTGGGTGCGATCTGCATCAACTTATTTGGCTGGTTATTCGGCGATCCGATGGCGGCACGAATATCAACTGGAATATTTTTTATGCTGGGCGCGGTATCTGTCTGGTATACGACTTTTCTACTCGGTCGCAGACCAGAGGCGCAACCTCTCAAACTAGCATTTGGCGGACAACCAGAACCAAAAGATTTTGGCCGAACCCTGGCAGACGGAGCCTTACTCATTTACCTTGGCTGCCTGGGATTATTGGTACGTAGTCATGAAACCAGCGCTGAAACACTACAAATCTCACTGGTTGCTTATGCACTATATCTCAGTGCAAGATTATTCGATGCGCCAACGAAACGAAGCGCTGTCAAGCTCGGTTTGATTCTAGGTTTATTGGTACTGACACGTGGTTGGGTGTTACCTCTTGCGCTATTCGGCAGCCTGCTTACACTGTGCTTCTATCGGCAACAGAAACAATGTGCTCGTATATTATGTATATCGCTTCCTGTTGCCATTTTGGCAGCTGGCAGCTGGGTACTTTCAGTTATTCTTATTCATCCTTTTGATAGTTCGCCTTATCCCGCGTGGATGTTGTGGAACTATCGTCAAATAGCTATTCCTTCAATTGCCAGTATTTCCTATTTCTTTAAATACGGTATTTGGTTTGCCTGGCCAGCCTGGCCATTTGCTGCGTGGGCAATCTATGCATGGCGAAAACAAGAACGCGCTTTACACATCTCGCTGCCGGTCACATTTCTACTTTGTTTTACCTTACTCGCATTTATCAACAATTATTCGGAAGAAGGCATATTGCTACCGATACTTCCTCCGCTCGCCATACTTGCCGCATTTGGACTGCCAACCATGAGACGCAGTGCCATCAATGCGGTGGATTGGTTCGCCTTAATGGTCATGACTGGTGTAGCAGCCATTGTTTGGCTGGGATGGATAGCAGAACAAACCGGATGGCCACCATCAATAGCGAAAAAAGTATTAAGCTGGGCACCGGGCTTTCAACCTGAATTTAATGTATTCACTTTTATCATTGCACTGCTAGTGAGCATCGCGTGGTTCCGCCTGGTGTACTGGCGCATTTCTCGCCAGCCTTCCGTATTATGGCGCGCCGTCGTTTTATCTAGTGGTGGTGCTATTCTGTGCTGGTTGTTACTGATGACACTCTGGCTCCCGCTCATCAATCAAAGAATTAGCTATGCCAATGTGGCATTACAAATTGCCGAGAAAATCAGCTCCCAATATCGCTGCATCGACAGCAACACCGGCCCCTCACAGCGCGCCTCTTTTGCCTACTTTGGCAAAGTACGATTTGCCGGTTTTTCCGACCAGAACTGCGATGTACTATTATTACAAAGCAGTCGTCACTCTCAAAGTGGACCTCTGCTTCCTGCAGATAAAAACTACCCGGGCGCATGGGAACTCATATGGGAAGGTCATCGCGCAGCAGACAAAGATGAATTTTTCTCACTTTATCGAAAAAATAAATTTAACTAGCTTGCCGCAGATATCTCACTGCTTTAATCAATACTGCATTATTTGACAACTCTGAAATATTTTCCACGAATCATTTTAGCTGCGATACCCCGACCCGTAACATGAATCAGATGAAGGTTTCCGCTTTTTTCAACATCAAGGCGATACCTGCTGCCGTACTCACCGCAGTAGTGTTCCTATCAATCACCGCATGGTTGTGCTGGCTATCCCTGCAAGCATCAAAAGAAGACGTACAACGGCGATTACAGGAAAGTGTATTCCAGCATCACGCCTCCATACAAAATGAGTTAGAGCACGAAGTATCTCGCCTTGAGTCCTTCGTCAGCCTGTATCATATTTCCCCCGCATTCGATCGTTATGCTTTTCATTCTTTTGCAAAAATAGAAAATCAGCCTTGGCTGATAGCCAAATTATTTTCGAAGAGAGTCAAGTTCGAGGATTTCAGCAGCTTTGAAAATGAGGTCAAAACCGATACTACGGTAGATGTACGCGGCTACCCTGATTTTCATATTCAAGACAAAATACCAAAACAAGATGCCCTGGTTGCACTCTATCTTGAACCTAGGCAAAGCCTGCAAAAAGTACATGGATTAAATCTGGAAAAATGGTTTCCGATTGGCAGCAAACGCATGATGGAGAGTAGCCAGGCGCTATCTTTTTTAGTTAAAAATACCCATCCGCTGCTTAAGGAAAATGACATTATTCTTTCCATACCAGTGTATGAAACTGGTTTACCGATTCGCACTGTGACGCAAAGACAAATCGCTTTTAGTGGCGTGTTCAGCACCATCATTTCAGTTGATGCTTTATTGCACAACTTCCTTAACGCATCCAATTTGCAGCTATCTAGTGTTGTTTTATCTGGAACCGGGGTGGAGGGTGAGTCACTTGAGATTGCATTAATGCCGAAGCAATCAAAAAAACAAAATAACCATTTTTTTTCACAATCGTTTCACTTCACATTTCCCTTGTCCGTTCCCGGAAAAAAATGGTCCATAGAATATGAAATACAAGCGACAAATAGTGTTGCCGACAAACGCACTATTTGGTTGATAGCATTGATAGGATTACTCCTAACGGGGTTTGCCACTGGCTTTATTTATGTCACCGTCCACACCGGGAAAATTGCCCATCGCATTGCAAGAGACATGACTCGTGCACTTTATAAAAGTGAAGAATCTTTGCTGGAAACGCAAAGATTAGCAAAAATGGGCAGTTTCCAAATCAATTCACGGCTTGAGATTAGCGCCTTATCTGACAACATCCAAACGCTGTTTGGGTTAACACCTGATTCAAAAGTCACTGGGTTTGCGCAAATACTGCAACATGTCGATACTGAAGATGCCTTGATTTTTAGCAGCATCATCAAGGCTGCGTGTGAAACATCAATGCATACGCATCTAATCGTACAAATTTCTGGCGCTACACCTACATGGTTGAACTTGATCGTAGACTCCAGCGGCACAGAGACTGAATTTGCCTTACGCGTCGTTGCCATGGATGTCACGGAAAAATATCAGGCAGAGCAAAAAATTAAACACCTTGCTTATCAGGATGCGCTGACAGGACTGGCCAACCGCGCCAGTCTGCGCCTCGCAACCGAACAAGCACTGAACAAATCCCACAACGAAAATAGCAAACTAGCGCTGTTGTTTCTGGATTTAGATCGCTTTAAATTTATCAATGATTCGGTTGGTCATGATATTGGAGATCAAGTTCTTGCCGAAATAGGGCAACGTTTGCGCAATGCAGTAAAGAGCCGCGATTTCATTGCACGCTTGGGTGGCGACGAATTTGTTATCCTAGTCCAAGAGTTGGCTTCAGAAGTAGATCTTCGACTGATCGCTAACCGCATCCTAGCGTTGGTGTGTGCCCCCATGCTGATCGAAAAACATACCTATTACCTCACAACAAGTATCGGCATTTCCATTGCTGAAAATGGCAGTCCTGATGCCGACGCACTGATGAAGCAGGCGGATATTGCCATGTATCACAGTAAAGAAAAGGGTAAAAATAAATTCACCATTTTCTCCCGTGATATTGCAGAATCGTTAGAGAAAAAAACCAATCTCGAGAGAGAGTTACGAAAGGCACTAGAAGAGTCGCGCTTTATTCCCTATTACCAACCTCAGTACCGGGTGAACACCGATCGCTTATGCGGAGTTGAAAGCCTGTTACGCTGGGATCATCCAACCCGTGGCATCGTCTCAGCCAAGGATTTTATTAAAATAGCAGAAGAGTCTGGATTGATTATCCCAATGGGAAATCAAGTATTTAAAGATGTTTGCCACACTATCGCTAATTGGAAGATGCCGGATGATTTTGTAGTAGGGATCAATGTCTCCAGCTTACAATTCTTCCAGGCAGGATTTGTTAATTTTGTCATTCAAACCATACGCGATTCAGGCATTGCACCACAACGATTGGAAATCGAAGTAACAGAAACCATGATCATGCAAGATACTGAAGTTGCCCGAGCATCACTAGAACAATTACATGCTTTCGGTGTCGGAATCAGTATTGATGATTTTGGTACTGGCTATGCTTCACTGACCTATTTGCGAGATTTCCCTGTGCAGCGCATCAAAATCGACCAGCGCTTTGTCAAGGGACATACAAAAAATCACAAAGACATGGCGATCGTCAAGGCGATTGCCACACTTGGACATGATTTTGGCATGCAGGTGATCGCAGAAGGTGTTGAAACCGAAGAGCAACTGGTATCCTTAGGTAAAATCGGCTGTGATTTATATCAGGGATGGCTACGTTCTGCCGCCCTCCCCTCAGAAGCAATACAACAATTGCTCGCACGCTCAGTTGAATCTGACCAAAAAATAAACATAATCAATTGAATGGGGTAAGTTGATGATCTCAAATAAACGGCGTCAACTTCTCCGGATTTCCGCCGAAACGATTATCTTGGCCCCGGCCATAGCATCAATAAACGCGTTTGCATGGGCCAATTCCAGAGATCAGATACTCAGAATAATGCTCCCCGCACTACCCTACTTTGATCTGGTCAAAAAACACCTCCAACAATTTTCAAATAGTACTGGCACCACTATCCATATCGATGTTTTTCCCTATCTCGATATGCGCAAGATCCAACTAAAAGAATTACAACAAAAACAGGGTATGTACGACCTCATCATCATGCTCGCGGCCTGGAAGACCGAATACGTTGAGATGAACTTGTTAAGCAATCTCGACATAGAACAAAATAACGGCAGGCTAAAGATTGATGACATCAATGATTTCGTCCCCGCCTATCTAACAGTGGCCGGCAAGGTCGGGGGAGCAAAAGGATATCTGGATGGACCACGTGCGCATTTATATGCACTACCATTTGGAACAGAAACCAGCATCCTAGCTTACCGGAGTGATATTTTTGAAAAATATCACTGGGCAGCGCCGAGCAACTACACGGAGTTACTCGCGCTGCTACCGTTGATCCAGCAGTATGAACCTGCGTTAATTCCATTGTGCAGCAGAGGTGCGCGCGGCCATCAAATCACGCATGCCTGGCTGCTACATTTCAACTCATTTGGCGGAGAAGTATTTGATAAAAACTGGCAACCTAAAGTCAACAGCGCCGCTGGCCTGAAGGCAATTGAAATCCTGAAAGCCATTCACGGCAGCACCCGGGGTGGCATTCTTAATAATAATTTCGCCGACATGGGCAATGCCTTCATTACAGGCAATGCCGCAATGTATCTAGACTCAACCAATGTCTTTAGCCTGATTAATGATCCCATCAAATCACTGGTACAAGACAAAGTTGCCTACCAACTCCATCCTAAGGGAAATCGATATTCCTCCGAAACTGGAGGGTTCGCGATCGCCATGCCTAAAAATGCACCCTCATCTAACAAAGCACTACAACTACTTGCTTCATTGACGGCCAAAGCGCAAGACAAAGCGATGGCCAGAAAAGGGGGCATCCCCGTTCGCAATAGCACTTTGCATGATACTGAACTACAAAATATTTTTCCCGAATATAAGATCCTCGCGAAACAACTAGCCTACGCAAACCCCAACTGGCGCCCCATCATTCGCGAGTGGGCAGTCATCAACGAACAAATACTCGGCACCTTACTGCACGATGCTGTTGCAGGACTCATCACGCCAACATCAGCACTAGAACAAGCGCACGGCAAAATCAAAATCCTGATACAACATTCCGGACGCCATGAAAAATAATCGTTCAGAGTCAGCCCGAACAGCGGCCTGCTCTTGCAATATTATGGCAGCGCTGTCATAATAACTGCTTGCGTTGCCGAGATGGCGGAATAGGTAGACGCACGGGACTCAAAATCCCGCGCCGCAAGGCGTGCCGGTTCGATTCCGGCTCTCGGCACCAGTTACATGTATCACCTAGTATCAGAATAGCTCAAAACCCGTATGTGCCTAGGCTCTGCGGGTTTTTTGTTGTCTCAAGCATTTTCAGGCAGTACCATGAGATACCAATAAAACGAGGGTACTTTTGCTGGCACTTTCAAATACCTTCCTGCACTTGAAAGAAATGAAGGAGGAGCATGGTATGTTTGTGGATCACTCATAGATCATTCATTGGGTAATTTAATTTTTTCCAATACTGGAAAAAATTCCACCATCACATACGTTCAGCCGGTGGAAGTTAGTGCATGTCCATACAAAAGTATTTGGCACTCAGAAAAATTGCAACAAACTTAGGATCAATTCCACAATTCGACTGCGGATAGAAAACTATAAAGCGTGGAATTGGAACTTTTTTAGCGTTCGTTCGTTAAGCTATGCAATGCGAATTTTTTCCGACCTCAATGATCATCAATGCGTGACACTGGCCCAAAAAGGAGATGGAAAGGCGTTTTCGGAATTAGTTGTGCGTTATCAGGATCGTATTTATCGATTCTTGGTTCGCCTGACGAACTCGCCTGATAACGCATTGGATTTGACGCAGGATACTTTTTTGCGGGCCTACCAAAGCCTGGGGCGCTGGCGTGCCGATGCACTATTCAAGACATGGTTGTTTCGAATTGCACGCAATATCGCGTTTGACCGCCTGCGGCGTGAAAAGCGGGTCGTGTTCGTTGAACTGGAAGAAAATTTTGTACTGATAGATCCAATCGCGGGACCCGACACGCTGATGGAGACGGCCCAGCGCTACCATTTATTGGAAGCCACATTGGCAAAACTGCCGGATGATCAGCGTGAAATTTTGCTACTGCGTGAAATCGAAGAAATGACTTACGATGAAATTGCTCTGGTTCTGGACCTGAATCTTGGCACGGTCAAATCACGTATTGCCCGGGCACGCACTGCATTATTGGCAAAAATTGAACGTTGATGGGAGAACTTGTCATGCACTGTCCGAAACATAACAAATTATCACTCTATCTGGACCTATCCATGACGGATCAGGAACGGGATCGGTTCGCACTCCATTTGCAGAATTGCCCAATCTGTCAGCACCAGCTAGAGGCATTGAAAGGGTTGAAACAAGATCTGCGCGACCTGCCCTCCCCTGTTCTGGGGTTCGATCTGGCGGCCAGACTACAAGACAAAATCCGTAACGAAACTGTACCGCGCCGTCCTGCCCGCTCTTTCTGGGTTGGATGGGGTGCGACCGGACTCACAACTGCGGCGTCGCTGGCGTGCGGTGTCTGGCTCGGCGCGCTGCTGACCGATGCCACTGTCGCCAGCACATCACCGCTTACTGTGGCGCGGGTATTCGATCCAGTGCCCCCTGGCGGCCTATGCGCAGCTGCTGAACTCTGTCGCCTATCAAAGGGAATACAATGAATCGGAATACATGGAAATGGCTGTTGGCAGTCTCTGTTTCGCTCAACCTCGGCTTCGCAGCAACCGTGTTGTACAAGCATTTTAGAATGCCATCAGTGCCACTGAGCATACAAGGCAAACCGATCAGCCTACCCGATCAATTGCAATTGACCGGCGAACAACGCAGCCGTTGGCACCAGATGGAGCTAGGCTTCATCGCCGATCTTGGCGCCAACTGGCATGAAATCGAGCGACGTCGCGAAGTGTTGATCAGACAAATTTTTTTAACCCAGCCTGACCGCGAAAAAATCGATGCCGAACAAGCCAAGATCGCAGCGCTGCAAGAAGCGCAACAGCGTCGCGTGATCACGCAACTACTGGGAGAGCGGGAGTTACTGGACCAGCGGCAGCGCGCAATGCTGATGGCATTATTGCTTAGCCATTATGAAAATGAAGCGACAAAAGAAGAGTTACTGCATCGAAATCAATAAAAATTAATCATTTCTGGAATATCCGCATTAAATAAAAAAAATGGAACATGTTCACTGCCCATTCGTTTAATCAGGCAGTCGGTCGTTTTTTGCTCGACACAATTTGATTAAACCTGAATTAAACTTGAATTAAACTTGATATGGAGTACACCATGACATCACCTAATTTTTTGCTACTGGCAATCGCCCTGACGTTGCCCTTGAGCACCTTCGCTGGCGAACCCAGCAAACACGAGCATAGCGCTGCGGCTCACGCCAAACTGACACTCAATGCTGGCAAGAAATGGGCAACCGATGCACCGCTACGCCAAGCGATGAACAATATCCGCAGCACCGTTGCAACGGCATTGCCAGAAGCCCATCACGGCAAGCTGACGCCTGAACAGTACGATGCGTTAGGCAATGACGTCAACGCACAGATCACCAGCATCGTGCAAAACTGCAAGCTCTCCCCTAAAGCAGATGCACAAATTCACATTCTCTTGGGTGAGATCATGAACGGCATTGATATAGCAACAGGCAAGCAACTCAACCAAGAAAGAGCCTTGGGCGTGATCAAGATTGCTCAATCTCTGAATAATTATGGCAAGTATTTTGATCATGCAGATTGGCAGACGATCAAGCTGCCGCATTAAGGTTTTGCACAAATAATCCCGTTGGAAAAATCATCCAGACTTTCATCTGATGATGAGTTGACTATCATCAACATGGTGTATTGGTCTAGCGTGCAACATAGTGCACGCTAGAGGGCAGATTTTCGAAGCATGCGCGAAATCGGCCTCCATTGGCAATAATTCATTTTTTATATTGCGAGAGTCTCATGGCCTATCCGGCTTTTTTTGATCAAGCCCCATCTATCGTTGTTCACGACAGTCTTGCTGAATTTCTCGGCGCATCGAGTGATGGACTATTGACTTATCAATATATAGACGCGGTTCGACTCGCCGGACATTCTTGCCCCACCGTCGCTGGCGCTTATCTGATGGCAAGACGGGCGCTGCTAACATTATTTCCAGATCAGACTCCGGAGCGCGGCACGGTCAAGGTCAGCTTTTCGGCACCGCTTGCCGAAGGCGTTACCGGTGTCATCGCCAGCGTAATCAGCTTGGTCACTGGCGCTGCCGGAGCAGGCGGATTTAAAGGCATAGGCGGGAAATTTTGCCGCCAAGATCTTTTGCATTTTGCATCGGACCTCAATGGCCAGGTCATGTTTGAACGAATCGACAACGGTGCCTCGGTACATCTTGCCACACGCATGCACCAGGTCCCGGCTGATCCGCGCACCGGTGCGCTGCTACAAAAAATTCTGGCTGGTTTGGCAGCACCGGACGAGACAAGAGAGTTTGCCGTCTTATGGCAGGAGCGCGTAAAAAAAATGCTGATTGAGCATGCAGATGATCCGGAATTGATTATTATGACAACAGTAAAAAGCAGCAACCAGTAAAACCGCATATCAACCACGGCAAAATCGCTTGCGATGCCCATTTAGAAAATTTGACAGGATAAAACATGAAACTTGAAACTTTAGCCGTTCACGCCGGCTACTCCCCTGATCCCACCACTAAATCTGCTGCAGTACCGATCTATCAGACCGTCGCCTATGCTTTCGACAACGCACAACACGGCGCCGATCTGTTTGACCTGAAGGTGCCTGGTAATATCTACACCCGCATCATGAACCCGACTCAGGATGTACTGGAAAAGCGAGTCGCTGCGCTTGAAGGCGGCATCGCCGCCCTTGCCGTGGCGTCAGGCATGGCAGCAATCACTTATGCAATCCAGACCATTACTGAAGCCGGCGACAATTTCATCTCCGCCAGTCAGTTGTACGGTGGCACCTACAACCTGTTCGCCCACACATTGCCGCAAATGGGAATTGAAGCACGTTTCGCCGATGCGCGTCAGCCCGAAAGTTTTGCCGCACTGATCGATGCACGCACCAAGGCAATTTTTTGCGAGTCGATCGGCAACCCACTTGGCAACGTGACCGATTTTGCCAAGCTGGCCGACATCGCCCACGCCCACGGCATCCCGCTGATCGTCGACAATACCGTACCGAGTCCTTATCTTTGCCGTCCATTCGAGCACGGCGCCGACATCGTCGTGCACTCACTGACCAAATATCTTGGCGGCCACGGCAACAGTGTTGGGGGTGCCATCGTCGATAGCGGCAAGTTCCCTTGGGCCGAGCACAAGGAGCGCTTCAAGCGCCTCAATGAACCGGACGTTTCCTACCATGGCGTGGTGTACACCGAAGCGCTCGGAGCGGCCGCGTATATCGGCCGAGCACGTGTGGTGCCCTTGCGCAATATGGGCGCGGCGATCTCGCCAATGAATGCATTTCTAATCCTGCAAGGGATAGAAACGCTGGCTCTACGAATGGACAGAGTTTGCGACAATGCACAGGCCATCGCGCAGCATTTGAAAAAACATCCAAAAGTGGCATGGGTCAATTACGCCGGACTAGAGGATCATCCGGACCATGCACTGGTACAAAAATACATGGCTGGCAAGGCATCGGGCATTCTGTCATTCGGGCTGAAAACCGCAACCCAAAGCGACCCACGGGCAGCCGGTGCACGCGTGCTTGACGCATTACAGCTATTTACGCGCCTGGTCAATATCGGGGATGCAAAATCGCTCGCGACCCATCCGGCATCGACCACCCACCGCCAACTGAATCCGGCGGAACTGGCCAAGGCCGGTGTATCCGAAGACATGTTGCGTCTTTCAATCGGCATAGAACATATTGATGACTTGCTTGTCGATCTGGATCAGGCTTTGGCTGCTGCCTGAAACAACTTGTCGGACATCTACAGGGTTGAAATACGGTCGCATGCCGACCGTATTTCCTATTCTGCCCTGACATACGATGAATTCTAATTTTCTGTCGGATATGCTGATTGCTTAAAAAATAGGACGGTAAAGCAAAATTTTAGCTACCACTTGTGCCGGTCGAGCGGTTAGCGAACTCTACTGACCGCGTTTTTATCAACAAGCTTGGCCCCCCCGCACTTGATAAAAGTCACCACGATGCATGAGGTTGGCAGATCGCACCCTGCAGGCGTGATTTGTGTGTTAGCTCACTCTAATTTGAGTAAATCCAGTGCGACGTCAACGATCATGTCTTCCTGCCCGCCGACCATACGACGACGACCTAACTCAATCAGAATATCGATCGTCTTCAAATTATATTTTTTGGCCGCGGCCTCTGAATGGCGCAGAAAACTTGAATAGACACCTGCATAGCCCAACGCCAAGGTTTCTCTATCTACCCTGACCGGACGGTCTTGCAGAGGACGAACGATGTCATCAGCTGCGTCCATCAACTGGTAGAGATCCGTTCCGTGGTTCCAGCCTAGTCGAGCCGCAGCAGCAATAAAGACTTCCAGCGGTGCGTTACCGGCACCGGCACCCATGCCGGCCAGGCTGGCATCGATACGGTCACAGCCCTCCTCCACCGCAACGATACTGTTTGCCACGCCTAAACTGAGGTTGTGGTGGGCATGAATACCTGTTTCGGTTTCTGGTTTGAGCACTTCTTTAAATGCGCGAAAACGATCGCGCACATCAGTCATGCTCAGTGCGCCGCCAGAATCAACCACATAACAGCAGGTCGCGCCATAGCTCTCCATGCATTTTGCCTGCGCCGCCAGTCCTTGAGGTGTTTGCATATGGCTCATCATCAAAAAGCCGACCGCCTCCATACCAAGATGGCGCGCGTACTCGATATGCTGCCTGGAGATGTCAGCCTCTGTGCAATGTGTCGCCACACGCACGATGCGTGCGCCTGCATCGTAGGCGGCACGTAAGTCGTGGATGGTGCCGATACCGGGCAATAATAAGGTGGCAATCTTGGCGTGTTTGACGACGCTCGCTGCCGCAGCAATCCACTCAACATCAGTATGAGCCCCAAAACCGTAGTTGAAGCTGCCGCCTTGAAGGCCGTCGCCGTGCGCGACTTCGATCGAATCAACCTTGGCGTCATCGAGCGCCCGGGCGATTTGTTTGACTTGCGCAAGACTGTATTGATGACGAATGGCGTGACTGCCGTCGCGCAGAGTGACATCCGAGATATATAATTTTTTGTCCATAATCTGTCCTGAGTGTTTAGGCTGTGGCGCTAGCCAGCATGCGTTGCGCCATATGTTCAGCGGTACGTAATGCGGCACTGGTCATGATATCGAGGTTGCCGGCGTAGGCTGGCAGGTAATGCGCAGCGCCTTCTACCTCCAGAAAAATGGCGGTTTTTAAACCGCTGAGATTGCTGCCGATACCGGGAATGGTGAGTCCGCTTAGTCGGTCAAACTGGACTTGTTGCTTGAGCCTGTAACCTGGTACGTAAGACTGCACGGCCAGTGCCATCTGCTGCACTGAATCGGCAATCGCAGTTTCATCAGCGAACTCACTAAACGTGTACACCGTGTCACGCATCATCAAAGGCGGATCGGCAGGATTCAATACGATGATCGCCTTACCTTTAACCGCACCGCCGACTACCTCGATTGCTTTAGAGGTAGTTTCGGTAAATTCGTCAATATTGGCACGGGTACCTGGGCCAGCACTCTTGCTGGAAATACTGGCAACGATCTCGCCGTAATGTACTTTGGCGATACGGGAAACGGCCGCCACCATCGGTATCGTCGCCTGACCGCCGCAGGTGACCATGTTGACGTTGAACGCATCCAGATGGTCTTCACCGTTGACCACCGGAATGCAATATGGGCCGATGGCTGCGGGAGTCAGGTCTATCATCCGGATGCCGGGTTTGGTGCTGCGCAAAAGCGCATCGTTCCGGATGTGCGCACCAGCGCTGGTGGCATCGAACACGATATCAATGTCAGCAAAGTGCGGAAGTGACATCAATCCCAGCACTCCCTCGTGCGTGGTGGCGATACCCAATCTTGCCGCACGAGCCAGTCCGTCTGAAGCGGGGTCTATCCCTACCATCGCAACGATTTCTATGTATTTGCCATGGCGCAAAATTTTGATCATCAAGTCTGTGCCGATATTGCCGCTGCCGATAATGGCAGCCTGGAGTTTTTTGTTGGTTGTCATTCTGTTTTCCTCAGATCATACGGCAGGACACGCTGCCCAAAGCGCCAATCCTGGCATGCACCAGGTCACCGCGGCTGATAGGCACCATCGGACCCAAAGCACCCGATAGGATTACCTCACCGGCAGACAAGCGTTGGCCATGTGCCGCCATGGTGCGGGCCAGCCAGTACGCCGCCCTGAGAGGATGGCCCAGGCATGCGGCACCGGTTCCAAGTGATACGACGTCAGCATTCCGGCTCATTTGCATACCTAATTCACCCATGGATATTTGGCTGATCGACACTGGCTGATCCCCCAGTACATAAAGGCCGCAGGACGCGTTGTCAGCAACGGTGTCGACCAGACTGATTTTCCAGTCGGTAATGGCACTATCTACGATCTCCAATGCTGGCAATGCATATTCGATACAGGCGAGAAATTCAGCCCAGCTCGGTCTATCGCTTTCGAGATCTCGCGCCATGACGAATGCCACTTCTGCTTCAATCTTGGGCTGCATCAGACGCTCCATCGGAACGTCCTGACCGCTCAGAAATTCCATGTCGTCAAACAAGATGCCGAAGTCTGGCTGATCGACGCCCAGTTGGAGTTGGATAGCCGTAGAAGTAAGCCCCACTTTTTTGCCGACAATGCGCCGACCTTCTGCCAGCCGGGCGCGCGTGTTGATTTCTGCTACTGCATAGGCCGCTTCCAATCCGCCAATGTCATGGCTAACCGAGACGGGCGCGATCGTGCGTCCAGAGGCGCGCGCTTCGCGCAAGCTGAGTGCAGCCTCAAGCCAGCGCGGATTGTGGTTCATTTGAGTCATGATGTGCTTTCTTCGATGTGATGGATAAGCCAAGCTGTTCTGCCATGTGCCGGGTGATGCTGGTCATTTTTTTAGCGGGTGCCATGGCGTAGACAAATTTATCGGGCCGGACGACAGCGACATCACCGAATTGATTGCCAGACTTTCGCAACCAGTCGAAATAGGCGCCATCGATATCTTCGACTTCAATCAGCTCTTTCGACATCTTGCGGTCCGTTGCATGCTGAGGGCGTTCGCCGTAAGGAAATACCGTCAGATAGCGAGTGTTAAGGGCATCCCAAAAGCGACGTTCATCTGCACTTAACGATGCGCATGGATTAACTCCAGCGCCGATAAGCGTAAAACCATCACCTGATAGTTGGTCAATCAGATAGCGATGTCCATCCTTGGCACGAACGCCAGGTTGTGGCATCAGACGCCCTTCTGCGGATTTTCTTGATCGACGTGGCAAGCCAAAATACTGGCCCTGCTTATAAACCGGCAGCGGAATAATCGCCCCCTCTTTTACAAAAGTGCCGATCATTGGCGTGACTTTGACTATCCTTGTGATCAGATTGCGCATGAAGGCCAGAACCGGATTGGCCATCGACACATAATCTTTCATGAGCACCGCAATCTTGATCATGTCGTTGACATGCGGACGCCTTTCAGTTTGATAACTATTTAGCAATTCATCGCTACTCACGCCTTTGAGTACCGCATCGAGTTTCCATGCAAGGTTATAGGCATCGCGTATTCCGGCATTCATACCCTGACCAATGAATTGTGGCGTCATGTGGGCGGCATCACCGGCCAGAAACACACGGCGATCGCGCCATTTTTCTGCGATCAGTGCATTGAAGGTATAGACAAGAGTGCGCAGTATGTCGAATTTACTGATATCCACATATTTGGAAAGAAACTGTTTGATCGTGGCCGGGTCTTCCATGTACTCCCGGGTTTGTCCTGGCATCAGCATAAATTCAAAACGATGGTGGCCGTCAGGTTGAGTGCAACTAACGGTCGGGCAATCCGGATCACAGATAAAGTCGAAATAAGGCAAGTGACGCAATCCGTTTCCAGCCTCTTTTTCCCTGATATCTACCACCAGCCAGGGATTGGGGAAACTCTTACCCGTCATCTCGATGCCAAGCTGAGTACGAACGATGCTTCGTCCGCCGTCACAGCCGATCAGATACTTGGCTCTGGCAAAGTGCTCAACCTTGTTCAAGCTTTCTTTATCTGCAACCGGTGCCGCTTGCTTGCCGTATTGAGCGCCTTGCGTCTCGATGTAATACACATTGACAAAGTCTTCGTTTTGCTCGAACCGAACCACTTCTCTGCCGCGCTGTATGCTCACCGTCGGATAGCGTGCCAGCGTATCGGCCATGGTAGTTTCGAGGTAGGGTTGATAAAAGAAATTATTCGATGCCCAACCGTACGGGCGTTTGGTGTCTTTCATTTGAAGCAGCACTGAGTTATCAGGCAAGACCAGTTGCACCGGCGCATCTTGCAGCATGTCCGCTGCAAGTTCGTCAGCCAGATCGACAGACTGAAAAATACGCATGCATTCATCATCCGTGTAAACGGCACGGGCATTGCCATAAAATTCAGGTTCACGCTCCAAGACCATGACTTTCAGGCCACGCTTTCCCATCATGTGTGCCATCGTCAGACCCGTGGGGCCGAGACCGGAAATAATCACGTCATACAGATCGGTGTCAGGTGTTGTATTCATGGTTTTGCTCCCGCATTCGGTACAAATTCAGCTTGTGCTAATGACTTCAGACTGCGCCCGATTCGGCCGAGTTTAGTTGGTAATGTCAGGTTCTCAGGGAAATGCCCCCACAGGCTGATACCTTGATAGGTGGTCGGCTTCCAGGCATCTTCGTCATGCACCAGGATAGGATCCCAGCCCAGTTCTATTTCAAATCCCGAAGGCGTGACGACATAAAATGACAGCTCTTTGTCATTCGGATGCTGGCCTATGCTGTTGGCGATCGAATAGCCCAGTTTTCGACAGCGCAAATACGCTGTAGTGACATCATCCAAGCTGGCGGCCTGTAAATTCATGTGATGGATTTTGGTGCGCACAGGGTTCATGCGCAGGCCACGCGTTGAGGCGATGGCAACGGAGTGGTGTCGTTCGTTCAAACGCAAGAAGGTAAAGTCGAGATCAATTCCGCTGAGGCGGTCTTGAATATGATCGGATATCCGGGCATCAAAAACCTGCTGCCAGAATGCCAGAAATGCCTGAGGTTCGCGTGTCGTGATGGCGACATGACCCATGCCGCTGGCACCCGTGACGAATCCACTGGCTTGCATTTTTAAAAAACGATCGTCAAGAATCGGCTGCACGTAAAGTTCGATGGTCTGGTGTTTGGGGCCGTCCAGATACCAGAATTGATCTACTCCGCGCAACTGTGCTTCTGACTTGCTACCTTCAAGGACTGGAATGTTCATCACGCGCAAGCGAGACAGGATGACATCCAACGATGCCTGGTCATCTATCTGCCAGCCAATTGCCATCACGTCTTCAGCTAAACCTTGCCGGACGATCAGGCGACGCTGGTGACTGTCAAGTCGAAATGCCAAGGCATCAGCGCCGAGCCGATCCAGATGCATTCCTATGCCTTCGGTTCCAAATTTTGCCCACTCCTGGATATGTTGGGATTCAACGACAACGTATCCCATGCGCACGGCGCCAAACACGTTGGCATGAGGGGTTACATCGGCGCTTGTGCCGACACCTGCAATATCTTTAGATGTATCTACACACATTGCATTCGCCCTTAGTTTGCTGAAGTGTCTTGCGCCAGGAATTCAAGGACAGCAGAGTTGAACTCTGAGGCCCGCTCCCACTGTACCCAGTGGCCGGTACGACTAAATAAATAGAGATCACAGCAAGGCATGCGCTTTTGCAAAGATCGTCCACCACTAGGGCGATTCACCCGATCTTCTGTGCCCCATAACACCAAAGTTGGATTCTGCAGGGATTGCAGACGCGCATCGCGGGTGAAGTCAATTTTGCTGAACTTGGGCAACCCCTTCGGGCGCACTAACGGAGGCTTGGCGACCACTTCGGGATCAATGCTGGCCTGGAACCGTTCGCGGATTAAGTCATCCGGAATCAAGCTACCGTCGTAGACCAGATCGCCTTTGATAAAGGTGCTCAACTTTTCCAGAGTTGGCCCATCGCCACTGTAATAATCGAGCAGGCGCTTGAGTCCGGCAGTCGGAAGTCCCCTCGTCGTATCCACACCGCCAGGCCCCATCAACACCAGACGGCCCATGCGCGCTGGGCGATCTAGTGCCATTCTCAGCGCACAAGCGCCCCCCAGTGAATTGCCGATGGCGTGCACCCGGCTGATTGATAACGCATCAAGCATTCCGTGCATGGCCGTTGCCAGATCGCCAAACGGATCGGCCCGATCCAATCCCTTAGTGGATTTGCCATAGCCTGGCATATCCGGCACCAGAACCCGGTAACCAGATGCCAGTGCTTCTATGTTGCGGGCATAATTCGATATGCCCGAGGCACCCGGACCACCGCCATGCAACATAAGCACTGCTGGACCTTGGCCGATCTCGGCAAGGTGAATTTCTCGCTGCCCGACACGAATGGTGCGTGTCGTCATGCGAGGGATAAGGGCACTGATCGTCATGATGTCTCCTGGATGAATTTTGAAATTATTTTTCATAATGATACATGCGTCATAATGACGTTGTCATCATTTTTAATTATTTGATCCGCCTATGTTGTAAAATGTTGCATAAACCAAGTTTTAAAAAACACCTCGATGCAATTAAGTCCCTTGCTCGCCCTACCCGTAGCGCTGACTTTGCAGAGCGAAGCAGTACCCTGCCGAATAGGGCCTAGAAATTTTCCGGAATGAACGAATGAATGCAGTATTGAATGAAGATCACCGCCCGCGTGTTGCCGCGCAAAGACGTGAGCGTATGCGTCAGCGCCTGGTAGAGAGCGCGATGTTGGTGTTTGCAGAAAAAGGGGTGGGAGCGAGCGTCATACCGGACGTGGTCGCTGCAGCAGAAGTGTCGCAGGGGACTTTTTACAATTATTTCCGGACGAACGAAGAGATTTTGGTCGCTGTCAGTGAGGAGTTGAATAACGAATTATTAGCGATGATTGAATCAGAAGTTGGCAGCTACCAAGATCCAGTCAAACGAATCGCCTGCGGTATACGCTTGTACCTTCATACGGCAAAAAATTACCCGCTTTTTGCACGATTTGCCTGTAGCGCAGGCCTACATGCGATGGAGCCCAATAGCCTGATCTATAAAAATTTGCCTCCGCATATTGCGGCAGGTGTGGCAAGCGGCCAGCTTTCAGCAATGCCTGTCGATGTCGCGTTGGATCTGATTGCCGGTGCTGCGCTCGCCGCTATTTTCCGCATTACCACAGGGGCGCCAGAAGCTGACTATCCGGAATGTGTTGTTGAAGCAATTTTACGTGGGCTGGGAGTGGCTCGTGTTCAGTCGAAAAAAATGGTGGAGATTGCACTGCCACGCATTCGGCCCGCCCCGGATTCTTTACTTGAACGTGGTCACTTGCGCTATACGACTGAGCGCAATCGTCAGACAAGTAAGTGAAACGCAACGCGATCAAATCGCTCTAATTTTCAATCCCAGCTTTAACGATTTCAAACTTTCTCCATCCGCTTTCTCATCGACCCGGGTTCACCACGCTTGTCTTGTGACTTGCGTGTATTCTCTGTGTAGTGGCGCAAGCGTGACCTCCCCCTCGGTTTGCCGATCATCCGGAAAAAGCGGAAGGCAATATTGCTGTATTTTTTTACCGATGCATAGACTGGGCCCGGCACGCGTGTTGACGTCATGCAAGCTTAAGGGTATTTTGATGTTACTCATTTTTTAACGGAGACACATTTATGTCGGCTTCCTTGAGTAACGAAGAGATTGAGGATCGCTATTTCTTGCTTGGAAGAATGGAAATCCTGAATGTCTTGAACGACCTGATTCATCGCAGAGAGCCGGTGTCGGTCTATTTTAACGGGGGAAAAGATTTCATCTTAACCTTGTTGCTGGAAGCCAGATCAGATGCCCTCATCTTTGATTTGGGCGGCGACGAAAGAAGCAACAATTTACTGGAAAAAAGTGATTTTTGTGTTTTTATCGCGACACCGGACGGCATACGCGTACAATTTTCCGGTTTTGAGCCTAAGCGATTTTCCTGGGGTGAGAGTGATGCTTTTTGGGTTCCGCTACCCGAACGTTTGGTGCGATTACAAAGACGTGAATGTTATCGCAATATATTGCCGCTCATTAGCGCGCTCAGGGTAACGTTAAGCGATATCGATGACATCAGCTTGGCCGACTGGGCCTTACATGATTTAAGTGTCGGCGGCTTTGGCGCAAACGTGATCGGCGCGCCAAGGCTTAAAACCGGCCAGACGATAGCGCATGTGATGATTGCTCTTTCGGATAAAACAAGGCTTACCTGCTCTGGCGTAGTCCGTCACGTTTCACAGATAGACCGCAATGACGCAGGCCGCTATCGGGTCGGTGTCGAGTTTATCGACTTGCCGCACGTGATGGAAGTCGCGATACAGCGTTACATCATTAAAATCGAGTACGAAAGACATAAGCTGTTGATGAAATAAGCCTCTGGGAGACGGTATGAAATGGGAAGGTAATCGCGAAAGTGATAACGTAGAAGATGGCAGCGACAGCAACGCTTCCGGTGGCGGTGGCAGCCGTGGTGGCTTTGGCGGCGGCCGGCTGGGCGTCGGCACGATAGTCATCGCTTTGGTGGTGTCGTATTTTTTCGGCATTAACCCGATGACCGTATTGAACTTGCTTAGCGGAGGCTCGGCCCCGAGTAGCGAAGCACAGAGACCAACCCAGACGCACAATTCCACACCGACAACGCCGGCCGATGACAGGACCAAACACTTTATCAGGGTAGTCTTGGCCGATACCGAAGATGTCTGGGGTGATATTTTCCGCGCCAGCGGCAAAGAATACATACGGCCAAAACTGCATGAGTTCACCGGCTCAGTCAATACCGCCTGCGGTACCGGCGACACTGCATCCGGCCCTTTTTACTGTCCCGGCGATCAGAAGGTGTATCTCGACCTGGCGTTTTTCCAGACCATGCGTGATCGCTTTCAGGTGTCGGCCGAATTTGCCCAAGCCTATGTGATTGCGCATGAAGTGGGCCATCATGTGCAGCATTTAAGCGGCATCAGCGACAAGGTCGACCAGCAACGGCATGCCGTCTCCGAGAGACAGGGAAATGCCCTTTCAGTGAAACTCGAATTGCAGGCCGATTGTTTTGCCGGCGTCTGGGCTTTTCACGCCAATCAGGCACGCAGCATCATAGAGTCCGGCGATATCGATGCCGCCTTAAAAACCGCAAGCGCCATCGGTGACGATACCTTGCAACAGCAGGCGCGCGGGCACGTCGTGCCGGATTCCTTCACCCACGGCAGCTCGGAACAAAGGGTGCGCTGGTTCAAGCGCGGGATGGACAATGGCAAACTCAACGACTGCAATACGTTTGCGGCTGGCCAGCTGTAAGCGCCGTTGGCCAGACTTCGGTGCTAGCTCAGCATGAACCCACCCCGCTCGCTGTTTGATGATGCCAGCCATTTGGAAAGCATCGCTTTAGTCGATGCCGAGCTGGCGTTCGCCGAGCATTTTTATCCGCCCGCGGTGGCAGATGACTTGTTCGCTACGCTATTGGCGCAGACGCACTGGCGGCAAGAATCTATCCAGGTCTGGGGTAAAGCGCATAGGCAACCGCGCCTGACCGCCTGGCATGGCGACGACGGCAGCGCTTACAGTTATTCTGGCATCCATCTGCAAGCGAGTAGCTGGACCCCGACCCTGCTGCGGATCAGGCGTGATATCAGTGCGGCAACGGGGCATGAATTCAATAGCGTGCTGCTCAACCTATATCGAGATCAGCAAGACAGCATGGGCTGGCATAGCGACGACGAGCCAGAGCTAGGCCGCAATCCGGTGATTGCTTCCTTAAGCTTAGGCGCGATGCGGCGCTTCAAGCTCAAGCATACAACCCGCAAGGAACAAAAAACCCTAGCGCTTGATTTGCCCGGTGGCAGCCTGCTGATCATGGCGGGCGACACCCAGCATCACTGGCAACACGGCATTGCCAAGCAAACAGCGCCGATCGGGCCGAGAATTAACCTGACTTTCCGGCAGATTATTGCTGCCAAACCATAAAAGAGCCGTTTTAAAAGGGAACTTCTAAAAACCTAAGAAATTGAAGAAATAATGAACAGCAAAAAAATATCTTTGCGATTTCGGCTGAATTTTTTTAAAAGGCGAGATTTTTTGACGATATCAGACGAAAGTCCCCCTCTTTTTAGGGGATTT
>NZ_JAUSFI010000015.1 GCF_030651495.1 Undibacterium sp.
AAATCCCCTAAAAAGAGGGGGACTTTCGTCTGATATCGTCAAAAAATCTCGCCTTTTAAAAAAATTCAGCCGAAATCGCAAAGATATTTTTTTGCTGTTCATTATTTCTTCAATTTCTTAGGTTTTTAGAAGTTCCCAAAATAGGACACGCAATACCGGCGCGGCTTACAGGACGATTTTGGCCTGCAAGCCGCACCGGTATTGCGTGTCTGATTTTGCAGACATATTTTTTCGCGCTGTGAGTGCAGGCGCTACGGCGACAAGTGGGGGCGCATCGTTTCGGCCACCCAATGCATAAAAATTTGCGTACGTTTTGATAGATGGCGTCGATGGGCATACAGAATCGACATCGGCATCGCCTCAGCTAAATAATCGCCTAGAATTTCTACCAACTGGCCTTGTTCTATCATCGCCCTCAGGCCTATCTCCGGCGCCTGAATAATCCCCAGGCCAGCGAGGCAGGCTGCCTGATACGCATCGCTATTATTGACTGTGATGCTGCCGGCCATTTCCTGGACTTTGTGTTGCACTTTATTTTGCACCCGGATCTGATATTCAAAGCCTGGCGGTTTGCCGCCGAAATTGCTGGCGTAATGTATCAGTTTATGTTGCGCCAACGCTTCTATCGTTTGTGGCACACCATAGCGCGCGAGGTATGCTGGACTGGCGCAGTTGATCTGGCGCAGATAGCCCAACGGCCGGGCGATTAAGGCGCTATCGATAAGATTGCCTACCCTGATCACACAATCGAAACCTTCGCGCACCACATCCACCCGCCTATCGGTGCAGGAAAGTTCTATCTCCAATCGCGGATGCAATGCTAAGAAGCTTGGCAACTGGGGGATGATGATGTTTCTGGCGATGCCATTAGGCAAATCCACGCGCAAGCGCCCGCTGATCTCGCCATCGCCTTGCTGGAACAAGGTTTTCAGTTCTTCCATATCTGCCAGCATATCTTTGCTGCGCTCATAAAAGATCAAGCCGTCTTGCGTCATCTGTACGCTGCGTGTCGTCCTATGCAAGAGCCGCGTAGCCAATAAGGTTTCGAGCTGCTTGATGGCTGTTGAAACGCTCGCTTTGGGCAGGCCAAGGCTGTCGGCGGCCTGAGTAAAACTCGCCAATTCAGCCACCCGCACATAAATTTGCATCGCCTCCAAATGATTCATGCAGCCACTCCAGTGTGTTTTATTGTTCAAAAATAGCGAACAGTGCGATCATTTTACCCATCTTTATCTGATTTAATTCAAGTTATAAACTCGCCTTATCCCCTATGACAGGGCAGGGGCACACCAATATGGAAAAATAGACCAGGAGCAGCAAAATGACACAGAAAATAGCATTAATTACCGGCGGTAGCCGCGGCTTGGGCAAGAGCGCCGCATTGAAACTGGCAGCGCAAGGCGTCGATATCATTCTCACCTATCAAAGCAAGCACACAGAGGCGCTGGCAGTGGTCGAACAGATTGCCGCGTTGGGTCGTCATGCGGTGGCACTGCAACTCGATGTTGGCAATGCCTCTTCATTTGCGGCCTTTGCGGCCGCGATACGTCAGGCGCTCGATCAAGATTGGCAGCGCCAGGATTTTGATTTTCTAGTCAATAACGCCGGCATCGGCGTGCACGCTGCATTTGCCGACACCACGGAAGCGCAGTTTGATCAGTTGGTCAATATTCAGTTCAAGGGTGTATTCTTTTTAACCCAGACACTCTTGCCGCTGATTGCTGACCATGGCCGCATTCTCAATGTATCCACCGGCCTGACGAGATTTGCACTGCCGGGTTTTGCCGCTTACGCCGCGATGAAAGGCGCGATTGAAGTGCTGACCAAATATCTCGCCAAAGAACTGGGCGCACGCGGCATCGCTGTCAATGTGATCGCACCGGGTGCGATAGAAACTGATTTTGGCGGCGGCGCCGTCAGAGACAATGCGCAGATGAACGCCTTTATCGCGAGCCAAACGGCACTCGGCAGGGTGGGTTTGCCAGAAGATATCGGTGGCGCGATCGCCGCGATTTTGTCGAGCGATAGCGGCTGGATCAATGCGCAACGGATAGAGGCATCGGGAGGCATGTTTATTTAGGTCTTGCGATCGCGCGCCAAAATGGCAATTTTACAATCTGAAATCGATGGCTGTATAGGAATCCTGACTGACATCAGGATTCCAGCACTTTTTCAATCCGGCGATCCGGAATGGCCCAAACAAATATGATGGAAAACAGCAAGCCAACCGCGATGTACGGATAGCCAGATAAGGCGATGGGAATGGAAATAAGCTTGGTCACAAAAGACAACTACCCACCTCAAGCCATCCGCACTACGAGCGCATTGCCGTGTAGAGAACACGGCAAGCCGGTAAGGATAAGCGACAGGCATTTTTTTGCCCAATACCAATGACATCTTTTATGTCATGCAGATAATGATAACTGGAAAAATAATGCTGTCGGGGCGAATGGTTTTCCTCGCCTTCAATCGCGGTTATACTCCTGCATCTTCGCACGATTGAAGTGGCAAATAGACAAAAGGCTTATCGCCGTCATTGCCGCTCATCCGAATTCTCACTTTCATAGAATAAACGCATGCCATCTTTCAAAAGACGTCAACCCAAGGGCAGCTTTAAGCTGTTTCCTCGTGGTGCCAGGAAAAACCAGCAGTCAGCACAGAAGGGCGGCCAGCTCGGTTCGCCGGCAAAACCCAGACGCGGAATCTATCTGTTGCCCAACGCCATTACTACTGCCGCCTTATTTTGCGGGTTTTATGCGATTGTGATGGCGATGACGCAGCGCTTTGAGCATGCCGCGTTGGCAATTTTTGTTGCCATGGTGCTCGATAGCCTGGATGGCCGGGTGGCGCGCATGACGAATACGCAAAGCGAGTTTGGCGCGCAATACGATAGCTTATCCGACATGATTTCGTTCGGTGCGGCACCGGCGCTGGTGGTGTTTGAGTGGTCGCTGAAGGGAATGGGGAAGTGGGGTTGGCTGGCGGCGTTTGTGTACTGTGCCTGTGCAGCATTGCGTCTGGCGCGTTTTAATACGAATATTGCCGTGGTCGATAAACGTTATTTTCAGGGTTTGCCAAGCCCTGCCGCGGCCGCTCTGGTCGCTGGCTTTATCTTGCTGATGAATGATTTACATTTTATTGGCGCGGAGTTGAGTTGGAGTGCCTGGAGCATTACTTTATTTGCCGGTTTGACTATGGTGACGAATGTTCCGTTTTATAGTTTCAAGGATATTAACTTACGCAGTTCGGTGCCATTCATCGCCCCATTTTTGATTGTTCTTGGTTATGTCGCGATCGTGAGTGATCCGCCTAGAGTTTTGTTTGGTTTATTTGTCTTGTATGGTTTGTCGGGTTATGTGGTGCTGTTGTGGCGCTGGCGTAGTGGCCGGCCTATCAGCATCGTACAGACTACAGTTGAGCCGCACGACGATAAGTAAAGATTTGGTTCTTGAAAACCATGTGCGGCGGTATACGCGGCCATGGTTTTTTTGCGTTTTCGGCCCTGGTCGCTGCTATAAATTCTTGCACTTTTTGGTAATCACGTTTATAGTTATTTAATGAACTTCGCATTGATCTCTTTCTCAATATCAGCTAAGACAAACCTGTCAGGTTTGCTGTCGCTACTCGTACTAACTGCGCTAAATCTACTAGTGCGGTAACGCGCTAAATCCCCCACCCCCACAATCTGAGTAGTCTCCTTACCCATGTGTGTCTTGCAAGGGTAGGTGGAAGAATATTTAGACGAATCAAAATCAACATTTTTCATCATTTTTGTATTTACTTCTCTGGAGAGCAGGCATGGCAGACAAACTCATCATATTTGACACCACTTTACGCGATGGTGAACAATCGCCCGGTGCTTCAATGACCAAGGATGAAAAAATCCGCATCGCACGTCAACTTGAACGCCTGAAAGTCGATGTCATCGAGGCTGGTTTTGCGGCGGCTTCGCAAGGTGATTTTGAATCGATTAAAGCGATTTCCCTGGCCGTCAGGGAGCCGATTATTTGTTCGCTGTCGCGTGCCAATGACAAAGATATATCGCGTGCCGCAGAAGCCTTGGCTGGCGCGCAGCGCAAACGTATCCATACCTTCATTGCGACTTCTCCGCTGCATATGGAAAAGAAACTGCGCATGACGCCGGATCAGGTGTTGGAGCAGGCGATACAGTCGGTGCGTTTCGCGCGCAGTTTTACTGATGATGTTGAGTTTAGTCCGGAAGATGCCAGCCGCTCAGATGTGGACTTTTTGTGTCGCATCATTGAGGCGGTAATTAAAGAGGGTGCGACCACGATTAACTTTGCTGATACCGTTGGTTATGGTGTTCCTGAACTGTACGGCAACATGCTGAAGACTTTGCGTGAGCGCATTCCCAATTCTGACAAGGTCATCTGGTCAGTGCATTGCCATAATGATCTTGGTATGGCGGTTGCTAACTCATTGGCAGGTGTCATGATAGGCGGTGCGCGCCAAGTCGAGTGCACCATTAACGGTCTTGGCGAGCGCGCCGGCAATACCGCGCTGGAAGAAATTGTGATGGCTGTGCGTACCCGCAAAGATTATTTTAATCTTGATTTTGGCATAGATACTACCCAGATCGTAGCGACGTCCAAGCTGGTGTCGCAAATCACGGGTTTCACAGTGCAGCCGAATAAAGCGGTGGTTGGTGCGAATGCTTTTGCGCATGCATCAGGCATCCATCAGGATGGTATTCTGAAGGCGCGTGATACTTACGAAATCATGCGCGCAGAAGATGTGGGCTGGGCTGCCAACAAAATCGTGCTGGGTAAATTATCTGGTCGCAATGCATTCAAGCAACGTCTGCAAGAATTGGGAATTGCTTTGGAGTCGGAGGCGGAGGTCAATGCTGCATTTACCCGATTTAAGGAATTGGCAGATAAAAAGTCGGAAATTTTCGATGAAGATATCATGTCTCTGGTATCAGATGAATCGCATGCGCATGAAAATGAATATTATCGTTACGTGTCTTTAGCGCAGCATTCTGAAACAGGGGAGCGCCCTGCTGCCAAAGTTGTATTCTCAATTGAGGGCAGTGAGGTCACATGTGAAGGAAATGGTAATGGTCCGGTAGATGCAATTGTCAACGCGATTGAATTTAAAACTCAGAGTGGCGCTGAATTGCTGTTGTTCTCGGTAAATGCCATTACGACCGGTACGCAGTCGCAAGGTGAAGTGACGATGCGTCTGTCCAAGGCCGGTCGTATTGTCAATGGTGTTGGCGCTGATCCTGATATCGTGGTCGCTTCCGCTAAAGCCTATTTGTCTGCGCTCAATAAATTGCATTCCAAGTCTGATAAGTTGAATCCGCAAATCTAGTCCTGCTAAGTAGTAGTGGCGGTGGCTCAGGTTCAACAGTCGGAAGTGGTTTAGGTATTTTTTGGAGAAAAACGGTGCATACTCGCACCGTTTTTCTTGGTCAAAGGGGTGACGCGGGCGATCTTATCAGCTGAACGATCGGTATTTTTCGCTGTCTCCAGCGATCAATTGAATGCGCAAACTTTTTATGTTATAGTCACGCCTCTCATCATTCTGATGGGATTGTTATCTCGTAAAAGTAAGCACGATAATGAGGGTTGAATTTACTCTTGTTACCGCATGTAAAAGGAAAATCATGACTATCGAAAAAATTGCAAAGGCCGCTATTGTTGCGGACAATGCCCGCGGTCAAAACGACACCGGATCTCCAGAAGTGCAAGTCGCTTTGTTGACTGCACGTATCAATGACCTGAATGGTCACTTCAAGGCTCACTCTAAAGACCATCACTCACGTCGTGGTTTGATTATGATGGTTAACCGTCGTAAAAGCTTGTTGTCTTACCTTAAAGGTAAGGATCTGAATCGTTATCGCTCACTGATCGAAAAACTCGGCTTGCGTAAGTAATTCTTGCTGATTTTAGCAAAAAATTGATAGTAAAAAGCCTGCCTCAGTTTAGCTGTCGCAGGCTTTTTGCATATCTGGTATTGTTGAAAAGTACGTTTAGTTGCAATTGAGTAAGAAATAAATAAGTAATAAAGTTGGGTGCAAGAAAGTAATAGGGTGGCCAAACGGGCTGCTTGTGGTGAGGTGAACGACAGCGCCTGAAAATCTGTTGGAAAATTCGAAAGGATATATTGTGTTTAATAAAGTTACGAAAACCTTCCAGTACGGTCAACATCAAGTGACTCTGGAAACCGGCGAAATCGCTCGCCAAGCTTCTGGTGCCGTATTGGTTTCCATTGAAGATACAGTTGTATTGGCAACAGTTGTTGCAAAAAAAGATGCCAAACCTGGGCAAGATTTTTTTCCTCTAACAGTCGATTACATGGAAAAAACCTATGCGGCAGGTCGTATTCCCGGTGGTTTCTTCAAACGCGAAGGTCGCCCATCTGAAAAAGAAACGCTGACATCACGTTTGATTGATCGGCCAATTCGCCCATTGTTCCCTGAAGGTTACTTGAATGAAGTTCAGGTAATTATTCATGTATTGTCTGTAAATCCGGAGATCGATCCAGATATCGCTGCCATGATAGGCGCATCTGCTGCAATTTGTATTTCTGGCATTCCGTTCAACGGCCCGATTGGCGCTGCGCGCGTTGGTTATATTGATGGCCAGTACGTATTAAATCCAACTGCTAGCCAGTTGAAAGTTTCTGATATGGATCTGGTCGTTGCCGGTACTGAACAAGCCGTAATGATGGTTGAGTCTGAAGCAAAAATATTGTCTGAAGAAATCATGCTGGGCGCAGTAGTGTACGGTCATGAGCAAATGAAGGCAGTGATTGATGCGATTCATGATTTAGTGCGTGACGGCGGTAAGCCTGAAGTTCAGTGGGCCCCAGCGGCTAAAAATGAAGCCTTGATTGCGCAAGTATCCGCTGTTGCTGAGCCATTGCTGCGTGCCGCTTATCAGATTAAAGAGAAGCAGGCGCGTACTGAACAATTGAAGTCTGCTACTGCAACGATTTCTGCCGCTTTGGCTGAGCAGTCTTCCGCCAATGGTGTCGATGCGCCTAATTCTGCCGATGTCAGTAACATCATGTTTGATCTGGAAGCGAAAATTGTTCGCTCCCAGATTCTGGATGGTGAGCCGCGTATCGATGGTCGCGATACTCGCACAGTGCGCCCGATCTCGATTCGTACTGGTGTATTGCCACGCACTCACGGTACTGCGCTGTTTACTCGTGGTGAAACGCAAGCCTTGGTGATCGCTACCTTGGGTACTGCACGTGACGAGCAAAAAATTGACGCATTGATGGGTGAGTTCACTGATCGCTTCATGCTGCATTACAACATGCCTCCTTTTGCTACTGGCGAAACGGGCCGTGTTGGTACTCCTAAACGTCGCGAAATCGGTCATGGCCGCTTGGCAAAACGCGCTTTGTTGGCAGCTTTGCCTGCACCGGAAGATTTTAGCTATTCTGTGCGTCTGGTATCAGAAATCACTGAATCGAATGGTTCTTCTTCCATGGCATCTGTCTGTGGCGGTTGTCTGGCTTTGATGGATGCCGGCGTGCCGATGAAGGCGCACGTAGCTGGTATTGCTATGGGTTTGATTAAGGACGGTAATAAGTTTGCGGTTCTGACAGATATCTTGGGTGATGAAGATCACCTTGGTGATATGGACTTTAAAGTCGCGGGTACTGCTGAGGGCATTACTGCCTTGCAAATGGATATCAAAATCCAAGGCATCACCAAAGAAATCATGCAAGTCGCTCTGGCGCAAGCTAAAGAAGGCCGCGTGCATATTTTGGGTGAAATGCAAAAGGCAGTTCCGCATGGTAAGACTGAATTGTCGGACTTTGCTCCGCGTTTGATCACTGTGAAAATCAATCCAGAAAAAATCCGTGATGTGATCGGTAAAGGCGGCGCGGTGATTCGTGCGCTGACTGAAGAAACTGGTACTCAAATCGATATCAGTGATGAAGGTCTGGTTACGATCGCTTCAGTTGATGCAGCCGCTGGTCAAGAAGCCAAACGACGCATTCAAGAATTGACTGCCGAAGTTGAAGTCGGTAAGGTTTACGACGGTACAGTACTGAAATTGTTGGATTTCGGTGCTATCGTGCAAATCATGCCAGGTAAAGATGGCTTGTTGCATATCAGTCAAATCGCGAATGAGCGCGTCAATGCTGTGGCGGACTATCTCAAAGAAGGTCAGCAAGTGCGTGTAAAAGTGCTGGAAACAGATGATCGTGGTCGTTTCAAGTTGTCTATGAAAGCTGCTGCCGCTGAATCTGACGCGCAACCGCAAGAGCAGCAATAATAATCCATAGTGCGAATGGCACGCCATTCGCACTGGTGCTGATTAAATTGATGTAAATGAAGCCGTCCGTATAAAAATACGGACGGCTTTTTTATCGCTTACAATGCATTTTTTCAGGAGAAAAATATGATGCGAGCAATTGAAATTACTCAATATGGCAAACCTGAAGTATTGCAAATCTGTGAAAGACTAGTTCCGCAAACTGGCGCGGGTGAGGTCCTGATTAGGGTGCATGCTGCCGGCATTAATCGACCAGATGTTTTGCAGCGTATGGGGCATTACTCTGTACCCGCGGGGGCATCTGATTTGCCTGGACTAGAAGTCGCTGGCGAAATTGTCGGGGGTGATTTGCTTGGCAGTGATTTTAAGATTGGCGATATGGTGTGCGCCCTAGTGCAGGGTGGCGGCTATGCAGAATATTGTGTTGCTCCAATTCAGCAGTGTTTGCCAGTGCCTTTGGGTTTGTCTCCAATTGAGGCAGCCTCTTTGCCAGAAACTTGCTTTACTGTCTGGAGTAATGTTTTTGATCGGGCGAAATTATCGCAGGGGGAAACTTTGTTGGTGCAAGGTGGAACTTCTGGCATTGGTGTCGTCGCGATTCAGATTGCAGCTGCTCTCGGTCATCGAGTATTCGCCACTGCGGGATCGGATGAGAAATGCCGCGCCACAGAATTACTTGGAGCGGAGCGCGGTATCAATTATCGGACTGAAGATTTTGTGGAGATTGTTAAATCGCGTACCGGCGACAAAGGTGTTGACGTGATCCTTGATATGGTCGCGGGTGATTATCTACCGCGCGAGCTCAATTGTTTGGCTGATGATGGGCGCCTGGCGATCATTGCCTTGCTTGGTGGTGTGCGTGCCGATCTCGATTTGTCTCAGGTGCTACGCAGACGTTTAACTATTACTGGTGCCACCCTGAGGCCGCGTTCTATTGCATTTAAGGCGGCCGTTGCGAAACAGTTGCAGGCGCGTGTCTGGCCGCTATTTGAATCGAAGCAAATCAAACCGGTGATTTATCGGGTGTTTCCTTTGGAGCAAGCTGCTCAAGCACATGCGCTGATGGAGTCTAGTCAGCACGTAGGAAAAATAATGTTGCAAGTATAACCAATGTTTTCCATTATTTAATTGATTATTTAACAATACAACTCCCAGATATTTTTATATTTATTGTCGTTGTGTATAGTATTTTAGTGGATTTTCACAAAATACAGGGTGGGAGTATGTGATGAAGACTATTCATTGCCAATGTTAATGTGCAGATCAACCCGTGATTTGATCATCTTTTATTTGTTTGAAATACGCACTGAATTTGACCCTCACAGTCTGGGCAAGATACAATAGACGGTTAATATAATTTTAGATTGCTATGCGACGTACACTAATAGCCGGTAACTGGAAAATGAATGGCAGCCTTGCTGCAAATGCTGCTTTGCTTGCTGAGATTAGAACTGGCTTGAGCGGGCAATCCTGCGATGTCTTGGTTTGCGCGCCTGCACTATATCTGTCACAGTGTGCTGACCTGCTTGCGGGTAGTGATATTGCCTGGGGTGGGCAAGATGTTTCTATGCATGCCTCTGGCGCCTATACAGGTGAAATTTCAGCGACGATGTTGCTTGATCTCGGTTGTCGGTTTGTGATCGTTGGTCATTCCGAGCGGCGGGCTTATCATCACGAATCGAATGAGCTAGTTGCTCAAAAAGCAAAGCAGGCATTGAGTTCGGGTCTTGCTCCGATTGTTTGCGTTGGTGAAACTTTGGAGCAGCGTGAGTTAGGGCAAACCAATCAGGTCGTTGCTGCGCAACTGCAAGCGGTGCTTGATCTTTTGGATGACGTGGCTGTAAGTGGCTTGGTGATTGCTTATGAACCGGTGTGGGCAATTGGTACGGGTAAAACAGCGACGCCGCAAATGGCGCAGGATGTGCATGCATTTTTACGCAAGCAATTGGATAATAGGGGTGTCGAAATTGCTGAGAAAGTACGGATTTTGTATGGCGGTAGTATGAAGCCGGAAAATGCCAAAGAGTTGTTGGCGATGGTAGATATTGATGGTGGTTTAATCGGCGGGGCGGCACTGAAGTCGTCGGATTTTTTAGCTATTATCAACGCTGCGTAGTCGGCATTTGTTAGTATTTTGTTGTGAAGATTAATTTAACTTAGGTGTTTTGAATGCAAACTTTTTATACATTGATCGTGGTTGTGCAGGTTTTGTCTGCGTTGACAATTATTGGCTTGGTTCTTTTGCAGCATGGTAAGGGTGCTGATATGGGAGCGTCTTTCGGTTCGGGAGCGTCTGGCAGTCTTTTTGGTGCCACTGGCTCATCTAATTTTTTGTCCAAGTCAACTGGAATTGCTGCGGCAGTCTTCTTTGCTGCAACTTTGGCTTTGGCTTTTATTGGCGGTAATCATACTGCCTCTGTTGGTGTCATGGATAATTTGTCGTCCGCCAAAACTGCTTCTGCGGCGGCTTCCGTTGCTGCGCCTGCGAGTGCAGCTGGTCAATCTAGTCAAATTCCTAAGTAAATAGTATTGCGCTGCAAAAAAACATTGAATTTCCGCAATTGTGCGTTGAACAATTGCGTTGAACAGAGTAGAATGCAGCGCTTATGCCGACGTGGTGAAATTGGTAGACACGCTATCTTGAGGGGGTAGTGGCGAAAGCTGTACGAGTTCGAGTCTCGTCGTCGGCACCAATAAAAATATGTTTAGTTTTTGTGTTGAGCTTGATCAAGGAATGGTTCGTTGTTGATTTTCTGTGTGCGGTAGAGCGGGTATCATAGGCGAATTATTTCAATGTAACATTTAAATACAGGGGGCCTATCGTGAATCTCGAAAATTATTTCCCTGTTCTTCTCTTTATTTTGGTCGGTATTGCGGTTGGTGTTGTGCCGCAAGTCTTGGGTCGCGTACTTGCACCTTTTAAGCCTGACAGTCAAAAAACCTCCCCGTACGAATGTGGTTTCGAAGCATTTGAAGATGCGCGCATGAAGTTTGATGTGCGCTACTATCTCGTCGCTATTCTGTTTATTTTGTTTGACCTGGAAACGGCTTTCTTCTTTCCTTGGGCTATGGCGATGCGTGATCTGGGATGGTCGGGCTTTTTGATTATGCTTGGCTTTATTGCTGAATTCGCGGTGGGATTTTGGTATATCTGGAAAAAGGGCGCCCTGGACTGGGAGTGATGAGCTATGGCAATTGAAGGTATATTGAATGAGGGGTTTGTCACTACCACGGCAGACAAGCTGATTAATTGGACTCGCACCGGGTCGATGTGGCCGATGTCTTTTGGCTTGGCTTGTTGTGCGGTCGAGATGATGCATGCTGGTGCCTCCCGCTATGATCTGGATCGTTTTGGTGTGGTTTTTCGCCCATCTCCGCGTCAGTCGGATGTCATGATCGTGGCTGGAACCTTGTGTAATAAAATGGCTCCTGCTCTGCGTAAGGTTTATGATCAGATGGCCGAGCCGCGCTGGGTGATTTCCATGGGGTCCTGCGCAAATGGGGGTGGTTACTATCACTATTCCTATTCCGTGGTCCGAGGTTGTGATCGCATCGTTCCTGTTGATATCTATGTTCCTGGTTGCCCTCCGACTGCAGAAGCTTTGTTGTACGGCATCATTCAGTTGCAAAACAAAATCAAACGTACCAATACGATTGCGCGCTGATTAAGTGAATTGAGGGTTGCTCTTATTATGACTACAAAATTAGAAAACCTTGAGGCGGCAGTAAAAGACGTCTTGGGCGATCGGTTGCTTGAATCCTCAATAGGGTTTGGTGAGTTAACGGTGGTCGTTGCTCCGCATACTTATCTGCAAGTGATGCGGGATTTGCGCGATCATGCAACTACCCGTTTCGAAGAGTTAATTGATTTATGTGGTGTAGATTACTCCACGTACGGTGATGGTGCTTGGAATGGGGCTCGTTTTGGTGTGGTATCGCATTTGTTATCGATTGAGCATAATTGGCGACTTCGCGTGCGTGTATTTGCCGTCGATGATGATATGCCGGTCGTCCCTTCGTTGATCGATGTGTGGAATTCTGCGGGTTGGTATGAGCGCGAAGCGTTTGACTTTTTTGGTATTTTGTTTGATGGTCACAATGACCTGCGCCGTATTTTGACTGATTATGGCTTTATTGGACATCCGTTTCGCAAGGATTTTCCAGTGTCTGGTTATGTTGAAATGCGTTACGATGCCGATCAAAAACGTGTTGTCTATCAGCCAGTTACGATTGAGCCGCGCGAAAATACGCCGCGTGTCATTCGTGAAGAGCATTATGGGAATAAATAATGGCTGAAATTAAAAACTATACGCTCAATTTTGGTCCGCAACATCCTGCTGCGCACGGTGTGCTGCGTCTTGTGCTGGAGCTTGATGGTGAAGTGATTCAGCGTGCTGACCCGCATATCGGCTTGTTGCATCGTGGTACTGAGAAGCTGGCTGAGCAAAAAACTTACCTGCAGTCTGTGCCGTACATGGATAGGCTTGACTATGTGTCCATGATGTCTAATGAGCATGCCTATGTCATGGCAATTGAAAAAATGCTCGGACTCGAAGTGCCACTACGTGCGCAGTATATTCGTGTCATGTTTGATGAGATTACTCGCTTACTGAATCACTTGTTATGGATCGGTGCGCATGCATTGGATGTGGGGGCGATGGCAGTATTTTTGTATGCTTTCCGTGAGCGTGAAGATCTGATGGATTGCTACGAGGCAGTGTCGGGTGCACGTATGCATGCGGCTTATTATCGCCCAGGCGGAGTGTATCGGGATTTGCCGGATGAAATGCCGAAACATAAGCCCTCGCTGTTGAAGAATGAAAAAGCGATGCGGTTGTTGAATGAAAGCCGTCAGGGTTCCCTGCTAGATTTTATTGAGGATTTTACCAATCGATTCCCTAAGTATGTGGATGAATACGAAACTTTATTGACTGACAATCGTATTTGGAAGCAGCGCTTGGTTGGTATCGGTGTTGTTTCGCCTGAGCGTGCTAAGGCGATGGGTTTTACTGGTCCTATGTTGCGTGGTTCTGGTGTTGAATGGGATTTGCGCAAGAAGCAACCGTATGAAGTATATGATTTATTGGATTTTGATATTCCTGTTGGTGTGAATGGCGATAGTTATGATCGTTATTTGGTCCGAGTCGAAGAAATGCGTCAGTCCAATCGTATTATCAAGCAGTGTGTTGAGTGGTTGCGGAATAATTCAGGCCCTGTCATTACTACTAATTACAAGGTGGCGCCACCCGGACGCGTCAATATGAAGTCGAATATGGAAGAGTTAATCCATCACTTCAAATTGTTTTCCGAAGGTTTTCATGTGCCAGCAGGTGAGGCTTATGCCGCAGTCGAGCATCCTAAAGGTGAGTTCGGTATCTATATGATTTCTGACGGTGCGAATAAGCCTTATCGTATGAAGATACGTGCGCCAGGCTTTGCGCATCTGCAAGGTCTGAATGAAATGGTCAAGGGTCACATGATTGCGGATGCGGTGACGATCATTGGTACACAGGATATTGTGTTTGGCGAAATTGATAGATGATCAAGCGCTGATCGCGTGTTGATATTTGAGGCAAAAACGATGGTCTTATCAGAGCAAGTATTTAAAAAAATTGATCGAGAGTTGGCTAAATTTCCAGCCGACCAAAGGCAATCAGCCGTCATGGCGGCACTGGCGATAGCGCAGGATGAAGCTGGTTGGTTGCCGCCTGAAGTTATGCAGGCGGTTGCTGACTACATAGGCATGCCGGCGGTGGCGGTACAGGAAGTGGCAACTTTCTACAATATGTATAACACCAAGCCGGTTGGCAAATATAAAATTTCTATTTGCACCAATTTGCCTTGCGCCTTGTCTGGCGGCGAGCGTGCTGCTCATTATTTAAAAAATGCTCTGGGTCTTGACTATAAAGAGTCTAGTGCTGATGGTTTGTTCACTTTAGTTGAGGGCGAATGCATGGGTGCTTGCGGCGACGCTCCGGTGATGCTGGTGAATAATAAGCGTATGTGCAGCCTGATGTCGAATGACAAAATTGACGCGCTGGTCACTGAATTGAAAGAGGCGGTGAAATAATGACGAGTCTGCATAATCGCCATATCAAACCGCTGATTCTGGCTGGCCTGGATGGTAAAAATTGGCATCTGCAGGATTATGTTGCGCGCGGCGGTTACCAGTCGCTGAAACGCATTCTAGATGAGAAAATAACTCCTGAACAAGTCATCGCCGAATTGAAGGCTTCTTCATTGCGCGGGCGCGGCGGTGCTGGTTTTCCGACTGGACTGAAGTGGAGTTTCATGCCACGTCAGTTTCCTGGACAAAAATACTTAGTCTGCAATACCGATGAAGGTGAGCCAGGTACATTTAAAGACAGGGATATTATTCGCTATAACCCGCATGCGTTGATTGAGGGTATGGCAATCGGTGCCTATGCGATGGGCATTACGGTAGGCTACAATTATATTCATGGTGAGATTTTTGCTGACTATGATCGCTTCGAGGAAGCCCTTGAGGAAGCGCGTTCTGCCGGTATGTTAGGCGACAAGATCCATGGTTCCGAGTTCTCATTCCAGTTGCACGCGTTCCATGGTTATGGCGCCTATATCTGTGGTGAAGAAACCGCCTTACTGGAGTCGTTGGAAGGTAAAAAAGGTCAACCTCGCTTTAAGCCACCTTTCCCGGCCAGTTTCGGATTGTATGGAAAACCGACTACGATCAATAACACTGAGACTTTTGCTGCCGTTCCATTTGTGTTAGCGATGGGCGGTGAGAAATATGCCGCACTGGGCAAGCCTAATAATGGCGGCACCAAAATTTTCTCCATGTCCGGTGACGTAGCAAAGCCAGGTAATTATGAAGTGCCCATGGGGACTCCATTTGCCACTCTGTTGGAATTGGCTGGCGGTATGCGTGATGGCAAGAAGCTTAAAGCGGTTATTCCAGGCGGTTCCTCTATGCCCGTATTGACAGCGGATGTCATGATGGCGACCGATATGGATTACGATTCCATTGCCAAGGCTGGTTCCATGCTGGGTTCTGGTGCAGTGATCGTTATGGATGAAACGCGCTGCATGGTTAAATCCTTATTGCGTTTGTCTTATTTTTATTTTGAAGAATCTTGTGGTCAATGTACACCTTGTCGTGAAGGTACCGGTTGGTTGTATCGCATGGTGCATCGCATTGAACACGGTCAGGGACGAGCGAATGATTTGGATATGCTGAACTCCATTGCAGATAACATTCAAGGACGCACGATTTGTGCCTTGGGTGATGCTGCGGCGATGCCGGTACGTGCCTTTATCAAGAATTTTCGCGAAGAATTTGAATATCACATCGAGCATAAACATTGCTTGGTTCCTACTTACATGTAAGCCAGCTTGAATTTTTATTCGCTTAGCGCACCCAGAGTAAACCATGGTTGAAATCGAAATAGACGGCAAAAAAGTTGAAGTGCCCGCAGGCAGCATGGTAATGGATGCTGCCAATAAACTTGGCACTTATATTCCTCACTTTTGCTATCACAAAAAATTATCTATTGCGGCCAATTGCCGTATGTGTCTGGTCGAGGTGGAAAAGGCCCCTAAGCCTTTGCCTGCCTGTGCAACACCTGTAACACAGGGCATGATTGTTCGCTCTAATAGCGATAAGGCTGTCACAGCGCAAAAAGGTGTGATGGAATTTTTGCTGATTAATCATCCGCTGGATTGTCCAATCTGCGATCAGGGTGGTGAATGTCAGTTGCAGGATCTGGCTGTCGGTTACGGTGCGACAAGTTCACGCTACGAAGAAGAAAAACGTGTGGTGTTTCATAAAAATGTTGGTCCGTTGATTTCTATGGAGGAGATGAGCCGCTGCATTCACTGCACTCGCTGCGTTCGTTTTGGCCAGGAAATCGCTGGCGTCATGGAACTTGGTATGTTGGGCCGTGGTGAACATGCTGAAATTACTTCTTTTGTTGGAAAAACGGTAGATTCCGAGCTATCAGGCAATATGATTGACTTATGTCCAGTCGGCGCATTGACATCGAAACCTTTCCGTTATTCTGCTCGTACTTGGGAATTGTCGCGTCGTAAATCGATAAGCGCACATGATGGCCTGGGTTCAAATCTGACTGTTCAGGTGAAGAATAATAAGGTTATGCGTGTTGTCCCTCTGGAAAATGAAGCAATTAATGAATGCTGGATTTCTGATAAAGATCGTTTTGCTTACGAAGGTTTGAATAGCGAAGAGCGTCTGACTAAGCCCATGCTTAAACAAGGCGGACAGTGGCAAGAAACTGACTGGCAAACTGCGCTGGAATACGTCGCCCATGGCTTGAAAAATATTAAGCATGAACACGGTGCTGACGCGATCGCTGCGATAGCTGCGCCGAGTTCAACTTTAGAAGAGTTGTCCCTGCTGCAACGCGTGGTACGTGGTTTGGGTTCTGACAATGTAGATTTCCGTCTGCGCCAGTCTGATTTTTCTTTGACGGGGAAAATTAAACCTTGGCTGGGTATGTCGATAGTCGATTTTGGTCAACTCAAAAATATTTTTGTTATCGGATCCTTCCTACGCAAAGATCATCCTCTGCTGGCTGCACGTTTGCGTCAATCGGTAAAAATGGGTGCCAAACTTAGTATTCTGCATGCAACAGATGACGATTTACTGATTAAATTAGCAAATAAGGCAGTGTTAGCACCTTCTGCATGGCTATTCTTTTTAGGCGAGGTGGCAGTTGCCATTGCGAATAAAAAAGAAATAGCAAAACCGGATGGTTTTCACGATATTCAGGTATCCGCTCAGGCGGAAGCGATCGCCGCTAGCTTATTGGGTAATTCAAATGAGGCTGGTAGCGGTGTATTTATTGGTAATGCGGCTACGCAACATGTTGACGCTGCTAAAATTCATGCACTTGCACAATGGATTGCGCAAAATACCGGTGCTGGCTTTGGCTATTTAACAGAAGCTGCCAATACCGTTGGTGCTTATTTGGCCAATGCTTTACCCGCTTCAGAAATCAGTGCGCAATCCATGTTTAGTAAAGCTAAAAAAGCTTACATATTGTTGCATGCAGAGCCAGAGCTTGATTGCGCCAATCCACAACAGACCAAAACGGCGTTGGAACAAGCTGAAATGGTAATCGTCATGTCGCCATTTAAACATGGCATTGAATACGCTGATGTATTATTGCCAATTTCACCATTTACTGAAACTTCCGGGACTTTTGTGAGTTGCGAAGGTCGTGCTCAAAGCTTTCATGGTGTTGTCAAGCCTTTAGGTGAAACTCGTCCCGCATGGAAAGTGCTTCGCGTTTTGGGTAATTTGCTCGGATTGGAAAACTTTGAGTTTGAAACTTCGGAAGCGATACGTGATGAAGTGTTAGGTGAAAGTGCTTCGGATCTGATATTGCAATTGAGTAATATTGCGGATGTTTCACCATCGTTTATTACCACTACTAGAACAGGTTTAGAGCGTATTTCTGATGTGCCTATCTATAGCACAGATGCGATTGTCAGAAGAGCTGAGTCCTTACAGAAGACCGTTGATGCAAAAGCGCCAAGCGCGTGGCTGAGTGCAATCGAGTTTGCAAAACTTGATATTAAGAATGGCGATTACGTTAAATTGACACAAGATCATGGGTCAGTTATTTTGCCAGCGGCCATTGATACCACTTTGCCAGATAATGTGGTTCGTGTTGCTGCCGGACTTACTGCGACTAAGGCTCTAGGTGCTATGTTTGGTGCCATTAATGTGGAGCGCGCATAATGAATTGGCTGCTTACATTGCAAACTTACGGTCAAAACATTTTTGGTGGTTTATGGCCGCTGGTATGGAATTTGGTCAAGATTATTTGTATCACTTTGCCAATTATGGGGTGTGTTGCCTATCTGACTTTGTGGGAACGGAAAATGATAGGTTGGATGCATATTCGTCTTGGTCCGAATCGTGTTGGGCCCGCGGGTTTGTTGCAGCCGATTGCTGATGCGCTGAAACTGTTACTAAAAGAAATCATCATTCCAGCTAAGGCGAACAAGGTTTTGTTTGTATTGGCGCCAATTATGACAATCATGCCCGCTTTGGCGGCATGGGCCGTGATTCCATTTGGTCCTGAAGCCGTAATCGGTAATGTGAATGCTGGCTTGTTGTTAATCATGGCAATCACTTCGATGGAAGTGTACGGTGTAATTATCGCGGGTTGGGCATCCAATTCCAAGTATGCTTTTCTTGGTGCTATGCGCGCTTCTGCACAGATGGTGTCATACGAGATTGCAATGGGCTTTGTGCTGGTGATAGTTCTAATGGTTTCCGGTAGTTTGAATATGACAGATATTGTTACTGCTCAAACTCATGGCAGGTTTGCTGACATGAGTTTGAATTTCCTGTCTTGGAACTGGCTGCCATTGTTTCCTATGTTTGTGGTGTATATCATTTCCGGCATTGCAGAAACTAACCGTCATCCGTTTGACGTGGTTGAAGGTGAGTCTGAGATCGTGGCAGGACACATGGTTGAATATTCAGGTATGTCATTTGCCATGTTTTTCTTAGCAGAATATGCCAACATGATTTTAATTTCTGCAATGGCTTCCTTGATGTTCCTTGGCGGCTGGTCTTCACCATTTGGCTTTGCCCCATTTACTTGGATACCAGGCTGGATCTGGTTGGGCGTGAAGACATTCATCGTGGTGTCAATGTTTATCTGGGCGCGTGCTTCATTCCCTCGCTATCGTTACGATCAAATCATGCGTCTAGGATGGAAAGTGTTTATTCCACTCACATTGGTTTATTTGGTCATCGTTGCAGCGTGGATGCAGACCTCATGGAATATTTGGAAGTAAAGGCTAAAAAATGGAAGCAATTAAGGATTTTTTTGGCAGTTTGATGTTGCGCGAATTGATTAAGGGCTTGGCGTTGACCGGTCGTTACATGTTCGCTCGCAAGATCACGGTGCAATTTCCTGAGGAGAAAACTCCTCAGTCACCACGGTTTCGTGGTCTGCATGCCTTGCGCCGTTATCCGAACGGGGAGGAGCGTTGCATTGCTTGTAAATTATGTGAGGCGGTTTGCCCAGCAATGGCCATTACGATTGAGTCTGAACAACGTGCTGATGGTAGTCGTCGCACCACACGTTATGACATTGATTTAACTAAATGTATTTTTTGTGGTTTTTGCGAAGAGTCTTGCCCAGTTGACTCGATTGTTGAGACCCATATACTAGAATATCACGGGGAAAAACGTGGTGACCTTTATTTCACCAAAGAGATGTTGCTGGCAGTTGGTGACCGTTACGAACCCGAAATTGCTGCAGCGCGCGTCGCCGACGCAGCCTACCGCTAGACTGGATCTTGTTAGCTATGGATTTTATAACTGCTCTCTTTTATGTGTTTTCTGCCATATTAATATTGGCTGCAACACAGGTGATTACTGCTCGTAGTCCAGTGCATGCGGCACTGTTTTTGGTATTGGCATTTTTTAACGCAGCTTGTCTTTGGCTGCTGTTGAAAGCTGAATTTTTGGCAATCGTATTGGTACTCGTGTATGTCGGTGCGGTGATGGTGTTGTTTTTGTTTGTCGTGATGATGTTGGATATTAATCTCGATAAACTAAGGGAAGGGTTCTGGAGCCACTTTCCACTCGCCGCCTTGGTTGGTGTTGTGATCGTTTTTGAGATGTCAGCGGTATTGTGGCGCGGTTTCTTGCGGCCTGATAATCATATTCCTGAAGCGTCTGCCCATATTGGTGACACCAAGGCATTAGGTATCGCACTCTTCACGCACTATTCTTTAGCTTTTGAAGTTGCTGCAGCTATTTTATTGCTTGCGATTGTAGCCGCAGTTGCTCTAACTTTACGTCGTCGCAAAGATACCAAGTATTTTGATCCAGCGAAAGCAGTGAAGGTGAAGCGAAGTGATCGTATTCGGATAGTCAGCATGAAGGCAGAGTCTGATCGTCCCGCTACCGCAGAAAAAACGGAGAGTTAAATGACTTTATCACTGACACATTTCCTGATTCTGGGCGCGATTTTGTTTGCGATTTCCATTGTCGGCATTTTCTTGAATCGTAAAAATATCATTGTTCTATTAATGGCGATTGAACTGATGTTGTTGGCAGTCAATATGAATTTTATTGCTTTTTCATATTATCTGGGTGACGTCGCCGGGCAGATTTTTGTTTTCTTTATTTTGACTGTAGCTGCGGCTGAATCTGCAATCGGCCTTGCGATACTGGTGGTTCTTTTCCGTAATCTGGATACCATCAATGTAGAAGATTTAGATGCACTCAAGGGATAAGAGATAGTCTGAACTTGTCGTGCATTTAAACATACGACAAAATTTGGCATTCACTGGTAATTTAAAAAAGTAATAAAAGAACAAAGGGTCATCATGGCGGGGCAACTTAACCCACATTTACTTCTGGCTGTACCACTGGCACCTCTAGTAGGTTCTGCTATAGCAGGCCTGCTGGGTACCAAGTTTTTTGGTAATCTGGTTGGTCGTACTGTATCGCACAGTGCCACCATACTTGGCGTATTGATCGCCTTTGTCATTTCATGCATTACGCTATCAGCGGTGATGGATGGCGCCACCTATAATGCCACACTGTATCAGTGGATGAATGTTGCCGGCCTTAAGCTGGAAGTCGGTTTTTTGGTAGATAGTCTTACCGCTATGATGATGTGCGTAGTGACTTTTGTGTCATTGATGGTGCACATTTACACTATCGGCTATATGAAGGACGACGAGGGATATAACCGGTTTTTCTCTTATATTTCGCTCTTCACCTTTGCCATGCTGATGCTGGTAATGAGTAATAATTTCTTGCAATTGTTCTTTGGCTGGGAAGCTGTTGGCCTTGTATCTTACTTGTTGATCGGTTTTTGGTACACTAAACCAACTGCCATCTATGCAAATATGAAGGCTTTTTTGGTCAATCGTGTCGGCGACTTCGGTTTTATCCTCGGTATTGGCTTATTAGTGGCGTACGCTGGTTCCATGAACTATGCAGAAGTGTTTGCAAAAAAAGAAGAATTACTCCAACTAATGTTGCCAGGCACGAACTGGATGTTAATTACCGTTGCCTGTATTTGTTTGTTCATTGGTGCTATGGGTAAATCTGCACAATTTCCTTTGCACGTCTGGTTACCGGATTCGATGGAAGGTCCTACACCAATTTCTGCCTTGATTCACGCGGCAACGATGGTGACTGCTGGTATTTTTATGGTGGCACGAATGTCGCCATTGTTTGAATTATCAGATACGGCTTTGTCTTTCATCTTGGTGATAGGTTCGATTACCGCACTATTTATGGGTTTTCTTGGGATTATCCAGAATGACATCAAACGTGTGGTCGCTTATTCCACCTTGTCTCAACTCGGTTATATGACGGTGGCACTTGGCGCATCAGCATACTCAGTTGCGGTGTTCCATTTGATGACCCATGCGTTCTTCAAAGCATTGCTGTTTCTCGCTGCTGGCTCTGTCATTATTGGTATGCATCATGATCAGGATATTCGCAATATGGGTGGATTGCGCAAATACATGCCAATTACCTGGATAACTTCTTTGCTTGGCTCATTGGCTTTGATAGGTACGCCGTTCTTCTCTGGCTTCTATTCCAAAGATAGCATCATCGAAGCGGTGCAGGCTAGCCATCTGGCGGGTGCAGGTTTTGCACAGTTCGCTGTGTTAGCGGGTGTATTTGTCACCGCTTTTTATTCTTTCCGTATGTATTTCTTGGTATTTCATGGTGAAGAGCGTTTTGGTAAAGCTCACCACCATGAAGATCACCATGCTGATGCGCACGACGATCATGATGCACATCATCACGGACTAACCATTGGCCAAAAACCGCATGAATCGCCGATGGTGGTGTGGTTGCCGTTGGTTTTACTGGCGATTCCTTCTGTTGTCATCGGTTTTATGACGATCGAACCGATGTTGTTTGGTGAATTTTTCAAAAGCGTGATTATTGTAGATGAGGCGCATCATGCAATGGAAGAGCTTAAGCATGAATTTCATGGTCCAGTTGCAATGGCAATTCACGCACTGACATCGCTGCCATTCTGGTTAGCCTTGGCTGGCGTGGTGACCTCATATGTCTTTTATATGGTCAAACCTGGGATTCCTGCTGCAATCAAGAAAAATGCCGGAGCAATTTATACCTTACTTGACAATAAATACTATTTGGATAAGTTCAACGAGGTTGTCTTTGCTGGCGGTGCGCGTTTGTTAGGTGAAGGTTTTTGGAAGATTGGTGATAAAGGATTGATCGACGGATTGATCGTAAATGGCAGCGCTAAATTGGTGTCTTTACTATCAAGAAGTGTGCGTTTACTCCAGACCGGCTATATCTATCACTATGCTTTCGTAATGATATTGGGCGTATTGGGATTCCTGGTGTATTTCATGCCTTTCCCGTTTGCTAAATAAGTGACCATAAAAAAATAATCATGATGCAGTCAACTTCTTCTTTATTAAGCCTGGCGATTTGGTGTCCGATCGCTTTCGGTTTTTTTGTTTTGGCCTTTGGTCGTGACAATAATCCAGGTCTGGTACGCGGTGTTTCATTGTTCGGTGCCATCATTAGTTTTCTGGTGACGATACCACTGATCCAGCGCTTTGATAATACTTTGCATGGCATGCAGTTCATTGAAAAGAACGTCTGGATAGAGCGTTTCCATGCATTTTATGCCTTGGGCGTTGATGGCATTTCTCTTTGGCTGATACCGCTCACGGCTTTTATCACCGTCATCGTAGTGATCGCTGCTTGGGAGGTGATTGAAAAACAGGTAGCCCAGTATATGGGAGCTTTCCTGATTTTGTCAGGCCTGATGATTGGTGTTTTTTGCGCTACAGATGGTTTGTTGTTCTATGTATTCTTCGAAGCAACACTTATTCCGATGTACATTATTGTCGGTGTTTGGGGTGGTCCGAACCGGGTTTATGCCGCTTTCAAATTTTTCTTATACACCCTGATGGGTTCTTTGTTGACGCTGGTGGCAATCATCTATCTTTACCTGAAGTCGGGTAATTCTTTCGATATTTTGGTTTGGCAAAATTTGCCTTTGTCGCTATCGACGCAAATTATGTTGTTCTTAGCGTTCCTGATGGCCTTTGCCGTTAAGGTACCTATGTGGCCAGTTCATACATGGTTGCCAGATGCTCACGTGGAAGCACCTACGGGAGGCTCTGTTGTATTGGCTGCAATTATGTTGAAGTTGGGGGCATATGGCTTTTTGCGATTCTCATTGCCGATTACTCCGGATGCCAGCCATTATTTATCTGGGTTCATGATTACTTTGTCACTGATCGCAGTGATTTACATTGGTTTGGTTGCATTAGTTCAAACGGATATGAAAAAACTGGTCGCTTATTCATCCATTGCGCACATGGGTTTTGTTACTCTTGGATTTTTCATGTTTAACGACATGGCAGTGCAGGGTGCGATTGTCCAGATGATTTCACATGGTTTTATTTCTGCGGCAATGTTCTTGTGTATCGGTGTTTTATATGACCGCGTCCATTCTCGGAATATTGTTGATTACGGTGGAGTGGTAAATACTATGCCGAAGTTTGCCGCCTTGTTCGTGTTATTTTCAATGGCGAATTGCGGTTTGCCTGCGACGTCCGGATTTGTTGGTGAATTCATGGTGATTCTTGGAGCTGTTAAATATAATTTTTGGATCGGTATGTTAGCCGCTACAGCCTTAATTTTTGGTGCCGCATATTCATTGTGGATGGTCAAGCGTGTCGTGTTCGGCGCAATCATTCATGAGCATGTTGCCCAATTGTCAGATTTGAATAAACGTGAATTTTTTATGCTGGGTATGTTGGCGATCGCGGTAATTGCAATGGGTTTGTACCCGGCACCATTTACTGATGCGATGCAGGTTTCTGTTACCGACCTGTTAAAACATGTAGCGGTTTCAAAGATAGTGCCCTGACTGACCTATTAAGTTGCGGACTTACCACGCGTTATTCACGCGTGAGTGCAGATAAATGTTAGTACAAATAAACAATATGAACCTGATACCACTTTATCCCGAGATATTTTTGCTGTTGGCTATTTGCGCGATTCTTGTAATCGACATGTTCCTCACAGATGATAAACGCAATGTGACTTATGCCTTGAGTCTCTTGAGTCTGGTTATCTGTGGCGTACTGACAATGATTAGTTCCGATGGTAGTACAGCCTACATCAGTAATAATATGTTTGTCTCAGATCCTATGTCGAATCTGTTAAAACTGTTTTCTTATATCGCCGTTGGCGTCACTCTGGTTTATGGTCGGCAGTATGTGTCAGACCGTGGAATGACAAATGGTAATCTTGGTGGTGAATTTTATATATTGGCATTATTTTCCCTGCTGGGCCAGATGGTGATGATTTCTGGAAATAATCTGCTGATTATTTACCTCGGTTTGGAATTAATGTCTCTGTCGCTGTATGCATTAGTTGCATTACGTCGAGACCATACATTGTCGACCGAAGCTGCGATGAAGTATTTCGTTTTGGGTGCTCTTGCTTCTGGTTTCTTGCTTTATGGTATATCGATGTTGTATGGTGCAACCGGCACCTTGGATTTGAGTGAAATGGCGAAAGCTGCAGCTTCTCCTACCGCAAATAAAACGATACTTGTTTTTGGCATAGTGTTTTTGGTTGCTGGTCTGGCTTTCAAACTGGGCGTAGTACCTTTCCATATGTGGGTTCCTGATGTGTATCAAGGTTCACCGACAGCGGTCACCTTGCTGCTAGGCGGTGCTCCTAAACTCGCTGCATTTGCAATTTGCTTCCGCTTGTTGGTGGAAGGCTTGTTTCCACAGGCGGTGGATTGGCAGCAAATGTTGGTCGTTCTGGCAGTGCTGTCGATGGCAATCGGCAATATCACTGCGATTGCCCAAACCAATCTGAAACGTATGCTGGCGTACTCCACCATTTCACAAATGGGCTTCATGTTATTGGGCTTGCTTTCAGGCGTTTCAAATGGCAATGTCAGCATGGCAGCTGATGCTTACAGCGCATCTATGTTTTATAGCATTACTTATGTGCTGACGACTCTTGGTAGCTTCGGCATCATCATGTTGCTGGCTCGTTCTGGTTTTGAAGCCGAGAATCTGGAAGATTTGAAAGGACTAAGCAAGCGTAGCCCATGGTTTGCATTTGTGATGCTATTACTGATGTTTTCACTGGCTGGTATTCCTCCTATGATGGGTTTTTATGCCAAACTATCCGTATTGCAAGCAGTTTTAACTACGGGGCAAGTCTGGTTGGCGGTTCTTGCAGTGTTGTTCTCATTGATTGGTGCTTTTTATTATTTGCGCGTAGTCAAGCTGATGTATTTTGACGAACCTGCGGATTTGGGTGTAATTACAGTCAGCGCTGACATGCGTATTGTATTGAGTGTCAATGGTCTCGCTGTATTGGTACTTGGTCTGGTACCTGGTTCTTTAATGTCTGCGTGTGCTGCCGCCATTGTTAAAACCTTGGCTTCTTAGTTGATCCGACGGAGAATCTTGTAGTGAATGTTTCTGCTTCCAGTTGGTTAATTATTTTACTGGCGATACTCGCCTCTAATCTTCCATTTTTAAATGAGCGTTGCTTTGCTTTAATTTCAATGCGACGTTTTCCCATTAAGCCGTTTTGGCTGCGTCTGATCGAGTTGATCGGTTTTTATTTCGTATTGGGAGCCTTGGCTTTTGCATTGGAGTCGCTGACTGGGAATAGATTTATCCAGACCTGGGAGTTTTATGCAGTTACAGCTTGTCTATTTATCGTTTTGGCTTTTCCTGGATTTATTTTTCGCTATCTGAAAAAGCGACATGTTTAAATTATATAACTTGTTTGATGAGTAAGTTAAAATTTGACCCTGCTAGTAATCCGCATTTAGCTGAAGTCAAAGTGGATTCCGAGCTTGTTTATCAAGGTAGTTTTTTGGCTGTTGAAAAAGATACTGTACGTCTTCCCGATGGACAGCATGTCACGCGTGAGTATATTAAGCACCCCGGTGCGGTGGTCATCTTGCCTTTGTTTGATGATGGGACAGTGCTGATGGAGCGTCAGTTTCGCTATCCGCTGAATCAGGTTTTTCTGGAGTTTCCTGCCGGTAAAATTGATCCGAATGAAGATCCCTTGCTTTGCGCAAAACGTGAGTTGCGTGAGGAAACCGGTTATACCGCAGTTGATTGGCGTTATCTTTGCACGATACATAATGCAATCGCTTACTCTGATGAGCATTTGGATATTTTTCTGGCACGCGGCTTGGTTCCCGGGGATGCGCAACTGGATAACGGAGAGTTTTTAGAAACTTTCCGCGCGCCCGTTGCCGAAGTATTGAATTGGGTTAAAACTGGTGACATTACTGATGTTAAAACGGTCATAGGTGCATTCTGGCTAGAAAAAATCCTGCAACAGCAATGGTGAAAACTTCATTTATTCATTGTTGTTGAGAATAAACAAAAAAAGCCGCTGCGTAAGACAGCGGCTTTTTTATCATTCTAGTGCGATTACATACTCGGATAGTTAGGTCCGCCACCACCTTCAGGCGTGACCCAGACGATATTTTGGGTCGGGTCTTTGATATCGCAAGTTTTGCAATGGACGCAGTTCTGCGCGTTGATTTGCAAACGATCTGCGCCTTCATCTGTCTTCACAAATTCATAGACGCCAGCCGGGCAATAACGTGCTTCAGGCCCTGCATACTTCGCCAAATTAATTCCGACCGGCACACTCGCATCTTTTAAGGTCAGATGGATGGGTTGATCTTCTGCATGATTGGTATTGGAGATAAAGACCGAAGATAAACGGTCAAAAGTGAGCTTACCGTCTGGTTTCGGATACACAATTGGTTTAAATTCAGCAGCAGGGCGCAGACATTCGTGATCGGCTTTTGTGTGATGCAAAGTCCAGGGTGCTTTGCCACGCAAGATCATTTGATCGATCCAGACTAAAGGTGAGCCATAAGTGCCTTTTTTCAGCAAAGGCTTCACATTGCGTGCAGTGTAAAGCTCTTCATGTAGCCAGGACTGCTCAAACGAGGTGGCGTAAGCGGTCAGTTCGTCATGCTGACGTTGTGCACCGAGTGCTTCGAAGGCCGCCGTAGCTGCCAGCATACCGGTCTTGATCGCGGCATGGCTGCCCTTGATGCGGCTCATGTTAAGGAACCCTGCATCACAACCTATCAGCGCGCCGCCTGGAAACACCAGTTTTGGGAGCGATTGCAAACCACCGGCAGTGATAGCGCGGGCGCCATAAGAAATGCGCTTGCCACCTTCAAAGAAGCTGCGAATGGCTGGATGGGTTTTGAAGCGCTGAAATTCTTCATAAGGTGACAAGTATGGATTTTCGTAGGCGAGTCCGACTACATAACCAACTGCTACCTGATTATTTTCTAGGTGGTACAAGAAAGAGCCGCTGTATTGATCCATCAGTGGCCAGCCGGTGGTGTGTATTACTAAGCCTGGCTTGTGTTGTTGAGGATCGATTTCCCACAATTCCTTAATGCCTATGCCATACGACTGCGGATCTTTGCCTTTGTTCAGGTCGTACTTTGCCATAACTTGCTTGCCAAGGTGGCCGCGTGCGCCTTCGGCAAACAGGGTGTACTTGGCGTGCAATTCCATTCCGAGCTGGAACGCAGGTGAGGCCTCTCCATGTCTATCTACGCCCATGTTGCCAGTTGCTACACCTTTAACTGAGCCATCGTCATTGTATAAAATTTCGGCAGCGGGAAAACCTGGGAACACTTCTACCCCCAGCGCTTCGGCCTGCTGACCAAGCCAGCGCGTTACGTTAGCAAGAGAAACGACATAGTTACCGTGATTGGCGAAACAGGCTGGCAACATCCAGTTAGGCGTCTTGTAAGCCTTGGTTTCAGTCAGCACCAGAACGCGGTCTTCGGTGACTTCAGTATTGAGCGGCGCGCCCATTTCTTTCCAGTTGGGGAACAATTCTGTGAGCGCCTTAGGGTCCATGACCGCGCCTGACAAAATATGCGCACCTGGCTCACCGCCTTTTTCTAATACACAAACGGATACCTCTCGACCTGTCTCTGCCGCCAACTGTTTTAACTTAATTGCCGCAGACAAGCCAGCAGGGCCGCCACCGACGATTACTACGTCATATTCCATCGCGTCGCGCGGACCGTATTGTTCTAGGAGGCTTTGTGTCATGGCTTTTATCGCTTTTAAAAAATTTACGAACGAACGTGCTTATTTGTTGTCAGCATGTTATATGCTGTGAATGGTTTCTGCAAGCGGTGCAAATAAGTGAATATTTTTTATCACTACACGGCTAAGTGTCAGAATTATCGCAGAGCATTGGGCAATATGCAGTAATTTCATGCATTCGCGCTCTATATAGTCACAAAAAAATCATCTGGACGTGCAATTTATGAAACAGGCCATTGGTGTCTATGTCATCATAGCGTTTCAATTAGAGTAGTACAGTTATTCAAAAAATTTAGCGGGAGAATTAGATGGGAATTGAAGTTAATTTTGAAGGCAAGATCGCTCTTGTAACTGGCGCATCGAGCGGACTTGGTGCCCGCTTTGCAAAAATTCTTGCGCAGGCAGGTGCACAGGTGGTGCTGGCGTCGCGTCGTATTGATCGCTTAAAGGAGTTGCGCGCTGAGATTGAAGCTGAAGGTGGCGCAGCCCATGTCGTGGCGCTGGATGTGACTGATTATGCGAGTATTAAGTCCGCGATTGCGCATGCAGAAACTGAAGCGGGTCCCATTGATATTCTTATCAATAACTCCGGAGTTTCAACCACGCAAAAATTAGTCGATGTGACGCCTGAAGATTATGCTTATGTCATGGATACCAATCAGCGCGGTGCTTTTTTTGTGGCACAAGAGACGGCCAAGCGCATGATCGCCCGTTATAAAGGGGATCACAAAAAACAACATCGCATCATCAATATTGCCTCCGTCGCAGGTCTGCGTGTGCTGCCGCAGATTGGTGTTTACTGTATAAGTAAAGCCGGTGTGATCCATATGACTAAGGCGATGGCGGTAGAGTGGGGTAAGTTCGGTATCAACGTTAATGCTATTTGCCCGGGATATATTTCAACTGAAATTAATGCTGAACATTTTAATAGCGAGCAAGGTCAGAAATTGATCGAGATGCTGCCTAGAAAACGTGTCGGTACACCAGAAGATCTTGACGGTTTATTGTTGTTATTGGCGGCGGAAGAATCGCGTTTTCTGAATGGCGCTATCGTGACGGCAGATGACGGCATGAGCGCGCAGTGATGGACGCCAAGGTAGTGGATAAAAAGCTGGTGTATACGGTGACCATTCCTATCCGCTGGGGTGATATGGATGCTATGGGTCACGTTAACAATACGATCTATTTTCGTTATATGGAGCAAGCGCGAATAGAGTGGTTGACGATGCTCGGTTGCCTGCCAGACGAAAACGGTAATGGTCCGGTGATCGTTAACGCCCATTGCACCTTCAAACGGCCATTAAAATATCCTGGTCAGGTGGAGGTGTGTACGTATATCGGTGCTGCAGGACGCAGCAGTATTGAAACCATACAAGAAATGCGTAGCGTCGACGATGGTTACGCTTTGTACGCCGAGGGTGGTGCCAAGGTGGTGTGGGTCGATGCGCTTACGCAAAAATCTACCCCATTGCCGGACGCGATACGTCAAAAATTAACCGAACTGAAGTCGGTCAGCAAGCCTAAGAAAGTGATAGCCTGATCCTGCTGGTCCGAAGTGTTAGTTGCCGATTCTGAGTAATTTATGCACCAGTTCACTCGAGGTCGACGCGCTAAATTTACGCATTAATTTGGCTCTGTGCATTTCTACTGTTCTGGGACTTAAACCGATGAGTCGGGCGATCAGCTTACTGGTTTTTCCCTCCACCAGTAAGGCGGCGATCTCTCGTTCCCGGGGGGTTAATTCTGCCGATACCGGGCGTTTGGCACTTAAATCTTCAAAAGTCCAAATGCCTGCTGCGTGTGGATCTTCTTTGTGCAAACCGCGACCAGAGACGTGGCACCAGAATAATTCTTGATTCGCACGCTTCATGATGCGTTCATCGGAATAGCAGCCTTTGGCGTTCATGATAGGCGTGATGCGTGCGCCAGTGCGTTCAAACTCATCTGGAGTAGGGTACAGTGCTAAAAAAGACAAACCAAGTAAGTTTTCTTTTCGGTAACCGAACATCCGCGCCAGGTCATCATTGCATGCCTGAATAATACGGTTTTCTGAAACGCACATACCGACGGGGGCGTGCTGGAAAATGGACTCAAAGTTGATGGCTTGCGCTGCATTCATAGGTTTTCGGCGTCTCTTTATTATGTCGCTGTATCGATGGCATAAGGTTTTAATGTACATCATGCCTTGTCCATTCTACACATTGTTAAATGTATCCATAAAAGTCAGGTAGTTTTACGGTATTGCACAGGCTTGCGTAGCAGCATATCCTGTGAAACGGCATTAAAATGACGATACCTCTCAGGTGCGCATTGCCATCATATTTTATAAAGAAAAGGGACGACTATGGACAAGGTTTATCCTGATGCAGCAACCGCTCTGGCAGACATCGTTAAAGATGGACAGACCATCGCAGTGGGTGGATTTGGTTTATGCGGCATTCCTGAAGCTTTGATCGCTGCCTTACGCGATTCAGGTGTACAAAATCTGACTGCTATTTCGAATAATGCCGGCGTTGATGGTTTTGGTTTGGGGCAATTGCTGACCACGCGCCAAATCAAAAAAATGATTTCATCCTATGTCGGTGAAAACAAGGAATTCGAGCGCCAATACCTGGCCGGCGAATTGCAGCTTGAATTTACGCCGCAAGGAACCTTGGCTGAAAAACTGCGTGCCGGTGGTGCCGGTATTCCTGCCTTTTTTACCAAGACCGGGGTCGGTACTATTGTTGCCGAGGGTAAAGAAATTCGTGAATTTGATGGGCAAAATTACGTGATGGAGCGCTCGCTGGTAGCCGATGTGTCCTTGGTTAAGGCCTATAAAGCGGACAAGGCAGGTAATTTGGTGTATCGAAAAACAGCACGTAATTTCAATCCGAATGTGGCCATGGCCGGTAAAATCACGGTGGCAGAAGTTGAGGTGCTGGTCGAGATCGGCGAACTGGATCCGGATGAAGTGCATACTCCGGGCATTTATGTGCAGCGCATTGTGGTGAATGCACAGCCAGAAAAACGCATAGAACAGCGTACTGTTCGTCCTTCATAATCCGACCAATAACAAAAATAGACAGGAGCAGCAAGATGGCATGGAATCGTGATGAAATGGCCGCGCGTGCGGCGCAAGAACTGCAAGACGGTTTTTACGTGAACCTTGGCATAGGCTTGCCGACTATGGTCGCTAACCATGTGCCAAAGGGGATGGATGTTTGGCTGCAATCGGAAAACGGTTTGCTCGGTATCGGGCCGTTCCCGACCGAAGCCGAAGTTGATGCCGACATGATCAATGCGGGTAAGCAAACCGTGACGACCTTGCCAGGCTCATCGATTTTTAGCTCGGCAGATTCGTTTGCGATGATCCGCGGCGGCAAAATCAATCTGGCTATCCTGGGGGCGATGCAAGTCAGCCAGACGGGTGATCTGGCCAACTGGATGATCCCGGGAAAAATGGTCAAGGGCATGGGCGGCGCGATGGATCTGGTGGCCGGTGTCGGACGGGTTGTGGTGTTGATGGAACACGTGGCCAAGGGCGATGCGCATAAAATCCTTAAAAAATGCGATCTGCCGCTGACGGGCGTCGGCGTGGTTAACCGCATCATTACTGATCTTGGGGTGATCGACGTGACGCCACAAGGATTAAAATTGATTGAGCTGGCCAGTGGCGTCAGTAAAGAAGAAGTCATGGCTAAAACTGAAGCCGCGTTAGATGTAAGCGCCCTGGCTTAGCCATTGCTGCCAATAAAAAAGCACTTGCGGATCATTCTCAAGTGCTTTTTTTATTGCTTGAAATGTCTTTTGTTTGCACATACTGGGTAGGGGTATGTTTGCACATCAGGCTAGTGCGCATAATCTATATGCGCTAGCAAGCTTCATTTCCCTATACTCCCCTTATATCTTTATTTCTTTGGCTGGAAATTCCCTGCCGGTTTGACTTCTCCGCAATCAGAAGATAGCCATTTACCCGTTGTTTCCATGTGTTGCGTGACGGGGTTGCCGTGTGACATACCTTTGAAGTCGTAGGTAGAGTGCAGGCTGTTGCTGCCACTGTAGCTTCCCTTGACGGTTCCCTTGCCTTTGAGATCGGGGCTATCGCAGATCAGATCTAGTGAGTAAGTGTTGCCACTTTGACTCACGTTCTGAGATTTGCATCCCGACTGCTCCTTTTGTGTCATCGGCGGCTGATTTTGTTCAGCCATTTCTTTGCTGATGCACACCTGATGAACCATGGCGCCGTTTTCCATCATTGGCATCTTGATGCCCATTTTCTTCATTTTTTCGAGTTGTTCTGGCGGGATTTTCGGCATGCTTTGTATCGCATCCGATTGCATCGTCATTTCCCATAAGCCGGCTTTCATGCTGGCCGCATAGGCGGTAGGGAGGCAACATGTGGCTGCCAGTAAAGCCAGGGTTATCTTCAGGGGCAGTATTGGGGTAGAACGAGGCATGGCGACTCCTTGAACGAAAAAAGAGATGATGGCTCACTATAGAACCTGGGAGGCGAAAGGGGAAGGTTTTTACTGCATCGTGCAATAAATTCAAACATAAGCATGCCCGGCGCGCACTGTTGATGCGGCTTCCAGGCATGATAGGCCGAAAAGCCGCATGGGGGCTGCGTACTGGGCTGGTGCTACTTTGATTTGCCGGCAGATGCGTTCGTCACTGCAGCACGGATCGTTTTATTGTGCCACCCAACCGCCGTCCATATTCCATGCCACACCGCGCACCTGATTTGCCGCATCGCTGCAAAAGAAGAGTGCCAGCGCACCAAGTTGCTCAGGAGTCACGAATTCGCCCGAAGGTTGTTTCTCGGCCAGCAAGGATTTTTTTGCCGCCTCATTGCTGATGCCTTCTTTTTCGGCGCGTGCATCGACTTGCTTTTGTACTAAGGGCGTCAGTACCCAACCCGGGCAGATCGCGTTGCAGGTAATGCCGGTGTGGGCAGTTTCGAGCGCGGTGGTTTTGGTGAAACCGACCAGACCGTGTTTGGCCGCTACGTAGGCGGATTTTTGCGCCGAGGCAACCAGACCATGGACCGATGCCAGATTAATGATGCGTCCCCAGTTTTTCGCCTTCATTCCAGGCAAAGCGAGGCGGGTGGTGTGGAAGGCGGAAGTCAGATTGATCGCGATGATCGCATCCCATTTTTCAACCGGAAAATCTTCGATATTTGCCACATGCTGGATGCCCGCATTATTTACCAGGATGTCGATGCCACCGAATTGTTGGGCTGCTTCTTCCATCATGCTGGCGATTTGTTCCGGCTTGCTCATGTCTGCGTTGGAATAGGACGTCTGTATGCCAAATTCTTGCTCCATAGCAGTTCTTAATGCCTTGATTTCGGCATTATCACCAAAGCCGTTAACCACAATATTGGCACCTGCTGCCGCTAACGATCTGGCGATGCCAAGGCCAATGCCGGAGGTGGAGCCAGTGACCAAGGCCGTTTTACCTTTGAGTATATTCGTATGCATTCTGACTCCTTAAGATTGTTATTTGAATAAAAAAGTTGGTTATGACAAATTCTTCAGTGATTTTAAGCCCAACGACCAGTAAAATGACAGTCTATCGTCCATAGTAAAACTACTGGGATGATTTATATGCTCAATTCAACGCCCAAAGAGAAGCGCATTGGGAAGTACGATTGAACGCTCATTTCTAAGGTCATCACTATGCAAGCCAAACGTCACTCAGTGCAATGTCTTTCTCCGGCAGGATTACATCGCATGTCGTATCAAGAATGGGGCGATCCTGCCAATGCTAAAGTATTGATCTGCGTGCATGGAATTACCCGGGTATCGGATGATTTTGATGCGCTGGCGCAGGCGTTATCCGATTCCTATCGCGTGGTTTGCCCGGATGTGGTCGGGCGTGGACAATCTGATTCGCTGAACAATCCCCAGTTATATCAAATTCCCCAATATGTCAGCGATATGGTGACCTTGCTGGCACGCTTAAATGCCGAAACCGTCGATTGGTTTGGCACTTCTATGGGCGGCTTGATCGGGATGGCACTCGCTTCACTGCCGAATAACCCCATCCGAAAATTGGTGCTCAATGATGTCGGCCCAGCGCTGAATCTGGATGCGATCGTGCGGATAGGCGAATACATCGGCGAAGACGTGCGCTTTGATACCTTTGATGAAGCTGCGGCCTATATCCGTGAAATTTCGCTTTCTTTTGGACCGCATACTGAGGTGCAGTGGCGCAAACTTGCCAGCGACGTATTGCGACAAAATAGAGAGGGGCAGTGGGTACGCCACTATGATCTGAGTCTGGCCATACCGGTCAAGGCCACTACGCCCGAAGTCGCCGCTGTTGCGCAAAAGATGCTATGGGCGGCTTATGATGCGATCACTTGTCCAACGCTGCTGATACGCGGTAGCGAATCTGACTTATTGACGGCCGAGGCGGCACAGCAAATGATGCAGCGCGGTCCACGCGCTCAGGTGGTTGAGATCGCCGGCGTGGGCCATGCGCCCACTTTTGTTCAAGCGGAGCAAATTGCTATCGCCAGAGATTTTTTGTTGGCCTGATTTAATTTTTCTAGCTTGGAGCAAAATGAGTATTCAGCGTTTTCATGTTGGTCAGCGTTTGTCTGAAATGGCGATTTTTAACAAAACTATTTATTTGGCCGGACAGATTCCTGATGACTTTACTCAGGATATCGTCGGGCAGACTAAAGAAGTATTGGGGCATGTCGATCGCTTATTGGCAGAAGCCAGCAGCGACAAATTGCATATTCTGATGTGCCAGATTTTTCTTTCTGACATTCATCTTATTTCTGGCATGAATCAGGCATGGGATGCCTGGGTAGCTGATGGTCACGCCCCGCCGCGTGCGACGGTACAGGCCGCACTGGCCAATTCAGCATGGCTAATTGAAATTGTCGTTACTGCAGCGCAAAAATAAAATCATGGTATCCATTTCAACGACCGCATCAGATTCTCCCTTAGTCGAGGGATTAACGGAGTTAGAGTCACAACGCGTGATGGCAGCGCTGGAGTTCGTGACGCCTTTCTACCAAAATCGTCATGTCATCACAGAGCAAAATGCATTGCAGTTTGTGCAGGGCGTGGTATCGACCCTGGCGATGTTAAAAACGGACGTAGATACCCGTATCGCCGGTTTATTGTTTGAACTGCCTGAGCTCAATCCTTTAGCCGCCGAACAAATCGAGTCCCGTTTTGGCCAGGAAATCGCCGCCCTGGTGTCTGGCATCCGTCGCCTGATGCGTTTGCGCGACGCCGCCTTGACCCAGCACGATGTCGGTCGTGGCAAAGATGCCGCAGAAAAAATGGCGGCCCAGATGGAAACCTTGCGCAAGATGGTGCTAGCCATGGCCACCGACATGCGTGTCGTACTGGTGCGTCTGGCTTCGCGGGTGACTACTTTGCGCTATTTTGCCGAATGCAAACGTGAGGATGGCCTGGCGCAACAATTCGCCAGCGAAACCATGGATTTGTATGCGCCGCTGGCGAATCGACTCGGTGTGTGGCAGCTTAAGTGGGAGCTGGAAGATTTATCTTTTCGCTTTCTGGAGCCAGTCCAGTACAAGCGCATTGCCAAAATGCTGGAAGAAAAACGTTTGGAGCGGGAGAGTTTTGTCACCTCTGCGATCGCACGCCTGACCGCTGAACTCAAGGCTGCCGGGGTGCAGGCTGAAGTGTCTGGCCGGCCCAAGCATATCTATAGCATTTGGAAAAAAATGAAGGGCAAGGACGTCAATTTTGATGAACTTTATGATGTCCGTGCCTTTCGCGTGATCGTCGATGATATCAAGGATTGCTATACCGTCCTGGGCATTGTCCATAATGCCTGGACGCCGATTCCTAATGAATTTGACGACTATATTTCACGCCCCAAACAGAACGGTTACAAGTCTCTGCATACGGTGGTCGTGGTCGAGGACGGGCGTCCGCTTGAAGTGCAAATTCGCACCAAGGAAATGCACAAGTTTGCCGAATACGGTGTGGCAGCGCACTGGCGTTACAAAGAGTCAGGCGGGTCAAATTTTTCGGCCCAGGAATACGATGAAAAAATTGCCTGGTTAAGGCAATTATTGGCCTGGAAAACGGAAGTCGCCGATGTCGTGGTTGGTCAGGAAGAATTGCAGCGCGAATGGGTCGAGAAGATTAAAGCCGCCTCGCTGGATGATCGGATCTATGTCTTGACGCCGCAGGCCAGGGTGATCGAATTGCCGAGCAATTCCACGCCGATTGATTTTGCCTATCATTTGCATACCGATGTCGGGCATCGCTGCCGCGGGGCGCGCGTTGATCATGTCATGGTGCCACTCAATACGCCCTTGAAAAATGGCCAGACGGTGGAAATTATTACCGTTAAAAGTGGTGCCAGCCAAGTTGGTCCCTCGCGCGACTGGCTGAGTCCCGACTATTCTGCCAGTACGCGTACCAGAAGCAAAATCAGGGCATGGTTCAATGTCATCGATCAGCAGGAAACCTTAAGCAATGGCCGTGCGCAGGTTGAAAAGACGTTGCAGCGTGAAGGTAAGACCGCCGTCAATCTGGAAGAGTTAGCGCATAAGCTGGCTTTTGCCAATGTGGACGAGTTATTTTTGGCGGTGGGTAAGGAAGAGTTTAGTTTGCGCCAGATTGAAAATGTATTGCGCGATCAGCCTGAACCAGTAGCACTCGATGAGATGAGCATCACCAATAAAAGCCGCGCTTCCAGTGTCGAGCGTGGCGCCAAATCAGGGGTGCTGGTGGTCGGCACCGAAGGTTTGATGACGCAATTAGCGCGCTGCTGCAAACCCGCTCCGCCAGATGAAATCGTCGGTTTTGTGACCCGCGGAAAAGGTGTTTCTATTCATCGGCTCAGCTGCAAAAACTTTACCGAAATGCGCAATAAAGCGCCGGAACGTGTGATTCAGACGACTTGGGGTGAGCACGGCAAAGAGACGGTGTATCCGGTCGATATTTTTGTTTTGGCGCAAGACAGGCAGGGATTGTTGCGTGATATCTCTGAAGTGTTTTCGCGCGAAAAAATCAATGTGACCGGCGTGAATACGCAAAGTAGCAAATCTCAGGCGCGCATGTCTTTTACCGCAGAGATCGGCGGTACTGCGCAATTACAAAAAGCCTTGGCCGTCATCCGTGAGGTGAGTGGCGTACAAGAGGTGCGTCGCCAATGATGATCGTGAGCTGATACGCACAATTTATGCGCCTTGCAGGCTACAAATGTCTGGAAATGGAATGAACGCCTTCCACCTCCATAAGGAGCGGCATGATGGATACGGGCAATAGCTACAAAAAGACGAAGGATTCTCGCGACTCAACGGCATCGATGTGCCAAAGTGGAGCTGTGACACTAAACCACTTGAG
>NZ_JAUSFI010000016.1 GCF_030651495.1 Undibacterium sp.
AAATCCCCTAAAAAGAGGGGGACTTTCGTCTGATATCGTCAAAAAATCTCGCCTTTTAAAAAAATTCAGCCGAAATCGCAAAGATATTTTTTTGCTGTTCATTATTTCTTCAATTTCTTAGGTTTTTAGAAGTTCCCAAAAGTGTCAGGCGCACTATCCAGGCGCCGTTCAAGCCATTTTCTGGCTGGAAGGCGCATGGATAGTGCGCCTTCGTTTTTACCCTGCCGTTATTGAAGCCAGATTATCGCTTCCGGATGCGCCGAATAACTGCTGTTTCATATGCGCCAGCTGGTCGCGTACCAGTCCTGCTTTTTCAAACTCCAGATTCTTGGCGTGGTCCATCATGAGTTTTTCCAGTCGCTTGATTTCACGGCTAATCTGCTTTTCGCTCATCATCTCGTACTTGGCTTGTTCTTGCGCTACGGCCAGTTCTTCTCGCGCTTCTTGCGGATTGTAAACGCCGTCGATGATGTCTTTGATTTTCTTCTTGATACCGGTCGGCGTAATATTGTTCGCCGCATTAAACGCGATCTGTTTGTTACGCCGCCGTTCGGTTTCATCGATCGCACGTCGCATCGAATCGGTGATCCGGTCTGCATACAAAATCGCCGCACCGTTCAGGTTACGTGCGGCACGCCCGATGGTTTGTATCAGGCTGCGCTCAGAGCGTAAAAAACCTTCTTTATCGGCATCCAGAATCGCTACCAAGGACACTTCGGGAATATCTAGGCCCTCGCGCAGCAAGTTAATCCCGACCAGCACATCGAAAGTTCCCAAGCGCAAATCACGCAAAATCTCTACCCGCTCTACCGTATCGATATCACTGTGCAGATAACGCACCTTGATCCCGTTATCACTTAAAAACTCGGTGAGTTGCTCGGACATGCGCTTGGTTAACGTGGTAACCAGTACCCGTTCATTCTTCTTTACCCGATCCGTGATTTCCGACATCAGGTCATCGACTTGCGTCAACGCAGGACGGACTTCAATCCGAGGATCAACCAAACCCGTCGGGCGCACCACTTGCTCGACGACCTGATCAGCATGCAGGCGTTCGTATTCTGCCGGCGTGGCGGAAACAAACACCGTCTGCCGCATCTTGCTCTCGAATTCTTCAAACTTCAGAGGGCGATTATCCAGTGCCGACGGCAGCCGGAACCCGTAATCCACCAGATTCGTTTTACGCGACCGGTCGCCGTTGTACATTGCATTTAACTGGCCGGTCAGCACATGCGACTCGTCCAAAAACATCAGGGCATCGGCCGGCAAATAATCGACCAGGGTCGGCGGCGGTTCGCCAGGTTTGGCACCACTCAGATGACGCGAGTAATTTTCAATCCCTTTGGTGAAACCGATCTCCGCCATCATCTCCAGATCAAAACGGGTACGTTGTTCTATGCGCTGCTCTTCAATTAACTTATTCTCACGGCGATAAAACTCCAGCCGTTCGCGCAATTCAAGCTTGATCGTTTCAACCGCACGCAACACCGTCTCACGCGGCGTAACATAGTGTGAACTTGGGTAGACTGTAAAGCGCGGAATCTTTTGCTTCACGCGTCCGGTCAACGGGTCAAACAATTGCAGGTTCTCAATCTCATCATCGAACATTTCTATGCGCAGCGCCAACTCGGCATGCTCTGCGGGGAAAATATCTATCGTATCGCCACGCACGCGGAAAGTGCCGCGGCTAAAATCGATCTCGTTGCGGGTATATTGCATCTGTATCAAGCGTGCAATCAGATCGCGCTGGCTGACTCTATCCTTGGTACGCAAGGTCAGGATCATCTTGTGATATTCGCTAGGATTACCGATACCGTAAATCGCCGAGACGGTTGCGACAATAATCACATCACGCCGCTCCATCAGCGATTTGGTGCACGACAAGCGCATCTGTTCGATGTGCTCGTTAATTGCCGAATCTTTTTCAATAAACAAATCACGCTGCGGCACATACGCTTCCGGCTGATAGTAATCGTAGTAACTGACAAAATACTCCACCGCATTGCGCGGGAAAAATTCGCGAAACTCGCTGTACAGCTGCGCTGCCAAAGTTTTATTCGGCGCGAAAATAATCGCCGGCCGCCCGGTGTGCGCGATCACATTGGCCATGGTATAAGTTTTCCCCGAGCCGGTCACTCCCAGCAAGGTCTGAAAACATAAACCGTCATTGATGCCTTCAACCAATTTTGCAATGGCCGCCGGCTGATCACCCGCCGGCGGGAACAATTGGCACAATTGATAAGGCGAATCCGGGAAAGTGACGAATTTCGGCTCGTCTGCCGCAGCGGAAATCTCTGTTAAATCAGCCATGGTCCTCATACCTTTGTTAAAATAGTCGATGAAAAAAGCGTTTACACCTCATTCCAACCACCAGTTTGTCCGTTGCCCAGCAATTTGCAGACAATTTTTCAGTTTATCACGATGACCGCTCCCGCCTCTTCCCCCTTGTTTTCCGCCATAGAAATGGCACCTCGCGACCCTATCCTCGGTATCACCGAAGGGTTTAACGCAGACAAAAATCCCGCCAAGGTCAACCTTGGCGTGGGTGTTTACTATGATGATAATGGCAAGGTACCGCTGCTTGAGTGCGTAAAAAAAGCCGAAGCTATCTTGATGGAAAAATTTGCTCCTCGCACCTATCTGCCCATCGAAGGCTTGGCTGCCTACGATAAAGCCGTGCAAGAATTAGTATTTGGTGCCGACAGTGCCGTAGTACAAGAGAAGCGCGCTATTACAGCACAAGCCATCGGCGGCACAGGCGCTTTGAAGTTGGGTGCCGATTTCCTGAAACGCTTCGCCCCCGATGCCCAAGTCTGGATCAGCGACCCAAGCTGGGAGAATCACCGTGCCCTGTTTGAAACTGCCGGCTTCACCGTCAACAGCTACCCTTACTATGATGCAGCAACGCGTGGCGTGAATTTTAGCGGCATGCTAGATGCCTTAAAATCCATGCCAGCAGGCTCTATCGTCTTGTTGCACGCTTGCTGCCACAACCCGACCGGTGCCGACCTGACCGATGATCAATGGACGCAAGTCATCGAAGTCGTTAGCCAACGTGGCCTGATTCCTTTCCTTGACATGGCTTACCAAGGCTTTGGCGACGGTATCGAAGCCGATGGCAAAGTAGTACGCCTCTTTGCTGAAGCTGGCGGCGCCCTGTTTGTTTCCAATTCTTTCTCTAAATCTTTCTCACTGTACGGCGAACGCGTCGGTGCGCTCAGCATTGTTGCCGCCAGTGCAGAAGAAGCCGCGCGCGTCATGTCGCAATTGAAACGCGTGATTCGCACCAACTACTCCAATCCACCTATCCATGGCGGCCAGGTAGTTGCTACCGTATTGTCCACGCCGGAACTGCGTCAGTTATGGGAAGAGGAATTAGCAGGCATGCGCGTGCGCATCCGCGAAATGCGTGCCGCCTTCGTCGCGCAACTGAAAGCCAAAGCGCCGGCACATAATTTTGATTTCGTGACGCAACAACGCGGCATGTTCTCTTACTCCGGCCTAAGCAAAGCACAAGTAGAGAAACTGCGCGACAACAATTCTATCTATGCGGTAGACACTGGACGTATCTGTGTAGCGGCGCTCAACAAGCGCAATATTGATGCCGTTATCGATGCGATTGCTGCCGTTCTGTAGCGTCTTTTGAGCAAAAGTTTTTGACAAGACGGGCAAAGATGCTTATAATCTTTGTCTCTGTTCCCTGATAGCTCAGCTGGTAGAGCGACGGACTGTTAATCCGCAGGTCCCTGGTTCGAGTCCAGGTCGGGGAGCCACAGAATTCAAGTATCAAATGTGTGCCTTAACAGCATCACTAAAAAGTTTAACGAAGAGCAGTATTTCTTCTATTCCTTGATAGCTCAGTTGGTAGAGCGACGGACTGTTAATCCGCAGGTCCCTGGTTCGAGTCCAGGTCGAGGAGCCAAATAAAAAGCCTTGCAGAGATGCAAGGCTTTTTTCATTTGCCAACACAATATCCCTCTTCAATTACTCCCTCAGTACGATTCAGTTACTCGCTAGCAATTCGCTGTATTCCCAAAATTTCAGGCTGCAGATCAAAAAATCTGTACTAAAATTAGTTGACAAAGGTCGGTTAGCGCACAGACTGCGCTTTGATACAGAATCAATCTACTCACTGATTTAGCTTTGCAACGAATATCGTCAACGGGCACATAAGTCTGCGCATGACGAAGAAAGAAGGACTATTGTGAATGTCTCGCCTATCGCTTCAGTTACCATCCCCCCCATCGATTTATCTGCGCTTGCTGGCGTAGCGACAAGCACGACATCGGTTGATCCATTGTCGGGGTCGGCCATTAACGTCGTTGATGGCAACGATAGCATTGTCGGTCTTTCGACGCTGGGCCAGGTTTTGTCGACGACCAGTACGCTCCAGGCGCAAAAAGTATCGACCGAGACCGTCAATAGCGATACCGCGACTGACTTTGGCACTCTTGTTACCACGGCAGAACTCTTTGTTAGCGCTTTCAATAATTTCCAAGCCAGCAATACTGACAGCATACAAAATCCATTCAGCACGACATCCGACAATGCCTTGCTGCTGGCGATTAATACGCAACTACTATCAGAAACCGGGAAATCGGTGCTTGCCAGCCTGGCGCAAATCGGCATCACTTTTCAAGACACTTCCCTGACCGATAACACCGGTCAGTTCACGATTAACCTGGCCGCCTTACAAGCAGCATTCAATACCGATCCAACTGGCACCTCCTCCCTGCTGACACAGGCGCTTCAGGCACTAAGCCAGGTTGAGACCAGCCTTATCACTCAAAACCTGAGCCTGTTCAGCACCGATGTAAATACAACAACGTCAACCTCAAGCCTGCTTGCCAGCCAATTTGATGCGAATGCGATCGCTGCACAGCTCAGCTCGTTGAGCAGTGCCGATGCGGCCAGAGTCAATGCGGCATTACAACGTTTGCTGGCTGATGAAGCACTCAATGAAGCGCTGAACGCCACGCAAACCACTACCTCAGCCACTGTGGCCGAAAATGTGGCAGCGACGGCGCCAAGCGACAATCAAGCGGTGACGACCTCGTCCACGCCCGCCAGCGCGCTACCAAGCACCAGCAACACGGCTCTGACGAATTCTGCGACAAACCTGGGGGCAGCCGCCGACAATACCGCTACTGAAAACCTTAGCGCTACGACCTCGAACACAGGCACGCTTGAAACATCAGGTATTACCACCGGGTCAGCCACGACAACCCCGACAGTGACGGCAACAGCACTGAACAACGCAACGACCAATGCCAGCACCAATGCCAATTCATTGCAACTGAACACTTTAAACAGTACAACAGCGACACTAAATGCCGCATCGCAAGCTGCGTTGGCAGCGAATGTGGCCGCCAATGCCAATGCGGCCACTACCTTGCCACTGACCAGTGACACGGCGGACACTACAGAAACGACGCAAACAACAAGCAGCTCGGAGGGGGCTGCGAATGTAGCGGGCACGATCGCCAGCGCCAATCAAACCGTTACCGCCAGCCAACCCGCATCAGTCAGTGTAATCAGCAATCCCGTACCGACAGCGCAGGATCTGACTCCGGCGCTTGCCACTGCACTAGCCACAACAAATACCAGCCAGGCGGTAGCCAGTACGGCTAGCACTGACACCAGTACCATTGCCAATAGCACACAAATACCGCTGCCTGCCATGACGATCAATCCTTTAATTGCCGTAGCGGTCGCCGCATATCGGCTGGGTGATGGCATTGCCAGCACGCCGGCAGAAAAGCCAGCAGCACACTCATTCGAGGCAATTCCAGACATTGGTGCGGTTACCCGGGTACAGCCAGTAACCCTTGATCCACATGAAGGTACCAGCGAAGGCGCGCGCAATGAAGCCGCGCGCCATACAGCACGTCCGCATGATCAACAAAATGTGCCGGCTGTATCAAATGACCCCTTATCAAATGAGCCGTTACCAAAACCAGTCGCCATAGATATCACTGTGTAGCAAGTGATAATTTCGATAACAGCATGGATGAACTACACCGGATTTGAGTATGTTCTATTTTTAAATTAGAACGAGCCAAGGCCTTGCAAAATCATCATTAAAAACCTTTTACCCCCTACCACTTGATCAATTAAATTACCTTATAATGCAGGTTCTAAAGTGATCCGCCTGCAAATCTCCGTTTACTCATAACGCTCAATGAACCGCGCAAAAGCCTCCTCATTGCGCCAGCTCAGCTGGTGTTTTGCGCTCGCGCTGAGTTTACTGTTTAGCCAATTCTCCGGATTCAAGCACCGCATAGACCATACCCGCTGGCGTTCCGACGTCAGCCTGACCCAAAATATCGAAGCCAGCTCTTCGCGTTATTCGGGCGGCTATACCGACGCCAACCATTCCTGTATCGCACTTGATGCCATCAGCCTGGCTGACTGTATTGCCGGTACCTTAATGGGGTTTATTCCTACCATCACCAAAGCTACACGCGTTGCTTTGGCATCCTGTTATTTATGGGATGCCTCGTTTATCGCGCATTTCCGTTCACGCGCTCCGCCGTCCCTCCTGTAAAAAAATCTACCAACGCCGCGTCTGCCTCGCAGTGCCTTTTTGCGCATGCGCTGCGTTGCCTTCTATTTTTTACTAGGGTAATAACATGATCAAACATACCGTTATGGCTGCAGCAATCAGCGCAGCATTCGGCTTCGCTTCTGTAATGCCATCGAGCGCTTTGGCCGCCGACGATAAAGAATTGGCACAAATCCGCGCCGAGATACGTCAAATCAAAGATAGCTACGAAGCCCGCCTGCAGGCACTTGAGGCGAAATTACAGCAGGCAACAGAACAGATAACCGCGACGGCAACAACACAAAATATCCAAGCTGCCCCGGCGCCAGCTACTCAGCCAGCCACTGCCGGTGGCAATACCTTTAACCCGGCAGTCTCTCTGATTCTCGGTGGCACCTATACCAATCTGTCGCGAGATCCAAAGCAATACCGCATCCAGGGCTTCATACCAGGTGGCGAAGTCGGCCCTGGAGCGCGCAGCTTTAACTTAGGCGAATCTGAGCTGAGCCTAGCAGCCAATGTCGATCCAAATTTTTCTGGCAAGCTCACTTTTGCTCTCGCCCCAGACAATACCGTTAGCGTGGAAGAAGCCTTTGCGGCAACCACGGGCCTGTCGAATGGCATCAATCTCAAGGCTGGGCGCTTTCTGTCATCCATCGGTTATTTGAACAGCCAACATGCCCATGCCTGGGATTTCGTTGATGCACCATTGGCCTATCAAGCCTTCTTCGGCGGGCAATACAAAACCGATGGCGTGCAAGCGCGCTGGCTGGCACCGACCGAACGTTTTTTGGAGCTTGGGCTTGAACTCGGGAATGGCGCTGCCTTCCCTGGCAACGACCGGAATAAAAACGGTTTTGGCTCGGCGGCCATTTTTGCTCACCTGGGTGACGATATCGGTGACAGCGCCAGTTGGCGCATCGGTCTGTCGCACCTGCAAAACGCTGCCCAAGATCGCACTTATGACGATATCAATTCACTTGGACAACCAGCCAGCTATGCCTTCAGCGGAAAATCGTCTACCTGGATCGTCGACGGCATCTACAAATGGGCGCCAAATGGCAACGCCACCCACACTAATTTCAAACTTCAGGGTGAATATTTCCAGCGCAAGGAAAGCGGCAGTTTAGCCTCGGATGCCAGCAGCGGCGGCTATGCATCAAACCAGTCTGGCGGCTATGTACAAGGCATCTATCAGTTTGCGCCAGCCTGGCGGGTTGGCTTGCGCTACGACAGATTGTCTTCCGGCAGCCCTGACATCGGTCTGATCAATAACGGCATGCTGGCGGCAGATTTCTCGCGTCTGGCACCCTACAACGCGCGTCGCAACTCAGTGATGCTCGATTTTAATCCGTCCGAGTTTTCCCGTATTCGCCTGCAGTTTGCCCGTGATCTGTCACGTCCGGAAGCAATCGACAATCAGTTTTTCCTGCAATACATCATGAGTCTGGGTGCCCATGGCGCCCACTCATTCTAAGGAGTGATCAAGATGAAAAAAATACTTTTCGCCGCCAGCATGCTGCTGCTCAGCCTGCCCTCCCATGCGGCACTCACCATTCTGGCGTGCGAACCGGAATGGGCCGCACTCGCCAGCGAAATCGGCGCTGACAAAATCAAAGTCAGCAGCGCCACCACGGCATTGCAAGACCCGCATCGGATAGAAGCGCGTCCCAGCCTGATCGCCCGTACCCGCAATGCAGATTTGTTGCTCTGCACCGGGCTTGAACTTGAAACAGGCTGGCTGCCAGTCTTGCTGCAGCAATCGGGCAATGCCAAAATCCAGCCGGGCCAGTCAGGCAATTTTGAAGCCGGCAACTATGTGCAGCGCCTAGAAATCCCGTCCCGCGTTGACCGCAGCGAAGGTGATGTACACGCCGCCGGCAATCCGCACATTCAGCAAGACCCGCGCAATATCGCCTTGGTCAGCGCGGCTTTAGTCAAACGCATGGCCGAGCTAGATCCAACCAATGCGGCCTTCTACCAAGAGCGGCAAAAAGACTTTACCCAGCGCTGGACTAGCGCCATGAAGAAATGGGAACAGCAAATCGCCCCGCTCAAAGGCATGGCGATCGTCGAGCATCATAAAAACATGGAATACCTGCTGAACTGGGTAGGCTTACGCGCCGTCGGCACGCTAGAACCCAAACCCGGCGTAGAGCCAAGCGCAGCGCATTTATCGAGCTTACTGAATCAATTGCAGAGGCAGCCCGCCAAGATGGTCATCCGTGCGGCCTACCAAGATGGACGGCCCTCGCTATGGCTGTCTGAGCATGCCAAAATACCCGCTGCCGTCATGCCGTTTACGGTCGGTGGTAGCGAGCGCGCCAAAGATTTATTCGGTCTGTTTGACGATACCGTTGCACGCTTGACCGAGGCGGCCAAATGATGTCAGAGTCCCTCGATCTCAGTATCATTTTGCCGGCACTGCTGGCCGGCCTACTGGTACTAGTCACCCATGTACCGTTAGGCGCACAGGTATTAAAGCGTGGCATCGTCTTCATCGATCTGGCCATCGCGCAGATCGCCGCGCTGGGCGTGATTATGGCCGGCATGGCCGATCTTGATCCGCAGGGCTGGATGGTGCAACTGGCGGCCGGCAGTGCCGCAGTGCTGGGGGCATTTTTACTGACCTGGACCGAAAAGCGCTGGCCAGAAGTGCAAGAAGCGCAAATCGGCGTCTTGTTCGTCCTGGCGGCGACTGGCGGCTTGCTTTTGCTGGCGCATAACCCGCACGGCGGCGAGCACCTGCGCGATTTGCTAGCGGGCCAAATCCTCTGGGTTAACTACACTCAACTGGTGGTACCCGCCATCGGCACATTGCTGATTTCGCTGGTATTGTATTTTTTTGGCCAGCGCATCGGCCGGCTGGGCTTTTACCTGATCTTTGCCCTGGCAGTGACAGCATCAGTACAATTGGTCGGCGTGTATCTGGTATTTGCCAGCCTGATCGTCCCTAGTCTAGGGGCGCGCAATTATCTGGAGCAACGTCGTTTGCCTTTGGCATTTGGCATCGGCATAGGTGGATATGCGATCGGTTTGGTGTTGTCGACCTTATTTGATTTGCCATCGGGTGCCTTAATCGTCTGGTCTCTGGCGGCACTGGCGATACTGGCTTATGCATTCGGGCCTAAGCAAGCGCACGCATAAAACACGGCAGCAAAGATAAAAAAGAGCGACAGGCTTCGGCTTGTCGCTCTTTTTTCGCTACACCGGCATCAGCAACTAGCGTACCGTAAATAACTCTTGATGAAAATCGTCTGGGGCCAATCCCTTAGCGATAAAACCGCGCCGCAGATCGCGCGCAAAACCAGCCGGTCCGCAAAACCAGACATCGCCTTGCTTCCACTCCGGCACCGCCTGAGCAATGCGCCCGGCGTCAAGCCGGCCATCATAAGATTCCACCAAAACATACAACCGCACATTCGCCTCTGCGGCACTCTGCCTCAGCCTTTTAATCGCCTCTTCGTCGCGCTTATTGGTGGTATAAAACAGATCGATGCTCTTACCGTCGGGCTGCTGGGCTAATTTTTTCATCCGCGCAATAAAAGGCGTCATACCAATACCGCTGCCGACCCATATCTGGCGTGGCTTGTCGCCGCTAAAATCAAATTGCCCGTAGGGCCCTTCCACCTTCACCACATCCCCCACCTTTAAGCGAAACGGCAGTGATCTGGTGTAATCGCCCAGTGCCATATGCAAAAACAAACTGTGCGCATCCTCATTCCAGGCAGAAGAAATGCTAAACGGATGTGCCCGCTCTTTATCGCCCATCGTCACAAAAGCGAATTGTCCCACTTCATGCCCGCTCCAGCGCCCCTTGATCTGAATGGCGACTTCAAGCACATGGTTATCCTTATGCGGGATCACTTCCTCAATCACACCCACCACCTGACGGCTAAGCCCTTGCTTTCTCACCAAAATGATGAGGGCGGCAACACTGCCAGCCGTCATCAGCAGCGCCATCAGGCCAGCGATGCTGCTAGCCCAGTAGTTCAGCTTCATCAGCACCAGCGCATGAAAGACTAACAACAGATACACCACTGCCAGCAAACGATGCGTCTTAAAGAAATAGCGATACGGAAACTGCTTTACCAGCGCCAGCACGATCAGCGCCACCGCCGCATAAAAAGCCCAGCCACCCAAGGCTTGCGCCAAGCCGCGCTGACTTTGCAAGGCGCTAATTATCGTCACCGTCAACTCAGATGTATCAATCAGCCCCGTCCGCCCTGACGAGAACCAATGCATCAGCCAGCCAGTAACTTGCGTCAATAACCAATGCAGGATGATCATGACAAGCCCAGTCAGCCCCAGCCACCGATGCAAGCGGTACATCTTATCGATACTGCCCAATACAGGCGCAAATAAGACCGGCCTGAGCGCCAGCAACAATGCCACACTCATGGCCCCCATGGCAATAATGCCGCTGTAATTAATCAGCGCCAGACGCCATACTGAAAATGATAATGGCGACGAAAATACCGGGTCGGCCGCCAGCCACAATCCTGTCAGCACGATCAGCAAGCCCCAAAAGCTTAATTTGATGTTTTTCATGTTACCGATTCTTTGATACCCAACACAACGCACCTCCGGCTAACAAAAAAGCCAATGATGGCAGGTGCGCCACGGTCGAAATTGAATGATTAATGTTGTTCGCAAAAGCAAAGCGTGCGCGAGTATATCAGTGCTCCAAAGCATTAGCAGCACTTGCAGCGAAGATGCCCTTTTACTGTCTCAAAAGCAATACAATCAATCCAGTCATCCTATTGCCATTGTTTTAACCATTTTGATGATCGCTGTTGCGCAAATATGGACGCCGCCGAATACCAGCACATCGTGCTTGGCCTGATCTTTGTCAAATACATCTCCGACACCTTCCAGACCCGCCGTGCCGAGCTCGCGCGCAAGCCAAGCAGCCGACATCGGCAAACGCATCGGCTCTGTTCGCTTGGTCATACCGTCAAGTCATGAGTTGTTAAAGGTATTTGACAGGATAGCCGCACAATTATTTAAAGGCTGGATTGCGAACCCAAAAACAAGCCCAAACCCTGGCCAACCTACGCGACACCCTACTCCCGCGCCTGATCTCCGGCCAGCTACGCATGCCCAGCATCGCTTAAATTAGGCATTTATTGGGAGTATCTCAAAAAACACCCACCCTAGCGCAATAAAAATAAGCGTATTAAAAAATACCCACCCCAGTATATTAAAATAGGCAGCTCGTAATCAGTGCCATGCGCGCCAGCAAATCGCCACCCAAAGTATGTTGTGGCGCAGTTCTAGCAAGCTCTGGCGCTAAAAGCCGCTCATTGCCGTCGGAATAGCAAGGCAAAACCCACAAACCGACTTAACAATCAGTGTTTTCTATACCCAACACGGCTACCATGTTGAAACATAAATTTTCTGATCGCATACATGAATAGCTTTAGCAAAGTGAAAGTCAGCGCATAAGACGCTTTACAGCAGGTGCTCAATTTAGATACGCCGGTGCTGTTGTCGGCGTATCGGCAGATCGCGGCGCAGATCTTGGCCTGAGCAATGACAAGTTGGCCTTCTACGATGTATTGGTCAACAATGAAGAAGTCGATGAGCTGGCCGAAGATGAGGAAGAAGATCAGCAGGCGATAGGCAAGTGGTTGGTGCCGAGCCGCGCATCCAGCAAGTGGCGTTTGGCTGGTACTGGAACAGGACGAGAGTTTGTGTGCGGAATGGGCTTAAGGCTTGAAGCGAAGCACCGGTCCTGACACGCAAGAATAATAAGTGAAACCGATGATGCAAACGAAGAATGACGCTGTATTGCAAGGGTTTGCGCCCGTGGTAGACCAGGCTACGCATACGCTGATACTGGGCAGTTTTCCGGGTGCTGCCTCATTGCGCTTGCAACAATACTACGCCTTTCAGCACAATCAATTTTGGCGCCTGCTGTCCGGCGTGCTGAAGCAGGATTTTACTGCGCTCGCTTATCCAGACAGATTGCAGGCAATGTTAGCGCATGGGATCGGTCTGTGGGACGTGTTTGACGCTTGTCAGCGCCAGGGTAGTCTTGATTCAGCCATCAGACAGGGTGAGCTGAATGACTTTGGCACGTTACAAAAAATCTACCCGAATATTAAAAAGTTATGCTTTAACGGCAAGACCGCCGGCAAAATGAGCGCCCACTTCATCCAACGTGGTTACCAGACCCTGCTACTGCCGTCGTCTTCACCGGCGTATGCACAAATGCGCATGGAAGAGAAACTCTTAAAGTGGCAATTAATCATGGAAAACAATGCCAAAAAATAATGTCACAAAATAATGATACAAATTATTCAGTGTAAAACCAGGTAATTTTCTTTTAGGCGGGCTCGATGCTGGTTAAAATGACGCCATGCTTATCAAACGAAAATCCATCGAGGCCGAGGCCAATTACCGCTCCGGTCCCAAGGCTGCGGCGCCGCAAAAACCACGCAAAGTCAAATTTGCTCCTGTCACTCTGTCAGAGTTGGATGGCGTGCGCTATCTGCATTTTGGTACCGAATGGGTACAAGGCGCGATGCGTCTGCGCAAACCGGATTCGTTAGAGCTGGAATACGCGCAGCAAATGATGGCGTGGATGCTGTTCATTTCCGAGCCTAAGCAACTGCTGCAATTGGGCTTGGGTACCGGGGCGATGACTAAATTTTGTTACCGCCAGTTTCCGCAGGCGCATGTGACTGCAGTGGATCTGAACCCAGCAGTGATTATGATCTGCGAAAGCATGTTCAAACTGCCTGCCAATGATGATCACCTGAATGTCATCGAGATGGATGCGATGGACTTTGTCAGCAATACCGACAACCACGATAAATTCGATGCCATCCAGGTCGATTTATACGATGCCACCGCACGCGGCCCGGTGCTCGATAGTGCCGAGTTTTATCAGGCCTGCGCCGACTGCCTGACAGAGCACGGCATCCTGACGGTGAATCTGTTTGGAGACCATCCCAGCTATGCCAAAAACCTGAAAGCCATGCGCTTTGTATTTGGCACCGTGCTGTCCTTGCCTGAAGTGCATGATGGAAATGTGGTCGCGATTGCGTTTAAGGCACGCATTAAACTCGATTTTCCGGCCCTGCTCGAACGCGCAAAATTCATCAAGGAAAGCACTAAACTGCCGGCAAAATCATGGGTGGATGGCTTAAAGAGCAGCACCAGCCCTGCCTGATTTTTTGCACTAGTTACTTACCTTAGTTACTTACTTTAGTTGCCTACGCCTGCCAATGAGTCCTACCGCCGCCATGACAAAATCGATATCGAAACATCTGAGCATTCAACAAATATTCACCTGGCTGATGGCAGATGGCATTGTCAAAAAAGAAAATGCGAAAGTCGAATTCAATAATGCGCAAGCCATCCTAAAAAATGGCCCCGCGACCATGCACGTACTGACGGCGATAGCGCAAACCAAACTGCATTCGGCGTTAAGCCCGCACCAGCAATTGACGCTGGACTGGTTGACCGAGTGGACGGCAAAAAAATGTGATCTTCCGTTTTACCGTATTGATCCGCTCAAAATCGATTTTGCTACTGTCTCGGATGTGATGTCGTCGAGCTATGCCACGCGCTTTAATATTCTGCCGGTAGAAACCAGCGCCACCACGGTACTCGTCGCCACTACCGACCCGTACAATAACGAGTGGCGTGAAGAAATTGCCAAGATTACCCGCAAGGAAATCAAGCTGGTATTCGCCAATCCACTCGATATATCGCAGTACATCTCGCAGTTTTTTTCCTTAGCCAAATCGATCAAGGATGCCAAGCGCGCCAGCAGTAAGGATCTCGCCTTACGGAATAATTTTGAACAGCTGGTTGAACTGGGCAAGGCGAATAAACAGCTGGATGCGAATGATCAGCACATTATCAATATCGTCGACTGGCTATGGCAGTTCGCTTTTGATCAACGTGCCTCGGACATCCATCTGGAACCGAAGCGTGATATTGCCACGATCCGTTTTCGTATCGATGGCGTACTGCATCAGGTCTATCAGGTGCCCGCTAGCGTGATGATTGCGATGACCGCGCGGATCAAGCTATTAGGCCGGATGGATGTCATCGAAAAACGCCGGCCGCAAGACGGGCGTATCAAAACCCGCACCGTTGATGGCCTGGAAGTGGAACTCCGTTTGTCGACCCTGCCGACCGTTTTTGGCGAAAAAATGGTGATGCGTATCTTTGACCCGGAAGTCGTGGTAAAGACACTGCCGGAACTGGGTTTCCCGCTCAATGATGCGGCACGCTGGGATCAGCTGACCAGCAAACCGCATGGCATCATCCTGGTAACCGGACCGACTGGTTCCGGCAAAACCACTACGCTGTACACCACGCTGAAAGCGCTGGCGACAACGGAGGTCAATGTCTGTACGGTAGAAGACCCGATAGAAATGGTCGAGGCGTCGTTTAATCAAATGCAGGTACAAAGCAATATTGGGCTAAGCTTTTCAGATGGCGTCCGGGCCTTGATGCGGCAAGATCCCGACATCATCATGGTCGGTGAAATCCGTGATCTGCCGACGGCTGAGATGGCGATCCAGGCGGCGCTCACGGGCCATCTGGTGCTATCGACCTTACATACCAATGATGCGCCATCGGCCATCATGCGCCTGTTAGAACTGGGCGTGCCCTATTATTTATTAGAAGCCACCATCATCGGCATTCTGGCACAGCGTCTAGTGCGGACTTTGTGCGTGCATTGCAAATCAGCCGATGGCGAAATGCTCGATGCGGTCTGGTCTAGCCTGACCGAAGAATGGAACATTCCTAAGCCGGAAAAAATCTATCGCCCGGTAGGCTGTCCAGAATGCCGCCAGACCGGCTTTCTGGGACGCATAGGCCTGTATGAATTACTCACGGTGACGCAACCATTTAGCAAGCTCATCAAACAAGAGTCGGATATTAATGCCCTGCGAGCACAAAGCATCAAGGATCAAATGAAACCCTTGCGTATCGCCGGTGCTTATAAGATTATTGAGGGCATGACGACGGCAGATGAAGTATTGAAAGTCACTTCAGCGCTGTTCTAGACCATTTTTCAGGGAAACAGCAATGCACCTGTCGCCCACCCGATTGCCCCGGCATTGGTTCCTGCACATACTGGGACTCGCCGCCGTGTATGCGCTGGCGGGAAGATTGTCACTGCTGCTGGCAATTCCACCGGGTTATTCGATGGCAGTTTTCCCTCCTGCCGGGATTGCTCTGGGCATCATATTGGTCTGCGGTTATCGCCTGCTGCCCGGTGTCGCCCTCGGTTCTTTTTTACTCAATTTATTCATCAGCTTTGAAAATTCTGGGCAACTCAGCCTGAATGACGTTAGCTTATCCACCCTGCTCGCCTGCGGTGCCTGCCTGCAAGCAGGCATCAGCAGTTATCTGATTATTAAGCAGTTGGGCGATAATCTGGCGCTCGATACCGATCGTGCCATTTTTCGTTTTTTCTTTTACGGTGGCTTGTTCGGCTGTCTGATCAGCGCCAGTATCGGCGGCGTCTCAATGTATGCACTAGGGATCTTGCCAGCCACAGCGCTCATCAACAATTGGGCCACCTGGTGGATGGGCGACATGCTGGGGGTACTGACCATTACGCCCATCGTGCTCATTATTTACGCCAGGCCAAGAGAAATCTGGTCGTCCAGACGCTGGAATGTCATGCTGCCGCTGATCATTTGCCTGGTCCTGGTGGTGACTGCCTTTATCTTTATCCGCTATCGCGAAGAACAAAAGCAACAACTCGAATTTCGGCTCGAAGCAGAACGCATCAGCCAAAATCTGCAAATCAAACTCAACAGCCATGTCGATGCGGTCAAGAATATCGAACGATTCTTTGCCAGTTCAGAGTCGGTCAGCCGAGAAGATTTTTCGACCTTTGTCTCGAACACGCTGCAAAATCATCAAGAAATTACCTCCCTGGCGTGGGTGCCAAGGGTAACGCAGGCGCAACGCAGCGCCTTTGAATTGCATGTGCTGGGCGAAGAGTTCCTTGATTTTCATATCACCGAAGCCAATGCGCAAAAAAAACTGGTCGATGCAGCGCAACGTGAGGATTATTACCCAATCACTTACTTCTCTCCGTTTGTGGCTAGCAGTCCCGTCTTCGGCTATGACATGGGGTCTCAAATTACGCGCAGAAATGCGATAGAAGAGGCGCGTGATAGCGGCGCCGTCACCGCCACTGATCCTTTGGTACTGATCAGCAGGAAAGATCCACAGACTTCTGTTTTACTGTATGCGCCGGTGTATGCCCGCGGCCGGTTAATCGACAATACTGAGCAGCGCCAGCAAGCCTTTATAGGAGTAGCAGTCAGCGTCTTGATGGTGGGAGAAATCATCCAGAGCCTGTTATCGGATGAGGAAAAGAAAAATATTTTACTTAAATTTTACGACCTGTCTTACCCCAGTAATAAAGGTGTTTTTTTTAACAGCATAGCTCAGCCAGACAAAAAACGTGTTTTTCAGACCACCATCAATTTTGGCGGGAAACAGTACGCACTACAGGCACAAGCCTCTGCCGCCTATTGGAAAAGCCAGGACACGTGGATTACCTGGATTACCTTGATAGGCGGCTTGCTGTTTACCGGCTTACTGGGTATTTATCTATTGGTATCGACTGCCCATACCTTCAATATAGAAACCTTGGTAACTCAGCGCACGGCTGAACTGCATGATAAAGAACAGCGTCTTCAGGCCATACTCGGCAATGCCGCCGAAGGCATACTGACCATCGCAGAAAATGGCATGATCGAATCGGCCAACCGGTCAGCCGAGTTGTTATTGGCTTATTTGCCGGGTACGCTGGCGGGCAGGACTATATTCGAACTTTTTCCTGACAGCGCAACCGCCTCCCTGCTGTTGCACTATTTAGAAAAACACCCCCAGAAAGAAACTAAGTTACCAGAGCAAGAAACCCGTAATCGACATCACGTACTGGCCCAAAAGCGTGATGCTCATGAGGTTCCTTTGGAGTTAGCCATTACCAGGGTCAAACTTGGCGTGCAAACACTGCTCGTGGCGACTCTTCATGACTTAACCGAAGAAAAACGCGTAGAAAAGCTCAAGAGCGAATTTGTTTCCGCTGTCTCGCATGAGTTACGCACCCCGCTCACTTCAATTCGCGGGGTATTAGGCTTACTGGTTGGTGGTGTCGGTGGTGAGATGCCGGAAAAATCAAAAACCTTGCTCAAAATGGCCAATGACAATGCTATCCGGCTGACCACGCTGATCAATGATTTGCTCGATTTTGAAAAACTTGAGTATGGTGCCATGCCATTTTCACTCGCCCCCGTATCGCTGCTGGATCTGCTGAAAAAAGCGATTGAGGCAAATCACGGCTATGCGCAGAATTTTAACGTCAGCATGCAACTTAACGCGACCGCAGACGCTGACGTCAGCGTCTTGGTTGACGCCCAAAGATTCATCCAGGTGTTAACCAATCTGTTATCGAATGCCATCAAATTCTCTCGTGCTCAAGGACGTGTTGATATCCACGTTTCCAAGACAAACGACTGGGTACGAGTCGAAGTACAAGATTATGGCATCGGCATTTCCAAAGAATTTAAAAGCAGTATTTTTCAAAAATTCAGCCAGGAAGATGCGAAAGCCGCCCGCAAATATGCGGGAACAGGATTGGGACTTAGCCTGGCAAAAAGCATGATAGAAAAAATGCAAGGGAAAATCGATTTTAGCAGCGTTGAAGGTGAAGGCTCTATTTTTTATCTGGAACTGCCCATTTACCAAGCTTAGCAAACATTCCACAACAGGTAAGCCCGGCACGCACACCCGGCACGCATATCCCATGCGGGCTTCCAGCCACTATTGGCCTGCAAGGCGCATGGAATATGCGTGCCGGGCTTGGGGAACTTCTAAAAACCTAAGAAATTGAAGAAATAATGAACAGCAAAAAAATATCTTTGCGATTTCGGCTGAATTTTTTTAAAAGGCGAGATTTTTTGACGATATCAGACGAAAGTCCCCCTCTTTTTAGGGGATTTCTCCCCTATTAACTCACTACAGACGGATTTGTCCCCGCCAGGCTCACCCACCGTCTGAGGTTGTACACCACGGCTTGCAGGGTGATCTGTGTGGCGGCACGCAGTA
>NZ_JAUSFI010000022.1 GCF_030651495.1 Undibacterium sp.
CATGTCTCGCGGATAATGCTGGTAGGTATCGATCATCGTGCCGGCTCCCGCCATGGTTTATATATCGGGGAGTGTATATTGATCGGCTACTGGCGGTATATGATTTGACTGATAGATATTTTCAGCATCGCCATATACGCAATAGAGGAGAAAACCATGGGCAAGCTCAGCACACACGTACTCGATATCACCCAGGGAAAGCCCGGCGCCGGTGTCACAGTGCAATTGTATGCAGTCGAGGCGGGCGTTAAAACCCTGCTAAAAACCGAAGTCACCAACCAGGACGGGCGCTGTACTACGCCTTTGCTCGAAGGCGCCGACTTCAAGATAGGCTGTTATGAACTGGTCTTCGCCGCAGGCGATTATTTTGACGCGCAGGGCGTAGCGCTGCCAACACCCAAATTCATCGACCGCGTGACGCTGGCCTTTGGCGTAGCCGACGCTACGCAGAATTACCATGTGCCGCTGGTGGTGTCACCTTGGGCGTATTCGACTTATCGGGGGAGTTAGGAAGTTTTGACTTCTCGCATAGTCATAAACACAATGACACTCAATGTGGGAATGCCCGCAAAAAACTGAAAAGTGCCGGTGGAATGTTAGCGGTTAAAGGGTGAAATTCGCCCCAAAGCGGTCTGTTAAATAGACTGTTGCGACCGCGAGCACTGAGGCAATAATAGTCATTCCAGACGCGTAAGCATTCTCTCTCAACTTCATTCGACTTGGCATCCGCCTCGCTCGATAATGCATAAGGTTTCATTATCAGCCGGGTCGTTTTGCATGTGCATGCGCACGGGACGATCGGGCATGTCAGTCTCCGGATAAACGAAGCGATATCCGGGTCGACCGTGAGAAGCTGGGATATTCACGTCGCCAATCTCCTCTTCTCCATGATACCAGCGAACGAAAAGATTGAGACCATCGGATATAGGGGCATAGAGCAGTAGTCCCCATTTTATGGCGTCTCCTCCCAGTCTATGCAACGATTCTTCGGTGTCTTTCGTCAGTCCAATCTCCACAAAGCTGGTACCAGGGGCACTAGCTGCAGGAAAAAAATTCATTGGCTTCGCGACTTTCGTATCGCTACGTGAAAGGTAACGTGTGGGGAACCCTAACCAGCAGAGTTTGGCGAATTGGTTCGTTTCTGCATCAGGGACGATCGGACGCATCCATCTGTGGATTAATCGCTCCGTGATCGGCGATGATGTAGAGGTCGCGTGTTCCGCTGTAAACGCGTACCTACATATTTCAGACTTATGAAAACTTATTTTTATTATTCTGGCCATATTTTTCGTGGATACGTAGATGTCTCCGTGGCGAGTCACCCAAAGCCGCCAAATATTCGAGTGGCCATATTCCTCGTCCACCACACCACACCAAAGCTAAGATTGGCTAAATTTTTTGACATTTCATATCCGACAAGTTGATGAGATGGGCGAGCATTTCGCTACGGGATTGGCGACGCAAACTAGCATGCGTAGATACGATTAGCATACTTGTATGATTCTTTGCCATAAAGGTATTCCTTGCTAGGTCAAAAATAGCCCACTATCTGTCCGTCAAGCCCTTAGCTGCCTCACTAATCTGGTCACGCAACCACTTATGTTCTGGTGCGTGATGCACGCGTTGGTGCCATAGTTGGTAGAAGCGCATCGGTGGGAATTTGATCGGGGCGGTGAAGGTCTTTAGTGCCAGGTGTTTTTCAAATCCGCTGAGGTATTGCCTGCCTGTGGTGAGCACCAGATCGGTTTGCATCAGCATGTAGGGCATGAGGCCGAAGTAGGCGGCTTCTACCACGACGTTGCGGCGCATGTTGTGTTTTTCCAGGTGGGTGTCGATCACGCCGTG
>NZ_JAUSFI010000123.1 GCF_030651495.1 Undibacterium sp.
TTGACATCCTCCCCGCCCTCGACCCGTAACCGGGCCGCTGCACTTAAGCAGTAAGGACGGGGATTCCTCCTGCGAGACGCGCATGTCCGCGCGCAAAAATGTTCTTAGCTGCGTTAGTATCACGATCGTGATGCGCTCCGCAACAATGACAAGTCCATTCTCTTATTCCAAGATCTTTCAGTCCTTTCGGTCCGCTGCGTACGGGTTTATATACCCCGTTTTCATACGTACTACACGCAGAACAGTCTTGGGTGGTAAAACTTTCATTCACTTCATCGAACCATCTGCCTGCGTCAGCGCATTTGTACAACAGCATGGTTCGGAGCATCGACCAACCTGCGTCTAAAACGGATTTTGCCATCGTCGTTTTAGCCAGGCCAGAGGCGCTCACATTTCCTACAAAAATCGCACAATACCTGGACACCAGGTCCGTGCTGAGTTTGTGATGATAATCCTTTCGTCGATTCGCAATTTGCGCATGAATCGCTTTCACGCGATCTTTCTTGTTCGCGCGCTGCGCGATCGCCAACTTAGCTTCAGCATCTCGGTAGAAATGCTGAATATCAGCTTTCTTTCCATCGGACATGCTTGCCAGGTCTTTCAGACCAAGGTCGATGCCGATTCCAGAGATTGGCGCTGACGGGTCAGCTGGATTCATCTTGGGTTTTTTAGGTACCTTGACGGTGATATTGATATACCACCTTCCACGTGAATCTTCACTGATGGTCGAGGTACCTAACGCATTTGGATTCTCTTTTAACAGCGTCGCTAAGCCGTGACTATCCCACAGGCTGAGTGGTTTCTTTTTTCCCTCAAGGCGTTGCTCTGGCACGCCCAGGTGATGATCGAAGGTCGAGGTTGTCTGGTATTCCATCCCAGACACCCACAACTGACCGGCACGATAAGTCAAGGCTGACGCCTTGATCGGAATCCATCCAAGAGACCGGCGCACGCCTTTCGATTTGCGCCACTGCAGTTTGACTTTGCCAAACTGCTGACGTCGTGTCGCGAATTCTTCAGAAACAGCCTGGATGGTCTGTGAGTGCAGGTGCAAGCCAGCTTGTCCAGCACCTTTGGTGTACTGTGCGTATTCGAACTTGTGAAGAAAGCGATGTTCTCGTTGATACACTTTATCGCCTAGGTCATTGCAGTAATTCCAGAGGAAATTCACCTCTCCGGACCAGAGCCGCAATTCACTGACGTGACGATCCTTGAGTCTGAATCGTATGACTCGGGTGGCGATGATTTCATCAATCAGTCGCTTCGCTTCTTTCTTGGCAATGGCTTTCTCTCTGCGAAATCGTTTAAAAGCAGAGACATGCTCATCCATCAGCGCCAATA
>NZ_JAUSFI010000055.1 GCF_030651495.1 Undibacterium sp.
ATTACGAAATAACCCGGCGGTGACCGAACACAAAAATGCTGCGGTAGCAAAGAGTAATCCGTATGGCATGCAGTCGCATATCTACGATACAACGCGGCCGGAAAACTTGGCCTTTTTTGAAAAAGTGCGCACGCTGCTCAATGAGTATGACGCGGCCTCTATAGGCGAGATAGGCGCGGACGATGCTCTGGCCGTGATGGCGCAATACACCGCAGACGATAACAAGTTGCACATGGCTTATAGTTTTAATCTGCTCACTGACGATCATTCCGCCGCCTATATCCGCAAGCAGGTTGAAGAGTTTGAGGCAAAAGTGAAAGGCGGTTGGGCCTCGTGGTCGGTCGGAAATCACGATGTCACGCGCGTCATGACACGATGGGGCGGCAAAGATGCACCATCAGAATATGCCAAGGCGCTGCTGGCGATGCAATTGTCTTTAAAAGGCACACCGTGTCTGTATCAGGGTGATGAGCTTGCATTGAACGAGGCTGATTTACCCTACGAGGTATTGCAAGACCCGGTAGGCTTAATCTTCTGGCCCGAGGTCAAAGGGCGCGACGGCTGCCGCACGCCTATGCCTTGGGATGCGAATCAAACTAATGCCGGTTTCAGCTCAGGCAAACCATGGCTGCCGGTGCCAGCCGAACACGCGTCAGCAGCGGCGACGCAGCAAAGCCAAAACCCCTATTCATTATTGAATTTCTCCAGAAAACTCATCGCCTGGCGTAAAACCGTACCGCAATTAATGCGCGGCGATATCGCTTTCTACGATGCGCCAGAGCCAGTGCTGGCATTGCGCCGCGATCTCGCAGGCTTGCCTAGCGTAATCGCCGTCGTCAATATGGGTGCGCAAGCGGTGAGCTTTGATTTGCCGGACAGCGCCGCTTATGATGCCTTGAGCGGGCATGGCATGGTGGGGCGGGCGCTGAATGGCAAAGTCGAGTTGCCCGGATATGGTGCCTGGTTTGGCATGCAGCATTAGACAAATAGTGCCGGCAGGTGATCCGGTTCAGTATGCCTGTTGCTGGGCTTGCCTAATGATGAATTTTTTCGGATATGTTGGGTCATACGCGCAGTGCGACCAAGTTTATATGGCTGATCGCACCTTCCAGTCGCTAGCCGTCATCTCATATACTGCAGTGTCCATCTCGTACCATTTTTCTATGCCGCGATAATGCATCCCCAGCTTTTTCATCACGTGGGCCGAGGCAAGGTTGTCCTGATGGCATACCGCGCAGAGCGTATCGGCGCGC
>NZ_JAUSFI010000058.1 GCF_030651495.1 Undibacterium sp.
CCCAGATTTCTGTCTACATCATTGCCTACAACGAAGCAGAAAAAGTGCGCGCCACGATTGAAAGTGTTCGTTGGGCAGATGAAATCATTGTGGTGGATTCATGGAGCACGGACGGAACCGCCGACTTGGCAACCCAACTGGGCGCGCGAGTTGTGCAAGTCAAGTTCACTGGGTTTGGTGAATTGCGGAATCAGGCCATTGCCGCCTGCTCCCACGATTGGATTTTCAGCCTGGACGCCGATGAGCGCTGTACGCCTGAGGCCGCCGCCGAGATTCTGTCCATCACCAAGGACAAGGATGCACTGGACGCCTATTGGACGCCTCGCAGGAATTTCTTCATGGGACGCTGGATTAGGCATTCGGGTTGGTACCCCAACTACCGGCAGCCACAGCTTTTTCGCAAAGGTGCCATGCACTACGACCTGAAACCGGTCCACGAAGGCTATGTACTTCAATCCGCCAAACCGATTGGCCACATGCAACATGCCATCTGGCAGTTTCCCTTTAAGAACATGAGCGAAGTCATGCACAAGGCAAATCGCTATTCCTCCTTAGGTGCAGAGAAGATCAAGCACAAAAAGATAACCATGGGATCGGCATTGGGACATGGAATCTGGTCATTTGCCAAGCACTACATATTTAAATTGGGTTTTTTGGACGGCTGGGCGGGGTTTGTGATCGCGCTGGGAAATTTTGAAGGGACGTTTTATAGGTATGTGAAGGCCTTTGAACTGCAGAAGACAGAACAATGGAAAGCACCTCAGTAAGCTGAGCATAGTTCGTAATACTGCCCACTTAATTGGGCGAATTTACCGCGACAACCGTCGAAACTCATGACCAAGAAGAAAACTATCATTTTAGTGTTTTACGGAATTACCCGCTCACTACAACACACGTATCAAAGTATTTTTGAAAATATCATCCAGCCTGCGAGAATTGAAGCCAATACCAAAACATACTGTCACTTTTTTAATCAAAAAGAAATTAACAATCCTCGAACAGCGGAAGTAGGCACATTAAACCCTGATGAGTGGCGACTTTTAAAGCCAGATGTCTTCATAATTGACGAAATTAATAATGAATCAGAAAATAAATACATTGATGAGTTATCGCGCTACGGGAATGCGTGGGAGGACTCAGGGGAAAGCTTGAGAAACATCATTAGGCAGCTCCTCTCTCTCCAAAGGATAACAAGACGAATTCAAGCAGATGGAGGGGCGGATTTAGTCGTCTTTATCCGACCCGATATGCTTATTCATACCAAATTCCCATTTGCAGATTGGTTGCGCTCAATAAGACCCAATACCGTGGCAATCCCTTACTGGCAATGGAGTGGTGGTCTCAATGACCGTTTGGCCGTTTGTGGTCGTCAGTCTTACGGGATAGTTGGAGAGCGCTTGAACCAGGCAACTCATTACTGCAAAAGGTACAAAAAACCGTTGCATTCTGAGCGGCTTCTGTTTTTCTCATTAAAAAATAGCACCGCTCAGATCTGCACCACCGACGTGAGGGCAACACGAATACGCTTCAATGGTGAGTCTGCAAATGAGTCGTTTGAGCACGTAAAATTTGCGAAACGCTTGGAGGCCTTTCTACTTTGTAACCTGTGGCCTTTACTGCGACTCTCTTGGAAAAATAAGTTTGAATTCAAATGGAAATTGTAAATTCCTCAAGTGAGTCATCGATCGTGCAGCGCAGCATTCGCGGATTGATTATATTTCTTGCCATTTCAGTAAGTCTACCAATTGCTTGGATCAGTCTTGCAAAAACTCTATTGCTAATCTTCGGATTAGTTTTAATTCTATACGCTTATTTATTTAAAAAAAGTGACTATCGATTCTTTGGATCGGATATGCCACTGGCCTCCAAAGTGGCATTGGTTAGCGTGCTGGCTTTCGGTCTCAGCCTTTTCTACACGCATGTGGATTTATCTTTTGGATGGCATGCATTTTTAAAGCACTGCAAATTTTTGATCTTCCCGCTGCTCGTTTATTTTATTCGGGATCGACGCACAGCCATTATTGCGGTGTCAGTCTTTTTAGTTGCGCAATGCGCTCTAATTGTCTGCTCATGGTTGATTTATTTTGGAGTTACGCCTCCATGGAGTGTCGACACTCCGGGGAAAAACGTTGTTTTTTCCTCCTACATTGATCAGTCCATAATGTTCACTGTAGATGCCGCAATGCTGTGGCATTTGCGCAAGATAACTACAATTCCAGTGCGCCTGTCGATTTTCTTTGCGTTGGCAGCACTCGTAAATACTTTTCTTCTGCTCGAAGGCAGAACGGGCTATGTAGTTGCCTTAATAACCGTGGGACTCGCCGCGATGTGGGCTGTACCAAGAAGACTGCAACTAATAGCACTTGTCCTGACGCCACTACTGCTTGTTTCGGCGCTTTTTATAACATCAACGCAAATTCAAACCAGAGTTAATCAAGTTTTCAAAGGTGCAAGTGAATTCTCGACCAAACACGATCAAGCCACATCAGAAGGATGGCGTCTCAACGCCTGGAGTCGTTCGATCCAAGCTATTTCCGGTGAACCTTTGTTGGGCTATGGCGCTGGAAGTTGGTCCTATGCAGTAAAAAAAATGGAAGGGCAACAGGGCGATATGGTGTTTGGAAAAACGAATTCAAGTAATCCTCATCAAGAGTACCTACTATGGGGGGTGGAATTGGGATTGATGGGTATCGCTTTGCTGTGCACTTTCATTGCGAGTGCGGCTTGGGAGGTGCGTCTTTTCTCTCCTCCTGTCGCAAGAGCTTGTTGGTCTATTTTGGCAGTAACATCTTTCGCGTGCTTGTTCAACTCAGCGCTCTACGACGACTTGATTGGGGACTATCTGCTTGTAGCACTGGGGCTCACCATGGCTGTGGGCGTCAAAAGAGTCGAACGCGATCATGAGTGCTGATCGCTTGGGTCATGTGGGCATATTTCAACGCCTGCTGCGCGTAAAGCCCTACTTTGACAGCACACCTGGAACGTGGGCCCTTGTAGCACTGTCAGCCATCGTTGCAGCTATCACGGAGCCACTGATTCCAGCTCTACTCAAACCACTCCTCGATAGTGGCTTTCAACGGGGGGAACTCCCCATTTGGGTCGTCCCTGCCTCACTTCTTCTTCTTTTCAGTGTGAGAGGAATAGCTGGCTACGTGACGCAAATCGGCTTAACCAAAATCACCCACACTGGACTTCAATCTATCAGAATCGCTATGTTCCAGCGGCTGACATTGGCCAAACTGGATATTTTTGTAAAGAACTCAGCGAGTGCTCTAACCAATACGATTGTTTACGAGATCCAGACCGGCTCAGGAATGTTAGTCGGATCTCTGTTAAGTCTGACACGGAACGGCTTGACTCTGGTCGCACTAACAAGCTACCTGATTTATCTCAACTGGAAACTCACACTGATAGTTGCGGCCGTTTTTCCCGCAGTTGCCTACGTCATGCGTGTCCTTTCAACAAGGCTACATAAGCTTACAAAGGCCAATCAGGATGCTACTGACGAGTTGGCCTACGTGGTTGAAGAAAACGTACTGGCCTTCAGAGAGGTGCGGCTTCATGGAGCACAAACACAACAACTAGAACGATTTCAATTGTTGAGCCAGGTACTACAGGGCCTCGCTATGCGCTCCACTGTGGCCGGCGCTGCAATGACACCGCTGACCCAAATGCTTGCAGCAGTTGCGCTGTCTGCCGTGATATCGGTGGCATTGATTCAAAGTGCCAGTAGCGGCACCACTGTCGGCAGTTTTGTGGCCTTTGTTACGGCAATGCTCATGATAGTTGCCCCCATGCGCCAGTTGTCAGAAATTTCTTCCCCCATTACCAAAGGACTGGCTGCGCTTGAAAGAGGTATCGATCTAATTGCGACCTTTCCAAACGAAGAAGGTGGAAGCTTTGGAGTGGACCGCGCCCGCGGGGAAATTGTTTTTCAAAAGGCCGAGGTTTGCTACATACCCGGCGCTCCGGCCGCGTTGAAATCGATTTCATTGCATGTCGAGCCGGGCGAGACCGTGGCACTGGTTGGCGCGTCTGGCTCAGGAAAATCCACCTTGGTGAATACACTCACTCGGTTTGTCGAGCTTAGCAATGGCGAAGTGCTATTGGATGGGACAGACATCCGACAATGGTCCATAGCTGCTTTGCGTCAGCAATTCTCCTATGTCAGCCAAAATGTAGTTATGTTCAGCGACACCATCGCAAACAACATTGCATTTGGTCGCAGTGTTGACGAAGCTCGCTTATGGTCCTGTCTCTCTGCTGCAGACCTGGAAGTTTGGGTAAAAACACAACCCATGGGTCTGCAGACAAGGCTTGGTCACAACGCGGCAGACATGTCTGGTGGCCAGCGCCAAAGACTTGCCATAGCTCGAGCACTATATCGAGATGCTCCCATATTGATCCTGGATGAGGCCACGTCAGCCCTAGATACAGAATCCGAACGTGCTGTTCAAGATGCCTTACGGAATCTCATGAAAGGTCGGACAACGCTCATCGTTGCGCATCGCTTGTCAACGATTCAACATGCTGCCAGAATTGTGGTTCTAGATGCCGGAAACATCCTTGAAGTGGGCAATCACAAAACACTGCTTGAGCTTGACGGTCACTACGCAAAACTCTATAAGCTTGGAGCACAGGCCCCTGAGGTTATTGATTAAGTGCACCGCTATGATGGACTTTCACACCATAGCGGTGCGTCGTCTGTCTTCGTAAGCAGTGATACATTTCACGAGCAATTGCATCCATGATGTGGAACGACTCACCAACACGCGTGGTAACAAGAACATCTGCCGACGATCCGCATCCTGCACTCTTCCACGCTGCGTCGTGGTTGCAGTTGCATACCCTGCGCTCTCGGCTACACGAACGCATTCACCATTGACTGCACCATAGGGATAGCAAAAATGGCGCGTACCGTGTGCTTGCCTCACCGCAGCATCCAGTAAACGCTTGGAATCTACAATTTCGCACACTAGCCGTTGCGCATCCACCTCTGTCAGATTGCAGTGTGTCAGAGTGTGTGAACCAATTTCCTGGCCTTGGTTTACCCATTCCTGCATTTGAGCAACCGTCATCAGCTGCTTTTGCTCGATGCCTTTTGCCTGGTCCCATACATTGGTTCTCCCAATGAGTTTTCCCACGACATAGCAGGTGGAGGTGAAGCGCATCTGCCGCAAGACTGGCAAAGCATGCATCAAGTTGTTTTCGTAGCCATCGTCAAATGTAATTCCAAAAACCTTTCCAGTCTTCTCTCCACTCAAGTAGGGCTCCAAATCGGACATCGACAGTCCCAAATAACCGAGCGCTTTCATGGCGGCCATATGGCGCCAAAAGGAGCCAGGAGACACCACCAAACCTCGCATTGGCGTGCCCTTAATCGGCGCGACGTCGATCTGGTGGTACATCAAAATAGGAATAGGGGTCATGCCAATGCTGCGGTGATGGATTGAAAGCAACGTTCATAATCGTCACCAACACTTTCCCAAGAATGCTTGCGGGCAAATTGCGTTGCAGCCAATGCAATTGATTTTGCAGGCTCCTCCGTCGCGGTGAGCGCAACTACACCAGAAACGATCGAATCCACATCTTTCGGGTTGTCCAGCAACATCGCGTTTTGACCGTTTGTCAAATCCGCCGAGATTCCACAGTACGGAGCGTTGCTCACCAGCACGGGCAACCCATGCGCCATGGCCTCCAACACCACCATTGCGTAGGTGTCTTCCAATGTTGGGTGAATTAGACAGTTAGCCGCGCTATACGCATCGTCAACACGAGTCATTGATCCAAGAAAATGCACTCTATTGTTAAGACCAAGCAGTATGACCGTTTTCTGAATATTGGGAAGCTGCGCTGATCGGCCAACAACAGCTAAATGGTATGTTATCGGTAGCTTGACCATCGCTTGCATCAAGCTAGGCAAGCCCTTCTTTTGAAAGTCATTGGCGACAAACAGCAAAAGCAACCCGTCCAAAGGTAGTCCAAGACTTCGGCGCGCAGCTCCTCGAACTTGGTCACTTGCGATCCCTGGTACGAAGGTAACACCAGGAGCAATTACCTCCATTGCGTTTACCGCTTTAGGATAACTGGCCTGCATGATCCCTAACAAGGCATTAGAAGTCAGTACAACGCGACGTTCACCGTGAATAGCATACCTTGCACGCTCTAGCCCCAGGTAGACCAGTAGTCGCGGGCTAGTCACGACCTTCAGCCAACGCAGCGCCAAACTCAAGCCGCGTTTACTCGTGAACAGTGTGTGCTTGATGGGAAGCACATGTACAGTCTGGACGTTGCCATGCCAAGTATTTTCATGAGAATGCACGATGTCATACCCGTGGCGGGTTTTCCACCAAGTTGCAGCTGCAAAATACAATTGATTGATCCAGCGCGGCCTCGCCAACGGTGTAGCTACCTTGTGGTATGTCACACCGGGAATTGTGTGTTCTATATTTTGAGCAAACACGTGAATGTCATGTCGTGAAGCCAATTGACCCACAACAGCAATTGAATACCGCTCAGCCCCTCCCCCAGTGGTTGCGAAATTTCGAATCAAAACCGCTATGCGCATTTTCAGAAACGCCCCTTGTCAAAACAACACAGTGTCATATCACTCTTGAAATATGAAAAATATGCACGGTCTCTCTCAAATGGATAGAAAATTAAATCCAAATGGCTTGGTTTCTCTCAATACTATCTTTGAAAAAATCTTCTAAGCCTCCAAGTACGTAGCTTTGCAGCTAGACCTCTCGAGCGAGTTGCGTGCTGGCGAAAATCCTGTGCATCGAGGGAAATTCCACCATTGGAAGTAGGAGAACTGTGAAAGCACTTTCTCCGGTCAATCTTGAAACTGACAATGGACTCAAAAAAGCAAATGGAATAAACCATTTCTTTAAGCGGGTTTGTCAAAGCATTGATTTTTGGAAATCTGGCATTTATCACATCAACCAAATACTTACAATATTCGATAAAGGAATATTTTGATGGGTTGCTGAATTGACGCATGTAGCTCGCATGCACGTCCTCAACAATAAGCATGCCTCCATCTTTTATCATTGGAATACAAGCAAATGTTGTAATTATTTGTTGCTCATTGGTGTGCCCACCATCATCTAACAGCACATCGATCGGACCAATTTTGGCGAACAACTCTTTCCAAAACAAAGGATCCGCCTGATTTCCAATAAAAATTTCAAAACCTTCCTTTTCCCACCTCTTAGCAAGCGGATTGAAATCAATTCCAATTATGCGGGCTTGGCTTCCAAAATAATCACGCCACATGAACAAAGAACCACCATTTAATACACCCACTTCGACAAAGGTGATGGGCTTATTGCGGTAGGTATTTAGCAATTCTTCGTAAACTTGAAAATATGAAGAGTGTTTAATCGACAAATAAGGAGAATGCTGATAGCTATCAAACACATCAATGTCAAAAGTTCCAAGGATTGGTGGTGATTCTTTTTTCTGGAGAATTGTCATGGTGATTTAGTCAAAAATTAGTGTTGAAAATTAACAGAAGAAACTTCAATGCGAATTTTCGACTCTTTTTGGATGGGAGCATTATTAAAAAATGCTATTTCGATTTTTCCTCTGTACTTCCATTAAAGCTGCACGCGAATAGTGTGTATTGTTTGCTGAGTGCTAGAGAGTGAGGCACAGCACCATCCGTGAATGCAATATATATCAAAGCAGAACAATATCGTATTGCTCCTGCCCCATCGCGGCCTCGCTTTGCAGAGACACCGGTTTGCCGATGAACTCGCTCAAACCGGCAAGGTGCTGGCTCTCTTCATCCAGAAACAACTCAATGACTTTGGGGGACGCGACGATCCGGAATTCACGCGGATTGAATTGGCGGGCTTCACGCAGGATTTCACGGAAGATGTCATAGGTCACACTGCGGGGCGTCTTGACGATGCCTTTACCTTCGCACACAGCACAGGGCTCGCACAGCATGTGGGCAAGCGACTCACGGGTGCGTTTGCGCGTCATCTCGACCAAACCCAATTGTGAAAAGCCACCGGCCATGGTTTTTACACGGTCCCGTTTTAGCTGCTTCTTGAATTCAGCCAACACGGCTTCGCGGTGGTCTTCGCGGGCCATGTCGATGAAATCCGCAATGATGATGCCCCCCAGGTTTCGCAAGCGCAGTTGCCGTGCAATCGCCTGAGCGGCTTCCAGGTTGGTTTTGAAAATGGTGTCGTCAAAATTGCGCGCACCAACAAAACCACCAGTGTTGACATCGACCGTGGTCAGGGCCTCGGTCTGGTCCACGATCAGGTAGCCACCCGACTTGAGATCCACCCTGCGGGCCAGCGCCTTGGCAATTTCTTCATCAATGGCGTACAAATCAAAAATAGGCCGCTCGCCTTTGTAATGTTGCAGCTTGTCCGCAGCCGTAGGCATGAATTCAGCGCCAAAGGCCTTCAACGCGGCGAACTGCTCCTTGGAGTCGACCTTGATAGTTTGGGTGGACTCACACACCAGATCACGCAACACCCGTTGCAGCAAGCTCACGTCCTGGTGCAACAGGCTCTGGGATGGCAGCCGTACCGAGGCATCCTTGATACGGGCCCATGCCTTGCGCAAATAACCAATGTCTTCTGACAGCTCCGCATCAGAAGCGTCTTCCCCATTGGTTCGCAGAATAAAGCCCCCACCTTGAGAGCCTGCGAGTTTTTGCAGACGGTTGCGCAGGTCGTCGCGTTGCGCGGTCGGGATCTTTTGCGACACCCCAATGTGGTCATCCTGGGGCAAGAAAACCAGGAGTCGGCCGGCAATGCTGATTTGTGTGGAGAGGCGCGCGCCTTTGGTCCCGATGGGGTCCTTGATGACCTGCACCATCAAAGCTTGCCCCTCAAACACCTGCTTTTCAATCGGGATTTGTACTTGGGCGCTGCGCGACGCGGTCAGCGACTCGCCTTCCAATGGCGGGTGCCACACATCGGCCACGTGCAAAAATGCCGCACGCTCCAGACCAATATCGATGAATGCGGACTGCATCCCCGGCAAAACACGCGCGACCTTACCCAGGTACACATTGCCGACCAAACCACGTTCCAGGGTGCGTTCAACGTGAAGCTCCTGCACGGCACCGTTCTCGACGATTGCCACGCGGGTTTCCTGGGGTGACCAGTTGATCAGAATGTCTTGTTGCATAGCTCTTAGCTTACCGCTTTCAGCAACTGGGCTGCCTCAAACAGCGGCAACCCCATGATGCCGGAGTAGCTGCCACTGATGCGGGCAATAAACGCCGCCGCAGCGCCCTGCACCGCATATGCACCGGCCTTGCCCAAGGGCTCACCCGATGCCACATAAGCCTGGATATCCTGATCGCTCATTGAGGCAAACGTCACCCGTGACTCGCTGCACGCCAACAATTGCTTGTTGCCTACACCCAGTGCAATGCCGGTAATCACCCGGTGGGTATGGCCAGACAGCGCACGCAACATGCGCGCCGCGTCTTGCTCATCCACCGGTTTGCCATAAATGGTGCGCCCCAGCGCCACCGTGGTGTCAGAACACAACACCGGGGCCTCGGGCAGATGGCGCTGCTTCATGCGCGCAAGGGCCGCGTCCAGCTTGAGCTGCGTCACACGCTGCACATAGGCCTTGGGCGCCTCGTTGGGCAGCACCACTTCCAGAGCTTCTGCGTCTTCTTCGGCACCAGGCAGAAGCAACTCATGCCGAATGCCCAATTGCGTCAGCAACTGGCTGCGCCGTGGGCTCTGGGACGCAAGATAGATGAAAGCGGTCATGCCACAAGCCTATTCACGGTGGTAAGGATGGTTGGCATTGATCGACCAGGCGCGGTACAGCTGCTCAATCAGCAACACGCGGGCAAAGGCATGCGGCAAGGTCATATCGGACAACCGAATCCGCTCGTGTGCCGCCTGGCGAAATGCTGGTTCGATGCCATCGGGGCCACCAATGATCAGCGCCACGTCACCGCCACCCATTTGCCAGTCGGTCAGCCGGGCGGCGAGTGCATTGGTTGTGAGGTTGGTGCCGCGCTCGTCTAGCACCACGATGCGTGCGCCTTTGGGTATGGCCGCCTCGATACGCGTGCGCTCGGCGGCATACAGCGTGTCCAGTGTTTTGGAGCCCCGCGGCTCGGTTTTGACCGCCTTGAGTTCGACCTTCAGCTCATGCGGAAACCGCTTGGCGTAATCGTCCCATGCGGTCTGCGCCCAATCGGGCACCCGTTGACCTACCGCAACAATGACCAGGCGCACAGTCTAATCAGGCTTTGCGGGGTGCGGGCTTCTTGATCGCAGCCTTCTTCGCGGCCACCTTGGCATCGGTTTTGGCTGGCTCATTCTCCCCCAACACCTTCTTGTCCACTTTGACGATGGGCTTGGC
>NZ_JAUSFI010000089.1 GCF_030651495.1 Undibacterium sp.
CCACCAAGGCGCCCACCAGCCGGCCGAACTTCTTCAGTGTGGCGCCGTTGTTGCCCAGAATCTTGCGGCCCAGCAGATCCAGCGACTGGATGGTGTTGGTGCCCTCATAAATCATGTTGATGCGGGCATCGCGCACGAACTGCTCCATGCCCCATTCCTTGATGTAGCCGTGGCCGCCAAACACCTGCTGGCAGGCCGAGGTGGCGGTCCAGCCGTTGTCGGTGATGAAGGCCTTGACGATGGGCGTGAGCATGGCCAGCAACTCGCCGGAATCCTTGCGCACTTTCTCGTCCGGGTGGTTCAGTTCTTTTTCCAGCAGCATGGAGCTGTAGCACATCAAGGCGCGGCCGCCTTCGGCATAGGCCTTGGCCGTGAGCAGCATCTTGCGCACATCCGGGTGCACGATGATCGGATCGGCGGGTTTGTCTTTGGCTTTGGGGCCGGACAGCGAACGCATCTGGATGCGGTCTTTGGCGTAGGCCAGTGCATTCTGGTAAGCCACTTCGGTCAGCCCGAGCGACTGGTTGCCCACGCCCAGGCGCGCGGCGTTCATCATCACAAACATGCCCTGCATGCCCTTGTTGGGCTGGCCGACCATGGTGCCGACCGCGTTTTCCAGCACCATCTGGGCGGTCGCGCTGGCCTTGATACCCATCTTGTGCTCCAGGCCGCCGCAGTAAATGCCGTTGCGGCCACCCAAGCTGCCGTCTTTGTTCACCAGGAACTTGGGCACGATGAACAGGCTCACGCCCTTGATGCCGGCAGGCGCATCGGGCAGGCGGGCCAGCACCAGGTGGATGATGTTGTCGGCCATGTCGTGTTCACCAGCGCTGATGAAAAGTTTGTTGCCGGTGATCTTGTAGGTGCCGTCCGCCTGGGGCTCGGCCTTGGTGCGCATCAGGCCCAGGTCGGTACCGCAATGGGGCTCGGTCAAGCACATGGAGCCGGTCCACTCGCCGCTGGTCATTTTGTGCAGGTAGGTTTGCTTTTGCTCTTCGGTGCCGTGGGTGTGCAGGGCCGCATAGGCGCCATGCGTGAGACCGGGGTACATGGTCCAGGCCTGGTTGGCGCTGTTGAGCATTTCATAAAACATGCTGTTGACCACCAGCGGTAAGCCCTGGCCGCCAAACGCGGGGTCGCAGCCCAGCGCTGCCCAGCCACCGTCAATGTACTGGCGGTAGGCTTCCTTGAAACCCTTGGGTGTCGTCACCGCATGGGTTTTCTGGTCGATGCTGCAGCCCTCGGCGTCGCCGGAGACATTGAGCGGGAAAGCCACGTCGGCGGCAAACTTGCCACCTTCTTCAAGCACGGCATTGATGGTGTCCACATCGATGTCAGCATGCTGTGGAAGTTGTTTGAAATCATCAACAACGTTGAGCAACTCGTGCATCACAAACTGCATATCGCGCAGGGGCGGGTTATAGATAGGCATGCTGAATACTCCTTGTAAAACTGTGAATCAGGAAACGGTAGTGGCGCCGTAGCGCGCGAGAATGTTTTGAAAACCGGTGTTGGCACGCTCAATCGAACCGGGTTTTTTCAGGAAGCGGGCTTCGTAGTGCAGGGCCAGAATAAGACCGTGTATTTCAAAGACCATTTGTTCTTCGTTGACGTCGGCGCGCAAATGGCCGCACGATCTGGCCATGACAACCGCACGGTTCATGGCACCCAGCCAAATTTGTACTGAGGTAGCCAGCGCGTCGCGCACTGGCCCTGGGCGGTCGTCAAACTCGACGGCGCCGCTGATAAAGATGCAGCCGGCCTGGATTTCCTCAGCCACGAGCTTCATCCAGTTGGCGAACAGTGCTTGCACCCGGGGCAGGCCACGCGGCTGCGACAGGGCGGCATAAAAGACATCGTGCTCAAACTGAGCAAAATACTGGTGGATGACCGAGATCTGCAACTCTTCGCGCGAGCCGAAATGGGCAAACACGCCGGACTTGCTCATGTGCGCGACTTCGGCCAACACCCCGATGCTCAAGCCCTCCAAGCCGACTTGTGTGGCCAAGCCCAACGCAGCATCCACAATAGCCTGTTTGGTTTGCTGCCCTTTTTGCGACACACGCCCCACCGACGAACGCGCGGAAGAAGGCGCAGAAGACCGGGGCCGCTTGGCAGAGGGACGGGTGAGGGGCATGGGTGCAATGCTGTGAAAATAGAACGATCGTGCTATTTTGCAGCATTTCCTCCGAACCCCTTCAAAAAAAGGGATTTCTAGAGGCGCCCTTCTAACGCAGGGGTGGGTTTACCCGAGCAGCAGGGCCAGGCTGGCGTCCAGCCGCTCCGAGGGCAAACGCCTGAAACCGGAGCGGACAAAACGCTGCAGGCGTCCAGCGGTAAACGCCGCCAAAACCGAAGCGCGCACGGCGGCATCGGCGCCGTCGTCACGCAGGCATTGTTTGAGGGCGGCTTCGATTTTGTCAAAAAACTGGTTCATGCGCTGCTGCAGACGTTCGTGCTCGAACACCAGCGCATCACCGACCATGACGCGGGCCATGCCGGGGTTTTTCTCGGCAAATTGCATCAGCATGGCGATGACCTTGGCCGCTTGGCGCGCGCCGGCATCGACCGAATCCGCGCTGGCAGACTGCTCGCGCTCGACAATTTGGTTGATGAGCGAAAACACCGACTGCTCAATGAATTCAATCAGCCCTTCAAACATCTGGGCTTTGCTGGCGAAGTGCCGGTACAGGGCGGCCTCGCTGACAGCCAGCCGCGCCGCCAGTGCAGCGGTGGTAATGCGTTCACCCCCCGGCTGCTCCAGCATGCTGGCCAGTGCCTGCAAAATCTGCACCCGCCGCTCACCGGGTTTGGGACGTTTGCGACCTGGAGCGGCCACGTCATCGGCGTCAGAGGACGGCTCCAATGTCTGGGAATCCGGGTCTTCGGTGGAGGTGTAAGGAGCGTCTGGCATGGTGCACGGAGCGGTGTGTGCGTGCATTCTCGCACAGCGCCCACTAGGGTTTAGCCTAGGCCGGGAGCCACAGCGAAATCCGCAAACCGCGCCCCGCGCTGCCCGACTCGATCCGCAAAAAGCTTTGGTGCACCCGGGCGATTTCTTTGGCAATCGCCAGCCCCAGGCCATTGCCTTCTCCCACGCTACCGGGCACCCGGTAAAAGCGCTCCAGCACACGCAGGCGTTCCCCCGCAGGGATGCCGGGGCCGTCGTCTTCCACTTCCAGATAGGGCTGCGCCACCCCTTGGGCGCCGGTTGACCCGACCCCGCAGCGCAGAGTGACCCGCCCACCCGACGGGGTGTATTTGATGGCGTTGTCGACCAAATTGCCCATCAGCTCGCGCAAGAGCCATTCATGTCCGGTGACGTGCACGGGCGCCGCATCCAACCCGAGGTCAATGCCTTTGGCGGTGGCGGCATCCAGATAATTCTCCAACAGCACCTCGCACAACTGCTGCAGGTCGACCCGCTGCATCGGCAAGGTGTGGGAGCTGCGGGCGTCTGCCCGTGACAGGGCCAGCAGCTGGTTGGCGAGTTGGGAAGTGCGCCGCGCTGCGCTGCGCAGCTTGTTGATCTGCTCGGCGCTCAGGGTGATTTCGGCACTGCCTTGCACCGCCAGGTTTTCCCCCGTGCTGGCAGAACGGTCGCGCCAGTCCGCCTGGCCACTGCGGTTGACGGTCTGCGCCCATGCCTCGACCTGGGCTTGCAGGCCTGCCAGCGGGGTGCGCAGCTGGTGCGCGGCATCGGCCACAAACCGGGCCTGACTCTCGGCCTGCGCATTGACCAAATCGAACAGCCGGTTGAGGGACAACACCAGGGGGCGCACCTCGTCCGGCGAGGCCTGCGGGTCCAATGCAGACAGGTCGCGCGGAGACCGCCGCTCCACGGCTTCTTTCAGCTCATACAGCGGCCGCAATGCCCGGCGCACCGCCCAGTTGACCGCAAAAAAGGCCGTGATGACAAGTACCACATTGGGCAACACCACCTTGAGCCAGATCTGGTGCAACCACTGCTGGCGCGTGTCCGAGCCGTCGGCCAGGCGCACCACCAGTTCACCGGCGGTGGTGTTCATCCGCTGGCTGACGATGCGGTAGGTCACACCCTCGTGTTCCTCGCTGGAGAATTCCGGCTCCCGCATGCTGGGCAGCGGCCCGTCCAGCCAGCGATCACCCACCAGCACATCGCCATCCAGGCCCAGCACCGCAAATGCCGCCAAGCCGGGACGGTCGTTCAAAAACTCTTCCACCGGCGGCGCAGTCAACAGTTCAGGTGGGGACGCGTCGGTGGCTCCCCGCGCAATCACGGAATCGGCCAGCATCGGCACCAAGCCCAGCAGGTGGCGGTCTTGTTGAACGGCGGCGCTGCCCGCCAAGCGATAGTCAAACCAGGCGTTCAGGGCGGTCAGCAAAAACAGCGGTACCAGCAACAGCAGCAGCAAGCGCCGCTGCAGGCCCGAGGTCACGCCGCATCCCCCGGGACCCCGGCCGTGGGCACCAGCTCCAGGCGGTAACCAAAACCCCGGATGGAGCGCAAAGCGATGCCGTGCGGCTCCAGCTTGCCACGCAGGCGCGAGATATACACCTCCACGGCATTGGGGGTAATCTCTTTGTCCCAGCCGGTCAGCGCCTGCAGCAGCTTGTCTTTGTTGGCCGGTTTGGGGGCTTGCAACAGCAGGTACTCCATCACGGTCCATTCGCGCGGACCCAATTCAATGGGAATCGCGGCCGGCAGGTCTGCAGCACCCGCCCCCGACGTGCTGGCCGCCGGACGGATGCACGCCACGCGTTGCGCGGTGTCCAGCTCCAGGGCACCAAAAGTCAGTGTTGCCGAGGTGGCCGCCTGCGACCGGCGTAAGAGTGCACGCAAACGGGCCAGCATCTCGGGCAACTCAAAGGGTTTGATCATGTAGTCGTCGGCGCCCATGTCCAAACCCTGCACCCGGTCTTGCAGGGCATCGCGGGCTGTCAGGATCAGCACTGGCATGGCGTGACCGCCTTGCCGCAGGCGCTGGGTCAGGGCCAAGCCATCCATGGACGGCAAACCGATGTCGATCACGGCCAGATCGAAGGTTTCGGACTTGGTGACCTCCAAGGCCCGCTCCGCACTGCCCACCCAGTCCACCGCATAACCGGCGTCAGACAAACCCAGCTTGATGCCGCTGGCCACCATGACGTCGTCTTCCACAAGTAATAACCGCATGATTTAGGCCTCCAGCCCTTATGGAATGTGCGCAGGCAGCTATCTATTTAATAGCAAAAACTCTCGAAAGAACGCCTCAATGCGAGCGGATCATGGTGCCGAAGGCCTGGTCCGTCAAGATCTCCAGCAGCAGCACATGCGGCACCCGGCCGTCGATGATGTGCACCGAGTTGACCCCGCTCTTGGCGGCGTCCAGCGCACCACTGATTTTGGGCAACATGCCGCCGCTGATGGTGCCATCGGCAAACAATTCGTCAATCTGTCGTGCGGTGAGGTCCGTCAGCAAGGTACCGGACTTGTCGAGCACACCGCTGATGTTGGTCAGCATCATGAGTTTTTCGGCGTGCAGCACGGTGGCCAGTTTGGCTGCCACCACGTCGGCATTGATGTTGTAGCTCTCGTTGTGCTCACCAAAACCGATCGGGCTGATCACCGGGATGAAGGCATCGTCTTGCAAGGCCTTGACCACGCTGGGGTCGATGCTGACGATATCGCCCACCTGGCCGACATCGTGCTCCTTGCTGGCGTCCGTGCTGTCCATCATTTTGAGCTTTTGGGCGCGGATCATGCCACCGTCGCGGCCCGTCAGGCCCACGGCCTTGCCGCCAGCGTGGTTGATCAGGCCCACGATGTCCTGCTGGACCTCGCCACCCAGCACCCACTCCACCACTTCCATGGTCTCGGCATCGGTCACCCGCATGCCCTGGATGAATTCGCCTTTTTTACCCAAGCGCTTGAGGGCGCTTTCAATTTGCGGCCCACCACCGTGCACCACCACCGGGTTGATACCCACCAGCTTGAGCAGCACCACGTCTTCAGCAAAGGCCTGCTGCAGCGCCGGGTCTGTCATGGCGTTGCCTCCGTACTTGATGACCATGGTCTTGCCATGGAACTTGCGGATATAGGGCAGTGCCTGGGCCAAAATTTCGGCTTTGTCGCGGGGGGCAATTTGGGTAGTGGAGCCAAGGGTATCGGACATGGTGGCTTGGGTAAGTGAGGTGAATCGGATTAGCTCGGCTGGTAGCCTTGCACATGCTTCAGCAAAAAGGCCTTGATGGCGGCGACATCATTTTGGGTGGCGGCGGTCTGTAGCTCCGCCAACTCCTGCTGCAACGTTGACCACGGCAAAAAGGGCTCACGTGCTTTCATGATGCGTGGGTGCTCGGTCGCTTCGGGGTTGTCCCCAATCAGCAACTCCTCATACAACTTCTCCCCGGTGCGCAGGCCGGTGATGGCAATTTCGATGTCGCCGGACGGATGTGCTTCGTCTCGCAAAGCCAACCCCGAGAGCTGCACCATGCGCCGAGCCAGGTCGATGATTTTGACCGGCTCGCCCATGTCCAGCACAAACACATCCCCGCCTTGCCCCATCGCGCCGGCCTGCAACACCAGTTGCGCGGCCTCGGGGATGGTCATGAAATAGCGGGTCACCTCGGCATGCGTCACCGTCAAAGGCCCGCCTGCGGCCAGCTGCCGCCTGAACAGTGGCACCACACTGCCGCTGGAGCCCAGCACGTTGCCAAAGCGCACCATCGACAGACAGGTGTTGGACTGGTCTGCCGCCAAGGCCTGCAGTACCAGCTCAGCGATGCGTTTGGTCGCGCCCATCACATTGGTTGGCCGCACCGCCTTGTCGGTACTGATCAAGACAAACCGGTGCACACCGGCCCCGATCGCCGCTCGGGCCATGTTCAGGGTGCCGAACACATTGTTCATCACGCCAGCCCCGGCATTGCTTTCCACCAAAGGGACATGCTTGTAGGCTGCGGCGTGGTACACGGTTGCCGGATGGTATTTTTCGCAGACCGCCAGCAGGCGGTCGGCATGTGCCACGCTGACCAGCAAAGGAACCAATTCAACGCTGAGCAACTTGGCAACGCAAATGGCTTCCAGCTCCTGATGGATGGTGTACAGGCCAAACTCGTTGTGGTCCAGCAGCAGCAACTGGCGCGGCTGCTGAAGCAGAATCTGGCGGGTGAGCTCGCCCCCAATGCTGCCACCGGCGCCACTGACCAAGACGACCTGTCCGGCCAAGTCACGGGCCAACAGTTCATTGCTGGGCGGCACCGGCTCGCGGCCCAGTAAGTCCTCAATATCTAGCTCTTTGAAATCCTGCACCGAAACACGCCCGCTGGCGAGGTCTGCCAGACTTGGAAGTGTGCGGACATGGACCGGCAGACTGTCCAGCGATTCAATGATCCGGTTACGCCGATCGCGCGACGCGCTGGGCATGGCCAGCAAAATATCGGAAATGCGCTCGGCCTGAACCAAATCCGGCATGTTGTGGGACGGGAACACGGGCACCCCGTTGATGCTCCGGCCGACTTTGGATGCATCGTCGTCAACAAATCCGACCAGCTGAAACTGGCGGGATACCCCCAACGCCGCAGCGGTCTGTACACCTGCAGTGCCAGCGCCAAAGATCAACAAACGTCCACCGACTTCAGCCGCTGAACCCGACAGGCCCGCCAGCCAAAACCGGGCAAACGCTCGACTGGCGCCCACCAACAACAAAAAAATCAGAGGCTGCAACAACCCCAGGCTGCGGGGAACATTGGGCCACTGCCGCCATAACAACATGGCCGACAGCAACACCGCGTAAATGCCAACCGCCTGCGCGGTAGCCACCAACGCCGCCTGCCCGGTGTAGCGAAAAATGGCGCGGTACAGGCCGAACTTGATGAATACAGGGACGGCCAGCACGGGCGCCACCGCATAAACCCACCATTGCGCACCCACAGGCTGATGCAGCGCATCCAGACGCAAAGTAAACGCAATCCAGGTGGCCAGCAACGCCAGTACGACATCCAGCGCAATGACCACCAACCGCTTGGCCACACGTGGCCAGCCTAAAACCTGCTTATGCATTGATCGCGAAGGCTTCCTTGCTTTGACCCTGCGCGATCAGGGCGACCAACCATTTGGGAGTAAGACCTCGACCCGACCAGGTTTCGCCATTGGGGCCGCGGTATTTGGCGGCTACAGGGGTGGTGGATTTTTTGGTGGCTCTCGGCGCTTTCGGAGCCTTGTCGACCACCGATTTGACTTTGCCGCGGCCCACTTTACTGGACTTGATAGGCTTTGCGGACTGCAAATCCTTCACGGTGATGCCAAACGCCTGCATTTTCACCAGAATATCTTGCACGGTGCTTTGGAAATCCTTGGCCTTGATTTCATTGGCTTGCTTTTGCAGCTTTTCGATTTGGCTTTGGATGTCGATCAAATTATTCATATGAAACTCCGGTAAAAACAAAAAACAATTGAATTTTATATTAATGAGAAACACCATCACGCTTTAAGACCTTCAAAATAGTCAAAAAGATAATTTTTATATCAAACCACAAAGACTGGCGGAGCGAGTATTCGAGATCCAATGCAACTTTATCGGGGATAGGCAATTCGTCACGCCCATTAATTTGCGCCCAACCGGTAAGACCCGGCACAAGATGGTGCACCCCACACCGGGTGCGCATTTCAATCAAATCGGTTTGATTGAATAAGGCTGGACGGGGGCCCACAAAACTCATATCACCCTTGATGATGCTCCACAGCTGAGGTAATTCGTCGAGACTGCTTTTCCGGAGAAAACCGCCGATGGGTGTCAAACAGGCATCTGGATTCACCAGCAGGTGAGATGCAACCGATGGCGTGCCAATTTTCATACTGCGAAATTTCGGCATTTCAAAGATTCTATTGTTAAATCCGACACGATCCGACCAATACAAAGTGGGACCTCTAGATGTCAACCTGACCATCAAAGAAATTATTAGTAGCGGACAACTCATCGCCATCAAAATAACCACCGACAGGAAGAAATCGAAAATCCTTTTTGCCATACTGACCTTAAATATCCGCGATATCAGCCCAACGTAAAGCGTACTCATCAATAACGTGACGATTGATAAGTAATGAATCAAAATTCTGGAGACATCGCTGTCGCGCAAGTAATCCCATCTCCTCGCGAAGCACATCATTTTCGATAAGTCGAAGCAGCTCTCTTTCCAACGCATCCACATCTTTCACTGGAATCAGTATGCCTGTCTCATTATCAACAATCGCATCCCGAATACCAACGATGTCGCTTCCAACTGTTGGCACGCTCATTGCTGCCGCCTCCAGAACAACCGTGCCAAAACCCTCTCTGTAACTAGGCAGGCACAACACGTCTGAAATCGCCAAAAATCGTTCTGGCTCGCTCACATAGCCAACAGACAGGATACCAGGGTTATTTTTAATCGCACTCAAAGTATGCGTGGGCAATGGGTCAAGCTCAGCCTCAAACGGCCCCACAAGCAACAACTTACATGCACAACCCAACCCCTGAAGCTTTTCAAAGGCGGCAATCAGCTCAACTACCCCTTTATCGACTGTTAAACGTCCGACAAATACCAAAACCTTCTCGGCGGCGCTCAACCCCAATTGATTCCGCATTTGGTTAGCCACGAATTCCCACCGTTGTGGATCAAAGCGGCGACAATCTATACCCGCCAAGGAACCCGCACCAAGAGTTTTTACCTTATCACAGCCAACAACTCCCTCATCGACTAGAAATTTCGCTTGCGAATAGCTATCGGTGTAGTTCATAGAGCTCAGACGAGCTGTAAGACAATCCGCAGATTTAACAACGGTTCGCTTGAACCCACTAGCGACCACCCACGGCTGTCCCGTGAAGGTGTGAAGTCGGACAGGCACTCGCACCAGCCACGCAGCAACCATACTCAATAAACCGGCCTTCGGCGTAGTTGAATGGACCACATCGAAATCACTCGACCAAAAAAACCTAATCAACCTCCAGAGAGCCGAAATGTCCCTCAAGAGAGAAATAGATCGAGGAATTTCAATTAGTTTAATATTAATTCCAGCTATGTCTTGCAATGATGCGATTTCCAATCCATCAGAACAAACTAGTGTCACACTGTGACCAGCTGCAATAGTGGCCACTATTTGCGATCGCAAGTGGTTTTGCAGCATAAATGGTACCGTAGCCGTTCGGCAGATTTTCATTTCAATATTGCCGATTTAACGAAGACAAGAAATAGGCAAGAAGCAAAATTCAGGATGAAGCAAATAATTACAATCTCAACTCTTCGCGAATATAGTCCAGGCTTAGTAATAGCGAGCGAACTTGCTCACTATCCAATTGCGTCGTATTGTGGGATGTATAGTCATCAATATTTGATATCTTCTCTTCACCTACGCTTGAATAGATCGAATAATTAAGATCACGATTGTCAGCAGGAATACGATAATAATCATCAATATTCTGAGATCGCGCCATTTCTTCACGCGAAACCAAAGTTTCGTATAGTTTTTCCCCATGACGAGTACCGATTGTAGATATAACACTTTTGCTGGGGAACAATAACTTCAGCGCAGTAGCGAGATCTGCCACTGTGGATGCGGGAGCTTTTTGGACAAAAATATCTCCCTGACTACCATGCTCAAAAGCATGTAAAACCAAATCGACAGACTCTTCTAACGACATCAAAAAACGCGTCATCTTTGGATCTGTAATAGTTAAAGGACGCCCTTCTTTTAGTTGTGATACAAATAACGGAATAACCGAACCCCTGGACGCCATTACGTTTCCATATCGTGTCGCACAGAATACTGTTTCTTGCGGATTCAGCATTCTGGCTTTAGCGACCATCAACTTTTCCATCATTGCCTTAGAAATACCCATCGCATTGATGGGGTACACCGCCTTATCCGTACTCAGCAAAATTACACGCTTGACCCCCGCGGCGATTGCTGCGTTCATCACATTCTCAGCTCCGATCACATTTGTTCTAACCGCCTCCATAGGGTAGAACTCACACGATGGCACTTGCTTGAGCGCCGCCGCATGGAAAACATAATCCACCCCCTTCATTGACTGGAACAAACCCTCATAATTTCTGACATCACCCAAACAAAATCTCAACTTATCGCTAGCTAATCCAATTCGCATCTCCTCCTGCTTTTTCTCATCGCGGCTGAAAATCCGAATTTCACGTACTCCAGTTGATAAAAAACGGCGTAAAACAGCGTGTCCAAAAGAACCCGTCCCACCAGTAATCATTAATACTTTATTAGTAAACATATATAAATTCGTGGAAATCAGTTGAGTTCACTCAGTGAACGCAAAAAAGAATCTGAAGATTTAATTGTTGGCGTCAATTCCGGAATTTTTAGGAAACGCTTAACAGATCTGGATATAGACAATGCTGAATTTGGATCAAAGCTTTCAGCGGGAACGACCAAATCCCGTACATAGTCTGACTCGGCAGCCAGTATTGGAATATTATTTTCTTTCGCCTCAATCAGAGGCAAACCGAAAGACTCACATAGCGATGGGAAAATCAGTGCAGTAGAAGACTTCAATTGGCACAGAACTGCAGAATGAGACACCACCCCAATATTAACAACCTTAATACCATCGTTCGTCATAGCGGCATCTAGGTACTGCAATAAGCTTTTATACCGAGAATCAAGCGTAAGGATCAAGATCGGGTATATATTCTCCTTCGCAAGATTCACCCAAGCCTGAATCAACATTCTATGATTTTTATGCGGAGTACCAAGCGCAGGATAAAAGAAGCAAGATGCCTCAATAGATTCACTTGCAACTCCATCGCTCGCTATTTCTTTCAAATTCAAGAATGGATAAATTTCAACTACGTTTGAGTTGATCTTAAACTCTCGACACAAACCATCCTTTACTGATCTGGATTGGACAAAGATACGATCCGCCGTTCCAAGCCGCAACTTAATCCAAATCAACTCAATATTGAATTTGACAGCGGCACCAACACCAACCACGTACTTACTAAACTGCCGAAAATACAATACAGTTTGAAAGTAAACAACAGTTTTTGCCCTACATGGAAACAGCGGTGGAAGATTACCGAAACACAAAAGCAAAGCGTCAGCATTTCGCCGCGCCAGCCTCCATATTTTTACTTCTGACATAAACCGTCCAAATATAGTAGCACGAACGCTCACCACATCAAAATCAGGCGAAACTGGAAAATACTGGGGGTCTGTACTGATAAGCCGCTCATCCAAGAAGACCACCACCTTTGAATTTCGATACAGATCGCGTGCTGACGTAAGCAAACTCAACAGTAGAGATTTTGCGCCACTTTCGTGGATATTATTAGCCTGGATAATAAGCATTAATGTTCGACCTGCATGCCACTTTTTTTGGTTAAGTATTTGAACATATATCTCAATACCAGTGCGGCGTAAAAAACATACATACGGGCAGTTCCTCGATCACTCAATTTCATAAAATATCTGCGGACGGCCATTTCAGCCTTGGTATGCCTGAAAAACTGCCGAACCTCGTCATCGAAAGCCGACACCAAATACAATCCGCATGCAGATCGAGTTTCAATAAATAACCTAACACCACTCTGGCGCAACAAGTGAGAGTGAATCATGTCTTCGCAATATGCCTTGCCGGGAAAGTGGAAGTAATTTTTGAGCACTAGATTGCTTCGGCGGTGCATCACGCATCCGCCGGCAAGCCACTCAACCTCAACCATTCCTTTTACATCTGGATTTGGAATCAATCCAATTGGCACTCCGGATTTCAGGATGGCTCCCTCCTTATAACCAGCTCGACCATTCATTATGAAGTAATAAATCCAATTGAAAAATCCAACATTCCTTGCTGTTAGATATACAGACTGCTCCGTCCTACAATTGACCAGTGCCGGAGCTACAGCGATATTATTTTGACTAAAAATTGCAATCAATAACATCTCCAAGCAGTCCGTCGCAGGAAACATGTCATCGTCCATTTGCACAACAAACTCATTCTTTGCTTGTTGGAAACCGATAACCCGTTGCGCCACTTGCCCCCGGCATGGCGTAACAACGATCTTAGTATTTGCAGCTGCTGAAATCTGCACATGAGCCGCCTCCTTCTCAGGGATGCATATAAGAATTTCAGCTGGAGCAATAGTTCCACGATTCAACGCATCAATCGTCGCTTGAAGCGTCGGGCCGCCCAAAGTAGCAATGACTACTGTTATTGCTGTAGACCGCACATCTAATTTGGCTTCACGCATTGCTCTAAACTTTCAACTTATTAGGTCACTGCAGCACTTAGCTCTTGCCTACGCCCAGTTTCTTCCTGTCGCTTTAATTCTAAAAGATAGTCACGTACAGTACCCATTTTGCGGTTAAGAATAGTGCGTACTTTGGTGTTATTCAATGACATATCGCGCGGTCGAACTAGCCTAAGATTTTCAACAGGCGATTGCACCCGCTGAATCAGCGAAGCAGGCAGATTAAACGATTCCGCCAAAGAAAGGGCGAAATCATATTTTGATAATCGCTGATCCCCCACCACATTGAAAATTCCGGAACAACGCTCAGTCACCAAATCATGAGTAGTTTGCGCCAGAAAATCAGCAAGAATTGGAGTGAAGTAAACATCATCAAATAGCGGTAGCCTTTCCCCGGCACGCAAACCATATATCAACCAGTCACTAAACGATCTCCGTTGCGTATATCCCCATCCGAAAAAATTAGTCCGCAAAATTATGGCGTACGGGCAAGCCTTTTGCACCAACTCCTCTGCAAGCAACTTACTGTGTCCATACTCGTTTAGTGGCTTGGGACATGCTTTTTCAGTGTAAAAACTTGATTCACCAGCAAACAAGTGGTCTGTGGACACGTGGACAAATGGTAAACCGAGACGATTCGCCACCCGTGCGACGTTTTCCGCTAGCACAGCATTCACGTGAAATGCCATTTTTGTGTCATCTTCACAAGCTTCTACATTCGTCAATCCAACGGTGTGAACGATTAGATCGAGGTGCTTCAACGCAATTTGATCTTCCAGATGCACCCAGTTATCTAAATCAAGGGGGGCCGAGGTCACCCCCGACAGAGAAACCCGATGCAAATGGGTTCCCAGAATGACGTCCCATTGATCACGAACCGCACAAGCCCAATTGAGGGCCAGTAAACCTGTCCCTCCTGTGATGAGCACTCTAGGCTTTCTCATTGGTCAACAGTCCTTACGCCAGCGCCTGCAAGCAGGCTATTCCAACGTGGAAGCTGATTGTCAAGCCAAAAGTACGTATTGATGGCTGATGCTGATCCCTTTGCAAATCCGGACCGGATTTCATCAGCTAAGGCTTGAGGACTGTCAACAAACCGAACACCCTTAACCCCGCGCAAAGGACTTTGATTGAGATCATCCTCATCAAGAAAGACAACTACAGAGAGGCCAGCAAGCAGTGCGTCCAAGCCCGCGGATGTTGTATTGCTGGAAAATGCAAAGTCAAATTCACTCATTATTTCACCCAGCGGCTGGTCCGTGATTTCGAAAGACAGGTTACTGCAGTCCATTTTTTCTATTCTGCAAACTGGATGCCGCTTGAGTGTCAAGTTAAGCTCAATACCAGACAATCTTGCCGCCTCGGCAATGCAACGAAGCATCTTAAGAGTTTGCTTAAACGTGAAGTCGCCAAGTATCAGTACCTTCAGGGGCGTCACGATAGCGGTCTCAGCATTGAAATTTTTAGCTGCTATGTGTCGATCTGAAAGATTAGATTCGTAGGCGAGCAAATATTGAAATCGCAATGCCTCTACAGGTACAAGTCGGACAGCTGGATAGCCAGTCTGGGTAAAAGCACGCCAAGCCATTTGACCATTGATTGCTAATCTATCGGGTATTGGTTTTGCAGATGAGTCTTTGGACATCAGGGTTCTTGAATCATCAAAGTTATTCAAGTGCCAAAAGACCACCGTAGCATGCGGGACGCCGATGATCTGTCCATGTTTGTGTTTTCTCCACGCCCAGAGCATGGCACTTTCCCATCCCTGATTTTCCCAAAGATACAGGCCTAAGGGCTGATGCGGCATATCTTTGAATATCGAGTCAAATAACTCCATCCATAGGCAGTTTTGCAATCCCGCAGCACCAACAGTTGAGGTAGTCCAATCGTGCCTTAAAAGAGGCCACAACCAAACACCAGATCCCATTGGACTAAAAAGATCAGCGATCTCCGTTACCTGTGAAGATGCTCGAATGAGGCACTTCCAACGGATTAGGGCCCGGTATACGATGCCCCCCGTTAGATATGATTCCAAAAAGCTATGACACCCTTGTTTTTTAGAATCTCTATTGAAGCGGTTTAACCATTTATTTCCAGTACCTACATCCGGTGATCCAGAACCTAGGAGACGGTGATGAATCCAGTTGGTATGAAAGCCCGCATTTTGAAGGTGCGTTGGCAGGGCTTCCCATTGCCGCGAACGAAAGTTCCCCTTACTACAAGATAGTGCGTCTAGATTGAAGAAATATGAGCAAAAAAATATGCTCCCACTTCCAGAAAACCATTTTGGTTTTATTACCGAACCACGCGGCCACTTTACGATTAGATGCCTTATGCTAATTAGCGCTTGTGCCCAATACGGAACAATGCTGTAGACGCGACGCAATGACCACTTCTGTCTTACCAGGGTATTCCTCGCCCAAGAAAACTTAATTCCGAGGTTGAAACAAAGGCGCTCTATTGACTGCGCAAGAGTTCCATCTGTGCATTCGAGAATCAAACTAGAGGGTTTCTTACTCAGTAGGATCTCTTCAAGTGCCAGCATCCGAAGGCAGTCATAGATTCGAGGAGACTTAAACGGACTTTTTTCCGCCAGTTGCGTCATCCACCAAAAACTCAATCCTTCACCTGACTCCAAATGCTCTACCAATCGCTTTCCGCTCACCTGACGCTCACCTAGATCATGTATAAAAGTGAGGTATTTTTCTCTTAAGCCCTCACCATGCGCTTCCAAATAGCGCGGAACGGAAATCGATTCGCAGTCTTGACCATAACTCTGCCAATACACCAGCCCATCGGATTGGTGAGGCACCCGGTCTGTACGAGCCCAAACAGTTAGTTCACTAGTCATCCATCGGCACCACGTGCGCTATTGCATCCAAAATTTCAGCGGGTAAATCAAGCTGGAAGCGAGTGGCTTCGCTAACCGTCACTTTGCTTTTTTGGAGAGAGAATGCGGCAAAGCAGAGCTTCTGGTATGGAGTCACTGCGGTGACGGATGGTTGACCCCAATAGCCAAATGCATTCACTTCTACAGGATCGAATGTTGCAAGTTGCTTCACGAGTGCCCCGGCGTTAAGCACTACATAAGAAGCGCACTCACCCTCTCTAACGCTGTCATAGTTAATGTACTGGTATGAGCGTTGCAGGTCATTGCACCCGTCTCCATCAGTCAATCTGAATGTTGCAACCAAATGTCCACCGGGGGCCACGTGAGCCCAGGCTGCTGCAAGCATTCGGGTGAATTCGACATTCCAGTCCACGCAACTTAGGGAAAAAACAACATCAAAGGTTTTGCCTGCCAGCTTTGACTGACTCAGTTTAAGAATATCGCCTTCCAACACATTGGCTTCTGGATTCATCTCGCGCGCAGCCTTGGCCGCTGACGGATTTATCTCCACGCCCGTATATTGGGTCACAGCAAATTGATCACGCAACGCAAGCCCTAGTCCACCACAGCCACATCCAATATCAAGAATATCGTGGCCTGGAGCAGGATTTAATTGCGCAATAATTACCCGCTCCGACTCATAAAATTGAGGCCAACTCACTCGATTTTGAGAAAAATAACGGGCAATCTCTTCCGTTTGATAGGCTATATTGGAAGTCATTTGGACATACATTATCTATACAGATTCCAATAATGGTCAGACAGCATATGTTCCTCGACCAATGCAATATCACTCGGGCTATCCACCGAAAAAGACTGTATATGGGGATAAGGTGCGATATGTTGGCGAAACGACATATCCAATATACGATTGCTGTCGCAGGCTTCAAGCTGCTCCAGACGCGTTTCTTCGTGTGCGGTAAATGCCTGAAGGTATTTCCAACGAAAGGCAAATATCCCGTAAATCCGTCGAGCCATCAGGTCCGCAGAGAACTCACCCTTGCAATAGGGCAACGGAACCCGCGAGGTGTAGAGCACTTCGCCTGCCGCGTTATGAATTAATTTGACAGTGTCTGGGTTTTGCCATATCGATTTTTCGGTAATATGCATCGCCAAGATTGTCCCCGCTATCGACGGGTCTTTCAACAGCGGCGCAATGACCGCATCAATCATGTCGGGGCGCATCATGGGCTCATCACCCTGAACGCACACGACGATGTCCGATGCATCCACAGGTTCACCCAATCGCTCGACAGCCTCGGCAACTCGGTCAAGTGCCCGCGTGTGGTGCGAACCGGTCATCACAACAGGAAAACCTTTCGACTTGGAAAACTGTTCAATTTCCTCGTCACAAGTAGCCATGACTAACTTATTCCACCCTTTGTACATCTGGGCACGCAAAAAAACATGCTCCAACATCGGCCGTCCGTGAATCGGATAGAGAGGTTTGCCCGGAAACCGGGATGCAGCCATACGTGCGGGAACAACACCAATAATTTTCATTGCATTCCTCAAACAGTCGTGGAAATTACCGTGCGGTACAAATCAGCCAAGGCTTCATCTGGTCGTCCGAGCCGAGCACTATCACCCGCGCTTGATACGTCCACCCAGCACTGCGTTTCATCTGCCAGATAAAACGAATTCAGTAGCTGAATTGTTGCCAACGCGTCTTCATAAGCCACCGGAAATCTTTCTCCTCTGTGGAAAAAAGCGACGATTTCTTCGTAAATTTTCACGTGGCCGTGACCATACACGTTTCCAGAAAAATCTTCGGAGTTCTCAGCGCAAGCGGCTGGCTCGGGTGTATAGACCTGCAACTCGTTAACCGCAATACCCCCTATTTGGGCGAGGCCGTTTTCGCAAACCAAGGACAAGCTCGCTTCATAGTCCGTTGGGCGCGCTGCGGTGGTGACCTCTAGTGTGCCAATTGCGCCGTTGACAAAGGCCATTGATGCAATTGCAGTGTCCTCCACTTCTATGCTGGCACCCAGAGTCTTATGAACTCCACATACTCTACTAACCTCGCCTCCCAACTGCCGCAACAGATCAATATGGTGAATCCCTTGATTAGTCAGGCAGCCTCCGTCCATGGCAAAGGTGCCACGCCAAGGTGCCAAATCGTAATAGCGCTGAGGACGGCACCATCGTACACGTACCGCGACTGACCGTAATGCTCCAAGCTCGCCCTGCGCTAGCCCCTTTAGCACTCGCTTCACCGCTAAATTGTGGCGATTCTGAAAAACTGCGAAGATTTGCACCCCTGCCGCATTGGCCGCTGCATAAACCTCTTTCACCTGGGATGGCTTCATGAAGGTCGGTTTCTCGACAATGATGTTTTTTCGATAGCGAGAAATAATATCAAGCGCATGCTCATAGTGCATGCCCGAAGGCGTAACAATTGCAACCGTGTCTATTTCCGGATTTTCAAGCAGCATCTGGTGGTAATTAACATACGCTTTGGCGCCGAATTGCTCACGGTATACATCCGCCTTTTCAATCTCCAAATCACAAACCGCCATTAACTCGATACCATCTGTCTCAACAATTGAGCGGCAATGGTGCCCCGATATACGACCGCACCCAATAATGCCGACTTTTACACTGGCGTTCTTCATCATTCCCTTTCCAGAGCCCGTTTAATTAGCTTAACAACTTGCTCCATGATTGGCTTTGGTGCAGCGCTGAATCTGCTGTAACCGACAAGACTTGGATGTTCGAACGCAGCCCGGTATAAAACTTTGCCATCCAGTTCTGAGTGCACTGCGCTGCCACGCTCTTTAAACGCGACATGCAGAAAGTTACCCGCCGTTGGCAAAACCTTGAATCCTAGCGCCTCCATCTCTTCATGGAAGTATTGTTTTCCTGCGTTAATCCGTGCTACCGCCTGCATCATTTCATCGGTATGGTCCAGCATCTTCGCCATGAACTCCACGGCAATGGAGCTCACTTCGTACATGGGCCTCATTTTGTGCAGAAGTGCGATGGTTTCTGGATGCCCCACCGCATATCCAATTCTCAGCCCCGCCACACCCCAAGCTTTTGCAAATGTCCTCGCCACAATCAGATTGCGGGAGGTTTCAGTCCAAGCTACAGCGGACCATTCGTGAAACGGGTGATATGCCTCATCCAACAACAGTACAGCACCGACGGACTCACAAGCCGTCAGTATTTCACGTAACACACCCCCAGAAAGGGTCGTCCCTGAAGGACTATCGGGATTCGGTAGGCATACGAGTTTAGGCTCGTACTTAACTACAGCGCTAATGACCTCATTTACATCCAACCATGGGCCAGTTTCGGTCGGAATATAGTGAATTTGAATCGCCTGAGCCCCGAACATCTGGCTGTAAACCGGATACATAGCAAATGTAGGCGTTGTATGTATGACTGAGTCTCCGTGCTCAACAAAGGCTTCAAACACCAAGCGAATAGCGCCATCGCTACCGGGCGTCAACAATAAGGAGTCAGCTCCTACGCCAACCCATTGTGCGAGCTTTCTGTACAACTCCCCCGCTTCTGGGTAAGTCGCCAGCGTTGCAGGCGATATGGATGTAAGTAACCTATTGGACAAGGCCATGAGAGCAGGGTCCAAATTCTCATTTTTGTCCAACCACAGGCTAGTAAGGGCTCTTGGTGCCGAACTTAACGCACTGGGCCGTTTCAATTCCGGGTTCAAAAGAGATTGCCTCGGACGTATGCTCATATTTACTCCAAGAAATCGGGAACGACGTTCTCGTCAAGCCCCTGAATAGCAGCCCGCCCCATCGCCAAAATGGCTTCCTGCGCGCTCCCCCCGATATGGGGAGTGACAAGGAAATTCGGTAGCAGCAGAAGTTCTTGATCCTGAGGCGGCTCGACAGCAAACACATCGAAGGCTGCAGCGGCAATACGCTTATCGCGTAGCATTTGCTTCAAGAAAACTTCATCTACCAACCCACCGCGAGCTGCATTAATCAGCACCGCGCCCGGCTTCATCAGCATCAACCGCTCAGCATTTAGCATGCCACGTGTACTAGCATCCAAAGGCACATGCAAGGTAACAACATCTGAACGCGCCAATAAATCCTCCAGGCCAGTGGCTTCAATGCCGTTCGACTTGTAGAAGTCCGAATAGTCTCGAATGTCATTCACCAAAACCGGGCATTCAAAAGCCCTCAAAAGCTGCACAAGATCTTTGCCCACATGTCCACAGCCAACAATACCGACAGTTCGGCCAGACAAATGCCCGCCCACATGTTGGCGCCATGTGCCAGATAGCACCTCGCGATTCGCTGCTGGCACATGCCTTAGCATTGCGATAGCAAATGAAATCACCAGTTCGGATACTGAGCGGCGGTTTACCCCCCCCGTCCAACCCAAACGTTTGCCATGGGCACGCATTGCCGTCATGTCAATCATGTCCAAACCCACACCGTATTTGCCAATAGCTTTCAGTTGGGGCAAGCGAGATAGTACATAGTCGTCCAGCGTTTCCAGCGCTGTTATTGCCTTGTCGTGGCCAGACAAAAACTGGACCAAACTATCACCCACCAATTGATGGCCCGCATCGTTGAACGTAACCTGTTGATAGCGCTCTAACAGTTCAGCCCGCAAAACCGGATTGCTGGAGAATGATCGGGAGCAGACTGCGACTCTGTCTTCTGTGTTCATGCGGCCAACCTTGTCAGGAAATCAACACATTGCGATCGGAATACATCATCCGGAGGAACTTGGACACGCTGAATTTCTGCTCTATTCCCCACCGGAAATATAAGGCCCAGCGTAGTGCTTGTATTTTTTTTATCTTTCATTAGCGCAGCGATTAGAACATCTATGTCAATTGATGCATCCGCATACTGCTCATAATTTCTATGCAATACCCCATGCATCCGGGCAAAATGTTCCGCTGGCAAAAACCCTCGCTCAACGGCAATGAAATTAGCCATGTCCATTCCGATGGTTACGGCGATGCCATGTGGCACTGTGTAGCGTGTGGCCGACTCAATTGCATGGCCAAAACTGTGACCGTAGTTGAAAATATTGCGAATCCCCCGATCAAACTCATCTTCCTCAATGAATCGCTGTTTTATCAACAACGCGGATTGAATGTATTTCAACAATAATTCACGATCAATGGTTAGACGATCGAAATCTAGCGCCAACCGATCGAAGGAATCGGCACCGTCAATCGCATGAACCTTGATGATCTCTCCAATACCGGAGCGAATATCCTTCATGTCTAAGGTATCAAGAAACGCAGAGCATAAATATATTTTCTCTGGCGGATTAAATGTACCCAAAATATTCTTAGTGTCGCCTAAGTTGATTGAACTCTTCGAACCAATGCAGGAGTCGGCCTGCGACAGCAAAGTGGTTGGAACGAACCGCCAAGGAACACCGCGTAATAAGGTGCTGGCGATGAAACAAGTTATATCTTGAATAATGCCCCCGCCTATAGCTACTAGTGTGTGATCCCGTCTAACCTTGTTTTGCACCAACTGTTCGATGATGGGAATTATTTTTTCGAGTGACTTGTTCGACTCAACCGCTTCAATAGTGATGCAGTTTGGGTGTGCAAGGACGTCAGCCAGCTCTGCTGCATACAAACGAGCCACATTGGCATCAATCAAAAAGTGCGGCACGCCCTCAACCAAGCCCGTCACGTTAGGCAGCGTCTCGCCATCAAAAATGACTGTGTATGCACCCTTATGAGATTGAATTACCAATTCTTCAAACACGACTAAAACCTCCATCAATGGCAATATTCTGCCCCGCAAGATAAGTATTCTCTTCACTGGCCAACCACAAAGTCAACCGTGCAACCTCGTCGGCCTGTGCCAGCCTACCAACTGGTACTGCAGAAATCAACGTTTGAATTCCAGCATTCCCTAGAACGCGTTGCGTCAACTCGGTATCAACAAAGCCAGGTGCGATGCAATTGGCCAATATTCCATTGGATGAGTGCTCCGCAGCCAACGCCAACGTCATCCCATCCAGCGCAAATTTGCTGGCAGAATAAGACGCTCGGTGTGCTTTGCTGATCTTGCCCCAAACAGAAGAAATATTAACGATACGTCCCCAGCCCTTGCGCAACATTCCAGGAATGGCAGCTTGGCAAAGCAAGAATGGCGTAAAAACGTTAACTTGCTGTATCGCCTGAAAGTCTTCGGGGGTAATCTCAATAAAAGGGGCTATCTTGTTGATGCCTGCATTATTGACCAGCACATCTGGTTCGGCTTGCAGTACAACCGCGGCACATGTCTTAATTTGCGAAAGATCCGAGAAATCAACCGCAATCCACTCCTGGCAAACAGCGTCTGGAGGGCTCCCTATACCGGTGTGGGTGCCAATTACCCACGCTCCCTGCGCACGAAACGCCTGAGCAATTGCCCGCCCCAACCCTCTTGATGCACCGGTGATAAACACCTTCTTATTCGCAAATCGGGTGTCCATCTTCAGTTAGTGACTTTGATGCAACGCATCAGATACGCCCCAACCAAATGATCCAGCACCATGTGCACATCCTCCGCCGGCCCGTATTCTTTGGGCCCGGTGGGAACATGAATGCCTTCGTCCGCCATAGGCTTCATTTTCCCGCCGTCAAACGCCGTAATGGCGACCGTCTTAATACCCGCTGAGCGGGCATATTCGAATGCTTTGATCAAATTTGGGGAATTGCCGGAAGCCGAAATGGCCACCAACACATCACCAGCCTTACCCAATACGCGCAATTGTCGAACGAAAATCTCGTCGTACCCGTAGTCGTTACCCAACGCTGTGAGTATGGCAACGTTATCTGTAAGACTCAGCACACGAAACGGCTTGTCGTATTCATTGGTACCATAAGCGAGATCATTGGCAAAGTGACTTGCAGTAGCTGCACTGCCACCATTTCCGATAAAAAATACCGTAACACCCCGAGCACGGGCATCCAAGATCGTTTCGATAAATTGACCAACCTCCTTTGTGCTCAAACTTCTCAGAACAGTCTGGAGATATTCGATATACGCCCCGGCAAAGGCAACGGGATTAGGTGTGAAAATTTTGTCGATGTTATTCATGGCTATTGGGGTTTGGAATATTGTAGGTTTCACGCCAGTCGGAATCTGCGTAGTAAATCTTAAATACTAGTTGCATTGTGCGCAACGCATCTTCCGATGTACCACTTTGTACCGGTTTATCATTCAGAATGGAGTCGGCGAAGGCAGCAATCTCCTCATCCCACGATGGATCCCGATTGTACCGAGTGACCTGCTCCTTGGGGTCTCCACGGTCATTGTCCGGGTCTGCCTGTACCACCGTCAGAGTCTCGGCGCCGTAACTCTTGGTACCCGACAGTATTCCACCCAGAATCAAACTGCCTCGCTCAAGATTGATATCAAGATGAAAGCGATGACGCCACTGCGTAGCGGATGAATGCAGCATACCAACGACCCCATCTCCAGTCCGCATCAGCGCGTAAGCGTTGTCTTCAACGTCATAGCCCCAATGCCTATTAGAAATAAAGCTGTGCACATCTATAAAGTCCCCTCCAAACAGCCGCATCAAGTCCACCATGTGTATGCCTTGATCAAGCAACACCCCGCCACCGGCAATATCACGCTTTGTGCGCCAGTCCGGCTGATTGAACGTAATTAACTTTGCCTTACCATACACCCCACGCATGTTGAGAACTTGCCCAAGCTCTCCAGATCGCAAAATGCGCAATGCATCTACCACCGACTCATGGTATCGGTGATTAAACCCATACATCAACTTCAAGCGTGGCTTTAGCGACTCTTGGGCAATGACGCGCACAATATCATCCACATCGCGACCTGGTGGCTTTTCACAAAATACATGCATGTCCGCATGTAAGCCAGCAATAGTTACTTCTGCAGCAACATCATTTGTCAAGCAGACAATCAAAACATCCAAATCTGCCAAAAGCAAGCTTCGATAATCCTGATAATAGCGAACCCCATCTGATAGAGCACCTTCACCATCAAAAGTCTGATCACAGACGGCCACCACTCGCATGTCAGAACGACGATCAATGCAATCTTTGCGACGCCTACCAACCACACCGAAACCAGCTATACCGACCTTTAGCACTGTCATTGTGTATTGAATCTAATTAAGTTGGCAATCAAATTCATTTGATCCAAATTTGATTGTAAGTATGACTACCCGATCCACCTTGGGAATCAAAGTACTCGGCATGTCTCTTTTCCTTAAGAACAAAACCAGCAGCATTGAGATATCTACTTGCATCATCAGCCTGTGCTTTGAATTTATCGTTTATCTCAATCAATACTCCTTTGGCGTTTTGCAGAACCCGCCCCCCGCCTTTGAGAATCAAATGCTCAATGCCATCAACGTCCATTTTTATATAATCGGGTTGTGTTATTTTGAGTAGTGCAACGGCATCGACCATAGAAATCCCTATTGTCGGAAATTTAAACACTTTTCTCATGTTTTCTCCATCATGACCATACTCTTGCCCGAAAGTGGATAATGCGCCACCCCATTCGGTGCTAGTCATATTCAATGTACTAACAGCCAAGGTATCAGAAAGCGGCAGTGGGATAATAGTTATTTGATCAGTAAAATTATTTAAGAAAATATTACGCGCCAATAGTTCCAAATTAAAAACGGACGGCTCGAACGCAAATACTTGCGCTACCCCGCGCTTGGCCGCATAGCATGAATATAACCCAACATTAGCCCCAATGTCCCACAATACTGCATCACTGGGAATTCCATCAATCCACTCAAGCGTCTCCGGTTCCTTTATTGAAAAAGTATCCGAACGGTATCGATTAAGCGCATTGGGTATCGCAAATGTCAGGCGCACATCGGCATAAGTCACTACTTGAGTGCGATTCATTGCACTGGCAAGTATTTGAGCGTAAATGTAGCGCCCGACGATGCCCCCATCCAAATGATTAACACCCCAAACAATTATTTTTTTTAAACTTAATTTAATTAGATTTTTCAATTTACATTCTTTCAAATTTATATCTATTCAAAGCAGACAGTGCCTTATCGAAAAGCTGCTCTGATCCAGCTGCAAATTCAATCATAGATGCATCATCAGGAAAATCATTTCGGAAAATGGCATCTGTGGGATCGTAATATATAGACGGAACCCCTAGCGAGTCGGCAATATATGCCGGAGAAGTAAATGGATATGCAATCACCAAGCGCCCGGTAGAAATAAGTGAGTATATATTACTCGTGCAAGAAACCAATCGAATTTGCCCAAGTGCCCCCAGCATCTCCAAGTATTTATAATATTTAAGATCATAGGCTGGATTGTAATTTCGCTTCATCTTTACAACAAGCACAACCGGCAATACAAAAATTGACTCCAACCTTTTTTTTAATTTTAACAAATCCTCAATAAATAGCGTCAAATTCTTTGGATTAAAATAATTTGAAATTTCCCCACACTCCAACGCAACCTGGTCAGAAAACGGAGGAACATCAAAAACAATCACCTGTATTTCTTGATTTGCCGGATTTGAAATTTCAGGAACTGACCACACTACAGGACCAACGGCCTCGACAATTCCTCTGGAAATGAGAGATCTAAGATATTTTGCGTAGGTATTTGTCCAAACCCAATGCACATCTACCCTGATCCAACGCAAACCGGGCATATCTGAAACCAAAAAATCGGGTTGATAACTAATGATTTGCTGGCTTTGGGAATACCAAATCATATGCACTTTTGCATTTATGAACGCCCTTGTCCATAATGGTTGAGACAATACGTTTGTAGTTGTAAAAATTACTGAATCAATAAATCCACGCCTATCCATCTCCGAAAATATGGCTGCATAAGCAAAATCTCTAGAAATTAGTGAATAAACTGGATTTTTAAGCATGCAAAATCCAAATGAAAAAATGGAACTGCAATGTAATGCCAGAAGTCGAATTCTCCCAAATATACCAAATTTTGCCGTTCGCAATAATGTCACATGAGGTCTTTTTGAATATGTAAAACATTCATTGATTAAAGATCTCGCACAACGTGAGTACTCTATAAAAAATGGCCCATCGCCCCTGAGTGCTCTTATTGGTCCAAGTCTGAAGTATTCAATCAGCCCCTCATCAGATCCATCTTTAAAAACATTCTCCCCTCCTATTCCGTAAATCAAAACAGAATGCAACATGCATTTCCGATCATTTTTCACAAAAATAATCGCGCTCAAGCAAAATATCCAATGTAGAAAATATTCGAAACAACTGTTAATCAACTGTTTTTTTGTAACGACAATATCTCCGGCACCCATTTTAATGTGCGCATATTTTGTCTTCAAAATAGATCCCGAAGGCGGCATCGCACTCACAGATGAATCTTGCAAATTTTTGACAGCCCTCGCATACGGAGTTTGTGCAACTTCAACTAATCGTTGCAAAATCCGTTCGATTATTACTGGACGTGAATACCAACAAGCCCGAATACTCTTTAAATTCAACCAGTCGCGACAAAAGTCAATCTCGCGACCAAATGCAATGTTACTGTGATTGCTATTTATATGCATTTATTTGAGATAATTTACCCAGTCGTTCAGACACTGCTCTGCCATTCTGAAATCCCATTCGGTATCTATATCTATTGCCTCTTGAGGGGAACTAATGAGAAGCGGCTGCATTTTTGCAGCCGCAAAAGAGTTATTTTTGCGAAGCTGTTGCGGCGATATCAAATAAACAGATCCAGTCACTACGTATACAGGCCGAAGCTCTTGCGAACGTATATTCAGGCCGTCATCGCTGAGAAATGGAACCGCATAACCACCTTCGAGCTTCAGTGACCACAAGGGGTGTGCTGGAGTCGGAGAAATTGCAACAATGGGCACTAACTTATTGCTCTCAAAAAGCTCAATTGCTCTCAATATGGTATGCCTACTCCTAAAGGGTGACGTTGGCTGCAAAAATAGCAAACCATCAACCTCGCCTTTGTTTGCCTCATACCAGTCCAATGCATGAATAGCGACATCCGCAGAAGTTGCTACATCAGTTGCCAGTGCTTGAGGACGCAGCCAAGGTACACTCACTCCCTCTTTAATACAAATATCGGAAATTTCAGGGTCATCGGTTGAGACCAGAATATCGCAAATATTCGGCATACCTTTCACCACATCAATGGACCAAACTATAAGTGGCTTATCGCCAAGGAGACGAATATTTTTTCTCGGTAGACGCTTAGACCCCCCGCGGGCAGCAATTAGGGCAAGAATCTTCATTGGTAAATAAACCTACGTAAAATCCTTAACCCAATCTCGCCGCTCTTCTCGGGATGGAATTGACAACCGGTGATATTATTTATCCCAATTGTTGCTGGAATTCGATGTCCGCCATATACACAGTCAGCGATACGATGCATCGGCTCTGCAGGAACGGCCATGAAGGAATGAACGAAATATGCGGCGTCGCCAGGAGTATTGTCATGCAGCAGAGTTTCTGACCAAGAGCTCAATACATTTGAGGTTTGAAGAGCACTCCATCCAATGTGAGGAATCTTATGCGGCTCGCCTGTCATTGTTTCGGCTGGAACGCGAACTACTCTCCCAGGGATTAGGCCCAAACCTTTAGTTGTACCGAATTCGTCACTTTCATCAAGCAGGAGTTGCATCCCAAGACAAATCCCCAGAAGAGGGATTTGTTGCTTAGCAATCTCACGAATGACGGTAACCAAGGATAACTGCTCCAATGCCTGCATGGCATTGTCAAATGCCCCTACGCCTGGAAGCACCACTCTTTTGGCCGCCAAGATGAGTCCAGAGTCACCAGTCACAGTAACATTTGCACCACAATACTCGAGCGCCCGCTGGACGCTAAGGAGATTTCCCGCGCCATAGTCAATCACGGTTACTTCAGGCCTAGTCATGAAAGCGTCTCACTCCTAGCCCCTCATTCTGAGCTAACTCTCGAACATCGCAGACTTGGGCCCGGCTGTAGTGCAATATATCAGCCATTGCAACAGCGTCCGCACCGCCGTCGCGCACCACAGCAAGAATATCCTCTGCTTTCCCCATGCCGCCACTAGCGATCACCGGTACCGAGACCGATGCAGTTACAGCCGCCACCAAGGGAACGTCAAAGCCTTTTCGCGTACCCTCTCGATCCACAGAGGTCAGTAGTACTTCGCCAGCGCCCATACTCACACCTCGCTTCACCCATGAAATCACATCTAGTCCAGTAGGTTCGCGACCGTTATCAGTATAGACCTCCCAATGCCCCGGCCCAACTTGCTTGGCCTCAACCGAGAGAACCATACTTTGACTACCAAAGCGTCGAGCAATGTCAGTGATTAATTGGGGATTGGCAACCGCCGCTGTATTTACCGCCACCTTATCGGCTCCCGCTCGCAAGATTTCTGTTGCATCAGCAACCGATCGAATCCCGCCTCCTACTGTCATTGGCACAAATATGTCTCTAACTGCAGATCGAACAATATCACTCAGGTGATTGCGACCATAAAGACTGGCTACACAATCCATATATATCAACTCATCGACACCCTGTCTGTAATATCGTAAAGCGTGTTCATTTGGATCACCTATGACCCGCAACCCTTCTAGATGGATACCTTTGATGAGATTGGCACCCTTGACATCAAGGCGTGCGATGAGACGAATATTTTTCACAAAACCATACTCATTCTCGATCCATCCAGGCTGCATGTCGCAACTTCCACTCGCCATTCTCTTGGCGCCAAATATGATCAGAACGCCAACTATTAATCACCTCATGAACCTCTTCATCGGTGATTGAGCAGAAGTCGAGAAATTCCTCATAGTATTTCCGGGGAAACTCATGATCATAACGTTTAACTAGCGCCACCCCCTCATCGCGTGTTATTTTCCCGTCTCGAATCTCATGAGCAGTATCGGATGTTGTGCGACCTATACCAAATTTTATATAAGAAAGATAATAGTGAAAACCATCAATTTTGTCGTCCAAGCTAGCATATTTTGAGTACGTCCCTTCCGAACGCTCAGTATTCGAGGTGAAGCCAGTATGCTCATGGCAATAATAGTAATTCTCCTGCGGATCCCAAGATTTATAATACCCGAGAAAATGAATTTCAGTTTGATTATTCACGATCTCTTCAAATTTTGGAGCCATAAATGGAAAGAGATCGCTCAATGAAACACCATGCTCTGCCCAAAACTCCGGCGGCAATCCTGAAAAATAATGTCGATCATGATCCTTAATATCCCGCGTTGCGTGAAATGCATTCTTCATATCTCCACCATACTCAACCTCACCATTCTCTCCATACATTATTAGTTGAACATTATTTTTCACCGCCATATGAAGTGGAAAATTTGTTTGCCCATATATGAATGGTTGGAATGGATCTCCCAGATGCTTGAAAGACAAATGAGTGAGTCTTTTTGTAACCTGTGGATTTGGTGTCCCGAGAATGTGATTGAAACCAGATGCGATAAAAGCATCAAGATTTTGACGCCCAATTTGGGTCGCCTTTAATGGCGCCCATGTCACAGCAAGAGGGTTCATGCCATATTTATATTTCAATTGATGCGCCACAAAACTACCGTCCTTTCCTCCACTACAAGGAACGATAACATCGTATTCGCCATTGCTTTTTCTATGTTTATTACATAGGGCAACCAGTTCGGATTCACGAGCATTCCAGTCAATTTTTTCACGCTTAAATTCGGCGTAATTGCACGCGGAACAAACGCCATGCTCATCAAAGACTATTCTGGGCCTCTGATTAGAGACAGTACATTTTTTACAAAACTCAACTCTTGGTGGGAGGTTGTACTGTTTAATCAAATCTCTTTTCATAAATGTAATCCTTGTTATTAATTAGCCTAAACTGCATCGGAGGCTAAGCTTAAGTCATCCGGTCGTCCAACATCTAACCACGGTTCATGCATGGGGTATGCCACCGTACGTTTGGACTGTGCTTGTAGGCGCTCAAACAAAGTAGGCATGTCGCAGTGAGTCTCTGCTTCTAAGTAACCCAATGCATCTGGGTTGAGCGCATAGACTCCTGCGTTGATATGGCTACGTGCCACTGGTTTTTCCTCAAAACCAACAATCTCCACCCCTTGAGTCTGTACAACGCCAAATGGATGCTGCCATTCATGAACTCGCACTGCCATGGTCGCTGTCGCATGATAACGAAGGTGAAAATCAAGAAGCTCCCCGTAACGTATATCGGTAATGACATCTCCATTAGTCACCACAAAAGCAGCTTCGGGCCATGGTGCTAGCAGCCCCAGCGCACCAGCTGTACCCAAGGGAGATTGCTCACGCAGATATTCAATTCGTACGCCGAGACGTTCGCCATTGCCAAAACTCTCCTCCACCATGTGACCGAGGTAGTGAATGGCCAGAACGAAATGGCGAAAACCTTCCAGCTTGGCTCGTTCAATAATATGCTCCAGCATCGGTTTCCCTGCCACTAGCAGCATTGGCTTAGGGCAATTCTCCGTGTGGGGGCGAAGCCGGGTACCTTTTCCGCCCGCCATAATTACCATCAGATTAGGGCGCACTGGTGGCGTGGTAATTTCATCCCAAAGGTGTAGACCAATGACGTTGCGATTTTCATTGACGATGGGAATCTGCTGAATTTTGTTTGCAACCATTAATTGCATGACCATGTCACGAGCCATCTCAGGCGGCACGACCAGCGCGTCACGATGGATGATACTAGCGATGGAACTATTGAGGCTGAGCCCCTTTAGCAGGCCACGTCGAATATCGCCATCTGAGATGGTTCCTTCAAGCTCAGCCCTGTCGTTTACCACTAGGACAATCTTGATTGCCACCTGATCAAGATTACGTATTGCCTGAGCTATGGTCGCACATGGGGAGAGCACAGCTTGGCTCCAGATATCTTCACTAGCACTCACTTATTGCACTCCCTGTCGACATGCGGTAGATCATGAAACGCCTTCTTGACTATGTAATCAATTACATGGTGCTTTATGATTTTGACTACTTTTTCACTTGCCCCTCCGTCACCGTAAGGGTTTTTTACTTGGCTCACGCCCCCAAGAAAATCAACGGAGTACAGTCTTTCCAAGGCCGCAGAAATACTTTGCCGAGTTGGGTCGCAATTTATCACGCTCTCAGCCTGCAGTCGGCCCAGCTGGCGATCGCCGATGTTAATTGTTCCTTTTTTGAAGCTGGGAACTTCCGCCAGACCACTGGACGAATTACCAACCACACCATCGACATGAGCAACGCACGACAAATATCGCATCTGTCCAAGGGATACGTAAGCTCTTGCATTTCGGTGCTGGGCGACAAACTGATCAACCATCTTGATCAGAGTTCGTCCACCGGTATCCGCGTTTGGCAGTGTAAATATAAGTTGAGTATCCTTGAGTTCAGCCAAAGCTATCAATAGCTCTTCCATCTGGTCCTCAGCGGTTGAACTCTCCAGCGTGACCGGGTGAAAGGTAATCAGCAGGCTCTTCCGACCAAGTTTAAAGTCAAGAGCCCCCTCCAACGCTGCGCGATCAAGAAGCTTCAACCGTTTGATATTGTCTATGCCCAACCCACCAACCAGAAACACGCGTTCAGGCTGCTCGCCTAGCTGAATCACTCGCTGCCGGTATTCTTCTGCTGCTACGAAGTGAAGGTGCGACATCTTGGTAATCGAATGCCGAAGCGCCTCGTCAAAGGCGCCTTGCGTCGTCTCCCCGCCATGCAAGTGCGCAACCGGTATACAAGCAACCAGGGCCGCTGAGACTGCTGAGAAAATTTCGAACCGGTCGCCGAGCACCACAATCAGATTCGGCCGCAATTCGCTCAAGGCGTCAGCAAACCCGATTAAACCCAGCCCCATGGACTTTGCGATACCAACAGGAGTGTCCGAACTGGTCAGCATTTCGACCTTGCGGTCGATGTGAAACCCGTCTTGCTCAATCGCACGATAGGTTAGGCCGAATTCAGGCGACAGATGCATACCGGTAGCGATGACTTGTAAAGTCAACTCAGGATCATCCTGGATCCCCTGCATGACCCAGCGCAGTAAGCCATATTCAGCGCGAGTACCAGTGATGACACAAATTCTCCGGGTCATAGCTCGATCAACTCATCTGCCACAAAATTGCGCGTTGCAGTGCGCCCCATGACTTCATCCCAGCGCATCGGGGAGAGGCCGGTACCAGGACGCTTGGCAGCGATGTTCGCAACACTGAACAAATCGCCCGCACTAATCGCGGTACTGGCCACCAAAGATTTGCGGGCAACGGGCTTGTTTTTGACTTCACTAGGAGTAAGACGTTTAATGCCGTCACCCAGCGCAATTTCTATGTTGCGAATGGCTGCCACCATGGCATTGAGCTCGTCGGGTTCCAGACTCGCTTTGTGGTCGGGGCCAGGCATGTTGCGGTCCAAGGTGAAATGTTTTTCTATTACAGAAGCGCCCATGGCCACAGCGGCAATTGCCACTTCAATGCCACGCGTGTGGTCGGAGTAACCCACCGTGACACCAAAAGCTGTATGAATACTCTGCATGGCGCGGAGGTTCACTTCGGCCATGGGTGTTGGGTATTCGGTGGTGCAGTGCAGTACAGTCATGCTGGCCCGCGAAGTGCCGGCTTGCTCAAGTACATCAATTGCGGCTTCAATTTCGCCAAGCGTCGCCATGCCGGTAGAGAGGATCACAGCTTTGCCAAGGCGGCCAATATGGCGCAGATACGGCAGGTTGGTAATCTCCCCGGAAGGAATTTTGAAGTGCTCCTGACCGAGACTCACCAGCAGATCGAGACTCTCAATATCAAAACCCGTCGAAAAAAAACCAATATCGCGCGCAGCACAATGTGCGATAAGTTCATGGTGCATATCCGCACTAAGCTCCAGACGGCGAAGCATCTCGTACTGGGATTCTTTTCCATCGGTGGTTTGAGTCTGATAGTCCGCTTTTTTAGCTTCACGGGTAACCAGACGGTTGGCGCTGAAGGTCTGAAACTTGACAATATCCGCACCGGCATCCGCAGCCACATCGATCAACTGCTTGGCTAACCCGAGATCGCCGTTGTGATTGACGCCAGCTTCGGCAATGATGAGTACACCGTTAATCATGATTTATCGCCACCTACAAATCGAGCGTGATCCGCTTGGGTATGCCGCACAGGGAGGCCGATCCCAATGATGCAACGTTTTCCAAGCGTAATACCTTCTTTGACGACGCTGCCGCTGCCGACAAAGCTGCCCGAGCCAACTCTCACGTTGCCATTGAGAATGGCTCCAGTGGAGATATGGCAGTGGTCTTCAATCATCGCGTCATGCTCAAGTAGCGAGCGCGAATTTACGATGCAGTTGTTACCCACTCTAGCGCCAGCATTGACGATGGCACCGTGCATCACGATGGTGCCTGCGCCAATAGTGGCGTGACGAGAGACATGGGCAGTAGGCGCAACGATGCTTGGCAATTGAAACCCAAGCTCAGTAGCCCGCTGAAAAAGACGCATACGAACGTCAGGTGATCGAATTTGGCCCACAGTAATAACGGCGTATTGATACACCTTGGCGAGTTCCGGCAGATCCCGGTCCGTAGCAATGACGGTGTACCCAAGGTGCTGGGTACGCCTTTCTTCAGGCATGCCGACCAGTCCGGCAATTTGATACAAGCCTTGCTGCTCTATGACCTCAATGCATGCACGGGCGTGGCCGCCAGCACCAATCAGTAGCAAATGGGGTTTACTCATGGGACGACGGGTACCAGACTAGAACTGCTCGGAATATTTACCAAACGCTGCGAAAGCGACTGGGCTCCTGTCAGATCCATGGTTGGGCAATCCTTAAATGGTGGTAACTCATGCATCAGTATCCAAACGGGTCGAGTCATGAAACCAGCTTCATTGGTCGCTTTCAATATAGGGTCGCGCTGAACCGCATGTTCAACATCCAGCATCAGTGTCTGCAGCCAGTAGTTACTTTGACACTGTTCGGGCTCGCCGATCAGTTTTACACCTGACACTGGCGCAAATGCAGCGTGGTAGCGGTGAGACAACTCTCGTTTTGCTGAAAGCATAGCTGGAAGTTGCTCCAGTTGGGCGCAACCCAAGGCCGCGTTCAAGTTAGGCAAGCGGTAGTTGTAGCCAATTTCGTCATGCCGGTATTCCCAAGCATGCGGCAGTTTGGCCGTGGTGGTCAGATGCTTCGCACGACGCGCAAGTTCCAGGTTATTGGTCAAAATTGCTCCACCGCCGCCGGTAGTGATGGTCTTGTTACCATTGAAGCTCAGGGTGCCCATCTGCCCGAAAGTGCCGGTGTGCTGACCGCGGTAGTAACTGCCCAGGGATTCAGCCGCATCTTCGACCAACACAAGATTGAAATCGTATGCAACGGCCAGCAGTCCATTCAAATCTGCAGGATGACCAAAAGTGTGCATGGGCACGATGGCCCGAATGACGCGCTCGGTAACACGATTTACGCACTGGCCTCCACGTTGTTCTGTGTTGCTGGCAAGATAATCACGCAGTTTTGCTGCATCCACACCCAATGTCCGCGGCTCGCTGTCGATGAAATGTGGCGTTGCGCCGCAATAGGTAACAGCATTGGCCGTGGCGACAAAGGTGAGTGCGGGAATCAAGACTTCATCGCCGACTTTGACGCCAGCGAGCTTCAAAGCCATATGCAATGCCGCCGTGCCGTTGACAACTGCAATCGCATATTTCGCCCCGGTGAAGGCCGCCAATTCAAGCTCAAAGCGATCGACAAACTTGCCAACAGACGAGACAAAGGTGGAGTCGAGGCATTCCTTTAAATACAGCCATTCGTTGCCAGCAAAACTGGGTTCGTGCAGAGCTACCGGGCCAGTTCCGACGACAGTACGTATGGCTGCGACAACTTGCTCAGCAAGGGTAGACGAGGTGCTCATGTCATTCACAGGTTATAGATATCCGCTTTGTACCCGCGCAAATTATCGGGTTGGCCAAACCATTCTGCTGTTTCGGCCAAGCCCCGCTTGAACCCATCTCGATCACCATAGCAGGGCTGCCAACCGAAGAGCCTCTTCGCTTTGGTGTTATCGGCCCACAAGCGTTCCACTTCGGAGTTTTCGGGGCGAAAACGGGCTTCGTCGGTAATGATCTCAATCTCAGTATTCATGGCCTCAGCAATCAGCTGAGCCGTGTCGCCGATAGAAATCTCGAAATTACTGCCGAAGTTAACAACTTCGCCTAGACCCTGATCGGAATTCAGCACAGCAATGAAACCGGCTACCGTATCCTGCACAAAATTAAAATCGCGCGTAGGTGACACGGCACCCAGCTTTATCTGGCGCTGGCCATGGGCGATCTGGGTAATGATGGTCGGAATCACGGCACGGGCAGACTGGCGCGGACCATAGGTGTTGAAGGGCCGCGCAATCACCACCGGCAAACCAAAGGACGCATAGAAGGAGTAGGCTAACTGATCTGCTGCGATCTTGGTGGCAGAGTACGGCGATTGCCCCTGCAAAGGATGCTCTTCGGTAATCGGCACAAACCGCGCTGTTCCATAAACCTCGCTGGTGGAGGTGTGAATTACCCGCTTAACACCAAGTTCACGTGCCGCCTGCAAAACATTTAGGGTGCCTTTGACATTCGTATCAACATAAGTATCAGGAGAATGATAGGAGTAAGGAATTGCTATGAGAGCAGCCAGATGCAGCACCGCGTCACACCCCTTCATCGCACTTCTCACGCCGTGCGGGTCGCGGATATCCCCTGCGAATACCTCAAATTGACCTTTGACAGCGGGCTCACAGTGATCCAGCCAACCCCAGGAGCCAAAAGAGTTGTAAAGCACAAAGGCCCGAACTTTGTGACCCTGGCGAACCAATGCCTCGGTCAGGTGTGAGCCAATAAACCCGTCTGCGCCGGTGACAAGAATGGTTGAATTTGGAGATATTGGGTTCATAAATTTATGTCGTTTGTGCCACGATGTCTTTGTAATTTCCGACGCGTTGAATACTGCCATCACCCAGCTCCACGATCTGCGTGCAGTTTTTGAGCGTCGAAAGACGGTGCGCGATGATAAGTACGGTCAGGTCTTCGCTCAAACCCTCAATGGCCCGCATGACAGCCTGCTCCGTTTCGTTGTCCAGCGCGCTGGTGGCTTCATCAAAAATAATGACATCTGCTTGTTTGTAGAGTGCTCTGGCAATGCCAATGCGTTGACGCTGCCCCCCCGACAGTCGAATACCGCGTTCACCCACAAATGTCTGGTATCGGGCGGGCCAAGTTTCGATGATGTCGGCAATCTGCGCCTTTTGCGCGGCTTGCGTCACGCGGACATGGTTAATTTGGTCTCTGGGTACGCCAAAGGCGATGTTTTCTTCAATCGTGCTGTCGGCCAAAAAAATGGCTTGCGGCACATGTGCCAGATGGACTTGCCATGAACGTTGGTTATGGAGTGTGACCGGCTTTCCATCTATTTCTAGCGTACCTTCTGTGGGCTGCAACAGGCCCATAACGATGTCAAGCAAGGTAGTCTTACCGCTGCCGGTTGTCCCAATGAATCCAATGCGACTACCGCGAGCGATGGTAAGGTTGATGTTATTCAGCACCCACGGTGTGTTGGGAGCATAGCGAAAAGATAACTCGTTTAACTTGATTTGTTTCTGAAAGCGCAAAGGTTCCGCCAGCGGCCTATTCGTGTGGTCTGGCAATGGTTGGTCCAGCAAATCAAGTGCGTCCTTCAAGGATACTTGCCCTCCCCGCATACCAGACCATGCCCCATAGGCTTGTTGCAGCGTAGGCAATAGGCGCTGGGCACCCAGCGCCAATGCTCCCAACACAGGTATGGCCTTAGCAACTCCATCGGGTTGGCGTGCAAGCAAGTATGCCAAGACTGCGATGAACAACATGCCCAATGCTTCCATTCCGTAACGCGGACTTTGGCTAATAAACAGGCTTCTGCCCTGAGCACGGCGTAACGGTTGATCAGCATCGTGGTATATCCGGCAGTAGGCCTCCTGGCTGCCATCAATTAACACGTCACGGATACCACCCAAACCTTCTTGCAGTGACTTGATGACCTGAGTGGACTCGCTGGCAATGCGGTGGCTGTCAGCCAAGAGACGGCTGCGGGTCAACCGAATGATCACCACGTAGATTAATCCAAACCCACCAAAAGCGGTAAAGGCGACGACTGGATCAACGGACATGAGTGCAATGAGGATTGCAACCAACATGGTCCCCGAGCTCAGAAGTGTTAACACTGGCAAGATTGCGCTATGAATCACACCATGCGCCTTGGTCGATATGCCACTAATAACTTCGCTGCTGTTGCGGGCCACATGAACTGCGTAGGGTTGGTAAAGCGTGCGCCGGTAAATACTGATACTGATATCTGCGCCAGTTGCAAATGACAGACGATTTCCGGCATACAGCAACAGCAATCGCATGGCACCAGCCAGCAACACGGCCAGACCAAATCCAAGCGTCAGAGGCAGCAGCAATTGGTCTGCCGAAGTCAAGCCCAAGAACTGAATAAAAGACTGGGCTAATGCGTGGTTGAACACGGAAACAGGAGCGGTAAGCACACCCAAAAAAGGTAGCACCGCACCAATACTGACGATTTCTGCAAACGAGGCAAAAACCATCAGGACAAGTAAAAGCCCAAATTGTCCTCGCCGCCTCGGGCTAATGTGCGTCCAAAGCCGACGCAGCAATTGGGAGAGGGATTGGGAACTGTTCATTTGATCGAGCGCCAATGGACGTGTGTCTATGTCAATGACCGTGGTACGCAGTAGACTGAAAAGCTACAGGTGCTTTGCACAAAAAAACTGGCTGGAGCTTGTGATCAACTGCAACTAAACAGTAGATTTCGAACAAATATGTGCGTTCACCTGCGAATTGCGGGCATATACAGTCATACAACACCGAGCAGCATTGCCTCATAGGCCAACTGCAATCCACGAATCAATGTTACTTTTGGTTGCCACCCCAGTTTTTTGAGGAGGCGACTGTCCATCAACTTACGGGGAGCCCCGTCAAGTTTCGTTGTATCGAATGTAATACGCCCTTTGTAGCTCACGACAACGGACACTGCTTGTGCCAGTTCAGCAATAGTGACCTCGCTACCAGAACCCACATTAATGTGACTTTGTATGGGTTGGGTATGTTCTTGGTAGACATCCGTGGGCAACTGCATTACAAATACACTGGCAGTAGCCATGTCGTCCACATACAGAAACTCTCTACGCGGTGTGCCCGTGCCCCAAATAACAACCTCTTGGGCGTTACTGACCTTGGCTTCATGGAAGCGACGAATCAGCGCAGGAATGACGTGACTGTTTTCCGGGTGGAAATTATCACCTGGACCGTAAAGATTGGTGGGCATAACGCTACGGTAGTCGCGTCCATACTGGCGGTTGTAGCTTTCGCAGAGCTTAATTCCGGCTATTTTCGCAATGGCATAGGACTCGTTTGTGGGCTCCAGAGGGCCCGTGAGCAGCGCGTTTTCGGCCATGGGCTGTGGGGCCAAGCGAGGGTAAATGCAGCTACTGCCCAAGAACAACAGCTTTTGCACCCCATGGGTATGCGCTGCATGGATGACGTTGGCCTGCATCATCAGATTTTGGTAAATGAAGTCCGCAGGATACGTATTGTTGGCGTGAATGCCGCCAACCTTGGCCGCCGCCAGATAGACCTGTGTCGGTTTTTCTTGGGCAAAAAAATCTTGCACCGCCGCTTGGTTGGTTAGGTCCAACTCAGCATGTGTGCGGGTAACGATGTCTTGTGATCGCACCCCGTGCGTCTGAAGCGCACGCACGATGGCACTGCCGACCATGCCACGGTGACCTGCGACAAAGATTCTCTCAGGACTCATAACTCACCAAAATGTCATAGCCATGGGTCTTCAGCAATGCATGTCGCTTAGCATTGTCTAGATCATGGGCGACCATCTCGACCACCATTTCGTCCAGGGTGATCTCTGGCACCCAACCGAGCGCAGCCTTGGCCTTGGATGGATCGCCCAGCAAGGTTTCCACCTCGGTGGGGCGGTAATACCTGGGATCTACCTTGACTATTGCCTGCCCTATTTTGAGTGCCGGAGCATTGCTTCCCGCGATACCGGCAACAACGGCTTGTTCGTTCTCGCCCTCCCCCTCAAACGCCACCGTGACGCCGAGTTGGGCAGCAGCTTTTTGAATGAATTGGCGCACGCTGTACTGCACGCCCGTAGCAATAACAAAGTCTTGTGGCTTGTCTTGCTGCAGCATCATCCACTGCATGCGGACGTAGTCCTGGGCGTGGCCCCAGTCCCGCAGGGCATCCATATGGCCCATGGACCGGCAGTGCTCCAGCCCATGGGCGATGTTGGCAAGACCGCGGGTGATTTGGCGGGGGACCAAGGTCTCCCCACGGCGCGGGCTTTCGTGGT
>NZ_JAUSFI010000095.1 GCF_030651495.1 Undibacterium sp.
TTTCTCGCTTGCTTTGTTTCTCTTGCAACTGCCTTGCTATAAATTCTCGCTCTAATTCGGTTAAATGCGTGTAGCTCATGTTTCACTCCTGTCTTTTTAAAAGTATACAGAAGTGTTGCACTTGTAATTTTAGACCGCCTAGTGCCTGCCCGCTCACGCATAGTCCATGCGGTTCTCCAGCCTGTCTGGCCTGCAAGGCGCATGGGATATGCGTGAGCGAGGTGGTGCCTTGGAGAACCGCATGGACTATGCGTGCTGGCAGAGGGGTGGGTTTTTTATGATGTCCTGTCGTGGCTGTGCGATTGCCGGCCGGTGGTAGGCCTGCGCCTTCCGCCGCACGCGATTGCGCCAGATGGTGCTTTGCCAGTTGCTGAGCGGATGGAGGGTAAAGGACATCTGGCTCAGGCGTCGGACGGATTGAAAAGCTCGAAGTATTCTTCGCCATTTTTGCTGACGCCGGTGTGACGCCAGCCGGCTGATTCATAAAACCTTTGCGCACGGGTTCCGGTCGCGGTACTGAGGTTCAAGCGTGCTATCTTTTGCTCGAATAACCAGGAAGTCATGCTGGCATGCAGCAGCCGGCCAAACCCCTTCCCTTCGTGAGAGGGATCGACAAACAGCGCCCAGATATTGCCATTTTGCGCATTTCCAACGGCAAAAGCCAGTATTTCGCCTTGGTGTTCAATGACCCAGCCACGCCCGCTAGACTCGATGGCAGGGAGATAGTGCTCCTCGGTGATAGCGTTGGAAGTGAGTGCATTTTCGCGGACGGCAAGGCGCACGCGATGCATACCGGGAATATCGTTTCGACAGGCTTGGCGCAGGGTTTCTTGCATGGGATAAAGGCCTGGAGATGTCCGTCAGCGTAATGAAAAAAACGGACCGGTGTTGGTAAGGTTTTAAGCAAAAACGCTCAAAACGCCCTGGCAGCGCGGCTTTCCAGCGAGCGACTGCGATGCATTTGCATTCTATCAAGCTGCCTGATCGCGTCAAGCAGGCAATTCCTTAATTTAGCTAGGATATTTTTCAAATAATGCCTGCGCGCTTGCGCATATCCCATGCGGTTCTCCAGCCTGTCTGGCCTGCAAGGCGCATGGGTATTGCGCCTTCAGCCATGCCTCATTTGCAATTCAAAACAGACCCCGGTGGCGTCACTGCGCGCGACGATCTCGCCGCCATGGGCGCGTATGATGGAGCGCGTGATGGCCAGACCCAGGCCTGCGCCTTCGCCGTTGCTGTGGCGGGACGGATCGGCGCGGTAGAAGCGCTCAAAAATATGCGGCAGGTGTTCTGGCGCAATCGCTTCGCCGGTATTGTGGATCGCCAGGTGTACGGCATCCGCGCTGCTGCTGATGCGCACGGCGATTTTTCCGGCTGGCGGCGCATGCCGGATCGCATTCGATAACAGGTTGGCCAAGGCCCGGCGCAACATCAGGCGGTCGCCGGAGGCCTGGGCGCTGCCCGCCAGTGTCAGGCTCAGCGATTTTTCTTCTGCCAGCGCGTCGAAAAAATCGAACAGCTCGCGCACTTCACGGTCCAACTGTATCGCTTCACGGTGCAGCACGATCAGGCCGTTATCGGCCTGCGCCAGAAACAGCATGTCGGCGATCATGCGCGCCAGGCGCTCGTATTCTTCGGCATTCGAGCTCAGCACTTCGCGGTATTCTTCATCGCTGCGCGCGCGGGTCAGGACGACCTGGGTCTGCGTCATCAGATTGCTGATCGGGGTGCGCAACTCATGCGCCAGATCGGAAGAAAAGTCTTTCAGCCTTTGAAACGACTCTTCCAGGCGCGCCAGCATGGTGTTCAGGGTGTCAGCCAGCTCGGCCAATTCGGCCGGTACCGCATCGACTGCGAGTCGATAGTCGAGCCGGTTCGCGGTAACGGCAGCGGCGCCCTGGCGTATCGCGCTTAACGGTGCCAGCCCGTGCCTTACCGTAACCCAGCCCAGCAAGCTGACCAAGGCCGCAGCCAGGCTAACGAACAGCCATAAGGTTTTCCGGAACGAGGCCATGAAGTGCTCGTGATGGGTAATGTCTACCGCCACCGCCACCAGCAAGGGCGGCATGGCGACTATGCCTGAGGGTAACAGAGCGCTGATGCCGCGCAATGGCTGCATGCCGCCATCCGTAGCCTGTTGCCAGATTTGCGGCGATGCTGTGGTCTGGCCAGATTGACGCGTCAGTAAGCTGGCAGGAAATTGCGCGTCACCGGTGCTAAACAGCGTGCGCTGATCCGGCTGCAACACCAGCATCGCCAGACCATGATGGCCGACCAGGGAATCATCGAGCGCACCCGGCAGCGCCGCCAGATCGGCCGCGCTCTGGACTTTTTCCAGCAAGTGCGCGACCAGGTCGAGCTTGCCGCTCATCAGCTCCATATCTTGCTCAACAAAATGGCTCTCGACCGCATTGCCGATCAGCAGGCCAAGCACCAGCAACACCGCGCTCGAGACGGCGGCAAACAAGACTGTCAGGCGTAAGGTGATAGAACTGCTGCGCCACTTCATTGCGTCTTATCCTCAAACACATAGCCCATGCCGCGTACCGTGCGTATCAGCTTGGGTTCAAAACCGTCATCCATTTTTGCCCGCAAGCGCCGTACCGCGACCTCGATCACATTGGTATCGCTGTCAAAATTCATATCCCAGATTTGCGAGGCGATCAGTGAGCGCGGCAGCACTTCGCCGCGGCGGCGCAACAGCAGCTCTAGCAGGGCAAACTCTTTGGCCGTGAGGTCGATGCGCTGGCCGGCACGGGTGACGCGGCGGCGCAACAGATCGAGCTCTAGATCGGCGGCGCGCAACTGCTCCGGCTCTTTGCTGCGGCTGCCGCGGCGCAACAGGGTACGCACGCGTGCCAATAACTCGGAGAAAGCGAAGGGTTTAACCAGATAATCGTCGGCACCCAACTCTAAGCCCTTGACGCGGTCTTCTACCTGGTCACGCGCAGTCAGAAACAGCACAGGGGTCTCGCAGCCGGCGCGGCGCATGCCGGCCAGGATGTCCCAGCCGTTCATCTTGGGCAGCATCACGTCGAGTATCGCCAGCGCATAGTCGCCGCTGGCGCCCAGATGCAAGCCATCGACGCCATCGCGCGCCAGATCGACCACAAAACCGGCCTCGACCAGCCCCTGTTTCAGGTAATCACCGGTTTTGGCTTCGTCTTCGACCACCAGTATTTTCATTGGGTTTTCCTAAAAATTGACAGCGTAATTATGCTCTTGCAATTGCGGCATAGCCCCAAGATTACAAAATTGTAATCTTGGCGTCATCTTGTGGTGGGGGAGATTCTTGCATAATGGGTAGCATTGGCCTGCGAAAGAATCAGCTGGCTATTATTTTCCAAGGTATTTGCCAGCGCTTAAAAACACAAACATGAAAAGACCAACATGAGATTATTCAGTGGAAAATGGCAGCTGACGCTGTGCCTGGCAGGCCTGGCCAGTTTGGCCAGTGTGGCATACAGCCTGCCGGCGCTGACGGCCGAGACCTTGGTCACGCCTGCCGATTTGCACGCCGCGACCGAACTGGCCTGGAAGTTGCACCCGCAAGCGGCGGCGCTGGACGCCCGCGACGCCCAGGTGCGCGCGGCGCAAGACCTGGCCGCCAGCCTGACCCCGGAGCCGGGCTCGCTGAGTCTATCTAGCCGCAATGACCGCCTGAACCAGAATGGCGGCCAGCAAGAAGTTGAAGTCGAGCTGGCGACACCCTTATGGCTGCCGGGACAAAAATTAGCACGGCAGGCCGAAGCGGCAGCCCAGTCAGATGAAGCGCTGGCCAGACGAGCGGCCTTGCGCTGGGAAGTGGCCGGAGAAGTGCGCGAAGCCTGGTGGAACCTGGCAGCGGCGCGTAATACCGGCGCGCTCGCGGTGCGCCGGCTAGATAGCGCCAGCGCCTTGCAGCGTGAGGTAGCGCGGCGCCATCAAGTTGGCGAAATCTCGCGCATCGATGCCAACCTGGCGCTGACGGAAGTCAATACGGCACAGGCAGAATTAATCGAAGCCGAAGCCGCACAGGCGCAAGCCGAGCAAGCCTTCCGGCTGCTGACCGGCGCCGCTGCGCCATCAGGCATGGATGAAGAGCGGCTCAGTGAGCCAAAGAATTTGCCAGGCCAGAGCGATGTAGCGCTGGCCCATCCGCTGCTGGCAAAGGCGGCCAGCGCCATGAGCAGCGCCAGGGCCCGTGCCAAAGTGGCCGAGCAAAGCGGGCGTGCCGCACCCGAGCTGGCCCTGAGGATGATGCGTGAACGCGCAACCGGCGATCAGCCGTATGCGAATAGCGTCGGGATCAGGCTGAAGATTCCATTTTCATCCGGCGCACAAGTGCGCCAGCAAAATGCCGCCGCCGCGGCCGAAGCGATGCAGGCTGAAGCGGAATTATTCCAGACCAACACCCGCATCCAGCTGAATCTGGAACAGCTGCTGCGCCAGCAAGCCGCTTTGGCACGGCAAGTCGCCATCGCCGGGCAGAGCCAGCAACTGTCGGCCGAGAATTTAAGCCTGGCTGAAAAAGCCTTCAAGCTCGGCGAATTTGATCTGGCCGCGCTGTTACGCATCCGCGCCGCCGCCTTGAATGCCGACGCGTTTCTTGCCCGCCAGCGTCTCGCCCGCGCCACCCTGATATCACGCCTGAATCAGGCACTTGGAGTCGTCCCTTGAAATCAATTTTTGCCCGAATTTTTGCCCGAATTATTGCCCTATTCTTGTTTAGCCTGACGCTGCCTGCCTTTGCCCACGGCGATGAAGATCACGGTGCCGCAGCGGCGCCAGTGCCGAGCCAGAATATCGCGCCGCGCGCACTCGCCAGCACCGATGAATTTGAGGTGGTGGTGGTCCTCGACGGCAAGCAACTGCGCCTGTATGTGGACCAGTTTGCCAGCAACGCGCCGGTCGTGCATGCCAAGGTAGAAGTCGAGGGCGCCGGTGTGCACGGTGTTGCGACGGAAGCCGCGCCCGGCGTGTATGTGATGAACGTGGCTGCGCTGGCACCGGCCAGGTATCCGCTCACCATCAGCATCGAGTCAGGCGAGACCAGCGACCTGCTGGCGGCCGAACTCGATACCTCGCTGCTCGCCGCTCAGGCCGTCGCTAAAAGTAGCTGGACGGGCTGGGCGGGCTGGAATGCCAGACTGATCTGGATCAGCGCCGGCGTTCTGCTGTTATTGGCACTCGCCGCCGCGGCAATGGCAATGCGACGCCAACAAGTAAGCAAGCAAGTAAGCAAGGGAAACTAAAAAATGCGCCGATTCAAACTAGGATTACTCTTGGCCGCAAGCAGCCTGTCCCTGCTGACTTACCACGGCTATGCCGCTGCGCATGGCGATGAAGACCATAGCCAGGACCAGCCCAAAGCCGCTGCGGCCGCTATAGCTGGAAAAACCGCGGCGGCCATCAGCACATCGGCCCATCTGGATGCCCCGCAACGCTTGCCCGATGGCAGCCTGTTTATCCCCAAAGCGCTACAGCGCCAGCTGGGTCTGCGCACGCAACTGAGTCACATCGAGACACTGGCCGCGGCAGTCGAACTGAATGGCAAGGTGATCGCCGATCCGGATAGCGGCGGCCGCGTGCAGGCGATCTTTGCCGGCAGTGTGCTGCCTGGCGCCAAAGGGATGCCGCTACTCGGCAGAAAAGTCATCAAGGGCGAACTACTGGCTTACCTGCGCCCCGTCAGCAGTGCGATCGAACGCGGCAACCAGCAAGCCCAGCAAGCCGATCTGGAAGCGCAGTTAAGCATCGCCGCCCGTAAGCTGGCGCGTTACCAGCAACTGGAAGGCGTGCTGCCGCAAAAGGACATCGAGGCGGCCCGTATCGAGCGCGATGCGCTGCAACAGCGGCGCGCTTTTGTCAGCGCCAGCATCCATGCGCAAGAATCCTTGCTGGCACCGGCCAGCGGCGTCATCAGCGCCAGCTATGTGGTGGCGGGCCAGGTGGTCGATGCCAAAGAGATGTTGTTTGAGATCGTCGACCCGGCGCGGCTGGCGGTAGAGGCGCTCGCCTACGACAGCAGTATCGCCGCGACGCTGACCTCGGCCAGCGCGCTGGCCGAACGCAGCGAGGGCGCGCTGCCGCTGGCGCTCAAATTTATCGGCGGCGGCCAGCAATTGCGCGAACAAGCCTTGCCCTTATTGTTCCGCATCGTTCCCGCCGGCGGCACCGCGGCCAATGCCACTGTAGCGGTAGGCCAGCCCTTGAAAGTCATCGTGCATACCGCCAAAGGCATCAAGGGGGTCGCCGTGGCGCGCTCTGCCCTGAGCAAAAACGCGGCCGGCGAGACCGTGCTGTGGCTGCATACCGGCGCCGAGCGCTTTGTCTTGCGCCGTGTCAGCCAGCAGGCGCTGGACGCCCAAAACATCGCCGTCACCGATGGCCTGCATGAAGGCGAGCGGGTCGTGACGCTCGGCGCCAGCCTGCTGTCCGAGGTGCGCTGAGATGTTTGATTTCATTATCCATGGCAGTCTCAGGCAACGCCTGCTGGTACTCGGCAGCGCGCTATTGCTGATCATTTATGGCGTGCTGACGGTGCGCCAGATGCCGGTCGACGTATTTCCCGACCTGAACAAGCCGACCGTCACCCTGATGACGGAAACCGGCGGCATGGCGCCGGAAGAGGTCGAGCAGCTGGTTAGCTTTCCTATCGAAGCTAGCATGAACGGCATGCCAGGCGTAAGCCGGGTGCGCTCGGTCTCCGGCGTCGGCTTGTCTATCGTGTATGTCGAGTTTGACTGGGGCTCGGATATCTACCGCAACCGCCAGCAGATCAGCGAAAGGCTGAATCTGGTACGCGAGCAATTGCCGCCGGCGATCGTGCCGCAGCTCGGCCCCATCTCATCGATTATGGGCGAGATTTTATTGATCGCCTTGCCGGCTGATCCGGACAAGGTCAGCCCGATGGCAGTGCGCGAATATGCCGACTGGGTCGTGCGGCCGCGGCTGCTCACCATCCCCGGCGTGGCGCAGGTGATCCCTATCGGCGGTGAAGTGCGCCAGTACCGGGTCGAGTTGCGCCCGGCGCAGTTGCAGGCACTCGGTATCGAGCGCGAAAAAGTCGACGCCGCCTTGCGCGATTTTGGTGCCAATACCAGCGGCGGTTTTCTGGAAGCGCAGGGGCGCGAATACCTGATCCGCCAGATCGGCCGCAATGCGCGTATCGAAGACTTGCAAAATCTGGTGGTCAGCGTCAAGAACGGCCAGGCCATCTTGCTCAAGCAACTCGCCGACGTCAAGCTGGCAGCGGCCAGCAAACGCGGTGACGGCAGCTACCAGGGCAAACCGGCCGTCATCCTGTCGGTACAAAAGCAACCCACCGCCGACAGCGTAAAGCTGACGCGCGAAGTAGAAAGCGCCATCGCCGACCTCAGCAAGAGCTTGCCCAAGGGTATACAGGCGCCCTCCTTCCTGTTTAAGCAAGCCGATTTCATCGCACATTCAGTCAGCAATGTGGCCGAAGCGCTGCGCGATGGCGGAATACTGGTGGCCGTGGTGCTGTTTATGTTCTTGCTCAATGTGCGCACTACGCTGATTTCACTGATGGCGATACCGGTATCGCTGCTGGCCACGGCGCTGGTGTTCCGTTATTTCGGCATGTCGATCAATACCATGACGCTGGGCGGGCTGGCGATTGCGATTGGCGAGTTGGTCGATGATGCCGTGGTCGGGGTCGAGAATGTGCTGCGCCGGCTGAAACTCAATCGCGCCCTGGCCGAGCCCAGGCCAGTCATCGAGGTGATCGCCAAAGCGACGCTGGAAGTACGCTCGGCGATTGTGGTGGCCACCATCATCATCGTGCTGGTGTTTATGCCGCTGTTTGTCTTGCCCGGCATCGAGGGGCGCTTGTTTACCCCGCTCGGCATGGCTTACATCGTCTCCATCCTGGCCAGCATGATCGTCTCGGTCACGTTGACGCCGGTGATGGCGTATTACTTGCTGCCGCAGATGAAGCGGCTGCATGCCGGCGATAGCCCGCTGGTGGCCTGGCTGAAACGCTGGGATGCCAGGCTGCTGCACTGGTCGTTTGGCATGGCCAAACCCTTGTTGCTGGGCGCACTGGCACTGGTGCTGGTGCTGGCCGCCAGCGTGCCATTTTTTCCGCGCGCCTTTTTGCCGCCTTTTAACGAAGGCACCCTGACGGTCAGCGTCTTGCTCAATCCCGGCACCTCGCTGACCGAATCGAATCGCATCGGCACCCTGGCCGAGCAACTGGTGGCGCAAGTGCCCGAAGTGATCCAGGTCGGGCGCCGCACTGGCCGCGCCGAACTCGATGAACATGCCGAGGGCGTGCATTCCAGCGAGATGGAAGTCGACCTGAAAGCCTCTGCGCGCAGCCGCGAACAGATCATCGCCGACATCCGCCAGCGCCTGGCCACGCTGCCGGCCGTCTCCAGCGTCGGCCAGCCGATCTCGCACCGGCTCGATCACCTACTCTCTGGCGTACGGGCCCAGATCGCGCTGAAAATCTATGGCGACGATCTCGACACCTTGCGCGGCCTGGCCGGCGACTTGCGCGAGCGGCTGGCAAAAATCCCCGGCATCACCGACTTGCAGATAGAAAAACAGGTGCTGATCCCGCAGGTAAAAATCCGTCTCGATTACGAGCAGGCGGCACGTTACGGGGTCGCCCCCGGCAATCTGCTGCGTAGCCTGGAGCAAATGATAGAGGGCCAGCGCATCACGCAAATCGTCGAAGGCGGCGCGGCCGGTGCGCGCCGCTTTGATTTAATCGTGCGCTTGCCGGATCAGGCGCGCAATCCGCAAGCGCTGGCCGACCTGCTGATAGAAACGCCGACCGGCATGGTGCCGCTGGCGAAGGTCGCCAAGATCGAAGAAAGTGACGGACCCAATCAGGTCAGCCGCGAGAATTCGCGCCGCCGCATCGTGCTCTCGGCCAATACCGATGGCCGCGACATGGCCAAAGTCATCACCGACATCCGTGCCGAGCTGGCCGGCAAAGCGCTGCCGCAAGGCTATTTCACTGCGCTCGAAGGCCAGTTTCAGGCGCAGGAGCAAGCCGCAAACCTGATCGCCTTGCTCGCCAGCATCTCGCTGCTGATGATCTTCATGGTGCTGTACAGCCGTTACCGCTCGGCCGCACTCAGTTTCATCATCATGGGCAATATCCCGCTGGCGCTGGTGGGCAGCGTGATTGCGCTGTGGATCTCGGGCCAGCCGCTGTCGGTTGCCGCGCTGGTCGGCTTTATCACCCTGACCGGCATCGCGACCCGCAACGGTATCCTGAAAATCAGCCACTACATCAATCTGTGCGCGTTTGAAGGCGAGCGCTTCGGCCAGCAACTGATCGTGCGTGGCTCGCTGGAGCGCCTGACGCCGGTACTGATGACGGCGCTGGTGGCCGCCTTTGCCTTGCTGCCACTGCTGCTGTCGGCCGATGCGCCGGGCAAGGAAGTGCTGCATCCGGTAGCGGTCGTCATCTTCGGCGGGCTGGTCAGCTCTACCCTGCTAGACAGCCTGCTAACGCCATTGATGTTCTGGCTCTGGGGCGAAAAACCCTTGGCGCAATTGCTGGCCACTCGTACAGAAAATGCCACAAATGCCGCAAATGCCACACCTGACAGCGATACTTTTTAAACTTGTTTTTTTATTGCATCTCACACCAAGGAAATCACCATGACTAGCCTGACAAAAATCGTCTCCACTGTTGCCACCGTGCTGGCGCTGGCCAGCAGTATCAGCCCGGCGCTGGCGCACGACGACGCCTATCTCGACACCCTAAAATCCGCCAATGGCGGCCAGGTGCGCATGGCAGGCGTTTACCATTTTGAGCTGGTCATGGCCAAGGACAGCAAGGACGCCAAAGAAAAGCAAATCATGGTCTACGTCACCGATCACGCAGGCACTAAAATCCCCACTGCCGGCGCGACTGCGAACGCCACGATACTCTCAGGAAAAACCAAAACCGGCGCCAGCCTGGTGCCCGACGGCGACAACCGCCTCAAGGGCAGCGCCAAATACATCGCGGGCGCCGACACCAAAGTCGTGCTGTCGGTAAGCATGCCAGGCAAGCCGGCAGAACAAGCCCGCTACACCCCGTTTGCCATCGGCACGGAAGAACACATGCACCACTAAGCGGATTGTCTGCGCTGGGCAGGGCAAAACCAAAACAAGGCCTGCTCGCTTGCGCATATCCCATGCGGTTCTCCAGCCTGCCTGCCCTGCAAGCCGCATGGGATATGCGTGGTGGGCCTATGCCATGTTGGATTTTAGTGATGGGCTTTTAACGTTGAATGATGGGTCAGGCATCACTCCGGCTGGTCAACGATGACAAGCGTTCCCTGGCTACCTGCGGCCACCGCGTGAGGGACGCCTGCCGGGACGATATACACCTCGCCAGCATTTACCTGAACTACCTCGGAGCCAAACCGCAGGTGCATTTGCCCATGCAAGACCAGAAGCGCTTCATCAAACATGTGAGTCTCGTTTGGGTACTCCGCACCGTCCATTCGAAGCACTTTGAAGTTAGCGCCTGCGGCACTTCCGACTACGGTCGATTTCCATGCAAAAGGAAGGGAAGAGGCGAGTTGGAGCAAGTTTGTTTTAGGCATAGAGGTCAAGACAGAAGCTTGGAGTGCTCAAAAAGATACAGAGTTCGTAGGGTGAAATAGCGACGCTTATTACCCGCCCCCCCGAACCACAGCCATGCGGCGCAATTGCTTCGCATTGCTGTCTTACGCAAAGATTGCGCTTTACCGTGTCGAATATTGTTCGGCTTCTAGTGATTATTGCATGATTAGCAACTTGACATCAGGCTGGCTGGGCATGTAGGCGTAAGCCGAGTGCATGGGCTACTTTCAGTATCGTGGCAAAGCTAGGATTACCGCTTTCACCAAGCGCTTTGTATAGACTCTCACGACTTAATCCAGCATCACGTGCAACCTGCGTCATGCCTTTTGCACGCGCGATATCACCAAGTGCGCGTGCGATACCGACAGCATCATCAGGCGCATCAATGAACCAGGCATCTAGGTAGGCCGCCATTTCCTCCGGAGTTCGCAACTGCTCCGACACATCATAGGGAACAGTCTTGGTCTTTGACGCTGATTTGCTCACAATTTTTGGCATAGTATTTACTCCTATAAATTTTTAGCTAGCGAAATAGCGGCCTTAATGTCTTGCTGTTGTGTGGATTTATCACCGCCAGCCAACAGAACAATAACGACACCATCACGCTCAGTATAGTAAACCCTGTATCCAGGACCAACGTCGATCTTAAGCTCACACACGCCGTCCGTAAGTACACGATGCTGACCGGGATTTCCATGGACTAGCCGATCCACCCGCACCTGAACTCTCGCTCTACCCGTGCGATCCTTAAGCGAGTTAATCCAATGACGATAGGCCTCAGTTATTTGTACATTCATGCTTGAAGTGTATCCCATGAGATACACATGTCAAGTGATATTTGCCGGATCTTTGCCATAGACTTAACGTTTCCTCCGAAGCAAAGCCATGCGGCGCAATTGCGTCGGATTGTCGTCTTGCACAAAGATTACGTCTTAGCGAGTTTGGCTAGCGTAGCTGTATCAATCACGAATACACCTTTTCATGTTGTTCCAGCATTTGCACAAACTGCGCGATTTTCTTTGCGCGTGTTTCGGCCTTCTTGGCGGTTTGAATCCTGAACAGGATAGCGTATCGATTCCGGCTGTCTAGCGTGGCAAAGAAATCCTTGGCGCGCCGGTTGCTGTCTAGTGCGGACCGGAAGTCACTTGGTACCGTCGCTTTGCTAGCCGAGTCATACGCGGCGTCCCAGCGCCCGTCACTTTTGGCGCGCTCAATTTCCTGGAGCCCGGCGGGTTTGATTTTTCCGGCCTTGATCAAGGCCAGCGCCTTGTCCTTGTTGATCTTGGACCAAACACTTTTGTCGGCGCGCCGGGTGAATTTCTGTAGCCAGAACTGTTCGTCGCGGGCTTGTTTTTGCCCGTCTATCCATCCGAAGCAAAGCGCGACTTCTATCGCCTCATCGTACGAAACCGACTGTGTTGCTGCGCCTTTTTTGGCGAGCTGCAACCATAATCCCGCCGACAAACTATGGTTCTCCGTCAACCAATTGGCCCAGTCTTGCTGTTTCTCAAAGTGCAGCACCGGCAGAGTCGTGGATGACTGGGATTGCGGCTTCATTGTTGATTTTCAGAAACGGCTGCGGGTCAACTTACGCAGCGTAATACGAACCGCCAGGCGGCCTTGCCAGCAAGGGCATGACTGCGCCGATTTTCTCGGGTGGAATATTCTTCACCGATGCCTGATGTGCAGAAACCGAGTCCCATACTTCAAGGGCCACGAACTCATTCCGGCTGTCCTGGTTTTGCAGAATCTGGCACGAGTGACAGCCTTCTGACTGTTCAATCAGGGGAACAATCGACTTCAGAAATTCGTGGAGGCTGGCAGCCATACCGTCTTTGGCTTCGAACTTATTGATGCGGGTAACAGGCATGGCATGCTCTTTTCTAATGACGTTTTAGTGAGTTAATTTTCAATTTGCAACATTAACAAAGCATATATAAAAAGGCAATTTATATTCATCCTCTTGTGAGGATTGTGAGTGTCAATTGAAAAACTAAACAGCTCGTAGGGCGCCCTACGTTAGCCTCATTTGTCGGTAAGCGCGAGATTCACCCCGAGACCGGCAAAGCTTGCGGCAAAGCCACGACGAAGCCAGTTCTGGACGCGCGACGACTCAATGACCGCTTGGCGGAAAGCATGTGCCAGCAGGCCGTAGGCAACGAAGACGGCGAAGGTCATGGCCATGAAAACGGCGCTCAGCAGCAACAGCTGAAACAGCGGCTGTGCCGTTCCGGCCGGAACAAACTGCGGCAGAAAAGCCAGGAAGAAGATGGTCAGCTTAGGATTGAGGATATTGAGCAAGAACGCTTTCCCGACCAGGACGGCGGCCGTGCTGGTAGAGGGCGTTTCGTCGATGGCGAAGGCAGACTGGTCGCGCCAGGTGGCATAGGCGACGTAAAATAAATAGGCAACGCCGGCGTACTTCAAGGCTTGAAAAGCGAGTGCGCTGGTATGCATCACGGCGGCCAGCCCCAGCACGGTCGCCAACAGATGAGGCAGTATGCCAAGCGTGCACCCTAGCGCCGCAAATACGCTAGCCTTACGCCCCTGCACAAGACCGGTAGACACCGTATAGATGACACCGGTGCCGGGAATCAGCACGACGATAAACGAGGTAATAAAAAATTCAAGGCTTAACATTTGACCGGTCTCCTGTGGAGTGTAGATAAGGGGGATTGTGAGATCTCAAGCAAAAATGAAGCGGGGCTGCGTCCATCGCCAACGCTGAACGAGAGTCTGTCCTATGGCAGCAAGACATAACAGTAACCCGACAATAAAGCGACACCGCACACCGTGGCGCCCCCGAGAACAATTATTAGCGCAACGGGTATTCTGGCAAAGGCAGCGGCAACTGAAACAACACTGAAGATACTAACCGCAGTGAGAATCATAAAACGATCATGATTAAACAGATACACAAACCACACGAATCCGACATAGCCAAGCATTCCTAGACCGATAAGGACTGTGAATAAAATCCACAGTCCCTCAATATCGCTAACAATATTTACAATGCGAGTAATCATGTAACGCTAACGGTTAACATCGGCAACTGGCCGAAAACCAGCTCGCCCATTGATAGCTTAGCCCTCACTTACTCACCCCGGAATTTCCGGCTCGACAAGATTCGCCAGTTGCACGAGCGACTGTTGCCAGCCGAGATAGCACATTTCTACCGGGATGATTTCTGGCAAACCTTCCTGCACTATCGTCAGCTCTGAACCGCACGATACCTGCCTGATCGATACCGTGACCCGGATCTCGCCGGGCAGATTAGGGTCGTCGAACTTGTCGGTGTATCGGATGAGTTGGTTCGGTACCAGTTCAAGATACTCGCCGCCGAAAGAGTCTGCTTTTCCGGTAGAGAAGTTTTCAAACGACATCTTGAAAGTGCCGCCAACCCGGGCATCCATGTGCTGCACCCGGCAAATAAAGCCGTAGGGCGGAATCCACTTCGCCATGGCGTCCGCGTTAACAAAAGCACGATACACCTTCTCTGGTGTGGCATTGAGTACTCGATGAAGTCGGACGGTCCCGGTCGGCATGATTAACTCTCCTTAAATTTGACGACATAGCTAGCCGTGCGTAAGTCGATAATGAATGCGAAACGATGGCTAGGCCTTGATTACGCTTTACCCGTTTTTAGGGAAACGCTGGAAATTGCTTCATGGCGCCATGACTGATCGCGTGATCCAACTTCCATCGAACCAAGATAGCAGATCGCGCAACAATATACAATTTGCATTATTTCCCTTCAGCGCCGGGCGGGTGTTGATGGCGGGCAGTGATGGATGGCGCGCCTCTACGTCAGCCTATCTGTGTGGCAAAAACGCCCAGCACCGCCTGCACCATGCGCTGTGGACGGATATCATTTTGATCGGCAACCGGCCGTGTTCAGTGCGGGCCTGGCTGCTTCTTGGCGTTGATACTGATGGCGGCCAGACTCTGCGCCAGCAATGCCCCGGCACCCTTGTCTTGCGCACTTGCCACTTGCGCCAAGCTAAGCCCCACTGCACTCCTTAAGTCTGCGCCAGTCAGGTCGGCCCCGCTGAGGTCGGCCTCGGTGAAGTCGGTGCGCGCGAATTTGACATCCTTGAGATTGGCCCCTTGCAGGTGCGCTTTGGCCAGTTTGGCGTCGTTCAGGCAGGCGCCCCACAGTTGCGCCCCTTCTAGATGCGCGCCCCAAAAATCGGTTCTTTCCAGATGCGCATCCCAGAATTCCGCACCGCGTAAATCGGTGTAGCGCAGGTCAAACTTTTGATCGAAACGAAGTGCCTTTACCTCGGGCGGTGTCGAGCGGCCAAGCACCGTCAGGATGGCTTGGACATCGGTACGCGGTTTTAATCTTGGCACATCGGCATGCGCCGGTTTGCTGTCATCCTGAACGGTTTGGTGCCATACCGCATTGTGCCGCACGTAGGCGGTGAGTATCTCCATCACGGGCCAGTAGTCTCTGGGCGAATCGCGGGCGATCGACGCCAGTGCATAGATCCCGCCCAGGCGGGCCTCGACATTGGGTGCGCCGTTGCTAAGCTGCTCCCCGAGCTGGCTGGTTGCCGCGGTAAAGCGGTTGGTGAGCTGCGCTTCGCGGTCGATGTCGAGCTTGATTTGCGTGGCGCGCAGGTTGCGCCAGCTAAACAGCAAGCCAATAAACAGCGCCGCGCCGCCGATGGCTTGCACGATCGCGGTCCAGATCTTGATCCGGCTGTCGGTCTCGTATAACAGCAGATCTTTTTCCAGTGCCAGACGCGCCTCGCCTGTCAGCTTGGCGCCACTCACGAACGGGCTATTGCGCAGCGTGGCGGCGGTATGCGCCGGGTATTGCGTTAGACGAACTAGCGTTGGCACAGAGGCGAACAGTACAACAGCAACGAGCGCGGCAAATACCATCAGAAACCAGCGCTGGCCTAGCCATGTCAGCGCACTATTTACTCTGTTCGGCATACGATCCCTTTCATTATTCAAGGCACCTTAAGTCACGCTGGCACAGTAGCCACTGTGCCAGCGTGACTTAATGATTGAGGACTGAGGACTGAGCTTGGGGTTGAATTCGGCTAGGCCGGTTCATGGCACACCGCCTCGATATTGTGACCGTCCGGGTCAAGTACAAACGCGCCGTAATAATCTGGGTGGTAATGGGGCCTGAGCCCCGGCGCGCCGTTATCTTTGCCGCCGGCGTCGATTGCCGCCTGGTAGAAGGAATCGACCGCTGCGCGCGACGCGGCCCGAAAAGCGATGTGCACTGGCGGTGTATTTGGCGTGCCCCGGCTGATCCAGAAATCTGGTTTTGGCGCTTCACCGAAGCCGGCCACATCAGTATGGCCGGTAACCGATGCAGGCAGCTCTAAAATCAGGGAGTAGCCAATCGGTTTGAGTGCGGTTAAATAGAACGACTTACTTTTGCCGAAATCGCTGACAAGAATGCCCGTGTGATCTATCATTTTTTTCTCCCGAATGTTTCTGCTCAGCATGTGGTGAAGAAGCTAAGCTGTTTTATTTGGCAAAGGGCTCAATCAACAGGAGCCAAAAATCCCCTCCCGCATGTGTCTTTGCTCCGACGATCGGTCTGGATCCTAGCTCAAGCATAGCGCAAATCCGAAATATAAAATTAAGGAAAATACAATGGAATGATAAAACGCATCGCGGTGGCCGCTTTTTGTTTTATCAAGGTTTTGACGGTCTTTGGCGGCATGTCGAATGAAGGCCTGCGCTGGCGTGATTGTCATGAAAAACGGAAACAAGGCTAGCCCGCTCACGCATAGCCCATGCGGTTCCCCAAGGCATTTCGGCCTGTAAGCCGCATGGGCTATGCGTAGTGCGGCTGAAAACGCCTCAAAACCTTGTTGATACAGAGGCAAACCGCACTCTAGAAAGTGGTTGTTAGACCGTCCCTCAGATCCAGCCCAGCAGGCCTGAAAAAACCCCTAATCCCAGCATGACACTGGCGGCCAGTGCGCCTACCGTACTGATCTGGCGCTTGAGTGATGGCATGTCGTGCACCCAGTAGGCGACCACGTAAAAAGGCATGTAGCCTATCAGCCAGATCAGGACAGGGGCACCCGCGTTCCAGCCGCGCCACTCCCAGGTCAGCGCGCCGATATGATTCAGCCATAGCTCGACGATCACGCAGAGAACCGAGTTGGCGCTGGCTAAAAACCAGCGGTTATTGATACCGAGTATTTTCAGCTTGCGATCAAGCGGCAGCATGCGCACGGCAAACAGGCCCATGATGGCAAACATAAAGCTGATTTCGATATTGAGCCCGATCAGGATCACATAGGCCGAGTTGCCCGGCGTGCCCCAGGCTGGCGCGAAGTTCGAAAAGTGAAACAGCAAGCCGTTCCAGATTTCATTGACCCAATCCATCAGCCAGAAGGCGATGCCGCCCAGCACCACGCTCCAGCGCTTTTCGGCGGCCTGTTCGGTATAGGCATAGATCACCATCAGCAGCAGCGGGATGACATACCATTGAAAATGCGAAGAATTACGCACTAGGGCTTGTGCCTCGGCGGCGGATGTAGCGATCATGATGGGCTCCGGTTGTTTTGTTTTTAGGACTTACGCAAAATTGTTCCAGCTAGGCGTACCGCCGAAGACAGTACTTTAGTACGGCAAGGCGAGTGCAACGACGCTGGGGCGGTTTTGCGTAAGTCCTAGTTTTGTTGATTGTAGGTTGCCAGCAACTGCGGGGCTTGACAGAGCGGGACAGATTTTTTGATAATTCAGGCCATGCATCCATCTTTTCCTGAATCTTTTCCTGAACCCGCCAGCCGCACCGTGCCGATTACTGGCGGCGTCCCGGCCACTTATGTGCGCCTGCTCTTCGAGTATCTGGCTGAACGGGGCGTGGATGCGGCAGACATTTTGGCGGCAACGGCCCCCGCCTTGGACACGCAGCAGGTATACCCGGCACCGCTCTGGCGCAGCATGCTGGCGCTGGCGGCGCGCCATCTGCAGGAGCCGGCGCTGGGTTTACGGATCGGCGCCAGCATCACGCCGGCACATCTGGGACCGCTGGGTTATGTATTGCTGGCGTCGAGCTCGGTGACGGTGGCGCTGGAGCGCTACATGCGCTACCAAAGGCTGGTGCACGATGTCAGCGCAGTGCGCCATTACCTCGATGGCAATAATGTCGTACTGGAGTGGAATAACGAATCGCGCGCCATGGGCTTGCTGGCCAATCAGTGCGGTCTGGCAGCGCTGGTACAGTTTGCCCGCACGATTACGGCCACGGAGGAAAACGCCCAGGCGTTTCCCGCGGCGGTCCATTTTGTCGAAGCGCAGCCTGACGATGTGGCGCCGTATGTCGCGCTGTTTCGCTGCCCGGTCTTGTTTAGCCAGAGCGCCACCCGGATCATTTTTCCGGCGGCATTTCTGCACCTGGCATTGCGCCGGCCCGATCCGGCCTTGGTGGCGATGCTGGAGCAGCAGGTGCAAACGCTGTTTGCCGCGTTACCGCAAAAAGACCGGCTAGAGCAAGATATCCGCCAGCAGATTTCAAGTCACATCCTGCAGGGCGAGCCGGCACTCGACCGCATCGCGGAAAAACTGCATATTTCCGGCCGCACCCTGCGCCGCCGACTGGAGCAGCGCGGCTGGAGTTTTCGTAGCTTGCTGGAAGATACGCGCCAGCGCATGGCGCAAGACTATCTGCGCGATGCCCGGCTGACCCTGTCTGAAGTGGCCCTGCTGCTGGGCTATTCCGAGCAGAGCGCCTTTAACCGCGCCTTCCTGCGCTGGACCGGGATGACGCCGAGACGTTGGCGCTGCGCATGCGCTGTTTAGCGCCATCCATTGCCGTTACCCCCGCCGCCTAAGTCATCAGGGGCAGCACGATATAGGCACACAACATGACCCAGATTACCGCGCCGGCCGCAAAGGCTTGATAGCTGAGTGACTGCGCCTCAAATGGATCGTCCATTTTTAAGATGACATAGGCACCGTGATACAAAAGACTCGCCGCCGCCAGTAAGCCGGCAATGCCTATCGCTATCATCGTCCACGTATCTTGTACGGCCAAACCCAGGCTGGAAAGCCACATCGGTACGGCAATAATTGCCGCCAATAAAAACGTTTCTTTGAAATCGACGGTGATTTTGTGTTCTGCAGCGATGGTTTTGATCAGCCAGCCCATGAGCGGAACGGTGAGCAATTCCGCGATAAAAAATACCAGCGCCACTTGTTGCCAGCGGACAGCGACCGTGCTGATCTGAAACATGGATGCGTGATCGCTACCGGCATACAGCAAGGTCGCCGGAGGAATCAGGGAAAACGGCAAAACCAAGAGCAAAAACGTCTTGATCACCGAAGGATGGACGGTCACGACCGTATCCCAGCCACCATGGAATGAAAAAGGCATTTTGGTCAGATTGAACAGGTTCATGTTGTCGCTCCCGGATGAGGTAATAACAGAGTTCAGAAGGTTTTTTTAAGCGCGCTACTGACGACTTTCACACAGGTAAAACTGATCATGACTTCATCTAAAACAAAATTAATTAATATCATCTTATGATATAAACTTTTAAAGTCAAGTATATATTCATCCTATTAAATTGGCATGCTTATTTAGCATGCTATTTGACATGCTTATTTGACATGCTTATTTGGCAGAATGAATGGCGTTGATTGAGTGGCGATCAACGCCAATAAGTCATTGCAAGCAGAAATCGACCGGCGGCGGCATGGATGGCAAATGGACGTCGCCTATCAGTTCGCGCGCCGAAATTTCTATGCCGTAGCTTAATGCGGTTAACGGCAAGTCATTTGGCGTCAGGCCAAAGGGTTCTTCAATTTCATCGCCGATCGCATCGAGCCCAAAAAAAGTATACGCCACCACGCCGACCACCACCGGCGTCAGCAAGCCGATCGAGTCGATCAGGCCAAAGGGCAACAGGTAGCAATACACATACACGGTCCGGTGCAGCAGTACCGAATAAGAAAAGGGGATAGGCGTATTTTTAATCCGTTCGCAGCCGCCCAGCACTTCGGTCATCTGGCTTAAGCTGCGGTCCATTTCTTGCGCCAGCGGCGCGGCCAGCCAATTGCGCTGCAGGCAATAGTGAATATCGGTGCCGACCGATTGCAATAGCCCCGCCGCAGGATTTTGTAGCCGCTGGAGCGTGGCAGCGCTTTCGGCAGGCAGCAGCCGGGCGATATCTTCCCCCCAACTTTCTTCGCGCAGCTGATGGCGTAAGGCATGGGCAAAAGCGATGGCGGAATAGACGATTTTTTGCCGCAGCCTGGACATTTCCTGATTTTCCAGATCATTGCCTACCTCGACGGGACGCAAAAACATATGCACCTGGCGTACCAGATTGCGGTTGGCCGTACCCAGGCTGCCCCATAGCTTGCGCCCTTCCCAGTAGCGCTCATAACTGGCTGAATTCCGAAACCCCAAAAAAATCGCCAGCGCCAGGCCCATCAGCGTAAATGGAATGGTGGTCAGTTTAATCTTGAAATGGTAGAGCGAGCCATGCATCAGCGTCACGATGATCGCCATGGCGATCGTGACCGCCAGCTTGCGCCAGATATTCGGTAAAATCGATCCGCGCAACAGCAGGAAATACTCAATGCCCTTCGGCCTTGGTCGAACAATCATGATGTAAATAAAAGCAAAATAAATGTCATGTAATCAGGCAAGAAAGACCCGGGGTAAGCAACGCTTTTCAGCTTAGCTATCGCCATATTGTATCACGGCATGATATAAATTTGAGCAACATACGCTTGGTATATCTGTTCGGATGCTGCGCAATCGTATATGATCGCTCGTTGATTTTATTCAATTTTTCCTATCGTAAATGCCTCAACTCCCCGCTCTCGAAACACTCTCCAAACACGAGTACGAACTGCTGGCCGATTTTCGCTATCAGCTGCGCGTTTTTTTACGCTTTAGTGAAGAAGTCACCCAGGCGCATGGCATCACGCATCTTCAGTACCTGCTGCTATTACAGGTGAAGGGGTTTCCCGGACGGGAATGGGCCACCATTGCCGAACTGGCCGAGCGCCTGCAATCGCATCATCACGGTGTGGTGGCGCTGGTCTCGCGTTGTGAAAAAGCCGGATTTCTTGAGCGCCAACCCGGCAGGAGTGACAGACGCTGCGTAGAAGTGCACCTGAAAGCGAAAGGGGAAGCGTTATTGCAGCAAATCGCCTTACTGCATAAAAATCAACGGGTTGAATTGCAGCAGGTACTCAAGGCGCTGGTCAGTTCCTAAATTTTCGCTGCCGGCCTGATTCCAAGATCATTCTTCGGCCATCGTTGAGTGACGCAATTAAGCGTGCCGACATTAAGCGCGCCTGGCATCAACCGGGCCGGCATGCTGGCAGCAACATTGCCGCCGCCAGCATGCCGGCTAGCGCGTTATGGATTGATCCCTAGCGCCTTGGCCACGCCCGCGCCATAAGCGGGATCCGCCTTGCTGCAATTCTCAATATGACGCTTCTGTATTTCCAAAGGAGCAGTGCCAATCGAGCGTGCGGTATTGTCGAACAGCACCTGCTGCAACGCCGGCGTCATCAGCCGAAACAACGCGCCTGGCTGGGAATAGTAATCTTGGTCCACCCGGTGGTTCCAGTGATCGGCTGCGCCCTCGACGGACAATGGCGGTTCCGAAAAATCGGGCTGTTCTTGCCACTGGCCATAGCTGTTTGGCTCGTAGCCTAAGGTACTGCCATGATTGCCGTCCACGCGCATGGCACCATCCCGATGGTAGCTATGAAACGGACATTTTGGCGCATTCACCGGTATGTGATTATGGTTAACGCCAAGACGGTAGCGTTGCGCGTCACCGTAAGAGAACAGCCGCCCTTGCAACATCTTGTCCGGCGAAAAGCTGATGCCGGGCACCACATTGGCCGGATTGAAAGCCGCCTGCTCCACTTCGGCAAAGTAATTTTCCGGATTGCGATTCAATTCCAGCACCCCCACTTCTATCAGCGGGTAATCTTTCTTTGGCCAGATTTTGGTCAGGTCGAACGGGTGATACGGAACCTTGGCAGCATCCTTTTCCGGCATGATTTGAACGTACATGGTCCAGCGCGGAAAGTCCTTATTCTCGATCGCCTCGTACAGGTCACGCTGGTTACTCTCACGGTCATTGGCAATGATGTGCGCCGCCTCTTCATCGCTGAGATTTTTGATGCCTTGCTGGGTCTTAAAGTGAAATTTTACCCAGTGGCGCTCGTTCTTGGCGTTAATCAGGCTAAACGTATGGCTGCCAAAACAGTGCATGTGGCGATACGAAGCGGGAATGCCGCGATCACTCATCACGATCGTCACCTGGTGCAAGGCTTCGGGCAACAAGGACCAGAAATCCCAGTTATTTTTAGCGCTGCGCAAATTGGTGCGCGGGTCGCGCTTGACTGCATGGTTAAGATCGGGAAACTTGAGCGGGTCGCGCATGAAGAAAACGGGCGTGTTGTTGCCCACCAGATCCCAGTTACCCTCTTCGGTATAAAACTTCATGGCAGTGCCGCGAATGTCACGTTCGGCATCGGCCGCGCCACGCTCTCCGGCGACGGTAGAGAAGCGTATAAACAGATCGGTTTTTTTACCCACCTGGGAGAATATTTTGGCACGCGTGTATTGGCTGATGTCGTGCGTGACAGTGAAATTACCATAGGCACCAGAGCCCTTGGCATGCATGCGACGCTCGGGAATGACTTCGCGGTCAAAGTGGGCGAGTTTTTCGAGAAACCAAATATCTTGCAGCAGCGCGGGCCCGCGCGGGCCGGCAGTCATTACATTCTGATTGTCAGGCACGGGGGCGCCTGCATTGGTGGTCAGTTTTTTCGTTTCCATCGAATCACTCCTTAGGTTGTCATGAAGGCAAAATCGACATCGCATCACACGGTGCTGCAACCAATATAATGCAAAAAAACAAATAGTAAAAATGAATTAAATTAAAGATGAAAATAGAAAAAAACTATATCCCTGCGTTTAACCATGGATATTTACCGCGCGGCTATTTTTAGTTCACTTTTTATCCCTTGCGCCGGACAGGCACGACCGGTACGTGGCGGTGCCCGGCGACCAAATCGCCCGAATGAAATGTTCGAATTAGGACTTACGCAAAATTGTTCCAGCTAGGCGTACCGCCGAAGACAGTACTTTAGTACGGCAAGGCGAGTGCAACGACGCTGGGGCGGTTTTGCGTAAGTCCTACGAATGACATTGTCAGTTTTTAGGTAAGCGTGCAGGGGTCGGTGGACAGTCTTTCGCTGAACGGCGAAACGGCAAGAGACGAAGTAATTGCGCCAGATCAGACACCGGTAAGCGGCGCATCGGCGATAATAGTAGATTGCCCTCGCCACCCAGCGAAATTTTTATGCTTTTGAAAGTCATCTATGTCCACCCGCTTTGCTCCGCTCAAGAACGACACCTTCTTAAA
>NZ_JAUSFI010000102.1 GCF_030651495.1 Undibacterium sp.
CTCAAGTGGTTTAGTGTCACAGCTCCACTTTGGCACATCGATGCCGTTGAGTCGCGAGAATCCTTCGTCTTTTTGTAGCTATTGCCCGTATCCATCATGCCGCTCCTTATGGAGGTGGAAGGCGTTCATTCCATTTCCAGAGGTGATATGGCTGGAGAAGGCCGTGGATATTACGAAGCAAGGTAGTGTAATCTAACCATATTAAATATATGTCTATTTAACCATTTGTAATATTTAATCCAGTCCTGATGAATCGTCTTGGCAACCCAACTCATAGAGCCAAAAGTACTAGCACCAGTATGCGCGCATCAGGAAAGTATTCTTAAACGAGTTGAAGTAAAGCAAGTCGTCGCACGCCGTCAACAAAAAGCGCGCACAACATGGCGAGGGCAGATACACTTTAGCACAATTGCACAATGAGGTATGAATTCGCGGCATTAAAGGCTGCTCTGCAAGTAATAGAATTGAAAAATTCTATTTTATCGGTTTTCAATTGATTTCATTTTTGTGAAATACTAGTATCGGTCTGCACTGCAGCGGTTTAGGTAGATTTATGATACTACTGTGTATAAAATGCGGTTTTCGTAAATATGTGCAACCTAATATAGAGCGTAATCATGGAAAACTTGGAATTGAATAAAGAAAAAGAAGTATGGGAAACGCCAAAAATAGAAGAACTTGCTGTTGAACAGACGGCTCATCAACCCGGTCACGGTTTGGATGGTGATTTTTTTGTTGATTGCACCCGTTCTTGATAACAGTGATTGTTGCTCGATATAAAGAATGCGTTTCAATCGGGGAGAAATTGACAGTCTATGCATTTGAAACTACCAGCTACTGTCACTTTTCCCACTCCCGAGAAAATTGAATTCCTTAAAGCCGCGCTCCGCGCATCACTTGACTTGCTTTAGCTGTGTAGCATTGAGCGGATTGTTATTGTTGTATGACGATTTTGATGGAGGTGTCGGCTTTACGCCCGCACGTGCGTTATTGGCATACTTTTGGCAATGAATTTGACAAATGTCAGCTCGTCGGTTTTCAATTGATTTCATTTTTTTGGGATGCTAGTATCGGCTTTCGCTGCAACGGTTTAGCTGCATTGTCGGTGCGGTGGCGTCTCAAATTCGATTTGCATAATATGTTTTAACTTAAGATAAAGAATAGTCATGGAAAACTTGGAACCGAATAAAGAAAAAGAAGTGTGGGAAACGCCAAAAATGGAAGAACTTGCTGTTGAGCAGACGGCTCATCGACCAGGTGTCGGCACAGATGGCGGATTTGCTGACTGCTCTCTTTCTTAAAAAATGATTGCTGCCCGATCTAAATAATGCGCTTCAATCAGAAAAGAATGACAGTCTATGCATTTGAAACTACCGGATACTGCCACTTTTTCCACTCCCGAGAAAATTGAATTCCTTAAGGCTGCGCTCCACGCATCACCTGATGCGCCTTGGCTGCGTATGCAGTTAGGCGGATTATTATTGTTGCGTGATGATTTTGAAGGGGTTATCAGTCTTTTGCATGGCCGGCAGTTTGAGGGTGTTTGGCAGCATCGAGCGCGCATGCTGGAGGGTAATGCCTGGATGAGCAAAGCGACACCGGAGGCAAACCTTCAAGCAAGTAAAATGTTTGAACTTGCCTTTGATGCAGCCGCCATTCCCATCACCCGAGCCCGCGCGCTCGCGGCATTAGGAAAGGCGTGCATTCGTCTTAACAAAAAAACAGAAGCGCGTACTGCACTCGAAAGTAGCCTGCTGCTTGATCCGCGTAATCCCGACGCCCAAAAACGCTTAACTGCGATGGATTTAAATGAAGGCCGTGAATCGGATGCGTTGCGGCGTTGCGATGCGATGCTGAAACAAGGCGTCAATAATTCACGTTTGCTAGCAGATCGTTACTTACTACTTGCGCTTCTTGGCCGTGAAAAAGAGGCTCAAGAACAAGAAGGCCTGGACCAGTTTTTATCTGAGACCACACCATTGCCGCCCTTTGGTTGGAGCAGTATTGAAGAATTCAATAATGCTTTGAGTGAAGAGTTATATACGCACCCGTCGCTTCGATATGAACGTTATGGAACTGCATCGACGGCAAGTTGGCGTATTGATGAACCGCTTCTTGCACGGTCTAAGGTTTTTCCTGCTTTGTTGGAAATGATTCGTCGTGAGGCACTGAGCCAGCTGGAGCGCTTGGATGATGGTCATGTGCTCCAGCAATCAAAGCCCGAACGTGCATTGATACGTGCATGGAGTGTTCTTGCTCAAGGTTCCGGCCATGAAGAATGGCATATGCATCAATCGGGCTGGATCAGCGGGGTATATTATGTCGCCGTTCCTGATTCGGTGAAGGCTTCATCCGACAAGCGCGGCTGCATTGAATTCGGCAATCCTGAGTTGCCTCATATACCAAGAGTTACTTCCGAGCAACGAATTACCATTCGCCCAAGTCCAGGAAAACTCCTCATGTTTCCTAGCCAGGCTTACCATCATACCTATCCCAGTGATAGTTCGGAGCGTCGTTTAGTCGTTGCTTTTGATATTGTTCCCATTGATAGCTGAGATTTCCAGTCGCCGTTATATAGCATATGGCTTGATCATTGACTCTACACTGGAGATTCCAGGTGCCATACCGATTATTGCTGGAGTCGATGCTAATGGCGAAGAAGTCGATATTACAATTCGAATGGGAGAATTACCTTCCGAGTTGAATATTGAAAAACATCTCGAGCCGTATTCCTGGAGCCCCGGGCAAATCGTTTTTGATATGCCGTCAGTCGCTCGTTATTTATGTGAGCGTGGGGTTGCCATCATAATTGAGCCTGCAGCAGGCGCTGAAAAACGCGCTATTGAAGAGATGCTGATCGCAACCGCCTTGCCGGTCTTGTTGTGGATGAGGGATCAGATAATACTGCACGCATCCTGTCTTATACCCGTTGGTTTGACGGCTTCGATAGCCATATCTGGCCCCTCCGGTATTGGTAAATCGACATTGCTAGAGCAGTTTTATGCACGAGGGGCTAAAGTAGTCGGTGATGACACTATTCTTCTGTGTTTGAATAATGGCGTTGCCGTCGCTAGCGGTTTACCATGTTCGATACAAGCCCGCACAGCAAACTCAGCAACACGGCATGAGATGTTTGTTGCCAAGGAGAGGACGCTCGCTTCCTCTCCTTTGGCAGCATTGTTTTTGTTGACGCGCACACCAACACAATCCTCAAATCAATCTCCTTTCGTTGAGCTAAAAGGCGCAGAGGCAATTTTAGCGATCCTGGCGCAGCGTCACCGTGCCAGGGTATTGAGTTTGTTGGGTAAAGAAGCGACAGTATTTAAAACGATCACATCTATTTTGTCTCAAAAAACATTTAAAATATTTGCTTGGTATCGGCGCGAGGGTGATGTTGTGCTTGGTGATCGGGAAGTCGAATTTATGACGGCACTTTGTACCGCTACTAACAAGCCCATTTGATTAAACTCCCAACAGTTTGCTGGGAGCAGTTTTACTATTCGTTGAAGGAAGTTTTATGAATTCAAACACCAGCTATGTTTGGAGTGGCGATTTTTGCGCTACTAATCTTGATGAGCATTTTGTCGCGCTTGTTATAGAAAATGGAAAATATTATTCGTTTGCAAAAACAGGCAAGTCAATTTTACAGTTACTGGAGACTCCACAGTCACTAGAAGATTTGGTTGTTAAATTAACATCTATTTATCATGTATCTCAAGAAAAATGTCTTGCTGAAACGGCAGAATTTTTAACTATACTCGAGAATAGTGGCTTGATCAAAAAAACGTCATAGTCAGTTTTCTTTAAATAAATTTCAATGACAGCACATTTTTTACAATTGTTTTTAGATTCGTGGTTTGTCGCCGAATTGGGGTAACTGGATGCAAGGCTCGACGATTAGCTGTCATATTGCTTTTGGATTGCAATGGGATAGTACGATTTATTTGACCCAATTTTCTGAACACTCAGCAACAGACACTTTGCCGGATATAAAAATCCGAGTGCTTGATGATAAGCCGCTAGAGCGAGAGCTTATCGCTATGTGGGGGCGATCAGAAGTTTTTGATAATGGATTTCGATTTTATGCCGATGACTTTGCCCTATTTGATTTTTATCTACCTGATCGGTTAGATGTTTTTTTAGGCTCAGCTTGGGACGGCGACATGCCTTCGTTTTTTTATGGCACGGTTGTCGCTGCAATTCTCGCTTTTAAAGGCAGAATCCCTATCCATGGCTCAGCAGTAGAAATAGACGGACGTGCAGTGCTTATATGTGGTCACTCAGGATTGGGTAAATCAAGTATCGCCTCAAGCTTGATAGGGTTTGGCGGAAAAATGATTTCGGATGACTTAAGTGCCCTTTGTTTCGAGACAGATGGGCGGGTATTGTTGCATGGCGGACGAACAAATGTACGTCTTGCTGCTCCTGCTGCAAAAAAATTATCGGACTCTGAAATTTTTAATAAAAAAATTGGGACTAATTTATTTGGTAAATATTTAGTGGAAATGTTAATGGTCCCTCCATCGGTCGGTGTGCCATTGGACGCTATTATTTTTCTTGATTCCAAATTTGGGAAATTTGATATTGATCTGCATCCTTTTCAAAATTATAAAAAGTTGCTATCTAATCTTTTTCGGCCAGGGTTAATGAATTACCTTCCATATCAAAGAGAAAGAGTGCAAAAAATCATGAATTTGAATAGGGAAGTTCGATTCCTTGGTTTGCAGGTGCATCCACCTATTGATGGCTTGAGCGTAAAAAATATGACAAAACAAATTTTTGAATTTTTTGCCCATGGCAAATAGTCATCCCATTATTGTTCCTGGTGAGCTTGTCTGGCTAAATGGACGGCCATTATTAAAAATGGTTGAGATTACTGAAGAATCATTAAGTTTACCTTTTTGGTCGCAAACTTTGGCCGCGAAAATACGAGTCGCCGGTTTGATTTCACTTGATGAGAGTGGGCCGGAATTTCATGCTGCGATGACGCTTGGTGGATTTGTTTATCATTTTAATCGATGCGGTTCTACCCTGGTTTCCAATGTTTTCAGTGCCTTAAACAGTTGTATTTCGATTAGCGAACCTTTCGTTTTTCAGCAGTTGCTGGATAGTTCTCATGGCACTTTGAAACAGAGGGTAAACTGGCTGAGGCAACTAATGGCGCTTCACCTTGATGCGTTGGCAGCTTATGCCGATTATCTTGTTATTAAGTGGCCCGGTTTAATGGCGTTATATATTGCAGATATTGAGTCGGCTTTTCCGCGTGTCCCAACAATTTTTTTGTATCGTAATCCAGTTGAAGTCTTGGTTTCGGCTCGACTTAATCCACTTGGTAATACTGATATCGTTAAGGAAGTTCATCTTGGCCTTCCCTTGTTAAAAAATATAAATGATTACTCTCCATTAGAACGAACGGCCAAGTTAATGGCGAATATGTGTCGACACGTACTGTTGTCGAGTAACATAAAACTGCTGGATTATGCATGTTTGCCAGATGCCATTTGGACTCATGTCGCGCCATATTTCAACATTCACCTATCCCCATCGGATGTATTGACGATGCGTGAATGTGGCCGCTTCCATTCAAAATCACACAAGAAAAATAAAATATTTAGCGATGACGCCTGGACAAAAAGAGCAATGGCAAATGAAGATGAGTTGCGGGTGTCGAATGAAATCATTGAACCGGTACTGTTAAAAATGGTCGATTTACTGCCTTCGCTTTGCGTTCCAAAATTGTGTCCCACGCAAGAAACATAAAAAGAAAATTTAATAGATGAGGTCACCTCTTAGTCATTTTGTTGCGTCGCGTCAGGGACTCTATGCCGTTAATACCTCCAGGTGGGAGCTAGTTGCTGAAGGTCTCTACTTTGGACTAACACTGTTTAATAACATTTTGTATGCATTTGAATCGACCGACAGGCCTCGAGATCGTAATAATGTGGGGAGAATCTTGGCTTTTCAGCTTGATGGGACCAAAATACTATCGACTCGATGCGTCGCCGAAGGCTTAGATAATGGTTGCCATCAAATTGATTTTATTGGCGACAAACTGCATGTTGTCGATACATATCAACAACGAATAATTGTTTACTCACCATGTTTTCAAGAAGCTAAAACCTATTATCCCATGCCTTCGGCAGCATATAAGTCATGGGATAAGGGATATGTGCACTGCAACTCTTTGCTCGGTGTCGGAAAATATATTTTATTGTTGCTGCACAATGGCGGTAAGGATACCGGCAGGCCTAGCCGTGTACTAGTTTGCAATCAGGCTTTACAGCCTATCCATCAATTTTTATTGCCCGGTAAGGGCTGTCATAATTTACTGGTCTTAGAAGATGGATCTTTGCTTGTATGTAATTCTCTGTCTGGGACGCTGATCAGTCACGAACGTAAATTGGTGCAAGTGGACAATATGATGACGCGCGGACTTTCCGTAGATCAAGATCAGATCGTGGTGGGGTCTTCTGTCTATGCAACCCGCCGTAATCGAATTGATATTCCTGGCAGGGTTCATTTTTTTAATCGTGATTTTGAGCGAATTTCAACACTTGAGCTACCCGCTGCACCGACAGATATTCGACGCATTGATGGAAAAGACTTGTCTATTTCGAACTATGCGAAAAGCGTCACTCTTACGCCTGCATCACTTGCTTTTTTAGGCGCAGTTGCAGCCGCCAAATTGGATACTTTATGCTGAGCATCGCTTCAACTTCCACTCATATACGTGACGATACTAATGAGTTTCTGAAGTTGCAGCAGCGCTTCCAGCACACGCACGCAATAATTTTGTCGGATATTTTAGAGCATCAGTTGCTGAATAAATTGCAAAAAATCCTTGAGACAATTGAATATTTCCCAAGAGTGATCCCTGTTGGAATTCAGGATGTGGGAAAACATAATCGGGCAAGCAGCATATTGAATCTTGTTTTAGCTCGTCCTGCATTGTATCGGTGGCTCGAGAATCTATTAGATTGTGATCCGATTATCGGCGTTGAGGGGGCTGTCATGCGTTTGAGTCATGGCCAATGTTTAGATTGGCATGATGACATGAACGATGAACGCCGGGCTTTAGCTATAACAATTTGCCTTTCTGATCGTCCCTATCAGGGAGGAGAATTTCAAATCCGTCGCAAGAAAACGAAAGAACTTCTGTTTAGCCATCTGCACAGCACTTTGGGAACCGCAGTTATTTTCGAGATTAATCGTGAACTTGAACATAGGGTTCAAGAAATTCACTCTGCAGAGTCAAGGATTGTCTATGCAGGTTGGTTTTTGAAGGGAAAATCAACATGAGGGACGGGCTTTATGGATTGTTCAAACTTGATCAAGAATTTTTAAATAATGAAGAGCGTTTCTGGCTTGAAATGGAAAATTCAGGTTCAGGCGACAATCAGTGGCAGAACGAAACGGCTGGTTTTATATTTGTCGATTCAACTCCTTTAAAAGGCGATACCGGATACGTTGTCGATGCAGAATATGTGACCGGATTTATGGGGGATCTTGATAACCGTGAAGTGTTGGCCAATTTGCTAGATCTCCCTTTTGCTACCTCTGCCGGGCAGCTTGTTTGGGCTGCCATCCGCCACTTTGGTGAGTCGGGTCTCAATTTAATAGAGGGACAATGGACCTTTTGGGTTTGGGATGCCATCAAATACCAGCTTACTGTTGCCGTATCGCGTAACCTGCGCGACGCTCTTTATCTCGTATCTGTTGATGGCTGTGTCGCCTTATCATCCTCCATCCGGCATCTGCAAGCATTGCCGTGGTTACCTAAAGGGTTCGATGATTTAGGGTTGCTGCTGTTATTGGGGCGAGCGCCTTTAAGGAGCAAGTTGGATGGCCGTACTTGGCAGCGCGAAGTTATCAGTCTTTTGCCTGGCTCGATTCACTCGATACGTTTGGGCGCTCATACTCAATCGATCTGGGCTAAGCCATTGCAGGCCGAAGAATGGCACGGTAATTTCGATGATGCAGTGAATGAGATGGAAATGCGCGCTCGTCGTGCAGTTCGCAATCGCATCCGACGTCACAAGACTATTGCAGTATTACTGAGCGGTGGTATGGATTCCTCCTTATTGGCTTGGCTGGCGGCAACTGAGTTGCGCCCGGATCAGCGCTTGATTGCGATATCATCGGTAGCAAGTAAGCATAGTGGGATACAGGATGAACGTCGGTGGATCGAGATGGTGGCGAAGACGTTGGGAATTGAGGTTTACTATGTCTCGCCGGATAGTGATAAAAGCGTGTATTTTCCGTCATCTCAACACTTCGATACGGCAGAATCCCCGATTCATAGTCCGCGTCATTATCTATATGAAAAACTGTTTGCAGCCGCTTATGCCGCAGGTGCCGATGCAATTTTAGATGGATGTTTTGGCGAGCAATCCTTGACACGATCTTGTGTCAATAACTCCGTATTGCAAAATTGGAGAAGAAAAATCTCTCATTTTTTACAACAAAGTAAGCGCGCATTCAGGCGCTGGATTGTTGCTGATATATCGGACTTATTTCATATTCGACTCTCCAGGGAAAAAAGAATGATTTTGCCTGCAGGTATGACTAAAAAGTTACCTGCAAATGGGCTATCAGGGCCATCAAGTCATCGTCAGCAGGCAATAGGTTTTCCTCAAGGATATGCCAAGGCCGCTTTAAATACCGAAATGACCTCAATTAACGGATTACGCCGATTATTACCATTTCGAGCCCCTGAACTCGTATCACTTTCTGCCGCTTTACCAGGGAAGTTTTTCGATCGGAATGGCCAGTCACGAGTGATTGTAAGAAGTATCTTAAGCAAACATTTTCCGCCTGAGTTGAGTATGAGAACGGACAAAAAACCCTTTTGCCCAGAACACCTCGACTTATTGAAACGTAACGCAGCGGTAGAATTACTGAAGATAGAATTGTATGGCTCACTGCTTGCGTGGGAATGGATTGATAAGGAATGGTTGTGTAAAGCGCTGCAGAAAATTTCGTTGGACCAAGCCGATGTTCAGACGCGTGATGTTGCTCAGGCAACATGTACAGCTTTAGCTTTTCTTCGTTGGCAAGAATCCTTAAGAGTGATCACCAAGACTCTCTGAATTGGAGTTTAATTTTAAGATTTCATATCGATTTTCGTCTTGACAGGAATTTGGCTATTTTTCATGCACTGCTCCTTTTCGCACTGTTCCTCGGTACCATTTTTTTGAGGAAATCATCAATTGAAAGTCCTTGTTGAAACTGCACTTTATTCATTGCCATCACGCGCCCCATTCCTAAAAATATCAAATACTACCGATAGTACTGCATGCGCTATAAGTAGCATTTGCAAGACGTTCTAAACTTTGTAACTACTCAGGTAATATTTTGCATAACAACTTCGGGGACTGCTTGTTAGGCGATTTTGGTACGGCATTTTTTCCCACAAGAACACCAGGTACAAGCTCATGCGCTGCAACGTATTGAGGTACGTGCCTTTGCCTGCTTACTGGAAGAATTGCTGCAACGATCCCTTGCTCCCATTGAGTCACAAGATACCGTCAACGCTATGCTAACGCTGCAGGCGCGTTGTGCTCAAAGTAGTAGCGCCGCACGACCACTGTTTGCCGAGATTGAACAGAATTTGATGGCACTCAAACTTTAAACAATGAAATGCTGCGTAATTACAAACAGCCATTGCAAAACCTAACGCATGACAGCAGGCAAATGCTAAACTGATCCACTGTTAACGCCCTTGCAAAGTAAAGTGTCAGGGAATGACGGTCAATTTGATGAAGCAATACTACTAAAATAAAAAATCGCCTCATTCCTGATCAATTTACTAGCCTAGTTCCACTCATTTTCACATTTTTTATGCCCCACGCCAGCGCACCTGTCATTGTTGAAAACTCGATTGCATCGCCATCTCCTGACATTCTTTACGGCGCACATCAAGCTGATTTAATCCGCCATGAAGTGCTGGCAGATTTGCTTGAGGCTAGCGCTGCGAGAAGTGCAGATCAACCCGCCTTGATTTTTGAAGAGCGTGTAATCAGCTATCAGCAACTTAATGCCTGGGCCGATTGTGCAGCATCGCACTTGATCGAGGCTGGCGTGCGCCCAGGGCAGATTATTGGTCTATGGCTGCCCAGAGGTATAGATCTCTTAGTGATGCAAGCGGCGATCGCAAAGACAGGGGCGGCTTGGTTACCGTTTGATGCGGATACGCCAGTCGAGCGGATTGCAGTATGTTTAGAAGATGCAAACGCCTTTGGGATACTCAGTTGTGCTGCTTTTGCGCCTAATTTGAGTGCGCTACATTGCACTATCTGGGCAGCAGAACAATTACTCAAGCCCTCTGCAATCCCTTTGCGACGACGCCAAGGGGTGTTACCCACACATCCTGCCTATGTTATTTACACCTCAGGCTCTACCGGAAAACCCAAAGGCATTGCGATTACCCAAGGCAGCATTTGCCATTTTTTACGCAGCGAAAACAGCGTTTTAGGGATACAAAGCAAGGATCGCGTCTATCAAGGATTTTCCGTTGCTTTTGACATGTCGTTTGAAGAAATCTGGATCAGTTATCTGGTTGGTGCAAGCTTATGGATCGCCCCTAGAGAGATCGCGATTGATCCAGATGCGCTGCCGCAAGCATTGGAGCAGAATCAGGTAACGGTATTGCATGCAGTCCCGACTCTGCTGGCCTTGTTTAATCAAGATATTCCCAGCCTGCGCATCATCAATCTGGGCGGGGAGATGTGCCCGGAATCGCTGGTAGCGCGCTGGATCAAACCTGGTCGCCAGTTATTTAATACCTACGGCCCTACCGAGGCGACCGTCTCTGCCAGTCTGGCCGAATTGCATCTGAACGAGCCAGTGACGATTGGTCGCCCTTTACCCAATTATGGTTTATTGGTGATCGATCCAGCCGTAGAAAACGGTTTGCATTTATTACCACGCGGCGAAGTGGGTGAATTATGTATCACTGGGCCAGGGGTGGCCGACGGCTATCTCGGTCGGCCAGATCTGACTGCCGAAAAATTTCTCACTAATCCCTGGGCTAGCGGAGAGCAAGACCACCGTTTGTACAGAACCGGAGATTTAGCCCGTATTGCGCCGGATGGCAGTGTGCAGTGTTTGGGACGCTCAGATGATCAAGTCAAGATTCGCGGATTCCGGGTGGAGTTAGGTGAAATCGAAGCAGTCTTGGCCCAGCAGCCTGGCGTCGGCACGGTGGCAGTAATATTGCGCCAGGAAGAAGGCATCGATCATTTAATCGCCTTCATCGTACCAGAACTCGGAACTATATTATCTACCGCTACTCTGCGCGCTGCCCTTGCCGCAGTTTTGCCGCCCTACATGGTGCCAGGCAGATTTGAAAGCCTGATCGAAATGCCGCGCCTGACTTCAGGAAAAATTGATCGCAAACAGCTTAAAAACAGGATTTTAAGCGTTCTGACTAACTCTACTGAGTCAGATAGCCCGACCAACCCTGCAGAAGAAGTCTTGTTTGCAGCGTTAAGTAAACTATTTCCTGGCCAGCCAATACGCCGGGAGTTAGATTTCTTCTCAGATCTTGGTGGCCATTCTTTGTTGGCGGCCCGGTTGGTGTCGGCATTGCGCGCAGATACGCGATTCGCTTATTTTAAAATCAGCGATATTTATCAGCATCGTCACATTGGTCAAATCGGCGCGGTGCTGGCGCTATCACAGAGCACCGGCACCGTCGAGGCTGAAGCATGGATACCACCATCGAGTGTCAAGCGCTGGCTCTGTGGCGCAGCACAGGCTGTTGCGATTCCTTGGTTGGTGGCGATGCGCATGGTGCAATGGCTGGCACCTTTTTTTGCCTATCATTTTTTAACAGGAGATCCTGGGGACTCGATAGTTAGAGCAATTTTTTTATCGGTAGGCGCATTTTTACTGCTGACCTTATTCGAATTCGGTATTGCCATCGCTGGAAAATGGCTAATTGTCGGTCGACTGAAACCAGGACGCTATCCACTATGGGGCGTCACTTATTATCGCTGGTGGCTGGCAGACCGTTTAGTCGAAGCTGCACCTGTTTATATGCTGAGCGGGTCTTCACTATACGTCTGGTGGTTAAGAGCCTTGGGAGCAAAAGTCGGTCGAGATGTCAATATTGGATCGATCACCCTGCGTGTTCCAGACTTATTAACTATTGGTGACAATGTAAGTATAGGAAACGCCAGTAATTTTGAAAATGCACGGGTTGAACATGGCGAATTACGGTTAGGAATGATCAGCCTCGGCCATGCCTCTTGCGTGGGCTCCTACTCGGTACTGGAAGGTGGCGTGTCAATTGCAGATTTTGGTCACTTAGAAGGGCAATCGGCCTTAAGCGAAGGGCAAGTTATTCCGGCAAATCGGATCTGGCGCGGCTCACCAGCGCGTGACATCGGGGCGTTTGATCCTGCATCAATCCCCCCTCGCCCAATGGTATCTAAGTTGCGTTTATATGGCGAATCGGTATTTTTTGTTTTCGGCAGTTTATTCATTACGGCCCTATTCTTCTTACCGGTTTTTCCTAGTTTTGTCGCAATCGATTGGATTGATAGCGCAGATAACTTTCCATGGTTACAAGGTAACTCTATTTCGTTTCAATTAACAAAATATTTTTTACTCGCTTTTCCTGCCACCGCAATCTTAATCATTTGCACCGCCCTCCTCTCTGCGGGAATACGCTGGAGTGTTTTACCCAAGTTGAAGGCGGGTAGTTACCCGGTACATGGCAATACATATTGCGGCAAATGGCTAGTGAATCAAATTCAGGAATCAAGCCTGAATGTTTTGCATGGTGTGTATGCCACGGTCTACGCGCCCTTCTGGTATCGCCTGTTGGGAGCTAAAGTGGGTAAAGGGGCAGAGATTTCGACTGCCCTTGGCGTGGTGCCTGATATGTTGACACTAGGTGATGAGACCTTCATTGCCGATGCCGTATTACTCGGTGATGAACAAATTGATGGTGGCTGGATGAGTATGAAACCAACCGTTATTTCACGTCGTAGTTTTGTGGGGAATGGCGCGTATATCCCTGACGGCACCATCTTGCCTGAAAATGTCCTGATCGGCGTGCATAGCAGCGCCCCTGCCAATCAGCAAATGCGCGAAGGCGACACCTGGCTGGGTTCACCTGCGATCCATTTGCCCGCGCGCGAAGAAGTCATAGGCTTTCCGGAGGAACTGACCTTTCATCCCTCGGCTTTACGACGCCTTGGTCGCACCTTGGTTGAAACCTTTCGCATCATTGCACCGCATGCCATGGTAATTTCTGTCGGTTATACCATTGTGCTTGATTTGATGCCACTGGCAGGTGATGACCGTTGGGCCGAGGTGGTGTTTTACTTGGCGCTGGCAGGTTTATTGTACGGGGTAGGCTGTTTTGCTTTTGTGCTGGCATTGAAGTGGCTGGTGATTTTTCGTTATCAAAAAAGTAGTACTCCTATGTGGACAAAATTTGTCTGGTTCTCCGAAGCCATTACCAATATGTATGAAGGTATCGCCGTACCAAACTTTATGCGTTATCTACGTGGTACTCCATGGCTACCACTGGCGTTAAATTTATTAGGTTGCAAAATCGGCAAAGGTGTCTATCTGGACACCACAGACATCACCGAATTTGACTGTGTCAGGATAGGTGCATATAGTGAAATAAATGCTTTGGCCTGCCCGCAAACGCATTTATTTGAAGACAGGGTGATGAAGATCGATATCGTCAACATCGGTGAGCGCGTCTATATAGGCCCACGTAGTTCGGTACTTTATAGTGCCGTGGTGGGTGATGATGCCAAACTCGGTGCGCTGACACTCGTAATGAAGGGGGAATTTATTCCTGCGAAATCAAGCTGGCGCGGTTGCCCGGCTGCGATTGCACAAAACTAAATTGATGCCGCCCCTGACTGTTCATGCTTGGCCAGAGCAGCGCAAGCTCGCGCTTCAGGCCTTGGCAGAACGTCAGTTAGTGATAGTTAGTATCGCAAGCAAAAGTTCAGCCGATAAAGCGGTAGCACGCAATTTGATCAGACAACAAATTCGGGCGGCACTGACAGACCTACTTTGCAGCACCTATCATTGCTCGGCAACACAAATTAATCTGAAGCATGTACCAGGACAAGCGCCAGATAAAAATCTGCAAATAACATTACCTGACTATCCAATCAGTATTTCCATCGGCCATGAACAAGGTTTATCTATCGCCGCCATTTGTCATGGCGCGACCGTCGGAGTCGATCTGGCACGGATTGACGATCAAATCGAATGGCAAGCTGTCGCTCAGCTTTATCTGGGCAAACGGCGATCCGAACAAATAAGCGACGCACCCTTATCTCAACAAGCGTACTGTTTCGCCTTTGAATGGGCCGTGCAAGAAGCCAAATTAAAATGTCATGGCCGGGCATTGGCCGAATGGTCACCACAACTAGCGTCAGCGTTAGAGGATTGCACTATCAGTACACTCAATTTGCCACAAGGCTATGCAGGGGCACTTGCCTTACGGAATGCCTAAAATATGATTCCCACTGCAAAAAAACTTACTGATTGCAGCGTAACGATGAGCGCAAAAATGCCCAGCTAATGACGTTGACTTCAGCTCACAGCCTTCGTGTGAGACCTTGTCGTATGAGTAGCTGCACTCTCTTTGCATTTTTTTACCACTTCGCTTTGGATAGAATGACCAGCCATTTACGAAACAGTAAAATTTCCAAATGCCCCGCTTGCACGCCGGTGGAACAATCCATGATCGGGTTCACGCGGTAATAACGCTGTCTAAAATCCAGGCAGACAAAAATCTCACGCCGCCCTAAACGCATCAAGAATGAAGTCGGGGCATATTGCAAGCTAAAACGCGCATCAAAGGAATGTTCAAGGTTTGTCATGTGAGTCAATCTCCGCTTTCGTGATTTTTTCGAATTCTGTGAATGGTTGATAGTGCTTGATTCGTACTTTATCACAAAGTACTGTATATGCAATCAGTATATATATTTTGTTGTAACCATACAGCAATCAGAAAACTTGGAATATGTTTGAATAAGATAATATACTGTACGTATTATCAGTATAAATTATTTCTTGATTCAGCTTTTTATGACATCAACTTCTTCACTTTCGCCAGAAACGATACATCCGTCGCTATGGCGCGCCTCTCAGCTTGCTCGTGGTACGGGGGCGTATGTGAAAAGCGGTTATGCCGCATTATCTTTAGAACTTCCAGGCGGGGGCTGGCCTGCCGGAGCATTGACTGAACTATTGATACAGCATCATGGCACTGCAGAATTGCGTTTATTGCAACCAGCTTTGTCCAGCCTGAAGCAAGGTCACATCGTGTTCCTGCAAGCGCCTTATCAACCGCAAGCATTAGCGTTATCAGAGTTAGGTCTGGATGTTTCTCAGTTGTTGTGGGTACGAGGCAACAAGCATGTCGATGCACTGTGGGCAGCTGAGCAAATTTTGCGTAGCGGTAGTTGCGACGCGCTGCTGTTCTGGCAAAGCCAGGTAAAAACCGAATCCTTACGTCGCCTGCATTTAGCAGCTCAAAGCGGGCGAACTTTGTTTTGCATGGTGCGCCCGTCGGACTATGCGCTTATGCCGTCACCAGCACCATTACGACTCAAGGTCAAACCCGTCTTGCACGGTTTACAAATTGAGTTTATCAAGCGTCGCGGCAGACAAAGCGATAAACCCTTAGTGATTCCCATAGCAAGACTCCCATCCATGTACTCTCATGACAATGCTGATGCAGACCTCCATGCCAACATCAATACACGCACAGCCTCAGGTACTGCCACGACTATGGCTGGCGCTGCAGATGCCTTTAATCTCCATCGAAGCATTTCGTCCGAATTGGTTAGTTGATTCGGGTGTAGTAATCATGGAACGAGATCGTGTCATAGCGATTTCAGCTTTTGCGCAGGCAGCAGGAGTTCAGCTAGGTATGCGACGTAGTAGCGTGCACATGTTGTTACCGGATGCGTTGTTTAAACAACGTGAAATAGATCAGGAAAATGCTGTTTTACAAACCGTGTCAATCGCTTTGTTGCAGTATTCTCCACAGGTAGCCGAGGCGGAACAAGCCAGCATACTGATCAATATCGGTGCTAGTCTGAGCTTATTTGGCGGAGTGCGAAAACTCTGTCGACTGGTGATGCAAACTATGTCAATGCTGGGCATTACCGCTACCCTAGGCTGCGCTCCCACCGCGCGTGGTGCGTGGTTATTGGCGCACACGGCAACAACGCGGCGCGGCCAATATTGCCTCAGTTTGCATAAACTAACGCGTCATCTTGATGTTCTGCCCGTCGTTTTGCTGCCCTCCGCCCAACCGTGGCTCGAATGGTTGCAAGGAATCGGCTGCCAGCATCTAGGCGCACTGCGGCGGTTACCTCGCGCCGGTTTGCAAAGACGTTGCGGTAAAGCGCTATTGGATACTTTAGATTGTGCATATGGGGAGGGCAGCGAACTGCATCAGTGGCTAGAAGTGCCGCCACAATTTACCGCACGCACCGAGTTGCCAGACAGGATACAGCATGTCGAAGCTATATTGAATTTTGCCCGCAGCCTGTTGGTACAACTGAATGGTTGGTTATCCAGTAAGCGACTTGCCACAGCAAAAATTCATTTATGCTTAGAACACGAGCGAGGCCGTCTAGCCATACGCCCTACGCAACTAGATATCGCACTGGCAGAAGCCACCTGGCGAGAAGAACATTTATCGAATTTATTAAAAGAGCACCTGGCGCGACTCAAGCTTGATGCGCCAGTTATCGCTATCAGTCTACATGCGACGCAGCTAGAAACCATGCAAACACCCACAGCATCCTTATTTCCAGAGCCAGGCGGCACGCAGGAAGAACACCATCGTTTATTAGAACTGCTAGTGGCAAGGCTAGGAGCTGAGAATGTCTTGCAGGCCGCACCACAAGCGGATTACCGACCAGAAGTAGCGAATTGCTGGATCTCCGTGATGCAAGTACGTAAACCACTCTGTCTGACAACACAGGCTGGCAATATGATGAATCGACCTACATGGCTATTACCGCAAGCCCTGGCTTTGCCAATGCGCCAGCATCGCCCTTGCTATGGCAGTCCGCTAAAAATACTTTCGCCAGCAGAAAGAATAGAAGCTGGCTGGTGGAATGGGCAATTGGTAGCACGTGATTACTTTATAGCAGAAAATGCCGAGTATCTACGTTGTTGGATCTATCGTGAACGGATCAGCCCTTCGCAGAATCAGACTAATACTGATAGCGATCCCGTTTGGTATTTACATGGTTTATTTGGATAAATGTGAAATTTAAAAGTCCAAACACTGACGCGACATAAAAAAAACCGCAACGCGTAGGTGCTGCGGTTTTTTTAACAAAAATCAACATTAATGAATCGGATGACTACGATATTCGTTTCCCGAATCGTCCTCATCATCATCATCTTCATGATGACCATGTGCACCGTGTACATGTCCGTGAGCCATTTCTTCGTCACTGGCAGCGCGCACATCGGTAACATTCAGTGTAAAGCGCAGTGAAATTCCAGCCAGCGGATGATTGCCGTCCAGCACCACTTTATCATCAGCAACATCCGTTACCGTAAACAACAAGGGACTATCTTCATCATCGCCATCAGGCATACCCTCAAATTGCATACCGACTTCCAAAGGTGTGGGCAAGCGATTACGCGGTTCAACCTTGACCAACTCAGCATCGTACTCGCCGAACGCATCCGCTGGCTCGACCTGTATCGTGGTGTTAAAACCAGCTTCCTTGCCCTCCAAGGCTTCTTCTATTTTTGGCAAAGTATTTTCGTAGCCACCATGCAAATACACCATTGGTTCCAAGCCGTCTTCGATCAGATTATCCTGAGCATCGGACAGTTTATATTGCACCGTAACGACCGTGTTTTTGACTATTTTCATGCTAATTCCTTAAAATTTAGTTCGCAAACAGATTATACCGTTTGTGCTGCACAGCCACGCCTATAATACGAATATGAAAAAATTATCTAATAAATTACCGCTGTTAGGCGGCCTCACCCCTGACCAGTTCCTCAACGAATACTGGCATAAAAAACCGCTCTTAATTCGACAGGCAATGCCTGACTTCACCCCTCTATTGAGCGTCGAAGAATTGTTCGATCTCGCCAGGCGGGATGATGTAGAGTCTCGACTGATCAGTTTTTTCAAGCAACATTGGGAAATGAAAAATGGTCCGTTTGATCAATTACCAGTAAAAGAAAAAAAAGACTGGACCTTGCTGGTTCAAGGTGTCAACTTACATCATCGACAAGCAGACGCACTTTTGCGTCAATTTAGCTTCATTCCAGATGCCAGACTTGATGATCTAATGATCAGCTATGCTAAAGATGGTGGTGGTGTTGGTCCGCATTTTGATTCGTATGATGTGTTTTTACTACAGGCACATGGTCAGCGCCGTTGGAAAATTGGCGCACAAAAAGATTTATCCATCGTCGAAGGCATGCCTTTAAAAATCCTGCGCAACTTCCAACCAGAACAAGAGTTTGTATTGGAGCCGGGAGATATGCTGTATTTGCCGCCACACTACGCTCATGATGGCATAGCGATCGGCGACTGCATGACTTACTCTGTCGGCTTTCGTGCGCCCTCATTTCAGGAACTGGGTGAAGCTTTTCTTCACTTTATGTCTGACTCCATTGATTTACCCGGTCGTTACGCCGATCCGGATTTAAAAGCCAGTCCGCGTCCAGCCGAAATAAGTACGGAAATGCTCGATACCATTGCAGAACAACTGGCTAAAATCAAATTCACAAAAGATGATATGACGATCTTTTTGGGCGAACATCTGACAGAGCCCAAATCCAACGTCTTTTTCACGTCTTCTCCGAAGACGCTTACACTAAAACGTTTTACCCAGTCTGCGCAAAAAAATGGTGTTTCACTTTCTTTGAAGACACAAATGCTTTACAAAGGAAAGCATGTTTTTATTAATGGTGAATCTTTTGCTGTTGGCAAGGAAGATAAATTAAGTCTGAGCAAACTAGCAAATCAAAGGTACTTGGATGCTGCAGATATGAATTCAGCCTCCACCGATGCACTCGAAGCATTTTGCATGTGGTATGAAGACGGTTGGCTGGAATTAAATGAGAGTAAAAGCTAAGCAAATAATTTTAAATAGAAAATGATGTTTTTTTACAGAAACTATCTCTTTTACTCAAATCGTTGTTCGGTTTTAATAAGAAAATTAATTTTTTCTGAAATAATTTCTATATAGAGAGTAAAAACGCATCTATAGCTATTCTATTACTGAAAAAATCATTATAATCTTGCGTTAGGAAACTTTCGTAGGGGCCGCAATATCTGTTTGATATTGCGCCAACGAATTAACCTATAGAGCGATAATTACCGGTAATTATTCATCTTGAATTTTGATATTATTTTTGATCTACTTATTGAAAGCACTAACATGAAAAAATCATTTCTGCTCGTATCCCTGTTGGCAATCACTTTAGCTGCTTGCGGCAAAAAAGAAGAAGCTCCAGTTGCATCAGCGCCAGCAGCAGTTGTTGAAGCAGCTGCAACAGCAGCATCTACAGCAACTGCTGCAGCTGCAACAGTTGATGCTGCAGCTGCTTCCGTAGGCGTAGCCGCAGCAGCAGTTGAAACAGCAGCAGCTTCAGTAGGCGCAGCTGCTTCTGCAGCTTCTGCAAAGTAATTTTTTTATTACTTTAAAAAGCCGACTTAAAAGTCGGCTTTTTTTTATTCTGTTTCGAGATTGAAAATAACCGTAACTGAAATCATTGTCTTGACGAGACGAGGCTATAGCTAGCGAATCTGATTTGAAAATCGAATTACTAGCCAGCATTCACCAACCACCCTATACTAGGCATCATTACTTTTCAAACTGACAAGTTCATCAGAAACACCTTTAGTATTAAAAAAACAGACTGTCGAGAACATTGAGTAATTTTTCAAAAAATCCCACCATTTTTATTAAAAAAAAACGCAAACCATTAAATGGTTCACGTTTTCATAGCTGAACTGCCAAGAAATTTATTTCAATTGCTCATTAAGTAATAACAAAATTTTATCCGCTACCGAAGATATTTCGATCTTCCCATCATTACCGAGCACTGTTACGCGACTAACCTCACCAAAATCTTTCACGAGGATGCGATATTTTTGAGCATTTTTTGTAGCATCACTACTTCCCCATGAGAACAGCTTAGAAAGCATACCATCACTAGCTCCCTTGGTTTTTGCATCAATATCCTGGTTAATATAACGAACAAAATACAAACCCTGTGAGCGATCACGATCCTCTACCGTAAATCCGATGCGATCTAGCGCAAGACCAACTCGACGCCATGAACGGTCAAAACCTTCATCTGTTTCAACGTAACTTAAATTATTTTCCTTTAACAACTTGGAACGAAGCTTTAATGGCGATGCGGCATTAACGACCACCTTAGCTCGCTCACTATCGGAACCCAAGCGCACCATTAAGCGTGACAAAAACTCCGCCTCAAGACCACTGTCAGATGCTCTCGGCGTCCAGGCAGTACTATCTTTTTGATTTCCAACCAGCACTTCTTGTGCCCCGCGGTGACTTATGTAGATTTCAACATTCCCGTTTGCAGTACGCTCAATGCGGGTGCGAAATTTATCACGCTCTCCGGTTGAATACAAAGAGTCAAGAACCTTACCTAACGTATTACGCAGAATATCCTGAGGAATTTTAGCGCGATTTTCGGCCCAGTCAGTTTCCATCACACCTGCAGACTGATTTTCGACACTAATCAAAAAGCCAAGCTCTTGCCAAAAATCTTTCAACTGTGGCCATAATGCCTCTGGCGTCTGCTTAACAATCAACCATCGCTGCGACCCATCACGCTCGATACGCATATCCTGTATTTGATTTGGCGCAATTATCGATGTTGCTGATGCCGTTATCGCACCATTGCCACCTTTTTGCAAATTGTAACTGGATGCAGTGGCACTACCCTGATTCGCCTCAGGAATAGAAAAACGACTATCCCTGCGGATCTGCGTCAAATCTGGCGGGACTTCCAAAGAAACGGCAGTTGCCTTGCTTGCACTTTTGTAATCGATACGGTCTGACTCAAGGATATTACCAACAGAACTACAGCCACTTAAACTGATCACGCCAGCCAGTGCTAAAGCACGAATCATCCCTTTTTTAGCAACAAAGCTTTTTGCCATGTGAAAATCCCTACAAATTATTATCAATTAAAATCTGAATCGACGCCAATCAGGTAACAGATAGATACCCGTTTCAGCAACATTATTGTAATACGCCTGCTTCACGCAAAGCGGCACGAACAGTCTCATGATATTGCTCAGCCAATGGAACCAATGGCAAGCGCATACCAGTTGGTATCAGACCCATTTCAGTCATTGCCCATTTTACAGGTAGAGGATTTGGCTCAATAAACAGTTTATTGTGCAATGGAATCATGCGATTATTGATGGCAATCGCTTCTTTGATATCACCACGCATTGCGGCAACACACAGTTCATGCATAGCACGCGGTGCAACGTTAGCCGTAACAGAGATATTTCCCTTGCCGCCGCAAAACATCAATGCCATTGCTGTCGCATCATCACCCGAATAAACTGCAAAGGATGAAGGTGCCTGACGAATCAAATCTGTGTCACGGCCAATATTACCGCTTGCCTCTTTAACACCGATAATGCCAGGAACCTGCGCCAGACGCAGCATGGTTTCATTCGACATATCCGCAATCGTACGGCCAGGCACATTGTACAAAATGACAGGAATATCGACTGATTCAGCGATTTTTTTGAAATGCTGATACATGCCCTCTTGCGTAGGACGATTGTAATATGGCACCACTTGCAACGAAGCATCTGCGCCAATATTTTTAGCAAACGTCGTCAATACTATCGCTTCTGCAGTGGAGTTGCCACCGGAACCGGCAATAATAGGAATGCGCTTATTAGTGTGCTCAACCGCAACACGAATCAACTCACAATGCTCTTCAACCGTGACAGTAGGCGACTCACCTGTGGTGCCGACAATCACAATACCATCGGTACCTTCCGCAATATGCCAGTCAATTAACTTGCGCAAGCAAGGTAAATCGAGGCTACCGTCAGCGTGCATGGGGGTCACAATAGCAACCAGACTTCCTTGAATCATAGTCATGTTAGCGCAAGAAAAAGTAAAACAATGATTGTAGCGGATCGCCCACTTCTATGGGCAAGAATCGCTTAAAAATGACTTCAAATACTATCAAGTCTGTCATCGGACGGATTCGAGTGTGAGATAGATCGAATGCAAATACGCTGCACTATCGCCGGATGCGGATGCTCGACATAACCATGCTCGTAAGCGATACAGTGATTTTTTCTTTCAGTCCTTGAATCAGACAGCAATTGATTTAGAAGTTCCCCTGATTGGAGTAAAAAATCTGGATTCCGAGGTCTGCCATAGACTTCATTCCCCTTGGAAAAAGTCTCATAAATCAAAACTCCCTCCTCTTTTAAAGAGGATATCAATCGTTCAAATAAGGGGCGGTACAGATAATTGGTAACAACAATGCCAGAAAACATATTGGCATCAAATGGCCAAGTACCCTCCCCACTCTCGACATCTTGCGATGATGCCTCAAGATCTACCCGAAAACAACGCGCTCCCAGCGCCTCCAATGGTTTCAGCAATACAGCGTCTTTGTCGAGCGCCCACACTTCATAACCGGCATCCAGCAATAGACGAGTATGACGTCCACCACCGCATGCAAGATCAAGTACTGGACCCTGATCGCGAGGGATAAGTGAAAAAAAGCGCTGCACCCACGATGAGGCTACTAAATCAGATAAATGCGGCATATTTCAGTAGTTTTAAATTAAACAAAAAAGAAAAATACTCGGCAATTAACCCAGCAAAAAACTAAAAGGAGAGATCAATATCTGCAACAGTACATTTGATATCAACATTACCGGTGCCATCCAAAACTGCAAAACGTGCAGCATCACCAAGCCCATGACAATAAAGAACCCATACGGTTCAATCTGCGCGAATTTGTGCGCCAGTTTATACGGCAACAAACTGACTGCAATTCTGCCACCGTCGAGAGGTGGAATAGGAAATAAATTAAATGCAAACATCACTAAGTTCGTCAGCACCCCTGCCCTAGCCATATGCAAAAAGAAATCTTCATCCAGATGAAACGAATGCAAAGTTAAGGCAAAGATCATCCATAAAAAAGCCATCAAAAAATTGGCTGCAGGCCCAGCTAAGGAAACCCAAGCCATATCTCGCTTAGGTTTATGTAAATTCGCAAAATTGATTGGTACCGGTTTGGCATAACCAAACAAAAATGCGCCTCCCGTTGCCATATACAGCACTGCGGGTATGACTATCGTGCCGAACGGGTCAATGTGGACCAAGGGATTCAAACTGACCCGTCCTTGACTGTAAGCTGTCATATCGCCAAAAAATCTGGCTGCATAAGCGTGTGCAGCCTCATGCAGGGTAATGGCAAAGATCACGGGCAGTGCATACACTGCTATCGTTTGAATAAGCTCGTTCATGAATGGAATTTTAATTGAGAAGAACTACATAAAAGAAAAGGGGGAACTCACAAACCGAACATGGCCGCATCACCCCTGCCCTGCCGGATTAATTCGGGCAATTCATTCGTCATATCAATGACCGTAGTTGGCACTAAACTGCAGGCACCACCATCTATCACCAATTCAACCATTTTCTCCAGCCGTTCGCGTACCAATTCAGGATCGGTCAATGGCTCATCCTCATCCGGCAGGATGAGTGTAGTACCAAGCAAAGGCTGACGTAATTCTTCCAGTATGACGTGTGTAATACGATTCTCTGGCACCCGTAAACCTATGGTCTTGCGCGAAGGATGGCTGAGGCGGCGAGGCACTTCTTTAGTCGCCTCCAAAATAACCGTGTACGGACCCGGGGTGGCCGCCTTCAACATCCTGAACTGGCGATTATCCACCTTGGCATATACGGCAATTTCGGACAAATCCCGACATAACAAGGTCAGATGATGCTTATCATCGACACCGCGGATACGACGCAAACGCGTCACGGCATCCTTATCATCCAGATGGCACACCAAGGCATAGCAGGAATCTGTAGGCAAGGCAACGATGCCGCCTTGATCAATAATTTGCACCGCTTGCTTGATCAAGCGTAATTGCGGATTATCAGGGTGAATTTGAAAAAATTGGCTCATATTAAAGAAGAAAGACGGCAGCCAATGCTACCGCCGGAAGGTTTAAACAAACATTATTTTAAATTTTGCAACGCGGCAATTCGTTGCTCCATCGGAGGATGGGTAGAAAACAGTGCCCCCCAGCCCGGCTTATCACTGATGCCAGCAGCGGCCATGGACTTAGGCAACTCGCCCGGAGTCATTCCTCCCAACCGTGCCAGAGCATGAATCATGGGCAATTGATTTCCCAATAATTTTGCTGAACCCGCATCTGCACGGAATTCACGTTGACGCGAGAACCAAGCCACGATGATCGATGCTGCAATACCAAACACCATTTCACAAACAAATACGGTGACCATATAACCAACACCAGGCCTGTCATCATCACCATTGCGGAACACCGCTTTATCAATGGCGTAACCTACCACGCGCGCCAGAAACACCACAAAAGTATTCACTACGCCCTGCACCAGGGTCATCGTTACCATATCGCCGTTGGCAATGTGGGCAATTTCATGGCCGAGTACGGCTTCGACTTCTTCCTTGGTCATACTCTCCAGCAAGCCTGTCGAGACTGCAACCAAAGCGGAATTTTTGAATGCACCGGTAGCAAAAGCATTCGCCTCGCCGTTATAGACAGCGACTTCAGGCATGCTAATACCAGCCCGTTCAGATAGGCTTTTTACCGTATTGATCAGCCACAGTTCAGTTGATGAAGAAGGCGCATCAATTACTCGTGCACCTGTGGACCATTTTGCCATCGGCTTACTGATAAGCAAGGAGAAAAAGGCGCCAGTAAAGCCCACTACTAACGAGAACGCCATCAGCGTCCCCATGTTCAAACCGTTTGCGCTCAAATAGCGATTCACACCCAGCAGCGACAATACGGTTGACATTACCAGCATCACGGCAAGGTTTGTTGCTAAAAATAACAAGATACGTTTCATGCAAATATCCTTCAAACGTTAAACGCGCTGATTAGATGAGTAGCGATAGATGCGGCTGCCAGTGAAAAAATCAAGCTCGACGGCACCTAAATCAAAACCAGCCATCCCAGACTGGCTTAAGCTCTTTAGCTAATGATGGCAAACGCCCGAGATCTGCTGAAGTGTCGTCTGGCGAATGAAAATCAGAGCCACGCGAACCCATAAAACCATATTGATTTGCTACTTTGGTGTATTCAAGATACTGGTCAACGGTATGACTACCTGTCACAACCTCAATCGCGCTGCCACCGTAAGCCTTAAACTCACGGAAAAAAGCATCAAAAGCTATCGGACTTAAATCATAACGCCCCGGATGAGCTACCACGGCGACGCCACCAGAGCGACGTATCCAGCCAACGGCTTCGGCCAGTGTAGCCCAGCGATGTGGCACGAACCCGGGCTTTCCTTCTGTCAAAAATTTCTTAAACACTGCAGACACATTTTCACAGACGCCAATTTCGACTAAATAACGCGCAAAGTGTGAGCGCGAAATCAGGTCTGGATTTCCTACGTATTTCAGCGCGCCTTGATAGACATTCGGAATACCTGCTTTGGCCAGATCTGCCGCCATATCTTCGGCGCGTCGCTGGCGGCCAGAGCGTGTCATGGCGAGACCAGCTAACAAATCGTCATTGGTCTCGTCGATATTTAAGCCGACAATATGAATAGTGCGAGCAGCCCAAGTGACAGAAATTTCAACACCGGTAACATAGCGCATGCCAAGGTCGAGCGCCGCGGCACGCGCCTGCGCAATACCGCGTATTTCATCGTGATCAGTCAGGGCCCAGACATCAACCCCGTTTGCCGCAGCTCTTGCCGCGACATCAGCAGGCGCAAGCACTCCATCCGAGATGGTGGAATGGCAGTGAAGATCAACATTAAGCAAAGGCGACGGCATGATTTGGCAAACAAGAGTACAGATGCTTCATTGTACTCCGCCATGAGTGACTCCGCTGCACCGCACAGTCATCAATCCAAGTGGTGAGTCGAATTTAAAACTCATTATTTATGTAGATCAAGCGCGCAATAAGTCGACAAACTCAGGTAACAAGCTGAATGAATGAAGCGCATCAAAATAAGATGCGCCGGCGCTAGATTTTCATTTCCATTTTAAGCGTCCAGGTCGTATAAGTTTTGGCATTACTGGACTGAACATGATTGATGCCACCGGTCGTCACAGCGCTACCGCTCCAGGAATCATCGGCCTGCAAATTATTCGCCGACAAGCGCAGCTGCATGCCAGGACTAAATTTCCACAGGCCATATACATCAAGCTGGCGCTTAATGCCTGTGCTATTGATCTGCGTATCACTGGCTTGAGTCACATACGCTGGCGTCCAGTTGATGTTGCCACCCAAAGTTAACGGCAAACCGGCCGCACGATAGTCCAAACCAAAATTTCCGGTTTGGGCCGGTTGCTGATCCAGGCGATTATTCGGTCCGAGGATATCGTCTACGCTAGACCAGAAGTGGCTGTAGTTAGTGCGCAAATCAATTGCCGGTCCTTCCGGAAAAAATTCCTGCAACTGAAACTTAGCTTCCAATTCAACACCACGCGTCATGGCATGGCCTATATTGACAGGAGAAGAGACCCAGCGAGACCCTGTCGATGTCGCCACCAATTCGGTCTGGCGGCGCATCAAATCATCGATACTGCGGACAAATAAATTGACACTCATGATCCCGGCGCGCGTCAGGTAATGTTCATAAGCGAGGTCAATGCCTTTTGATAATTCTGGTTTCAACAAGGGATTGCCGGTACGGTCCGGCTTGGTCGGCCCGTTCAAGGGTGAAATAGATGGCAGAGCAATCAGGTCATTCAGCACCGGAGCACGGTAACTGGAGGTCAGACTCATTCTGACCTGATCCTTACTGCCATCAGGGAGTCGCCATACGGCATGCAAGACCGGACTCCAGACACTACTGGCGTTTTCCACCACATTGCTTGCGGTGCTACTACTGGTGTGTATGCCCTCCCAGCGTAACCCGGCATAGGCCGACCATTGCGCATTGATATCGAATTCATCCTGCACAAATGCCGCCAGCCTGCGCGTGCTGGCGGTCAGGTTATCGCCAGAATCAGCAAATTGCGCCGCTCCCTTGTCGTCCAGCGATGCCTTAGTCTGATCACGCTTGCCATTTTCTAATTCAAGACCAAGCGCCAGGGTATGACCATCACCAAAAGGCCTGGTGAATTTCCCCCCGGCGTTTAAACTCCTATCGTTGGTGGCACTGGTGTCGGCGATGCTTTTTAAAAATTGTCCATCGTTACCGTACTCACTGCGCAAGGACGCACTATCCGTCTTGCTGACAGCGCCACCAAATTTGATATTCAGTTTTGCATTGTCTTCAAATTTATGCTGCCAATTACCAAAACCTCGCACCAAAGTCGTCTCAGCATTGCCAACCGAATTTGCCAGTGCATATTCCTGCGCTCCACCCGTTTGATCCAGGTTGCTGGAAGTTCTGGAATTACTGCGAGAGTTCATCATGAAGGGTTGCAGCATCAAGGTATCGCCATTTTCAAAACGATAATTAAAGCGCGGCGTGAAGTGGATGCCCGTCGATTCACGATGGGTCACATCCAGCAAATCTTGCTCCAGGGTGGACTGCCCTGACGGGTCTTTTTCCAAGGTATGTGTTATCACCTCATCGCGTTGGTGATTACGGAAAATCGAGCCGCTTAAGGCGTAAGAAAATTCACCAAGATGTCCAGGATAAGTCAGGGAAATAGTCGGGGCGCTTCGCCCCTGCTCAAAACTTTCGGAAATTTTCAGTTCAATATCTTTCTGTTTATACTCTTCACGCAAGACGATATTGATCGTCCCGGCAATCGCTTGTGTGCTGTACTCGGCAACCGGGCCGCGCATCACTTCAATACGTTCGACCTGATCAGGCGACAAGGAATCCATGGAAAATCCACGCGGGGCCCGCTCACCGTTGATCAAAATTTGGGTATAGCCACTGCCCATGCCACGCATGCGAATATCACCGCCACGGCCTGCCCGACCGCCTACCGTGACACCGGGCAGACGCTTGAGTATCTCTCCGATGCTGGAGTCTCCATTTCTATCCAATTCTTCACGGCCAAAAATTATTTTTCCAGCCGTAGACAATCGGCGCGCATCGACATCGGATTGACGTCCGCCTGTAATCGTTACCTGTTGCACGCCATCTTTGACAGAAAGTTCAGAGCGTCTTACTGCAGGCATATTTTTTAAGAGTGGCTTTTCGCCAGCATCTTCAAGCCCATCCTGCGACTCATTCGCGCTGGCCTTTACAGGTGTTTCTGCTTGTGCGTATGCACCGGATGACGTAGAAAAAGCAGCGGCAATGGCCAGCGCCACTAGGCTCAAACGAAAAAAATTAGTCATGGAGACGCATTAGGTAAGATCACATTGATAGCAAAAAACAGGTAAAACCTTCTACCCCCGTCAAAGCACACATTGTATTTTCAAATCCCCTTTTGAATCCAGCGAATCGGACTTGTGTTTTGTATTGAATTGAAACAAGGACAAGTACGACTGTTACTTAAGGATACCTGCCGAAATACGCTTTTCATTTTTGGTAAGAATATTCAAAATTCGCCCGGTGTATGGCCTGACACGCATATTCCATGCGGGTCTCCAGCCTATCGCCTCTGAAACCCGCATGGGATATGCGCGACAGCCGTGCTAGTTTTTGATTTTTTTCGATTAGCCATACCGACTACAATCATCCTGCGGCAGGAATATTCAAACCATTTTTTAGGCCCCTCATAAAATGATGGTGCCAAGTGACGCATTACTATTTCGTTAACGACCGCAATAAAAAAAAGCCTGCCGCGAAAGAACGCGACAGGCCATTTAGCGAATCTTCACAATTAATCTGTGCCAGCCAGATTCAAATTTAATTGCGAGCGCATCATATCTTCGGTATCTGGACGTGGATTATTCCGCGCAGCTTCCAGCCGGTCCAAATAGGCCGGGGTCACGTCACCAGTGACGTAATAGCCGTCAAAACAAGAAGCTTCAATACTACGCAAGGCCGGATTCACATCGGAGATAGAACGCTTCATCGCCGCCACATCCTGATACACCAGCGCATCAGCAGTGATCTCGCGACACACTTCTTCTTCACTGCGACCGTAAGCAATCAATTCACTACGGGTCGGCATATCAATGCCATATACGTTAGGGAACTGTACTGGCGGTGCGGCAGAAGCAAAAATCACGCGCCGGGCACCCGACTCGCGCGCCATCTGCACGATCTCACGACTGGTCGTGCCGCGTACGATAGAATCGTCCACCAGCAACACGTTCTTGCCTTTAAATTCAGAACCGATCGCATTGAGCTTCTGACGCACTGATTTCCGCCGTATCGCCTGCCCAGGCATCATAAAAGTACGGCCTATATAACGGTTTTTAATAAAACCTTCGCGGTAATCCAGATTCAGTGTAGAAGCCAATTCCATCGCTGATGGACGAGATGAATCAGGGATAGGCATGACGACATCAATCTCGCCATCACGGAACTGATTGCGTATTTTTTCTGCCAGATACTGCCCCATTTTCAGGCGCGTCAAATACACCGAAGCGCCATCAATAATCGAATCAGGACGCGCCAGATACACGTATTCAAACGCACAAGGATTCAGACTAGGATTTTCTGCACATTGTTCGCTGTACATTTTTCCGTCTAGGTCAATAAAAATGGCTTCACCCGGTTCGACATCGCGCTCAAACTTAAAGCCCAAGCCCTCCAGCGCAACCGATTCACTGGCCAGCATATATTCGACACCCTTGTCCGTATGGGAAATGCCAAGACAAAGCGGACGGATACCAAACGGATCACGGAAAGCGAGCAAACCATAACCGGCAATTTGTGCCACTACGGCATAGGAACCGCGCACCCGTCGATGCAACATAGACACAGCACGAAACAATGCGGCAGGATCAAGCGAATAACCGTTGATCACTTCCTGAATCTGATGCGCCAGAATGTTAAGCAATACTTCGGAGTCAGAATCGGTATTGAGATGACGGTAATCGTTCTTAAACAGCTCTACCTTCAATTCAGCCGCATTGGTCAGATTGCCGTTATGGGCTAGCGTGATACCGAAAGGGGCATTAACATAAAACGGTTGTGCTTCTTCTTCGCTGGTGGAACCTGCCGTCGGATAACGCACCTGGCCAATGCCGATATTCCCTGGCAAAGAGCGCATATTTCGCGTGCGAAACACATCTCTGACCAGACCATTTGCCTTGTGCATGGCAAATTTATTGCCATGACTGGTGGCGATACCAGCCGCATCTTGACCACGATGCTGCAATAGCAGCAAAGCATCATAAAGCAGTTGATTTACGGGACTATTTGAAACTACGCCAACGATGCCACACATGGTGGACTCCTAAAAAACAAATTAAAATCGAATCAAGATTACATTAAAATTTAACGTACTGAACAACTGAGCCTGGCAGAAATGGCATTGCCGTCTGTACTGCGGTTTCCGCCATGGGACTCAATAAGGCCTCTTTCCAGAATGACTGCTGCGGGATAGCGGTCATGCCACAGATCAGCACTGCCGCCATGACAATCACACATCCACGCGCCAAGCCAAACAAGCCGCCCAACCCACGGTCTGCCAAGGTCAAACCGCTGGCCTTGATCAGTGCGTCAACTGCCCGCATCAATAGAGACATTAGCAAACGCACGCCAATAAACAAGGCTAAAAAAGCAACGATCAAGCGCAACATCTGTCCTGGAATAAGTGCCGGCAGCCAGGTAGCCACCACTGCACCATAAGCATTCGCGACCACCAAAGAGACAACCCAACTCACCAACGACAACATTTCTTTAATCAAACCCCGCATGGTGCTGACAATGATGGAACACAGTAAAATGAACAGCACCAGATAATCGAATATGGTCATGAAAGTCGCCCTTTAAAGGGGAATCAGCGTGCCACTCAAGCCTAGCTTGATCAGTTTTGCGCGTGTTTTTTCCGCCTCTTCCTTAGAGCTAAATGGGCCTACGCGGACACGAATTTTTTCGCCCGAGGTCGTTGCCACCTTCTGGGTATACGATTTAATACTGGCGCTCTTGAGCTTACCTTGTAACTCATTGACTTTTTCTTGCGTAACCAGTGCGGCAACTTGCACCACATAACCAGAATGCGCCTTGTCCGCCACATCCGGTTTATCCGCTATCTTTGCCGGTACTTTGCCTTCAAGAATTGACATGGCCCTGGCAGCCTCACCGGCCGTTTCTGTCTTGCTGGCACCATTAGAAACTGGCTCATCGATCACCTCAGTATGCGCTGTTTTAACGGGAGGCTTAATGGTTACCGGAGTTAATGGTTTAGATTTAGGCTCTGCCTTACTATCTATTTTTTGATCCGATTTAACAGACGCTATGCTGTCATTTTTTTTTGCTACAGGTAATGACTGGGTAACGCTATTTTTGCTGGCTGAGGGCGTGATGGCTAACGGATCTGACGCCACTAACTTGCCTTTGTTTGCCACCGCTACCGGAGCGGCAATGATCTCTTCCAGAGGCTCAGTGTCAGTGGCGTTATTAGTTACCTTACTTTTCCCAGTCGCAACAGATGGAGTCATTCCAGTGCCGGAAGAGCTTGAGGTCAGAGGCTTGTCTTTAGACGGTATCTGGATATTAATGTCATCTGCCAGAGGCTTGGGCTCGGAATCGAGTAACATCGGCAAGCCTATCACTGCGGCAAACACCAATGCTAAGGCGCCGATAAGGCGACGTCTGGCACGTTTTTTTTCCGGCAGGACAGGGTCCACAGCCTTGTTTTTACGTGCGCTCTGATTCTGGGTCTGGGCGCGCTTGGTGCCGGCGCGCGCAGACTTACTTTCCGCCTCGGAGCGGGAACAAAATTCGCCGTTATCCGTATCCTCAGATGCTTCTTGCTTTTGCTTGAACAACGAGAGTAAACCCATGTGCAGATATATGATTAGTTAAGAAAATTTCAGCGGTTGAATGGCAGATCTGATTTTTTGTAACAATGCTTAATAAAAATTCGCATTAACCGTTCTCAGTAAGCATTTTCAATCAGCATTCTCAATGATATTGGGATTTTCTGGCTCTCATCACACCCGCAACGGTAAGGAAAGAACCAAAGACCGCTATTCTATCATTTTCACCGGCCTTACTGAGTGCATAGGCATAAGCGGCTTCGGGAGAAGTAAAATCTTGTATGCTGTGTTCCGGATCTTGTAGCACACCAGCCGCAATCAACTGGTCATGGATCTGTGCTGCACTGGCGGCACGCGGCAGCGGCAAATCGGTAACACACCAGTGATCGATCTTGCCTTTCATTTGCTCAATGACACCGGCAATATCCTTATCCAGCATAGAGCCAAACACGGCATAGGTGAAGGCATGAAACCCCATATTGTCGAAATTTTGCGCCAATGTCGCTGCGGCATGCGGGTTATGCGCTACATCCAGCACAACGGTTGGCCGACCGGGCATCACCTGGAAGCGCCCCGGCAAATCCACCATCACCAGACCACTGCGGACCTCTTGCGCACCAACCGGCAGACGTAATTTAAGTACCTCCAGCGCAGCCAGCGCGGCAGAAGCATTGAGCAATTGATTAGCCCCACGTAAGCTAGGGTAGCCGAGTGAATTGCGGCGCTGTTCACGTCCGGCAAAATTCCACTGTTGTTTATCGCCGTTATAGTTGAAATCACGGCCAAACAAACGCAGGTCAGCACCGATACTTTGCGCATGATCGATCAGTGATTGCGGCGGAATCGGATCAGCGCAAATAGCGGCTTTTCCCGCACGGAAAATACCCGCTTTTTCGAAGCCGATTTTTTCACGCGTATCGCCCAGATAATCGACGTGATCAATATCCACGCTAGTGACGATCGCCACATCGGCATCAATCACGTTAACCGCATCAAGACGGCCACCCAGGCCGACCTCGAGTATCACCACATCCAGTTTGGCGTCCGCCAGCAGTTTGCAAATGGCCAAGGTAGTGAATTCAAAATAAGTCAGTGAAATCGCTGCGCGTGCCGCTTCGACTTCGGCAAAGCTATCGATAAAAACCTGATCTTTGACTGATTCACCATTAATGCGAGCGCGCTCATTAAAATCCAGAAAATGTGGCTTGCTATACAAACCCACACGATATCCAGCCTGCAGCAGTATCGACTCCAGCATGGCGCAGGTTGAACCCTTGCCGTTGGTGCCGCCCACCATGATGACAGGACAGGCGTAATGTATGCCGAGACGGTCTTTGACTGCAGCGACGCGCTCCAGTCCCATATCAATTTCTTTGGCATGACGGGTTTCCAGTAATGACAACCAGCCGCTCAGGGTATTTGGATTATTTGGCATAAAATAAAAAAAGTCCGACAGGCCTTTTAGTCTGGCTTGTTCGGACTGATTTAGAAACGAAAAAATTAGGCGACAGCGTCGGCTGGTTGGTTTTGCAATATCGCCAGCAAACGGGCAATCTCTTCACGCAGATTACGACGATCGACGATCATATCAACGGCACCTTTTTGCACCAAAAATTCAGCCCGCTGAAATCCTTCAGGAAGTTTTTCGCGCACGGTATTTTCAATCACACGCGGCCCGGCAAAACCGATCAGCGCCTTAGGTTCTGCGATCACGACATCGCCCATAAAGGCGAATGAGGCGGAGACTCCGCCCATAGTCGGATCAGTTAAGACCGAAATAAAAGGCAGCTTCTTTTCTGACAACTTGGTCAGCATAGCGGTGGTCTTTGCCATTTGCATCAGGGATAACAATCCTTCTTGCATACGCGCACCGCCAGTTGCAGTAAAGCAGATAAACGGCACTTTTTGCTCCAAAGCCGCTTGCACTCCACGTACAAAACGTTCCCCGACGACCGACCCCATGGAACCGCCCATGAAGCCAAATTCAAAACACGCCATGACTAAAGGCACGCTCATGATAGAGCCACCCATCACTACCATCGCGTCGGTTTCACCGGTAGTTTCCAGGGCGTCCTTGAGGCGATCAGGGTATTTTTTGCTATCTTTGAACTTCAGCGTATCAACCGGCAATACTTCCTGGCCGATTTCATAGCGCCCACCCGCATCGAGCAAGGCATCGAGACGCTCACGGGCGCTGATACGCAAGTGATGACTGCATTTAGGGCAAACATGGATATTGGCTTCCAGATCCGAACGGTAAAGTACCGCTTCACAGGACGGGCATTTGACCCACAGGCCTTCCGGCATCGATTTACGATTAGTCGATACCGAGCGTTGTATACGTGGTGGAAGTAGTTTTTCTAGCCAACTCATAAAATTCTCCTGAATTCGGCTTGCACGCAATGTTTGCACGCAAGCATCATCTTTACTTCTGGTTCTATATTTACCCCTGCCGAGGCAGAAGAATAAACAGGTTCGGCGCGTATTCTACTCGTCCAAAGCCTGTCTGACACCAGAAATAAACGTTTTTACCGCAGCGACAGCCTGTTCGCGCGGGGTATTTTCCAGCTCCTGAATGATGCGAGAGCCTATCACAACCGCATCGGACACGGTGGATATGGCTTTTGCCGTGGCCCCATCACGTATCCCGAAACCCACTCCCACCGGTACTTTAACGTGTTTTTTGATACGTGGAATCATCGCCGCCACTGCATCCAGATCCAGGCTACCGGATCCCGTGACACCTTTTAACGAGACATAATACACATAACCAGAGGCAACTTTGCCGACCTGTTCGATGCGCTCATCGGTCGAGGTTGGCGCCAGCAAGAAAATGGTATCCATACCGTGCTGACGCATATTCTTGGTAAAGTCTTCACACTCTTCCGGCGGATAATCAACCACCAGCACACCATCTACACCGGCTTCGGCGGCTTGCGAGATAAAGACATTTTGTCCCATGCGCTCGATCGGATTAGCGTACCCCATCAACACCACCGGGGTAAGTTGGTTGCTAGTGCGAAATTCACGGACAAATTGCAATACGTCACGCAAACCTACGCCCTGCAGCAATGCACGCTCGGACGCCCGCTGTATCACCGGTCCGTCTGCCATAGGATCAGAGAACGGCACCCCTAATTCGATAATATCGGCGCCGCCTTCGACCAGCGCATGCATCAGCGGCACCGTGAGTTCAGGGGCTGGATCGCCGGCAGTGATGAAAGGGATCAATCCTTTTTTATGGTTGACTGCCAATGCAGCCATGCATGCTTGTATTCTTGACATATGGTCTTATCCGAAAAATACGTCCCGCTCAACGCGAACGCAAAAACTAATTTTTTATATACTCCCCACCAGTATATTTTCAATGCGCACGATTACTATGCGCAATCAGGTGATTTTTTAAAACTTTAAGGGGAGTATGTTTTTAAGCAACGCATTCTGCATGAAGAACCGCCATCCAGAATGTCAATTTGGTTTAATTCAATGTCGATCAGTAAAACTTCAAACCACTCTTTTCCGCCACGGTATGCATATCTTTATCACCGCGCCCAGAGAGATTGGCAAGAATGATTTTATCTTTCGGCCAGGTCGCCGCCAGCTTGGCCGCATAAGCCAGAGCGTGGCTCGACTCCAGCGCAGGGATAATGCCCTCAATGCGGCAGCAATCGTGAAAAGCCTTGAGCGCCTCTTCATCGGTAATGGTGACGTATTGAGCCCGTCCGCTATCCTTTAACCAGGCATGCTCAGGGCCAACGCCCGGATAATCCAAACCCGCCGAAATCGAATGCGTCTCGATGACCTGGCCATTGTCATCCTGCAGCAAATAAGTACGATTGCCATGCAGCACACCAGGCGATCCAGCCGTCAGCGAGGCAGAATGCTTGCCCGATTCCATACCCTCACCTGCCGCCTCAACACCGATCAATTGCACCTCTTTTTGATCAATATAAGGATAAAAAATCCCCATCGCGTTGGAACCGCCACCAACGCAAGCGACTACCGCATCAGGCTGGCGCCCGGTCACTTCCGGCATTTGCCATAAGCATTCCTCGCCGATCACCGACTGAAAATCACGCACCATCATCGGATACGGATGCGGACCGGCAACAGTACCGATGATATAAAAAGTATTGTCGACATTCGCCACCCAGTCGCGCATAGCCTCGTTCAGCGCGTCTTTCAGCGTTTTGGAGCCGGATTCCACCGGCACCACGGTCGCGCCCAGCAACTTCATGCGATAGACATTTTGCGCCTGACGCTTAACGTCTTCCGAGCCCATATACACGACGCATTCCAGCCCAAAACGCGCACAGATGGTGGCCGTGGCCACGCCATGCTGGCCGGCCCCGGTTTCGGCGATCACGCGTGGCTTGCCCATGCGCTTGGCGAGCAAGGCCTGGCCGATCACGTTATTGATCTTGTGGGCCCCTGTGTGATTGAGATCTTCGCGCTTAAAATAAATCTGTGCGCCGCCCATCATTTCCGACCAGCGCTTGGCGTGATAGACCGGAGACGGCCGGCCGACATAGTGCTTCAATTCGTGACGAAACTCGGCCAAAAATTCAGGGTCATGCTGATATTTAGCATAGGCATCCTTCAGTTCAGTGAGCGCATGGGTCAGCGTCTCGGAGACAAAGGTGCCACCGTAAGGGCCAAAATGGCCTTTGGCGTCGGGAAAATTATATTGCGCCGCGTGGTAAATCGCTTGCGGGGCGACAGATTGGCGCTCAAATTGGGCATCGAGCGGAGTGAGTTCTTTCATGATATTCCTTATGCTAGTGCTGATAGTGCTATTTTTTGATCGCGCCATGTCATGGCATGCAAGCAAAAAACTCAGTCTTGATTAGTCTTGATGATCAGCCAAGCGCACAGCATCAACAAAAGCGTGCAACTTGGCAACATCCTTAATTCCCTTGGCAAGCTCGACACCACTGCTGATGTCGACCGCAAAAGGTCGAACGCGCCTGACCGCGTCAGTCGCGTTTTGTACGCTCAAGCCACCACTTAAAACGACCAGAGGCGCGAGTTCTTTTGGAATGAGAGACCAATCAAAAACCTTTCCACTACCACCAAAACTATCCACAAAGGTATCAAGCAACAAGCCGTTAAATAAAGGACTGGCTGCACGGTATTCTTTTTCACATTCTAACAAATCTTCAGGCGATGTGTCCGGCTTTACCCGAAAAGCACGGATAAACGGCCGATTCACGGCGCTGGCAAGGCGATGGCATTGCTCTGCGGTCTCATCACCATGAAACTGCAACAACTGTAGCGGCACTTGCGCCAGGGTCGCTAGCAATTCGTCTTCTGTCGCATTGACAAACAAGCCAACTGACACGACAAACGGCGGCAAATTACGTAACAATTGTGCCGCCGCTTCAGGCGTCACATATCTTGGGCTAGGTGGATAAAACACAAAACCCAAAGCATCCGCACCGGCAGCGACGACAGCACGCACATCTTCGGGGCGCGTTAAGCCACAGATTTTTATTTTAGTTCGCATAGTCATGAGACCTTTCCCGAAAAGAACATTCCGGCTATTTTTTAGAGTACGGAATCATAACTGATACCACTAAAAATAATCGAAAGAAACGAGCATCCATGAAACCATAAAAACAAAAGCATTCAAAACACCGCCGAAACCCGCTTCAGCATCGGCAACGATAGGTGCGAAGAAATCAGTATAGCCCATGCCTTCAGATCCATTAATCTGATCAGATCGAGTTAATTTGCGTTATTTGCCACCCAAAATATGAGGCGCTGTACCGCCTTGTGATTTGATCACTTGCATCGCACTGGCAATCATGCCGCTCATATCGCCCAGATTAGCGGGGACGATAATCGAATTATTTGTCTTGGCAAGATTGCCAAACGCCGCCACATATTGCTCTGCCACTTTCAGATTAACCGCATCGCTACCACCAGGCTCCCGAATCGCACTGGCAGTTTTACGTATCGCTTCGGCGCTGGCGGTGGCGATCGCCAGAATCGCGGCGGCCTGACCTTGTGCACGATTAATCGATGCCTGCATTTCACCTTCTGATTTAGCGATCGAGGCGGCACGTTCGCCGGTCGCAATATTAATTTGTTCTTGCTTGCGGCCTTCGGAGGCGGCGATCAAGGCACGTTTTTCACGCTCGGCGGTGATCTGCGCTTGCATCGCATGGAGAATTTCTTTTGGCGGAGTCAAATCCTTGATCTCGTAGCGCAAGACTTTGACGCCCCAATTGGCCGCGGATTCATCAATGGCATTCACGATCGTGGTGTTGATATGATCGCGCTCTTCAAAAGTTTTATCGAGTTCCATCTTCCCGATCACCGAACGCAAGGTGGTTTGCGCCAATTGGGTAATTGCGGCGATGTAGTTTGAAGATCCATATGACGCACGCATCGGATCAGTCACCTGAAAATACAAAATACCATCGACTTGCAATTGCGTATTGTCGCGAGTAATACACACTTGCGGCGGCACATCCAAAGGAATTTCTTTCAATATATGCTTGTAGGCAACCCGATCAATAAACGGGATAACGATGTTAAGACCAGGCCCCAGAGTGGCGTGATACTTACCTAGGCGCTCAACGACCCAAGCGTGCTGTTGCGGCACGACATTCACGGTTTTAACGACAAAGACAATCGCCAAAATAAACAGGATGAACGCAACGCTGCCAAAATTTTCCATAATATTTCCTTGTGATTTTTACGTTTAATTGTGTGGGAACTTACCGAACTAAGATGGGCGAACCATCAGACGACTACCTTGAATTTCTTCAATGATATACACACCGGCATAGCCGGCCGAATGCTGCAACTCGACATCCCACATCGCACCGCGATACATGGCACGGGCAGTGAATTTACCATTACCCTGATCCTGCCATTGCTGCACCGTGATACGTTGACCGATATCCATGTTGACGTTAGGATCGCGACTAGCGTCTTTCGCTTCACGCCAACCATATTTACTCTTGTGCAGTGCTAATGTAGCGAGCGCACCGACGATCGCGGCAGCGATCATCTGCAACTCGGTACCCAGCCCCCCAATAGCGGCGAAGGCACCAGCGAGTAAACCTATCGAAATCATCAATAAATAAAAAGTCCCGGTAAATAGTTCAATGATCACAACAACACCCGCGACTACCAGCCAACTCATCCATGCGTCCATATTATTTATTCTCCGGTTGATGATGCATCTTCATGCTGGTTTACATAGATCAATTATTCATCGGACATTTACCAACAAAAAAACCCTCATCACCGCTAGGTAACGAGGGTTTTCTCATAAATTCTTTAGAAGTTTTGATTTTTTTCTTATTTCTGTTTTAACATTCTCAGTCTAACCCAAATAAAGAAAAAATCAACTCACAAACAATATTATCCGGCTACGCAGGGATAAAAAAACGCGAGCCATGATATATAACCATGCTCGCGTTTCTTATGCCTTACGACAAAACTGACGACTAAAGATTACTTAGCGACTGCGGCCAGTTTTTTCCAGGTATCGATCACTGAATCGGGATTCAATGAAATCGATTCTATCCCTTCGTTCATCAACCATTCGGCAAAATCCGGATGATCTGATGGGCCCTGACCACAAATGCCGACGTATTTGCCGAGCTTGCGGCAAGCCGCAATGGCTTGTGACAGCAAAGCGCGTACCGCTGGATCGCGCTCATCAAAATCCGCTGCCAATAATGGCATGCCTGAGTCACGATCCAAGCCCAAAGTGAGTTGAGTCAAATCATTCGAACCGATAGAGAAACCATCAAAATACTGCAAGAACTGCTCTGCCAAAATCGCATTTGAAGGCACTTCACACATCATGATCAGACGCAAGCCGTTTTCGCCACGCTTAAGACCATTTTTCCCCAGCAAATCAACGACTTTTTCAGCTTGTCCCAGAGTACGGACAAAAGGAATCATGATTTCAACATTCGTCAGACCCATGTCGTTACGCACCCGCTTCATGGCCAGACATTCCATCTCGAAGGATTCGGCGAAATCGGCTGCCAGATAACGCGCAGCACCACGGAAGCCGAGCATCGGATTCTCTTCATCCGGTTCGTAGCGTGAGCCACCGATCAGTTTTTTGTACTCATTGGATTTAAAGTCAGATAAACGAACGATGACTTTTTTCGGCCAGAAAGCGGCGGCAATCGTGGCGATACCTTCGGCCAATTTATCCACATAAAACGCTTTAGGTGAGGCATGACCGCGAGCCACGGACTCCACCGCTTTTTTCAAGTCTGGATCAATGTTCGGGTATTCCAAAATGGCTTTTGGATGCACACCGATATTGTTATTGATGATAAATTCCAGGCGCGCCAGGCCAACACCTTCATTTGGCACCGACTGGAAGTCAAATGCCAGCTGCGGATTACCCACATTGAGCATGATCTTCAATGGCAATTTAGGTAATTCGCCGCGCATCTCTTCGGTCACTTCGGTTTCCAGCAAACCGTCGTAAATTTTGCCTTCATCGCCTTCGGCACAAGATACCGTGACTAACATGCCATCTTTCAGCGTATCAGTTGCATCACCGCAACCGACAACGGCAGGTACACCCAATTCACGTGCAATGATCGCCGCATGGCAAGTACGACCGCCACGGTTAGTGACAATCGCGGCAGCGCGCTTCATGACCGGTTCCCAGTTTGGATCAGTCATATCAGCCACCAGCACGTCGCCTGGCTGTACGCGTTCCATTTCAGAAGGGTCATGAATCACGCGAACCCGGCCTGCGCCGATTTTCTGGCCAATCGCACGGCCCGAGGCCAATACGGTACCGGTGCCTTTGAGGCGGAAGCGTTGTTGCGCATCGGTGGATTTTTGCTGCGACTTAACGGTTTCCGGACGCGCCTGTAAAATATACAGCTTGCCGTCACGGCCATCTTTACCCCATTCGATATCCATAGGGCGGCCATAATGCTTCTCGATGATAACGGCATATTTTGCCAGCTCAACCACTTCAGTATCGTTCAGCGAATAGCGATTGCGCATTTCGATAGGCACGTCGACGGTTTTCACTGAGCGGCCAGCCTTGGCTTCGCCGGTAAATTCCATCTTGATCAGTTTAGAACCGATATTGCGACGGATGACGGGCAACTTGCCCAATTCCAGCATCGGTTTATGGACGTAAAACTCATCCGGATTGACTGCGCCCTGCACCACGGTTTCACCCAGGCCATAGCTGGAAGTGATAAACACCACATCCTTAAAGCCGGATTCAGTATCAATCGTAAACATCACGCCGGCAGCGCCAAGATCGGAGCGCACCATGCGCTGCACGCCAGCCGACAAGGCCACTTCAGCATGCGTAAAACCTTTGTGCACACGATACGAAATGGCGCGATCGTTGTACAGCGAGGCAAAAACATGCTTCATGGCTTCGAGTACGTTGTCGATGCCGACCACGTTCAGGAAAGTCTCTTGCTGGCCAGCGAAAGAGGCGTCCGGCAAATCTTCGGCGGTGGCCGAAGAGCGCACCGCAAACGACATTTCTGCAGTCGAATCGGCCACCAATTTATTGTAAAACTCTTCAATTTCTTTTTGCAGACGCGGCTGAAACGGTGTTTCGATGATCCATTGACGGATCTCGGCACCGGCTTTCGCCAATTCCCTGACGTCTTCGATATCCAAGGTAACAAGGCGATCGGCAATACGTTGCGCTAACGGAGCGCCGCCGTTTTGGCTATGTGACAAAAAGTCGCGGAAAGCCTGTGCAGTAGTCGCAAAGCCACCCGGAACCCGCACGCCAGCTGTTGCCAGCTGACTAATCATTTCGCCTAATGAGGCATTTTTTCCGCCGACGGATTCAACATCCGTCATGCGTAAATGCTCAAACAAAGCAACATAAGTTGCCTCGGTATTTGCTGCGTTGGACATAACAACCTCTTTTGATGGTAAGAAATCTTTGCGCATTCAACTACTCGTGCTTCGTCTCTAGCGTTTTTTTTGTTATTCTTGCTGCCATAGACAAATATGATGCCGTTGCGTCATTTTACCTTGTGTACTGCAAAATTTATCTACCCGGCACTAGAATTTGCCGTCTTTTTTATTCTGATGAAAGATTAAATTCTTTCATCCAACCGACCGCTACCTCATTCAAATTCACCATGTCTGACACAAAACCCCCAGCACTTCCCCCTGCCAATCGTACCGTTTTCTTTGTTTCTGATGGCACCGGCATCACTGCCGAGGCATTCGGCCATTCAGTGTTAACGCAATTTGACTTAAAATTTAAACAAATTCGCCTGCCTTTCATCGATACGATAGACAAAGCCTATGATGCCGTGCGCAAGATTAACGAGGCAATGGCAGTCGATGGCAAGCGTCCCATTGTTTTTTCAACACTGGTTCAGACTGACCTGGCGAACGTCGTATTCAAATCCAAGGGTATGCACATGGATTTAATCCAGACCTTTGTCGCACCGATGGAGCAAGAATTAGGCATCAAATCTACCCATACCATCGGTCGCAGCCACAATATTGCCGATAGTGAAGAATATAAAAATCGCATCGAAGCGATCAATTTCTCATTGGCGCACGATGACGGCCAATCGAATAAAAATCTCTCCACCGCCGACGTCATCCTGGTTGGCGTATCACGTTCAGGAAAAACCCCCACCAGTCTGTATTTGGCGATGCAATATGGCATCAAGGCGGCCAACTATCCGCTGATTCCGGACGATTTTGAACGCGGCAGACTACCTTCTGCCCTCCCCGAATTTAAAGCGAAAATCTTTGGCTTGAGTATTGCACCAGAACGCTTGTCAGAAATACGCAATGAGCGTCGCCCCGGCAGTAAATATGCCGCGATAGAAAATTGCCGTTACGAAGTCAATGAGGCAGAAGCGATGATGAAACGCGAAGGTATCCGCTGGTTATCGTCGACCACCAAGTCGATTGAAGAAATTGCCACCACGGTACTGCAAGAGATCAAATCCGATGTGAAAATCTATTAAATCCGTGAATCGAATTACATCGAATTAAATCGAATTAGACCTGAGTTTTAAAATACTCCCCCTGGGTATTTTAAAACTACGCCCCTTAGCGCAATGAATACGTGCGCTATCAAATAGCTTATCCCTATTTTATGGGGAGTATATTGGATTAACTACTTTGCCTGCGCTGCTCAAAAAAGCAAATCGCTGCGCTCGCTGCCACATTCAGCGATTCTATTTCTGGGCGCTGGGGTATCGTCACGGTGTGGCTTGCCAGTGCCATTAGCTCCTCGGCCACGCCCTGCCCTTCATGGCCGAACAGCCACACTACCGGCTGATTCAAGTCCACCTGATAAATCGTTTGCTCGGCATGAGAACTGGTGGCCAGTATCGGAATAGTCGCGCCCTCCAGAAGATTGTGAAGATTCACATTTTCAAAAATATTCAGCAAAAAATGCGCCCCCATGCCAGCGCGCATGACTTTCGGCGACCAGGCGAATGCGGTGCCGATACTGCAAAAGACATTGTTGATCCCCGCCGCGGCAGCGCTACGCAGGATTGATCCCAAATTACCCGGGTCCTGCAAATTATCCAGCACCACCGAAGATTGCTGCAGGATGGCCGGAAACTCAGGCGTCGGGGTAGCAATGACAAACATCAAGCCGACGCCATGCTCGACCTGACTCAGTGCATGATACAAGCCATCGGGCAAGCAAATGGTTTGCGTAGCAGACGCCAGGCAACGCGCGACAACCGGTTCTACCTCATGATGGGTACGGCTCGATTCGGCGACGATACACAATTGCGGCGCACCCAAATGCTGCCAGTACGCTTCACATAAATGCACCCCATCGAGCAAGGTGCGGCCAGACTTGCGACGCACTTGCGAGCTGGTTGCCAGATTTTTAAGTTCTTTATACAGCGGATTATCGCGGGAGGTAATCGACTTCATGATATCAACAAAGCCTTCACGGGAGCATAGGATTTTCTATGGATCGCAGAGACGCCATGCTCGCGCAAACGCGCCAGGTGCAGCGCGGTAGGATAGCCTTTGTGCTGATCCAGTCCGTATTGCGGATATTCCAAATGTAGCTTGGCAAGCCGATGGTCACGCGCCGTTTTCGCCAGAATCGAAGCGGCAGAAATTGCAGCTACCTTATCGTCCCCCTTAACGATCGCTTCTGAGCGCACTGCCATGACCGGGCAACGATTGCCATCGATCAAGGCCAGCGTCGGCGTAATCGACAATGCCTCAACGGCACGGCGCATCGCCAGCATGGTCGCTTGCAGGATATTGAGTTCATCGATCTCTTGCTCAGAACATTCGGCCACGGCCCACGCCAGGGCGTATTGCTTAATCTCGATCGCGAGTTGATCGCGCTTTGCTTCCGACAGCTTTTTCGAATCGCGCAAGCCGACTATAGGATGTGCGGGATCGAGTATCACCGCTGCCGCCATCACGGGCCCAGCCAAGGGACCGCGGCCCGCCTCATCGACGCCACAAATCAATTCACCCGCATAATCAGAGAGGGAAAACGTGGATACAATTTTACTCATGAAGAAATGCTTTCAGTTTGACGACATCTAAAAAATAATGACAAATTTGTTGCTCCTGCCCAGATGGCTTTCGCCCTACCAGTACCGGTACCAACTCATCATACAAGGCAAGTAAAGCTTCATCGGCATCCACATCAATGACCGCTACAGCAAAAGCACCCTCCTGTAGATGGGTTTGCAATTGCGCCAGCATGTCATCACACAAATGGCAATAGCTGCGCGAATAAAGGGTGAACTGTATCATCGGACAAGAACCTAGTTTGGGGCTACGGGGCATATACTCCCCCTATTTACTCAATAAAACCTACCATATGCGCACAGCGGTATTGCGTCAATAAAATATACTAGGGTGGAGTATATTTTAATGTGAATATAATCAAGCATTTTTACAGCTGATCGCGGAATACGCTGCGGCGCGCTATTATAAATCGACCGTATGCCAGCCTGACAATAAAAAAAGCTGCCCGCATCCATCGCGGGCAGCTTTTATACCAGACTACTGATGACGATTTACGGCGCTACCGGACGAATCGGAATGAATTGCGATACATCACCGCGACGCACTAGCAGCACGACCGCCTTTTTTGCATCAATTTTACTCAGCATAGCGGCAAACTGTTTGGCATCTTTGACGTCGACATTGTTCATCGTCAGGATGATGTCGCCAGGCCGCAAGCCCACCTGTGCAGCGGGACCCTCGACGCTGTCGATCAGAACGCCGACACCAGTGGTGCCGAGCATTTCTTTTCTTTGCACGTCAGTCAAATCCACAACGTAAATACCCAAGGCATTGCTGGCTTGCTCTTTTTTAGCTTTTTTCTCGGCTTTTTGCGCCACTTTATCTGCTTCGACTTCCGCAATACCTACCGTCAATTCGCGTCCAGCACCTTTTCTCCAGATGGAAATGCTGGCCTTGCTACCGGGTTTGCTGACGCCGACTATTCTTGGCAAATCGCTCGACTTCTCTACCGCGATGCCGTTAAATTTCAAAATCACATCGCCATCCTGTATTCCGGCTTTTTCTGCCGGACCACCGGCTTCAACCCGGGTAACCAGCGCGCCCTGAGATTTCGGCAAGCCGATTGATTCGGCGACTTCTTTGGAAACCTCGCCAATTTGTACACCGATGCGACCACGCGTCACCTTGCCGCTGACCTTCAGTTGCTCGACGACACGCATAGCTTCATCAATAGGAATCGCAAAAGAGATGCCCATATAACCGCCAGAACGGCTATAAATTTGCGAATTGATACCGATCACTTCACCACGCATATTAATCAAAGGACCGCCAGAATTACCCGGATTGACAGCGACATCCGTCTGGATCAGTGGCAGATAGTCTCCCGTATCACGCGCCTTGGCAGAAACGATACCTGCCGTCACGGTATTATCAAGATCAAATGGCGATCCTATCGCAATCACCCATTCGCCTGCCTTAATTTTATCGGAGTCACCAACGCTCACTCTTGGCAACCGACTTCCTTCAATTTTCAATACCGCGACATCGGTGCGTTTATCGGCACCGATGACCTTGGCTTTAAACTCGCGCTTATCGATCAGCTTGACATAGACTTCCGAAGCACCGTCCACCACATGTGCATTGGTCAGGACGTAGCCATCTTGGGAAATGATGAAACCAGAGCCGACTCCGCGCGGCACTTCTTCTTCCTGATGCTGAGGCGCTTGCCGGCGACCTTTAGGTACAGGTGCCTGCTTAGGAACCGGCACGCCAAAAAAGCGCCGGAAGAATTCCTGCATCTGCTCATCGTCCAAACCCGGAATATTCGGATTTTGCCCTTGCTGAATTTTTTCTGTAGTACGAATATTCACCACGGCCGGTCCATTTTTTTCGACCAGTTCAGTAAAATCCGGCAACCCGGCAACGGCCGCAGGAGCGGCTTGGGCCGCTACCGTCGCGCCCATGAACGAAGGCCCGACAAATCCGATGCAAGCGCTTAAAAGTAAAGTTGAAAACAGAGTGGAAACATTTTTTTCAACAAGAGAAAGTCGTGATGTTTTCATATTGTGCCCATCATTTAGATTTAAATTCAATTGAGTTCATTACTTGTTTAATTGCGGCGAATGGTACTTCGCCTACCACGGTCAACCAATAATTTCCCTGGCGCTTACCCATGATAGTCATGGCGCCCTGCTGCAAACTACCTTCCGTACGACTGCCTGTATCGGGTTCGATAAAGACCGAAATGGTAGAGAGTCCGTCAGAAAAAATCATCTGTATGACCTGATGTGGCTTGGTTTGATGCGACTTGGATTGACTATCAACACCATTCCCGACCACAGATATGGGGATCACGCGCTTCATTTCACGTGTTTTTTTGAAGCCTGACGGCAAAAATTTTACATTCCATCCTGAATTTACATTCGCTTGTACCATCAGGTTTTCTACCTGCCAATCAGTCGTATTTTGAAAGCTGGGCTTGAGCCGAGATTTGTCGATATCACCAATATCGATCTGAGTGAAAGCGATTTGCTCTATCACCTCATTCTTTGCATTCACCGTTTGCGCCCGCAATAGCAAGCCTGAAGTATTTTCCAGGCAGAGACGATAACCGTAGCGCATGGCATCTTTTGGCTCAAAGCTGAGGGTCAGGCATGCGGCTCCCGCTACCCGACTAAACTCCTCTTTTCTGATGATGTACGATTCTGCTAAGGATTGCGTATTGCTGGTCAGCAGAGCAGGAAAAACTTCCTGAGTGACATTTTTTTCTATCTGTATGGTTTTGATCTCGGGCAGATAGCAGGTCACTTCATCATTACGTCTCAGGTACTCCCTGGGTATACCGTCTAAAATTTCCAGCTTCTCCACTTCACCGTGGGCATCGACTCGATGTGTAATGCGTGAAGTGCGTATCTGATTGGCTTGTTGATAGATAAAGGTGCCGGAATAATTCAGTTTCTGTGCAGCCGTCTGCACTCTGCGCAAGGTATTTTGTACATCTTGCGTCTCGGTGTTCTGGGCATACAGCACAGGCGACACACCGGCAACAATAGTCGCCAGCACGCTAAATAGAACGAATTTCATTTGTTGCAACAACATAGTCAATTATTTCTCTGAAGCGGAAGAAGCAGCAGAAACTGTATTGGCGCGCGTCACATATTGTGAGCCATCGCCAATAGAAGGTGAGAACTTCTGGTGTGCCATCAAATAACTATCAAGACGCGGGTCACGCAACATTTCAATTTGCTGAGTTAATTTAACCGCTGGCTCTTGAGCTGTCACGGTCGATGCCAGTTGTATTCCAGCACTCTGAGTTTGGCCCTGAATTTCGCTCTGCGGTTCAATTTTAGAAATTTGAAGGCCCGCATTGGACGATCCGCTCAACATCGGAATAATCTGTGGCGCCATAAAAAAAGCGACTGCGGCCGCTGCAGCCATGCTCGTCATTGCCATATAACGCGCCCATCCTGACCTGTCAGAATGACGGCTATTGGCAACAACAAGAGAATCATTGGCAGACTTGTTGGCAGCATCAGTTTCAGGACGCCCCCTCGGCGCCAGCACGACAGGCTCCGCCTCAAGCAGAGCAGAAAACCGGGAAGAAAAATCTGGACTCACACGAATAGCCAGATCATCGGAGCGTAATACGTCGCCAATCTGATGGTATATTCCCCAGGTTTTTTTACACGCCAGATTGGACTCCTCACTCAGCATGGCAAATGCTGACTCCCATTGCGCATCATCAAGCTCGCCATCCAGCAAGCTCGAAATACTTTGGTATTGAGTGTTTTCTGTTTTCATGATTCTGTCCAAAATAGATACGGCAAATTCTGTCGTTGTACTGCCTGCTGTGCCTTCATTGCATCTTGCATCGGCATCTTCACCATCGCTGATCCAGCGTCGTCCCCAAGAGTGGACGCAGTTTTTCAGCAATAGCCTCACGCGCCCTAAAAATACGACTGCGAACGGTTCCGATGGGGCACAACATCACCTCTGCTATTTCATCGTAACTTAGCCCTTCAATTTCACGTAGCGTAATCGCATTGCGCAACTCCTCAGGCAAAGACATCATGGCAGCGTTCACCGTTTCAGCTATTTGTTTGCTCGCCAACAAAGACTCTGGCGTATTGATATCCCTTAGTCCATCTGCATCAATAAAAGTTTCAGCTTCCTCGATATCAGCATCAGTCGATGTTGGCGCACGCCGTCCTTGCGACACCAAATAATTTTTTGCCGTATTGATGCCTATCCGATACAACCAGGTGTAAAAGGCAGAATCTCCACGAAAATTTGCTAATGCGCGATACGCCTTGATGAATGACTCCTGAACCACATCTTCAGCTTCAGCCTGATCGCGGACGAGTCTTAACACGAGCCGCATCAGTTTCCGCTGATATTTGGAAACCAGAAGCTCAAATGCCTTTTTATCGCCACGTTGGACACGCTCAACAAGTAGTTGATCAATTTCGCGCTCTGTCGTCACTCACTCTTTCCTATTTTGATCATTCACCAATACGACAACACACTACCAAATACGGCAACATACGCGAAGTACTCAGTAGACTCTGAAAGTATTTTAAAAGTTCCCAGAGGACACATCGACATGAGGAATTTGTTTGTTTGACGCATGAACGGCAATCCACTGCAAGGCAACCGACAGCATTTTGAAAGTCTTTGCATCGACACTATCACGCAGCACAGGGAAAACAAAAAAATATCCATCATCCGAGCGAAAGTGCAATAACAACAAGTAAGGCCACAAGCTACTTCTTTCGCTCAGGAGAACCGACTTGGATTGCTGAACACAACCATCAGACGCCAGTATTCTTAAAATAATACTCCCTGAGTCGGCAATCTCCAGTCTGGCAGACTGCCGTTTTCGAAAAAAAACCATGAGGACAAGTATGCTTAGCAAGCCCCATATGATCATGACTGCAGTGGTAATATCAGGTGCCAAATTTAGCCTAGCCAGGACATACATGCATGCGGCATTTATCAGTGCGCACATGGTCAGCACCATCAATGCCAAGGCGCGCGAAGGATAGATCGTAGCAGATAATGCAATCGACATAAGCCCACAAAAAAAAACGGCACTTCATTTCTTGCGAAAACGAAGTGCCAGTATTTGACCCAATACTAATAGCCGGTCACAAATTCAATGCATCAAACCTTACCGAAAATCAGCGTGCCGTTTGTCCCACCAAAACCAAAGTTATTTTTCATCGCAAAATTGATGTTCATATCTCTTGCTGTATTGGCACAATAATCAAGATCACATTCCGGATCTTGATTATAGATATTAATGGTAGGAGGAGAAATCTGATGATGCAGCGCGAGCACTGTCAAGACAGATTCCAAACCACCAGCACCACCCAATAAGTGACCGGTCATCGATTTGGTCGAATTGACAGTCAGTTTGTAGGCGTAATCGGCAAATGTCGCTTTGATCGCATCCGTTTCATTTTTATCACCCAAAGACGTGGAAGTACCATGTGCATTGAGGTAATTAATCTGATCTGGATTAAGTGATGCATTTTTTAATGCATTGACCATACTGCGACGCGGCCCATCCATGGTCGGAGTAGTAATGTGATACGCATCAGCACTCATACCAAAGCCTAAAACTTCAGCATAAATCTTTGCACCACGCGCCTTGGCATGCTCGTACTCTTCCAGCACCATGACACCAGCACCTTCGCCCAGCACGAATCCATCCCTATCTTTATCCCAAGGACGAGATGCGGTTGTAGGATCGTCATTACGCGTGGACAACGCACGGGCAGAGGCAAAACCACCAAGACCAAGCGGTGAAATCGTTGACTCTGCACCGCCGGCAATCATGACATCTGCATCGCCGTATTCGATCATGCGCGCGGCAGAACCGATACAATGCAAGCCTGTAGTACAAGCGGTAACTATCGCCAAATTTGGGCCTTTCAGACCATATTTAATCGATAAATTACCAGAAATCATATTGATGATAGAGGCTGGCACGAAGAAAGGAGTGATGCGCCGTGGTCCACGTGCAGTCAATATATCCTTGGTCTCTTCAATCAATGGCAAACCGCCAATGCCAGAACCGACAATGACGCCGATACGTTCTGCATTTTCATCATTGACTACCAGACCGCTATCCTGAAAAGCCTGCACCCCAGCCGCGATCCCAAAATGGATAAAAGTATCCATATTGCGCGCTTCTTTAGCAGGGATGTATTCCTCAATGTTGAAGCCCTTGACTTCACCGCCAAAATGCGTGGTGAATGGAGTAGCATCAAATTTGGTAATCGCTGCAATACCGGACTTGCCTGCCGTGATCGCCCCCCAAGTGTCAGCAATGTTATTGCCAACGGGAGTCACGCAACCAAGACCAGTGATTACTACACGACGTTTAAGCGTAAGGCTCAAGCGCTTCTCCTGGATTTAAAAACGATATTGCCTGAATTAGGCTTTGACGTGGGCTGTAGCGTAGTCAATCGCTTGCTTAACAGTCGTGATTTTTTCAGCTTGTTCGTCAGGAATTTCCATTTCGAATTCATCTTCGAGTGCCATCACGAGCTCTACTGTATCAAGTGAATCTGCACCAAGATCATCAACAAAGGATGATTCAATCTTGATGTCAGCATCAGCGACGCCCAGTTGCTCAGCGACGATTTTCCTAACGCGTTGTTCGATATCGGACATGTGTGTCTCCAGTGGTGGTTACAGAAAGTGCGCGCATTTTAGCAGATTTGCGCGCGAAAAAAGTAAATTTGCATTTCTCATGATTATCTTCGCTCAAAATCGGCGATTTTCATGAAAAACATCAATAAAATGTAACTAGCATAAATACATGCCGCCGTTGATATGCAGGGTAATTCCCGTAATATAACCTGCATCTGCAGAAGAAAGGAAGACCGTAGCCGCAGCGATATCCTCAGGGCGGCCTAGCTTTGCCATAGGAATTTGCTGCAAAATAGCTGCCTTTTGCTCATCGTTCAAAGCTTTAGTCATATCCGTATCAATGAAACCTGGCGCAATACAGTTTACCGTAATATTACGACTACCGATTTCCCTTGCCAATGCGCGACTCATGCCAGCCACACCAGCCTTGGCAGCGGCATAGTTCATTTGACCAGGATTTCCTGAGGAACCAACCACCGACGTAATATTGATTATGCGGCCATGCTTAGCCTTCATCATGCCACGCAATACAGCGCGCGACAATCGCCCCACAGAACTCAAGTTAGTCGCGATGACGCTATCCCACTCTTCGTCCTTCATACGCATGGCCAACTGATCTTGCGTGATTCCGGCGTTATTGACAAGAATGGACAGACTGCCAAATTCCTTTTGGATTTCATCAACCAACGTGGCGCAGCGAGGTACATCATTGACATCAAAGGCAACGCCCTTGCCTGCATTCGGGTTAATTTCGCTCAGATAGGCCGAAATCGCCTCAGCACCAGCCTCCGAAGTCGCCGTACCTATCACTCTTGCCCCGGCGTGCGCCAGGGCAACTGCAATCGCCTTGCCGATACCACGTGACGCACCAGTTACCAGCGCGACTTGATTCACCAATTGCTGCGTCGTTATTTGTGTTGTTGTTTGTGTCATTTAAGAATTTCCATTACTTTTTCCAGTGACGCCTGATCAAACAAGGCTTCGCCCACTAAATTACCGTTAATGCGCTTGGTCAAACCCGCCAAGACCTTACCCGGACCGCATTCTATAACATGCGTGACACCGCTCGCACCGATTTTTTGTATAGTTTCCACCCAACGCACAGGACTGGCGGCCTGACGCACCAGCGCATCCTTGATAGCCTCAGGATCAGTGACAATCGCGACATCGACATTATTTACCAATGCAATAGCAGGCATGGAGAAAGTTATACTTTCCATATACTCACGCAATTTATCAGACGCAGGTTTTAATAATGACGAATGAAACGGTGCCGACACTGGCAAGATCAAGGCTCGCTTTGCCCCTTTTGCCTTTGCAATTTCACAAGCACGCTCGACCGCAGCTTTGCTACCAGCAATGACCACCTGCGCCGGCGCATTAAAATTCACCGCCTCCACCACTTCACCGGCATGACTTACCATCGCCTCAGCGCAAGCCGCAATCACGTCCTCGTCGGACAAACCCAGGATAGCAGCCATGCCGCCCTGCCCGACAGGCACAGCCTCTTGCATTGCCTGCGCACGAAAACGCACCAAAGGCACCGCATCCTTAAATGCAATCACCCCCGAAGCAACCAAGGCGGAATACTCACCAAGGCTGTGACCCGCAACGATTGAAGGCAGCGCGCCACCGGCAGCAATCCATGCACGGTAACATGCCACCGCAGCGGTCAGCATCACAGGTTGGGTGTTGGTAGTCAGATCGAGGGACTCTTTTGGCCCCTCTGCAATCAATTTTCCCAGATCAAATCCCAGGATATCTGACGCCTCAGCAATCGTCTGCTGAACTATGCTGTTTTCGGCAAAGCCATTGAGCATACCTATAGATTGAGAACCTTGGCCAGGAAAAACAAAAGAAAATTGTGTCATATAAGTTGGCAACCTAAAGAATTAGTATTCTAAAATTAATTCACAAAAAGCTAAATCACATCTTAACAATTGCAGCACCCCACGTAAAACCACCGCCTACACCTTCCAGCATCACGGTCTGACCCTTTTTAATGCGACCATCCCTGACAGCGACATCTAGGGCCAAGGGGATTGATGCAGCAGAAGTATTGCCATGCTGGTCCACCGTCACTATCACCTTATCCATAGGCATATTCAACTTCTTGGCAGTACTTTGCATAATACGAATATTTGCCTGATGAGGAACCAGCCAATCGATTTGCTCTGAAGTTAAACCAGCAATTGCCAAGACTTCATTGGCAACTTTTTCAAGTACGTTTACTGCAATTTTATATACCGCTTTGCCATCCATATACAAAAAGGCACTACCTGCAATAACACCGGCATTAACATTACCGGGAACACATAAAACATGCGATTGACTACCATCTGCATGTAATTTTGTTGCCAACACCCCAGGTTCAGCGGATTGCGACATCACAATCGCCCCCGCGCCGTCACCGAACAGCACGCAAGTGGCCCTATCCTCAAAATTAAGAATCCGCGAAAACACCTCTGCACCCATGATCAGGGCGTTTTTGTGTGCGCCAGACTTAATCATGCTATCCGCCATCGCCATTGCATAAATAAAACCACTGCAAACTGCCTGTACATCGACGGCCGCGGCGCCATTCGTCATCCCAAGCTTATGCTGTACGACACAAGCAGTACTCGGAAAACCACCAAAAAAATCTGGGGTCGAGGTCGCCAAAATAATCAAATCGATATCGTTGGCTTGCAAATTGGCGGCCTCAAGCGCACGTTTGGCCGCCTCTACTGCCATATCGCTGGAAGTCACGGAAGGTTCTGCATAATGGCGCGCGGAAATGCCACTGCGCGAGAATATCCATTCATCAGAGGTTTCTATGCCATTGGCTGCCAGTTGCTCAGTTAGGTCCTGATTAGTTACCCGTTTTGGCGGCAGGTAGCTGCCGGTACCGATAATTTTACTAAAGAAAGTCATGCTGTCTTCTGTGTAATAGTTTCGATTATTTGCGTGGACTCGCCAACACCTGGCGACACGGAGTCGGCAGCAGGCATCAACAATGACATGGATGTCGAAATGCGCGATAAAACGTCATTTTTTGCGGCATCAAATGCGCGCTGAATTGCCCATTCAAAGCTATATTTATCTGCTCCGCCATGACTCTTAAATACCAAGCCGCGCAAACCAAGCAGACTACCGCCATTATAATTCGAAGGATTCATGGTGCGTGAAATCGACTTGAGAGCGCCACGAGCAATAAATGCGCCCAACATATTCAACGGACTACTTTTAAAAGCTTCAGTCAGCGTACTTTTCACAAAACGCCCCATACCCTCTGCCGCCTTAAGAGTCACATTGCCGACAAACCCATCACAAACAACAATATCGGTCGTGCCTTTAAATATATCATTGCCTTCTACATTGCCATAAAAATTCAACACACCTTTTTCATGATCAATGCGAAGTAATTCAGCTGTCTTTTTTACAACATCATTACCCTTAATATCTTCCACGCCGACGTTCAGCAAACCTATGCTCGGCCTCGCTTTACCTTCAAGTGCCGCCACTAAAGCGGAGCCCATGATGGCAAACTGATGTAAATGCAAAGGCTCACAGTCAACATTCGCACCCAAATCAAGCATATAGGTAGGTAAATTTTTCTGGTTTGGCAAAATACTGCAGATCGCTGGCCTATCCACTCCGTGCATCGTCTTCAGCACATAGCGCGACACCGCCATTAAGGCACCGGTATTGCCAGCAGACACGCAAGCCTGCGCACGGCCATCCTTAACTAAAGTGACTGCCACACGCATAGAGGAATCTTTTTTCCTGCGCAAAGCAACTTCAATCGGATCATCCATCTCCACTACTTCGGTCGCATTGACAATCGACACTCTTGGGTGATTGAGAGCGTGGTTTTTTTTAAGTTCTGCCTGGATAATGGCTTCATGCCCCACCAACAGAAACTCAGCATCCGGCTCGCGATTTACGAACGACACGGCTGCAGCTACGGTAACTGCCGGGCCGTAATCCCCGCCCATGCAGTCAATTGAAATTTTTATGGTCATGTAGTGATACTAAACTTCATCTTGAAACGACTATCTTAACAAGATTGAGGATACTCAAACTGCACAATTCTATTCTAAAATCAAAGAAATATTCATCATAACGATGACCATCCAAATCAAGCCAGAATAAAAAATTAAGTCGCGCAGAAATTTAAGATAAAAAAAAGCGGCGTCAAGTGCAAGACTCGTTACGCCGCTTCATTACCCAGAAAGATATTACTCGTCGTTCTTGGTTTTCAATACTTTACGACCACGATAAAAGCCATTTGGGCTGATGTGGTGACGCAAATGTGTTTCGCCAGTTGTTGGCTCGATGCCCAACTGTGGTGTAACCAGAAAATCGTGCGAACGGTGCATGCCACGCTTGGATGGTGATTTTTTATTTTGCTGAACAGCCATGATAACTCCTAATACTTTAAAAAATGTTTCTAAAATTTAACACATCTGAATAAACGAGAATGACTTAAATAACCACATCGTCTATCAAAAATCCCTAACAATACTTCGACCTGAGTGTCTTTTCAGAATAATGCCACTAGGTACGCCCATTTATCTTCTTCAGCACAGCGAATGGAGACTCCTTCTTACTCGCTTCTGCTTCAATCGCTGCCACTGGTGAGACTAATGAGTCTGACGAATCAAATACTACATCAGGGCATACTGCATGCTTGGGCGATTGGGGTATTGCCAGCAGCGCCTCATCCTCGATCAAATCTATGATGTCAAATGTTTTGCTGCCTACTACTACATCAATCTCATCATCTTCGATTAATGCCTCAATTTCATCGGCATGCTCATCGTTTTTGGCAAGAATTAATTCTGATACTGAGTTCACATTAAAAGCAAAGCTAGTCAGGCAGCGCTGGCACATCAGCTGCACTTTACCTGTCACTGTCAAAAGCAAGCGCGGATAACCTAACTTACTAGTTCCACCTTCAAGCGACCAACCCAGCGTGCCATCAGTGCTTGCGCACTCGGCCGACAACCGGGGTAAATCCGAGATTAAGATGCTACCATCGCGCCGCTCTTTGAGCTGGCTGAACGAGAACGCGTCAATCACAAATGCTTGCATAGGATATTTGGACCCAGAAAACCTGCGATAATAACAGGATTGCAGCTTATTAGTCAAAGACTTGCAGCAATAATTGTCTGCAATTTGTATTTACTTGTAAAAACCACACAAAAATGCCAACTAACCTATCTTCAACCAAACTCATTCTGGCATCCAGTTCAGCCTATCGGCGCGAATTGTTATCGCGTTTGCACTTACCATTCGAGTCGATAGCACCTGACATCGATGAAAGCGCTCTACCTGGCGAATTGCCCGAACAGACGGCATTACGTCTAGCTCAAGAAAAAGCAGCCGCCATTGCCAAAGATCATCCGGAGAGCATCATTATAGGCTCTGATCAGGTTGCTACGCTAGATGGGGAACAAATCGGCAAACCAGGCAACCATCAGGCCGCATTACAACAGCTACAAAAAATGCGCGGAAAACAAGTCGTTTTTCATACGGCATTATGTTTAATGGATAACAGAAAAAATGCCTCTAATCCACACATTCAGCTACAAAATGTGCAGACCCTGGTTAGTTTCCGCGATCTTGGTGATGAAGAACTAGACGCCTACTTACACATAGAACAGCCTTATGATTGCGCCGGCAGCGCTAAAAATGAAGGATTGGGCATCACCATTATTGAAAAAATTATCAGTAACGACCCAACCGCACTCACCGGACTGCCACTGATTGCATTAACCGGCATGCTGCGCCATATCGGCATTCATTTTTTTAAAAAATAGGAAATATCTTTTATCTTATTTTGAAGATTTCATAGAATCAAACGCAAAGATTTTCGATTTCACGGGAATGGCGTATTTGCAATTATCAATCAGTGCTTTTATACCTTAGATTGAGCATTAATCCATATTTCAGCGTCTTCCAGATGCTGAAATATCTTAAATGGCCATTCAACTGCAGCATAATTTTTTGCGGCAAGCGGGCCAGTAAATGCAGCACCTTCTAGATCATCAGGAATGACATAGGCAGTGGCTGTATGCGCTAACCCTGCCCCTTTCAACATAACGAGCAGTTGCGCATGCGCCGCCAGCACTTCGGGGGAGGCTAAAACACTCTCATGAAAAACGACGATCTCATTGAACGGGCCTTGCGATGCCGCATTCGTCAAAAATTCTGCCTCCAATGTTGCCAGCGCCGTGGTTAATTCCTCATTAAAAGGGCCGCGAGCGTTGACGTGTATGGTTTTTCCGGAGAGAGACATTTCAACCCGGCCATGCGCCCTGAAGTTATCTTGTTCAAACTGATCGGTATTATTTCTCATGAGTATCTTATCCGAATATTTTATTCTAAATAATGCCTATTTGACGCATCAACTCACTCATCACTCAAGCATACGTTCTCGGCAGAATTGATTGCCGTATGCAACTATACAACGACATTAAATAATTCAGCAAATTCTACTCGCCAAGATTGAAAAATTTAAAACGTTGCCTTTAACGCGCCAATATTTAGCACATAAGTCGTTGCAATAGCGGCTCAATGCACGCCCGTTTTCATGCTACAGTGTGGGCCTCGCTAGGGGTCCTAAAGTTTGAAAAAAGCGCTTGATACCGGATGTATCAGCCTTTTTCATGTTTTGGGTGAGACAGTCCCTTCCTACCTGATCTGGATAATGCCAGCGAAGGGAAGCGCAAAGTTCCGCACCCTTTGTTTGCTCCCGCGTTGCGCGTTGTTCGCTATGACTACACGCAAAAAGAGCAAACCATGCAAAAATATCACCGCCACTCCATCATCGCTATTTCCATCGCACAGGCGTTTGCGCTGATGCCAGTGGCGGTTGCCCAAAATACGGATCAATCCGTACCAGAAGTGATCATCACCGGCAGCAAAACACTCAACACCAAAGCCGAGCGCAGCAAAGTGAGCGGTTTTATCGAGGCACCTTTATTGGACACCCCCCTCTCCGTCACGGTCTTTACCCAAGCACAGATGCAGGTTTTGCGTATACGCAAAACCAGCGACGCGATGAAATTTGATGCCAGCGTCAACGATGCGTATAACGCGATCGGTTACGCCGAGCAGTTCTCTATCCGTGGTTTTGCGCTAGACAATTCATCCAGTTATCGCAAAGATGGATTTGCGATTCCGGGTGACGCTTCGATTCCCTTAGAAAATAAAGAGCGGATTGAAATATTGAAAGGCATTGCTGGTTTTCAAGCTGGCTTTGCCACTCCTGGCGGCATCCTCAATTACGTCACCAAGCGCCCGACCAGCACGCCGTTGCGCTCGATCACTGTAGAAGCCAGTGAACGTGGCACCCTCTATGGCGCAGTTGACCTCGGCGGCATGTCTGATGACAAACGATTCGGCTATCGGATTAATGCTGCTGGTGAACGTTTGCGCTCCTATGTAAAAGGAGCAAATGGCAAACGCGAATTGATCTCTGGCGCCTTCGACTGGCACTTAACGCCACAAGCCTTGCTGCAACTTGATCTCGATTATCAGCATAAATCACAATTATCAGTCCCTGGTTTTCAGCTCACCAATGGCACCGAGCTGCCAGCTAATATCAGCGCCGACATCATGTTGAATAATCAGCCCTGGGCCAAGCCTGTGGACACCCGCAACAGCAACATTGGCTTGCGTTTTGAATACCAGCTCAACGCCGACTGGCACGCGACCCTGGCGGCGAATAAACACGAATTCAGGCGTGATGACTACACGGCGTTCCCGTATGGCTGTGGTGCGGCCAACCTGTATCCGGGTTATTGCGCCAATGGCGATTACGATGTGTATGATTACCAGAGCGTGAACGAATCCAAATCGCTGCTGGGCACGCAAGCTCTGATGAACGGCAAGTTTGCCACCGGCAGTATCAGGCATGAATTTGCCGCCGGCGTATCGAGTGCGCAACGGCGTGATTACTTCGGCGATTATGTGTATGACTTCGCTGGTACCAGCAACATTTTCAATCCTGCTGTCGTTCCTCAATCCGGCAATAAAACCGGCCCCGCCCTGTTGCGCCGTACCGACAAAGAATGGTCCGCCTTTATCCAGGACATCATCAGTCTTAACGACGCGCTGAAACTGCATGTCGGCTTACGTCACTTGCATATTCAGCGCACTGAACTCGACAATCCCGGATATGAACATAGTTACCTGTTGCCAAGTCTGGCGCTGGTGGTTAAAACGGCACAAAACTGGTCCATCTATGGCGCCTTCACTCAAGGTTTGGAACATGGTGGCATTGCACCATTTGGCACCGGCAATGAAAACACGATGTTAGATCCAGCCAAATCCAAACAGTTTGAATTAGGCGTCAAGGCGGACATCAGCCGCGACCTGAGCATCTCTGCCGCGGCATTTCGCATTACAAAACCGCTTGAATACACTGACAGCGACAACACTTATGTCAGCAATGGCGATGCGATCCACACGGGTTTAGAATTCTCGGCACAGGGCAAGCTAACCCAACAACTCGGCATCGGTGCCAGTCTCACCAGCATCAATGCCCGTCAGCAAAATACCGGCGTCGCGACACTCGACGGCAAGCGCGTCACGAATGTGCCGTCATTCAAATCGACGATTTACCTGGATTACGCGGTACCACAACTCAGCGGCCTCGGTCTGAATGCTACTTGGCAATATGCAGGCAGCAAGTCTTTCAGCCCTGATAACAGCGTCACCGTACCAGCTTACCATGTATTGAATTTGGGCGCGCGGTACGTCACCCAAATAGCGGGGGCCACGACCACTTTCCGCTTCAATATAGACAATACACTGGACAAATTTTACTGGCGCGACGTCACGCAATCTTTAGGCGGCTATTTATTCCCGGGAGCACCAAGAACTTACAAGGTCTCAGCGCAATTGGATTTTTAACAAGCCATCATCGCCAAATAGGCTTTTAAATGGCTGTTTTTGAAAACAAGGTGCTCATAAACTTGTCAAGAGCAGCCAAGCCGTGGATAATCCCGACCTCGTCTCTCTTTCGAGAATCTGCTGGAATAAAATAAAAAAACAGCCCGCTTTAACCAGCGGGCTTTTTTATCCCGGATTTTGGCTCTCGTTATTGCTTTTGCCACACCATATTGACAAGCAATTGTTGTCGTACTCGATTTTGTTACATGAAAAACAGCTTAACTGACATTACCACCGATACCGCCATTGTTTCCAATCCGAAAACAGCGCCTACCCCTACCCTGACATTAGGAAAGAAAACTCTACAGCGAAAACCTGTAGAGCCGCTGCCATCGCGAACGATAGCGGTGCAAGTGGCTGCGCCAGCGGAAAATCTGCTAGAAGATGCTAACGTAACAACGCCGGCAACAGTAACGGTCGTCGTGACCAAACGACGCTCCAGGTTACTGGCGCACTCGACAGAGACAGCAGTTGAATCAGCGCTTATACCTGAGACTGTTGCGCCTTCTGAGACTGTTGCCATTCCTGAAATAATTGCTACCCCTGAAATAATCGCCCATTCTGAAGTGCTTGAAGTGCTTGTGGCGCCTGAGATGGTCGTCATTCCAGAGACTATTATCGTTACGCCAGCCGTTGCTATCGAAAAGCCGCTCGTCGAAGAGCCGCTCATCGCTTCGAAGGCAGAGGATATCGCGCTGTCAGTCACGGCTTTTGATGCTGACAATCCATACGCAGACTATCTGATGCCAGCGGCGCCAAGCGACGCCAGCAAGGCACCGGTCGTCGTGATCAAAAAAGTCGCATCAAGATTATTAAAAAAATTACTGCCCACCGAGCCAACTCAGACCAGCGCTGAGACGCCGGAACCTGAAATCAAGCGTGAGCCACGCGTCTGGAGCGCGAAAGCAGCGCCAGCAAAACCTGTAGTCACATCGGTGCCCCCTGTGGCAGCTATCAAGGCCGCGAGCGCAGTCTTAAAGGCGTCGGACATCGACACTTCTGGTTATGTCATGCCTAGCGTCAGGGAAGCCGCCAAACGTGGCCGCAAGCCCTCTTCGCCGCAACTCTACAACGAAGAAATTCACGCGCTCAATGCCGTTGAATCATCCGAGTTAAAGCGCGTCGCCAGAGCCAAAGCAAAAAAATCTGGTCCAGGATCGGGTATCAGCGAAGCAGCGGCAGCGGAACAGCTGGCGCACTATCGTAGCAAGCTGGCCAAGCTGATCAATCTGGGCAAGGACCGCAGTTACCTGACGCACCGGGAAATCAACGATCATTTGCCAGACAACATCGCTGATCCAGAGATGATACAAGGCATCATCCGTACGCTGAACGACATGGGCATTGCCGTGTACGACCAGGCGCCGGACGCGACCATGATGTTGTTGACCGACAATGTCGCCACCGCCATCAGTGAAGATGATGCCGAAGCCACTGCCGCCGCGGCCCTTTCTACGGCCGACTCTGATTTTGGCCGCACTACCGATCCGGTACGCATGTACATGCGTGAAATGGGCGGCGTCGAGCTGCTCACGCGCAGCGGTGAAATCGAGATTGCCAAACGCATAGAGGACGGCCAGAGAGATATGCTGCAAGCGCTCTCGGCCTGCCCCGGCACGATCGCCGAGCTGATTGCCCTGGGCGAAAAAATCAGCACGGATGAAATCAGCATCGACGACGTGGTCGATGGCTTGTTCGATCCCAACGCCAGCGACACCTTAGCCCCCATCAGCAGCGCAGCCAGCCTTGATGGCGACGACGAAGATGACGAGGATGAAGAGGATGACGCAGCAGCAGGTGCTGCCGGAGTCAGCGCCGAACAATTACTGCAATTAAAAACGGCAGTACTGCAAAAAATCGCCTTAGTCGCGCAACGTTTTGAAGAAATGACTCAGGCGCGGGCACGCGACGGCTATCAATCGGCCGCCTGCAACATTGCACAAAAAGCCATTTCAAATGAGTTATTAGGGATACGCTTCACCGTCAAAACCCTAGAAAAACTCTGCGACAGCCTGCGCAAACAGATGAGCGAACTGCGCCAGACCGAAAAGCGCATGCTAGAGCTGCTGGTGAATAAATGTGGCATGCCGCGCACCCATTTTATTGCCCATTTTTTGCGCAATGCGACTACGACGGAATGGCTGGAAACGGAAATGGAAAGCGGCCAGGCTTACGCTGTGCTGTTGAAGCGCCATATTCATGCCGCCAGAGAGCTACAAGGAAAACTGATCGCCCTCGAACAGCAAGTCGAGTTGCCGCTGGCCGATCTGCGCGACATCAACAAGCAAATGGTCGCGGCCGAAAAACGTGCCGGCGACGCCAAGCGCGCCATGACCGAGGCCAACTTACGCCTGGTCATCTCGATTGCCAAAAAATATATCAACCGCGGTTTGCAGTTTCTCGATCTGATCCAGGAAGGCAATATCGGCCTGCTCAAGGCCGTAGACAAGTTTGAATACCGCCGCGGCTACAAGTTCTCTACCTATGCGACCTGGTGGATCAGGCAAGCGATTGCCCGCGCGATTGCCGATCAGGCGCGCACCATCCGGGTACCGGTGCACATGATAGAAACGATCAACAAGCTGAACCGCGTCAAGCGCCAGTTGATGCAACAAACCGGCCTGGACCCGGATTCTGCCACCATCGCAGAAAAAATGGATTTGCCGGAAAGCAAAGTGCGTGAAATTTTGAAGATCGCCAAAGAACCGGTCTCGCTGGACGTGCCTATCGGCGACGACGGCGATTCTCAGCTGGGTGATTTCATCGAAGACAGCATGACGCTCTCGCCGATGGCCGCCGCGATGCAAGCCTCAGTCCAGGAAAAACTCAAAGAGGTGTTAGATTCGCTCAGCCCGCGTGAAGCCAAGGTACTGCGCATGCGCTTCGGCCTGGAAATGGCCAGCGACCATACCCTGGAAGAAGTCGGCAAACAGTTTGACGTCACGCGTGAGCGGATACGCCAGATTGAAGCCAAGGCGATGAAAAAACTGCGCCACCCGTCACGCTCGGATCAACTCAAGAGCTTGCTGGAAAGCCATTAACTGTTCACAGTCAGGGATCGTGATCAAAAACACCAGCGCTGCCTGCGCTGGTGCTGGCGGCAAAAAAAACGGCACCACCCCGCTCACGCATATCCCATGCGGGTTTCCAGCCTATCACCTCCGCAACCCGCATGGAATATGCGCAGTGGCAGGGGTGCTGGATTTTTTACGCCAGCAAAAACGACAAGGCAAACTCCACCTGTTCCAGGCGGTTTTGCAGGCTACCCTCTACCAGCAAAAACGGCATCTCGCGCTGATCCAAAATATCCAGCAATTCTTCATGCACCCGCTGCCGGACTGAGGCCGACTCACGCTGCAAGCCATCGGCGGTCCAGGGGAAATCGGGCGCGGTCACCAGCGTAAAATCGTAAGCATGGGATAGTTCCAGCTGGGCCAGTGCCGCATCGGCTACACTAAAATAGTGACGGCTATAGATCGCCGTCATCAATGGCGTGGTATCGCAAAACAGCCAGTCTTTGGCGCGCAGCGCCAGCGCCGTCTCTCTTTGCACCTGCGTGGTAGCGATCAGTATCTGCTCTTCCGCTTGCGGCACACGCTGATGCGTTTCGACAAATTCGCGCAGGTATTCAGGTACCCAAAGGGTCTGGTAACGGTTTGCCAGGGCTTCCGCCAATTGCGACTTGCCGGAGGATTCCGCCCCCAGGATGGCGATACGATTTACGCTTGACATGCTTTACTCCATACCCGCAAACCGAAGATAGCCATGATGACGAACAAGGCATACAGCAGCGCGGTTAACATTAAATTTTTATACACATATAAACCGACATACAGGACATCAACGATGATCCAGACATGCCAGTTCTCGATTTTTTTACGTGACAACAGCACTTGCCCGAGCAGGCTGCCAGCCGTCAGGAATCCATCCGCATACGGCACATCGGTATCGGTAAAGGATTTCAAGAACCAGGCCAGCAGCGCAAACCCGAAGGCACAGGCCAGCAGCGACAGCACCCGCCCCTGGCGCGTCAGACGCGTAATGGCAAAACCATGTTGCAGCTGAGCGCCGCGCAACCACAGGCCCCAGCCCCAAACCGACACCAGGATAAACACCACTTGCAAGCCCATGTCGCCGTATAAGCGCGAATCAAAAAATACCGCCGCGTACAAACCCGAAGACAGGATGGAAAATAGCCAGGCCCAATGCAGCTGGCGGATATTTAACGCCACCGTGATCACCGACATGACAAACGAGATCAGCTCCAGCGGCGTGGTGACGAAGCCAAACAACAAAGGCAAGGTTTGATTCATGCGAGGTGGTTCAATCTTGGTAGAATGGCGCAGTGATAAGGCGAGGAAATTGAGGCGCCATTATCACTGATAAGCACAGCGCTGTCATTGCCTGTTAGCCGGTGGTGCTGATGGACAAAATACCTCAGGCAAAACATTCGGCTTGCCCATGTCACCACGGGCAATGATAAGCATATTCATTTTAATCAGATTGACCACATCACCCATGAAAAAACTGTCCGGGTTCACGCTTGTTGAGATGATGGTGATCGTCGCCATCATCGGCATTCTGGCCTCCATCGCCTTGCCGTCTTACCTGTTCAAAGTCATCCGCGAACAAATCGAAGCGGCGCTTCCGCTGGCCGAGATAGCCAAGGCACCGGTTGCCCTTTCGTGGCTGGCGACGCAGACTTTTCCGCCGGATAACGCCGCCGCAGGCTTGCCGCCCGCAGATAAGATCGTGAATAATTTTGTCAGTGCCGTCGCAGTGCAGGATGGCGCGATTCATATTACTTTCGGCAATCGCGCCAGCAGTTCACTGATGGGAAAAGTGCTGAGCTTGCGCCCGGCCGTGGTAGAAGATGCGCCGATGGTACCAGTGACCTGGGTCTGCGCAGGGGCAGAAGCGCCGGATAAAATGACGGTCAAGGGCATAGACAAGACCACGGTAGCGCTGGCCAACCTGCCCTTCATCTGCCGGCGAAAAAACAAATAAAGCTAGCCGCTTTACAACGCCTGCAAGGCGGCAAGCAAGGGCGCGCAGGCATCTGCCACCCTGTCTAGGCTTTGCTCGCGCAAGGCGGCCAGATCGACCTTGATATCGGTTTTTAATCCGGCCCATTCCAGCAAGGCGGCACAAGCTTCGGGGTGATCGAACAAGCCATGCAGGTAAGAGCCGAGAATCTGGTCATCGGGTGAGCGCGTGCCCTCTTCCTCGCCCGCGATCATAAACGCCGCTTGCGTGTCGCTGCTGGCGTAGGTCAAGCCCATATGGATTTCGTAGCCCTCGACTCGTGCCGTCTTGTCTAGGCCGAAGGCACACACGCCACGCACTTGCTGCAAGCGTTTTTCTTGCGTCAGTTCAGTCGTGATATCGAGCAAACCTAGCCCATCCGAATCACCGGGCTGGCCCTCGACGCCATGCGGATCGCTGATGATTTGCCCCAGCATCTGATAACCGCCACAAATGCCGATGACCTTACCGCCGTAACGCAAGTGTTTTCCCAGCACTTCTTGCCAGCCTTGCTGTTTGAGAAAATCCAGGTCGGCGCGGGTGTTTTTGCTGCCGGGCAGGATGATCAGATCAGCGGGCGGAATCGCCTGGCCGGGCCCGATGAATTGCAGGTCGACCTCGGGGTGAAAGCGCAAGGCATCAAAATCCGTGTGATTCGAGATACGCGGAATCGCCGGGACGATGATACTAAATTTGCCCGCATTATTCTGGCTAGACTGGATCGCATCTTCGGCGTCCAGCATCAAGCCATGCAGGTAAGGCAGCACGGCCAGCACTGGCTTGCCGGTTTTTTTCTCCAGCCAATCCAGGCCGGGTTCGAGCAGGCTGATATCACCGCGAAAACGGTTGATGACAAAGCCGATGATGCGGTTTTGCTCGGATGCCGATAAACAATCCAACGTACCGATAAAGTGCGCAAACACGCCGCCGCGATCAATATCGGCGACCAGGATCACCGGGCAATCGACCGCTTCGGCAAAACCCATATTGGCGATATCGCGCGCGCGCAAATTGACTTCTGCCGGACTGCCTGCACCTTCAACAATGATGGCGTCATATTGATCTTGCAAACGCACATAAGATTCCAGCACGGCTTGCATGGCGATGGTCTTGTACTGATCGTAATCCTTTGCATCCATATCGGCACGCACCTTGCCATGGATGATGACTTGGGCACCGGTGTCGGACGAGGGTTTGAGCAATACCGGATTCATGTCGGTATGCGCCGGCAAGCCGGCCGCCAGCGCCTGCAAGGCTTGGGCGCGGCCGATCTCGCCGCCATCCACCGTCACCGCGCTATTTAAGGCCATGTTTTGCGGCTTCATCGGCACGACACGTACGCCCTGCCGGTGCAGCAGGCGGCACAGCGCCGCCACCACGGTGGTTTTGCCGGCATCAGAAGTAGTGCCTTGCACCATCAGTGTGGAAATTTTCATGGGGGTTTAATTCTTAATCAAGATTTCACAAAAAAGTAAGAGAAGGAAAGGACTCTGATGAACAAACGTATGCATCAACACTCAGAAGGTTTCGCGCGCGCTGGATTCTACGTCAGAATAAAGCACTCAGCGGCAAGAATATGAATCAGTCGACATAGTTGAAAAGTGTTTTCATCTCCGCGCATGGCACATGTAACATACTCCCTACCAGTATATTTTCATTGCGCATATATCCTATGCGCTAGCGAGGCATTTTTATTTATTTTACGGGGAGTATTGCAAATCTTATTACTATCAATGTCCAATCAGGGGCTGCAATTGCGCCAAGCCTTCCGTGACGGAACAGGGCTCCGGTGAGAGTAGATCTGCTGATTTTGTTTGTTCGCTGGGTGCCCGTGCGGATCTGGTGGCATCACCGGAGAGGCAGGCGATTCTTTGATAGTGGCTCATGGTTTCGGTCTTCGATGTTCCCGGTGGCGGCGTGCATTATCCATCGCTTCACAGACCATTTTGGCCCCATCGATCATGCGCGGGCCGGCGCGATTGAGCTGATCAGCATCGATCGCAACCAAATTATGATTTTTTACTGCCAGCATGGTATTAAAAATTTTCCATTGCTCTATGCCGCTGAGGCCCTGGCTTTCACTGTCACCGGACAAAATCAGCTCCGGGTTTTCCTGTACGACGGCCTCGGTCGTGAGATGAGGTGCGGCGGCGCTCAGGTGGCCAAAAATATTTTTTCCGCCACAGACGCGGATCACGTCGCTGACGATGCTTTTATCGTTGAGGGTGAAAATAGGTTGCCCCCAGACTTGATAAAAAGTGCGTACCGGACTTTTATTTTGGTAGCGCAGGCTGAGTTGCGCCAATTGCTGGCGGAACGCATTGGCCGCAACGATTGCTTGCTTTTCAGTACCAAATAAACTGCCTAGTTTCAGCAAGGTTTCGGGTATCTGCGCTAGCTTACGCGGATCGCTAAAATAGTAAGGGATGCCAGATTTGCGCAAAGGTTCTAACTGACGCTCAAAAGCGCCGTGCATCCAGACCACCAGCAAATCGGGTTTCATGGCGATGATGCGTTCAATATCCAGCTGAAGATTATCGCCGACGCGCGGAATGGTTTTGGCCGCCAGCGGGTAATCGCTATAGTTAACGGTGCCAATAATGTGCTCACCCGCCCCCGCTGCGAAAATCAATTCTGTCACATGCGGTGACAAACTGATGATGCGTTTTGCCGGGCTGGCTAAGGTGACGACATTGCCGGCATCATCGGCCACGCTGATCGCCGCGTGTGCCTGCTGCGCCAAGGCCTGCACTAGCCATAGCAGGAGGACCCATAGAAATTGACTCCCCTTTTTTGCAGCCGACGAAGAAGCAAGAACCTTCATCATGCTCCCTTTAACGGTAGCGGTAAGCCAGCGGCAACCCAAGTCACTTGCTCGCAACGCGCGGCCACTGCTTGATTTAAGCGCCCGGCTTCATCGACGAACCAGCGTGAGATGGCGCCTTGCGGGATGATACCCATGCCGACTTCATTCGAGACCAGGATGACATCCCCCGCTACGGTCTCCAATGCCTGCAAAAATGCACTGCGCTGGAGGGAAAAAAGCTCGGGGGGCGTGATGTTGCCAATCTCAGGGTAATCAGGGTTTTCCGCAAATAGTAAATTCGACAGCCATAAAGTCAGGCAATCGATCAGGATGACATTGTCTGGCGTGCTGGCTTGCTCGATGACCAGCGCGAGATCGGTCGTACACTCGACGGTGCGCCAGGTTGATGGCCGGCGCTGCTGGTGATGCGCGATGCGCGCCTGCATCTCCGCATCGCCCGCTTGCGCAGTAGCGAGGTAGATGACCGGTTTACCTGTGGCAATTGCCAGCTGTTCGGCATAGGCGCTTTTACCCGAGCGTGCGCCGCCAAAGATGAGGGTGCGTGTCATGCAATTATCGCGTTAAAAATAGTGAGGCTGTTGCACGATGCGCTCACCATTCTATCCCTGCCTGTGCCACGATGCCGTCCTTGAAAGCATGTTTCACTACCTGCATCTCGGTCACCGTATCGGCCACTTCAATCAACTCTGGCGGCGCACCACGCCCGGTGATGATAACGTGCTGCATCTCCGGGCGGGCATCCAGATCTTTGATGACTTGCTGCACATCGAGATAGTGATATTTGAGCGCAATATTCAACTCATCCAATAACACCATACCAATTTCCGGATCGGCTAAAAATTTCTTTACCTGCTGCCACGCCAGCTGCGCTTTCTCTACATCGCGCTGACGGTCTTGCGTATCCCAGGTGTAACCCTCCCCCATGGCATGGAAGCTGACTTCGTCAGGAAAACGACGTAAAAACACTTCTTCTCCGGTGGACATTGCACCTTTAATAAACTGCACCACACCGACTTTCATCCCGTGCCCCATGGCGCGCATGACCATGCCAAAACCGCTGGAACTCTTGCCCTTACCATTGCCGCAATTAATCACTAACACGCCCGTCTTGCGTTGAGCGGCATCGATCTTTTGATCCATCAGCTGTTTTTTGCGCTGCATGCGGCGTTGGTGGCGGGTGTTGATGCTATCGACTGTTTCAATCGCTGCGTTGTCAATTGTGGTCATGTGAGTTTTTAGGCAGAAAAATAGTTTGGTCACCATGCTCGAAACGCTCGATCGGGTGACCAAGGCACAGGCTGAGCTGATCAGCCGTCATCACTTGTTCTATGGGTCCGGCCAGCCAAGAGCCATCGCCCATCATCAGCAAGGCATGAGTGGCGATACGATGCGCTAGATTCAGATCATGGCTAACCATGACGACCGCTTTGCCGAATTCACGACAAAGGCGGGAAAACAATTGCATCACACTGACCTGATGCGCCAGGTCCAGCGCATTGGCTGGCTCATCCAGCAACATGAGCTGGGCGTCTTGCGCCAGCAAAGCCGCGATCGCGACACGCTGGCGCTCACCGCCAGACAGACTGCGCACGTCACGCTGCGCCAGATCGGCCACATCCAATTCATGCAGAGCGGCCATGGCGATGTCGATGTCGGTTTGCGATTCCCAGTAATGGGTATCATGAAAAGGGTGGCGCGCACTGAGTACCGTTTCGATAGCGCGATAGCCAAAGGCATCAACCCTGCCCTGCGGCAAAAAGGCGCGCTCTTTGGCCAGATCAGACAGCGACCATGCAACGATATTCTTACCTTGCACCAGAATTTGTCCGCCATCGAATTTATCGACTGGGCGCTGACCGGCTAGGGTACGCAACAGGGTGCTTTTACCCGCACCATTACGGCCTATCACGCACCAGCATTCTCCCGCCTGTATTTGCCAGTCCAACTCTTTCAGCAAAATTCTGTCAGCGGTACTGAGCTGGAGACCGATGGTTTGCATCAGCGCTTGCATCACCCCCTCCTCAATTGATGAAGTTGCAGCAAAAATATCGGCACGCCAATGATTGCCGTAATCACGCCCACCGGTAATTGCTGAGGCGCGACGATGGTGCGTGCCAAGGCATCGGCCAGCACCAGAAAACTGCCTCCCGCCAAGGTTGCAGCAGGAATCAGCAAACGATGATCGGCACCCCAGGCAAAGCGGCAGGCATGGGGAATGATCAGTCCGACAAAACCAATACTGCCAGCGCCGCTGACTGCGCTCGCCGTCAATACGGCGGCACAAAAAAATAATGACTGGCGCAAGCGGCCAATGTTGATGCCCAGTGTGCTGGCGTTATCCGCATGCATGGCGGCGACGTTGATAGCGCGTGCGCGGCGGATTGCAAACGCGCCCACTCCGAGCAAAATCAGCCAGGGTAAATAACGTGACTGAGTATTGGATAAATCACCGATCATCCAAAACACCATGCCGCGCAAACGGCTGTCCGGCGCGATGGATAACATCAAGGTCACGATAGCGCCGCAGCCTGCAGCGACTATCACGCCCGTCAGCAATAACAAAGGGGCACTGCCTTCCGAACTACCGCTACCGCGAAAATCGCGATACGCCAGCGCAAACAATAAAATAGCGACGCCGATAGCACCGGTAAAAGCCGACAGATCAACCATCCATGCGGCACCAAAAAATAATATAGAGGCCAAGGCTCCGACCGAGGCACCGCCAGAGATGCCTAGCACATACGGGTCAGCCAAAGGATTGCGCAATAGTGCTTGCATCATGACGCCAGCCAAAGCCAGCGTGGCACCGGTCACAAAACCCGACAAGGCACGTCCCAGACGCAACTCCAGCAGGGTGGCAGCCAAGCTTGTAGATTGTCCCTGCAACAGGTCAAGCAGAGCATAAAAAAGTTCAGCAACAGAAAGCGATACCGAGCCTATCAGACAGGCAAACAACAAACTTGCCAGCGCACTCAGTGCTAACAGCATCAAAATACGACTGGCGCGTCGGGCAGAATGATTCGGGGTGATAGGCACGGTAAGCGTCCTCAATTAAAAATCATAACGTGCTGTGATTTTCAACTGTCGTCCTGCACTAGGATAAATACCAGATTTGCAGCCATAAGCATTGCTAAAGTAATGCTTATCAGTCAAATTAGTCCCTGCCAGCGCCAACTCCAAGGCACCAAAACTTTTCGCATAACGCGCATCGAGGCTGGTATAGGCGGGTATTTTAGCCGAGCAAGAATTATCAAAATCACCGCCATAGCGCTGTTCATCAACCCATTGCAAACCCAGATTGGCGCTTTGTCCATTTTTTGGCAACCAATTCATATTCACCGAAACCAGGTTCTTTGGCACCATCACCATTTCTTTACCGGTGTTGACACCCTCAGTAAAACGGGCGATCAGGTGCTGCCATTTTGCGGCCAAAGCAAACGCCTGATTCAGTGCGGCAGTCGCTTCCAACTCGACACCCTGGCGCTTGGTTGGATCTAGGTTGACATTAGCTCCATATCCAAAATTGGCGGTCGGATCATAGAAAATCTCATTTTTCAGATGATGGCGAAACACTCTTGCAGTGAACTGCCGGGTAACATTCCCAACTGTTGCACCGAGTTCCAGATCATGCGAAATTTGCGGAGTTAACGGCGTATTGGCTACTAAGGTATAGCCATTTTCATCCACATTTGCCACACGATAACTCTGACCCGCTTTCACAAACAAATTCACCTGTGGAGTGAGCGCATAGCTACCTTGCGATTCCCAGGCATTCAAGCCTTGCGATTTGGCGTAGTTAGCGGTGGTAAATGGTGCCGGATCAAACGAATTTTTATCAAACACTTCATGGCGCGCACCGAATGCCAGGCGCGCCTGCCCGAACCTTATTTCATCGCGCAGATAAATTGCGGTAGATTTTTGTGTGGCATCGGCCTGTGAATAACTGCTCTCTGTCTGACGATCCCAGTGAATCAGATCGACGCCAGCAGTCAATTCATTGATGACGTTGTCGCTGACACTGACATTGCGTAAACGCGGGGAAAACTGAGTTTGATGACTGCTATAGGTAGAAGCAGAATCTCCGTAACTGGAACTATAAAACGCTTTACCCGTTCTATTTCGACGTGACAACTCTGCCGCCATTTCCCACGTACCAAAGTGTTGATCAAAAAAAGCGGTGTAACGATCGCTATCTATTGAACCAAAATTTTTCGGGCTTGATGTTTGCTGTGGGTTTTGTTCGAACTGAGCCAGGCTCAAGGCACCGGCAAAACGTGAATCTTGCCGAGCTGAATCGATACGGGCGCCAACATGCCCGTCTTTGTGCGCCCAAACCAAACCGACATTCATATTTTTTTGGTCGACAGCATTATTATCGCGATAATTATCCGCCTTTTGTTCGCTGAGATTCAAATTTGCACTCACGCCCCCCCAAGCTTGCCCTAACGACGCCCGCAGCTCTTTATGACCAAACTGGCCCACTTCAGCAGTAACAGCGCCGGACAACGCTTTTTGTCCAATCTGCTTGGTAATGATCTGTATGACACCCGCGGTGGCACCATCCCCGTACAAGACACTGCTTCCGCCCCGCATGATCTCAATACGTGCTACTGAGTCAATTGGTATCGTCGATAACATGGCAACGCTTAATTCGTTTTCCGACAGACGAACACCATCGACCAAAACCACCATATTTTGACTACTGTTGGTACCAAAGCCACGCAAATCGAGATCGAAGTCTTGGGTACCATAGGAACTCTGACGACCATACACACCGGCAATCTTACGAATCGCCTCATTGACGTTATCCACGCCGGCATTGCGTATGTCGCTCGCAGTAATGACGGTGGCACCAATCGGGGCGGAATCCGGAGCGCTGGCAAAACGAGAACCGGTAACGACCACTTGCGCTAATTCGGTACCGTTATTGTTTTGGGAAAGAACGCTGGAAGATGAAAATGCGGCAAGTATTGCCACACTCATCGTCAGTGGTGCAAACGAAGCGCGCACGTTGGCACGCTGAGAAATAAATGAAATCATAATGAAGAAAATATAGGGCAACTAGCCAACGTCCCCGTAGGCTAGATTGAACAAAACTGCCAGTTAACACTGGGCAATCTCACTTATTCTGGCCGGTATCCGGGCTGTCAAGCTTGACCATCTAACCTTCCCATGCACATAGCACAGTGGTAATGAAGGATGGCTTACCACGTCAAATATCATCAGAATAAGACATTTACGCGGCGCTTGTACACCGTTGCGGGGGCAGCACACTGTATGCAAGAAATCTGCTGTTCAGGCGTCTAAAATAATCGACGGTTCCGAAATCAGACAGGCTTCTAGTGCATTGTGTTTCCCGTTTAACCGCAAACATGAACATGTCTGCGAGCACCAAAACAGGGCTATTTTAAAGGCAGAGTGGTTTGGCGGCAAGCGCTATCGGATTTACGCGAGCCAATCAATTTTGTTTGTAATCGACAACCAGGCAGCAACCAGGTTTTTGTGCAAGTCAGAAATTTCGGTAAATTTCACGCCGATACGATAAGAATCACCACTGAGAATGGCATGTAATACGGCGATTTTGCAGGCCACCTGATAAGGCTCTGAAGAAGACTGATCAATCCGAGGAACTTCCATCATCAGGCGGTATTCCTTATCGATGGCCACATTGTGGGCGCACTGTATCAACAGGCCGCTAGCAGAAACATTGATCACTTTTGCCGGGACAATATTCCCTTCCGCGAGCTTGATTGCGGCTCGCCAAAGGACATTGCTTCTCGGACTTTTACGCAGTTCCATCATATTGACACCCATACACGGTTGATGCTAGTTGTCAGAATTTTTCTGTTTTCAACAGGATAATAGCATTGTTATAAGTCGCGCTTTCGTTGGACGCATTCTCCAAATTCTATCTTTTTTATCGTATGTACCACTTCTCGGGCCAGATCACTCGCTTGCATGCCGCGCTGATAGGCCAAGATCAACCGGATACTGCCTGCATGGGCAACGATGGCAATCTCATTATGTTCACTCATAGCGAGCTGACGCAAAAAATTGATCACCCGCAGCGCCATAGCAATGACATTCTCACCCCGGCCAGGCGCATAAGCGGCCACGTCGTCAGCCCAGGCATCAATCTCTGCCCGGGCAATATCATCCCAGGCTTGCATCTCCCATGAACCGAAATGCATTTCCATCAGGCGCGCGTCGAACACCGGTGCCGGATGTAACATGCACGCCAGTCTGGCACAACGTTGCAAGGGGCTGGAAATAACCGCAATGCCGGCCGGCAGCACACTCTGCAATTGCCGCCACACCAAGTGGCAGTGCGCCTCATTGACGGCAATATCTGCCTGGCCGTAGCAAATACCCGCAGCAATGTCTGGCTGCGGATGCCGGATCAGATAAAGCTGCATAAGGATTTTGCTAGCGTACAGGAAGTAAAGCGCGGCAGCGCCAGCAGACCAAGATAAAACGCCACTTCAGACAATTGCTGGACTGTGCCCAGACAATCGCCGGTATACCCGCCTATCCTGCGGACAAACAAGCGTGCCAGCCACCAGCTGGCCAAAATCAGTAAACTCAAGCCGCTGAAAAAACGCGTCAAAGGAATGACGCTGAGGTAGAGTATCCCGGCAACCGGCAGCGCCACCGTCACGATGGCAATCAGCCACTCGGCATTCGACATATGCTGCGTCAGAGGTTTGGCCTTGCCTTCCAGCCTGGCGTAGTCCAGACACCAGATCAGGCTGCAAGACGCCAAGCGCGACAACGGATGGGCGATGAATAGGGCGGGGATGACATAACTGACAGGCAAGCTTAGCAATAAGGTGATTTTGCAGAGCAGCATCAGCATAATGCCTATCGCGCCATACGCACCGACACGAGAATCCTTCATGATCTCCAGCACCCTCTCGGCTGTCATGCCGCCCCCGAAACCATCGCAGACATCGGCAAAACCGTCTTCATGAAACGCGCCCGTCAGCCAGATCCCGGCAACGGTGGATAACACCACCGCCACCGCTGGCGGCCACAGCAGCGTGGCCAGCGCATACACCGCAGCAGTGACCAGCGCCACCACCCAACCTACGGCCGGGAAGTAACGCGAAGCCTGATGCAGCCAGGCCGGATCAAACCCGACCCAGCGCGGTATCGGAATGCGGGTAAAAAATTGCAAGGCGATGAAAAATAAACGCAGTTGTTGCATACGATCTTATTCGTGATTAGTTGTGATTAGTTGCGACTATTCGCGACTATTGATTGCTATTCGCTTTTTTCACTGACCTGCGCGGAAGCAAAGGTCGCCATCTGGTTCATAAAATTCACCGAGGCTTGCACCAGCGGATAGACCAGCGCCGCGCCCGTGCCTTCCCCCAGGCGCAGATCCAGTTGCAACAAGGGCTGTGCATCGAGCGCCGCCAGCATTTTGCGGTGGCCGCTTTCATCCGAGCAGTGCGCAAACACGCAATAATCAAGAATTGCCGGCTGCAATTTTGCCGCCACCAGCAAGGCACTGGTGACGATAAAACCATCGATCAGCAAGATCATACGGCGCTCGGCAGCCGCCAGCATGGCTCCCACCATCATCGCAATCTCAAAACCGCCAAACGTCGCCAGCACTTGCAAAGGCTCGCTGACATTGGCATGTAAGCTGACAGCCTGCTCGATCACATGCTGCTTGTGCAAAATGCCGTCCGCCGCCAAGCCGGTACCCGCGCCGACACAATCGGCCACCGCGATCCCGCTCAGCTTATGCATCAGCGCCGCGGCTGCGGTGGTATTGCCTATACCCATTTCACCGAAGCCCAGCACGTTGCCCGGCAAGCGTTCTACCAGACGCAGGCCATGTTGCAAGGCGGTCTGGCATTGTTCTGCCGTCATCGCCGCTTGCTGCGCAAAATTACGCGTACCCAACGCGATTTTTCTGTTAAGCAAAGTCTCACGCGAACCAAAATCATGATTCACGCCCGCATCGACTATATGCAGTTGGATGCCGCTTTGTCTGGCAAATACATTAATCGCGGCCCCCTGCGCCAAAAAATTCTCGACCATTTGCCAGGTCACGTCTTGCGGAAAAGCCGAAATATTTTCCGCCACCACGCCATGATCAGCGGCAAACACGATGATCGCCGGCTGCGTCAATGCCAGCTGTGTACTTTGCTGTATCAAGCCGATCTGATGGGCCAGATTTTCCAGTTTGCCCAGACTGCCCAAAGGTTTGGTTTTATTGTTGATGCAAGCAATCAAAGCGTCCGTGAGCCCAGCATTTTGGGTGAAGAGTACCTCGGGCAACATAGTCATCATGGTCATAAATAAGGCGCAATCAAAAAACTGGTTGAAAAAATGCGCCTAGTGTAGTGCTTCAGGCTAGCTTAGACAAATGTAAACACCACCAGCCTCAAGACGCAATCGCAAGGTGATAGGCTGAAATCCGCATGAATTCCATTTGCATGAGCGGTGCATGTGCGGGCGGCGCACTGGATTTGCCGCAGTTAAAAAACGTGATTTTTTCTGAACGATCAATAGTAAAACCGATTGAACAACACCACGGACCACGTCGCTACGGCAATCAACAAGGTCAGCAAGACCGCTGCACTACCAAAATCTTTGGCATTTTTGGACAATGCGTGCCGCTCTAATGAAACCCTGTCCACCACCGCTTCAATCGCCGAATTAATCAACTCCACCACCAAAATCAAAATCAATACGGCGATCATCATCAATTTCTCAAAAGCCGAGACAGGTAAAATAAGCGCGACCACCGCTCCCAAAATCACCAGCACCAGTTCTTGACGAAAGGCGTGCTCGTTTTTCCACGCTGATTTAAAACCGTCGATAGAATAAAAAAACGCCGCAAAAATACGCTGCAAACCACTTTTACTTTTAAATTCGCTGACAACTGGTTCATGATTACTCATACGCAACCTTTATGTGAATGAATGAATAGAATTGAAAAAATTTTGGGCAAATTTTAACAGGACAATGTCAGCAAATACTAATCACACGGAACAGACCGACATTGATCAAATCACTTATGTAAAAAGTACTATTTTTGATATATCTACTGCCGTTTCTTTTCACATTATGGTATAAAGGAATTATTGCAATGCACCAACCATAATATGAAAAACGAAACCACCTCATCCGAAAAGACTTCTATTCAAGTCATAGAGCGCCTGGTCTCTTTGCTTGATGCGCTTTCACTCCATCAAGACCCCGTCAGCTTAAAAGAACTCGCGATTACCACGGGCCTGCATCCGTCGACGGCGCACCGCATTTTGAATGATCTGGTCAAAACCCGCTTTGTCGACCGGGCGGAAGCGGGTTCTTACCGTTTAGGCATGCGCTTGCTGGAATTAGGCAATATCGTTAAAAGCCGGCTGAATGTGCGTGAAGCGGCGTTAGAATTCATGCGCGTCCTGCACCGCCAGACACAGCAAACGGTTAACCTGTCGGTACGCCAGGGCGATGAGATTGTGTATATCGACCGCGCCTTTTCAGAACGCTCCGGCATGCAGGTTGTGCGTGCGATTGGCGGCCGTGCGCCCCTGCATTTAACTTCTACCGGAAAACTGTTTTTATCACTGGATGAGCCCAAAGCCATCCGTGCGTACACAACCCGCACCGGCCTGGCCGGACACAATAAAAACTCGATTACCAACTTAGCTCAACTGGAAAAAGAATTGGCCGAAGTCAGGGAACATGGCTTTGCCCGCGACAATGAAGAATTGGAGCTAGGTGTACGCTGTATGGCGGCAGGCATCCGTGATGACAGCGGCAAGATGATTGCCGGCTTATCGATCTCGGCACCGGCCGACCGTCTGCAAGAAGAATGGTTAGCCGATTTAATCTCTACTGCGGATCAAATTTCAGCGACCTTGGGCTATGTCCCTGCATAAGTCGCCGCCCAAGGTGATAGATCAAACCCCTGCACCAATGCGCTCCAGTCTCGGCAAGTAGTAGTTATCACTATTGAGCGAAAATAACAGGTGTTTGATCTGTCCGGTAATCAGTTCACGCTTGACCAATCCAATATAACGCGAATCCCGGCTATTATCGCGGTTATCACCGAGCATCATATACTGCCCTGCTGGCACGGTTATCGCCGTAAATGAGCGCATCGCTGCGCGCTCAGGCATGACGATCACGTCGTGCTGCAGGCTACCCAGACTTTCCTTAAAAACCAATTGTTCTCTTGGGTACTCGCGCACCGGCGTCAAATGGTCGGCATCGTGCGTAGTGATTGGCGTGTAGCTCGCCTCAACCCCATTGATGACCAGTTTTTCATTGCGCATCTCGACCACATCACCAGGCAAAGCGATCAGGCGCTTGACTAAGCGAATACCATCTTCAGGCGAGGTAAAAGTGACGATGTCACCGCGTTTAGGATCTGCCACGTGCTTGAGTATCACATCAGTAAATGGCAGTTTGACGTCATAGGCGAGTCGATCACAAATCACGCGGTCGCCTTCCAATAAGTTCGGATACATGGAACTCGACGGTACCAGATACCAATCCGCCAAGGCGCTACGCACCAGCACCATGCCGACCAGGAAGAGTAAAAAACCTTTGTTGTCGGCAGCCAACTTACGCACATTGAATGACATATTTTTCCTCAGTTTGGGATGAACACCGAGCATAGACAAAAAAATACCCCGAAAGTTCGGGGTATTTTTAACAGCAGAAAAACAATTACTTGGCGTTCATCAGTGCCATGGTGGTATCCAACATACGGTTGGAGAAACCCCATTCATTGTCGTACCAGCTAGAGACCTTGACCAAACGGCCAGATACCTTGGTCAATGTTTCGTCATAAGTGCTGGAGGCTGGATTGTGATTGAAATCCACAGAAACCAAAGGTGCCGTGTTGTAATCCAAAATACCTTTAAGCGCGCCTTCGGAAGCGTCTTTCAGTACTTTATTGATTTCTTCCACGGTCGTATCACGTGCCGCGATAAATGTCAGATCGACTACGGACACATTGATGGTTGGTACGCGCATGGCGTAACCATCTAATTTACCATTCAGTTCTGGCAAGACCAAGCCAACCGCTACGGCTGCGCCGGTTTTAGTTGGAATCATGCTCATCGTGGCGGAGCGGGCACGACGCAAGTCTTCGTGCATCACGTCAGTCAATACCTGATCATTGGTGTAAGCATGGATCGTCGTCATCAGACCATTCACGATACCGATAGCATCGTTTAATGGCTTGGCGATAGGTGCCAGGCAATTGGTGGTGCAAGAAGCATTAGAAATGACGGTGTCGGAAGCTTTCAGTACGCCGTGATTCACGCCGTAAACGATCGTTGCATCCACATCTTTACCGCCTGGTGCGGAAATGATGACTTTTTTAGCGCCGCCAGCGATATGGGCAGAAGCTTTTTCTTTTGTTGTGAAGAAACCTGTGCATTCCAGCACGACATCGACATTCAACTCGCCCCAAGGGATATTGGCTGGATTGCGCTCAGCGAAAACCTTGATCTTGTCACCATTGACAATCATGGTGTCGCCTTCGACTGTCACGGTGCCAGGGAATTTGCCATGCGCAGTATCGTAACGCGTCAGGTGGGCATTCGATTCTGCATTACCCAGATCATTGATCGCAACGATCTGAATCTCATTTTTAAACTTACCACCTTCGTAATGTGCGCGAAGGATATTACGGCCGATACGGCCATAGCCGTTGATTGCGACGCGAATCGTCATGGTTTTATCTCCAAAAGGACTTAACAAAAATCATCAACAAAAAATACAAAACTACTCAAAAAAAATCAATGCAAGGACGGCGACGATGGCAAGGCATTCACTGATGCCATCAGTACCGACAAATCCTGCCAGCCGTAACCGGCTTCCACCAAATCAGACCCATCCCAGCTAAATTTTTGCTCAAGCAACAAGGCTCCACCCAGTTCTTCGTAAAAATTTCTAGCGATAGCATTGTCGGCAATGACCCATACCAGCAAACTATTACTGCCTTGCGCTTGCAAAGTGCGTGCCACTTTTTGCACCATCCTGCGGCCAATGCCGGAACGCTGCCACTCCGGACGCAGATACACCGCCGTCAGTTCGGCATTCATCCCCAGCTTGGGTTCCGGCAACAACATACCAGAAGCAAAACCGACCATCTGCCCTTCGCTCTCGGCGACGAACACACAAATGCGCTCGCTCGTCGCGCTGCTAGCCAGGGCTTCAAGTATGGTGCGCCAATGGACGATGCTGTCTTCCAGCTTCATCTCATCGAGATACGCATCGGGAATCATGCCGCGATAGGTAGCATGCCAGCTATCTATCCGCAGCTGTGCGATCGCTATTGCATCTGCGACGGTAGCACGACGCAGATTGATCTCTTTGATGCTGCTCATAGATTCACTCATCCTGTATTCAGATCAGCGTCGCTTTTACTTTAGCGATCACGTTTTCTACGGTGAAGCCAAAATATTTGAACAAAACACCTGCCGGAGCCGATTCACCAAAAGTATCCATACCGACGACTGCGCCTTCGAGTCCGACATATTTATACCAAATATCAGTCACGCCCGCTTCAATCGCAATTCTTGGCAAGCCTTTACCCAACACACTCGCTTTGTAAGCGGCATCCTGGCGATCAAACACATCGGTCGATGGCATCGACACCACACGTACCGGTATCCCTTGCTGGGCTAACTCGGCCGCCGATTTCATGGCCAATTCAACTTCAGAACCGGTAGCGATCAGCACTGCCTTAGCGTCTGGCGCGTCTTGCAACACATATCCACCTCGATGGATGTGGGTAATTTGCTCCGGCGTGCGCTCGTAATACGGCAGGTTTTGACGCGAGAAAATCAAGGTTGAAGGACCATGACGGCGGGTGATCGAATGCGCCCAGGCAACAGTCGATTCGGTGGTATCACAAGGACGCCAGTTATCCAGATTCGGAATCAGGCGCATACTGGAAATGTGCTCTACCGATTGATGCGTCGGACCATCTTCACCGAGGCCGATGGAATCATGGGTGAACACGAATAAGGTGCGGATTTTCATCAGCGCCGCCATGCGAATCGCATTGCGGCTGTAATCAGAGAAAGTCAGGAAAGTCGCGCCGAAGGGAATATAACCGCCATGCAAGGCGATACCATTCATGATCGCGCTCATGCCGAATTCACGCACACCGTAGTTGATGTGGTTACCGGCTTGATTCGCACGGACCGCCACGCATTCTTTCCAGTTGGTCAGATTGGAGCCGGTCAAATCGGCCGAACCGCCGAGAAATTCTGGCAGCGACGGGGCAAATGCCTGAATCGCATTTTGACTCGCTTTACGCGTCGCGATATTTTCTTTTTTCTCGATGCAGGTAGCAACTGCGGCTTTGACGACTTCATCAAAGTTCGCTGGCAAATCACCCTTCATACGACGCGTCAGCTCAGCCGCTTGTTGTGGGAATTGCAGGGCATACGCATTAAATGTCGCATCCCAATCGGCTTCCATCTTGGCGCCATTGGCTTTGGCATCCCAGGCATCCATGACATCGGCTGGCACTTCAAATGGTGCGTAAGGCCAGTTGATGGTGGCGCGGACGGCGGCGATTTCTTTGTCGCCCAAAGCGGCGCCATGCACATTATGCGTGCCTTGCATATTCGGTGAACCTTTGCCGATGATCGTGCGGCAGCAAATCAGGGTTGGCTTGTCTGATGTTTTTGCTGCGGCGATGGCTTGATTCACGGCATTCACGTCATGACCATCTACCGCGCGGATCACGTTCCAGCCGTAGGCTTCAAAACGTTTTGGCGTATCGTCGGTGAACCAGCCTTCTACATGGCCGTCGATAGAAATACCGTTATCATCCCAAAACGCGGTTAATTTGCTTAACTGCAAAGTACCGGCAAGGGAGCACGCCTCGTGAGAAATGCCTTCCATCAGGCAACCGTCGCCCATGAACGCATAAGTGCGGTGGTCGACGACATTCATGCCAGGCTGATTAAATTCGGCGGCGAGCAATTTTTCTGCCAATGCCATGCCGACTGCGTTGGTGATACCCTGCCCTAACGGACCGGTGGTGGTTTCCACGCCCGGTGTCACATGCACTTCAGGGTGACCGGCGGTTTTGGAATGCAATTGACGGAAATTGCGGATCTCGTCCATGCTCAGATCGTAACCAGTCAGGTGCAACAGCGAGTAATGCAACATCGAGCCGTGCCCGTTCGACAAGACGAAACGATCGCGGTTAATCCATTTTGGATTAACTGGATTATGACGGTAATGCCCGGCCCACAAGGCAACGGCGATTTCTGCCATCCCCATAGGCGCACCAGGGTGACCGGAATTGGCTTTTTGTACGGCATCCATGGACAAAGCGCGAATCGCGTTGGCCATTCTGGATGTGATAGCGGGCTGGAGAGATGAAATCATGGCTTTTAAATTGATGGTTCGAGGATAATTCAAGAAAACTGGGCAGCAAACCTGGTAGGGTCAGCAAAGCCCAGTATTTTACCAGAGCAGCAAGGTGCATAATACAATTGCTGATTAATTGCAATTCAATAAAGTTTTAAGCCGGCGCCAAATTACCGGACTGATTACCTCAGTATTTAGCAAGTATGCACGGCAATAACGCACAATCGCCGATAATACGGCATCCTCATTCACCCTCCGCCTCAGACACTGTTATGCCACGCTTCTATTGCCCTCTCCCACTCGCCATCGGCACCTTGATCAATTTACCCGAGACCACCGCGCACCATGTGTTTGTGCTGCGCCTGAACGTCGGCGACAGCATTCAATTATTTAACGGCGAAGGTGGCGTTTACGTGGCCACGTTAACGCTGGTAGCAAAAAAGCAAGTCAGCGCCGAGCTGAAAGTATTTTTGCCAGAAGACGTCGAATTGCCTTACTCCCTGACGCTGGCGCAAGCGCTGCCGGAAGCATCCAAGATGGATTGGATAATTGAAAAAGCCATAGAACTGGGTGCCAGCGCGATCCAGCCGCTGGCGGCACAACGCTGCGTGGTCAAGCTCTCGGCTGAACGGGCCGAGAAAAAAATGGCACACTGGCAAGGCATCATCGAATCTGCCACCGAGCAATGCGGACGCAATCGGGTGGCGCATCTGGCCGATGTGATGGACGTGCAAAAGTGGCTCACTCAGCAAGATATGCATAAGCGCATCTTGCTCTCGCCGCGCACAGAATTATCCTTAGCCGACTGGTCGCGCCATCACCCGCCGCAAGCAGTCACCTTGATGATAGGGCCTGAAGGCGGCTTCACCGAAGCGGAAGAACAACTGGCGCGACATCAGGGCGCATTGATACTGGCAATGGGGCCACGGGTATTACGTACCGAAACGGCAGGACTGGCGGCGATTACGATACTCAATGCAGCCTGGGGCGGCATGTAATTTCGCACCGGCAATCGCATGGCAAAAACCTGCCTGACTATAACGCAGCACCCAGCACGCAATAACGATGCGGGTTTCCAAGCACATAGGCTGGAAACCCGCGTGAAATATGCGCGCTGGGCATGCCACTTTTCATTTTTTATCATGTGCAGTCGACATTCAATCCTTGCGACGAATCATACAAATTTAACAATTTATTTTTACAATTCGATTTATCATGGTCATCGCAGTTTTCTCTCTTTTTTGAAAGGTTGATCATGGGACTTCTAGACGCAGCTTTAGGTATGTTAAATGGCAATCAACATCAGGGCAATGACCCCAAGGCAATGCTGATACAAGCGGCATTCGGCATGCTGAGCAATCAGCAGCAAGATGGTGGTTTGCAGGGCTTGATCGGGGCATTCCAGAATGCCGGTTTGGGCGAAGTGGTTAGTAGCTGGATTGGTACCGGGCAAAACCTGCCGATTTCAGCGACGCAAATCCAGCAGGCCCTGGGTGACGGACAATTAGCGCAACTGGCCGAATCGGCCGGCATTTCGCATGAAGATGCCGCGGGACATTTAGCTCAGATGTTGCCGGGGTTAATCGATCATCTGACGCCTGACGGCCAGGTGCCCGATACCAGCGCAAATGCCGGGATCAATCCGGCCGATATCCTGCAACAGCTTTCTTCACTATTCGGCAACAGGTAATCGCCGATCAACGAATCAGCGATGACGTAAAAAGAACGGCGCCATGCACTGAGCACGTCGCCGTTTTCTATTGCCATAATTACCATGCTCTGGTACAGATGCCACCGCGTAATCGCAAGGCATATCCTCTAGTCGCTGGAATAAAGCATCAAAGAGTACTGATCCGGTACCGGCAACTTTGCCGCGCCAGAAAACTTACCCGCCACCGTTGCCACCTCTTGATCTGAATCTTGATCATTATCCCAAGACGATGCAAAGTGAAGCCACCTAAAATAGGATACTAGGGTGGAGTATGACAAAAAACATAGCCTATTGCGCAACATCGGCGCGCTTTATAAAAAATACTCCCCACTATTATCAAAACAAGTTTTTATAGTCAGCGACGCAGCGATAGTTTGCTACACTGCGGGTTTTACGCACGCCGGCATCGCACAGATGCCTGCGTGGCAATTTCAAAAGCATTCCACAGGCACCCACCATGAGCTCACCTACTCCGCTAATCAGCTGGATCGAAAACGACCAGGAACATACGCTGCGCTGGCATTCCGAAAGCGGCGCGCCGGCACCGAAGCGCGTGCAACTTGCCGACGACCGCATGACCGCCGACGCCGCCTACAAGCTAGCCTGCGAAGGCACCGCCTTGCTGTGGCGCGGCGATTTTCAAAATGCGCGCCAGCTACTGCAGGCAATGGCGCGCCGTATCGATAAAAAACCGGAAAAATCCGCCAAGAAAATCAAACAGCCGTCCAGCGCCACCGAAGCCTTCCACCTGCACCGTCAGGCGCAATCGCAAAGAGCGCGCGTATTAGCCATGGTACTGATCCCGTTTGATGCCGACTATACAATCCCACTGCGGCGCGCACCCGACGTACAGCAAGCCTGTACCGAAGCTTATGGCCCAGCCAGCAGCCCGTTTATAGCTTCCCTGCGCGAGTTGCTGGGTCTGGTCGGCGCACATGAATGGCGCAAAAAAGGCGTAGAAATTACCGCGTTAGGGGCACGCATTCACCCGCATTACGGCGTATTCTCGCCGGTACGCGGCGAATATATCGAGCTGGTCGCCAAAGCCCCGCTGCCCAGCAGCGAACTGGCCTTCGACATCGGCAGCGGTACCGGGGTCCTGGCCGCAGTATTAGCCAAGCGCGGCGTCAAAAAAATCATCGCCACCGATCAAGACCCGCGCGCCCTGGAATGCGCACGCGAGAATCTGGCGGCATTAAACCTCGATCAGCAGGTCGAACTGCGCGCCAGCGATTTATTCCCTGAAGGCAAAGCGCCCCTCATCGTCTGCAACCCGCCGTGGCTACCGGCACGCCCGAATTCGCCGATAGAATATGCCGTCTACGACCCGGACAGCCGCATGCTGCGCGGCTTTTTGGCTGGCGTGGCAGCGCATCTGGAAGAAAACGGCGAAGCCTGGCTGATCCTGTCCGACCTGGCCGAACACCTGGGCTTGCGCTCGGCCGCCGAACTGTGGGCATGGATCGACGTCGGCGGCCTGGAAGTCGTCGGCAAAATGGACATCCGCCCGCAACACCCGAAAGCCAGCGACGCCAGCGATCCGCTACACACGGCCCGCGCCGCCGAGATCACGTCCCTGTGGCGCCTCAAATTAAAATCCCAGAAATCATAGGACTTACGCAAAACCGCCCCAGCGTCGTTGCACTCGCCCCGCCAGACTCAAGTACTGAAGTACTGTCTTCGGCGGTACGCCTAGCTGGAACAATTTTTCGCAAGTCCTAAATAAAACTAAGTCATCCCGCCATGAGCAAACCCGCCCGCATCCTCAGCTTCAAATGCACGCAATGCACGAAACCGGTCAAAGTTTTCCTGCAAAAAGTATCGGCCTGCTCACACATCCAGCCCTACCAAGGCATCTGCACCTGCGGCGAAGTCAGAAAATATGCGACCGGCAATCCGGCCGCCGTTGAGTCTTACCTCAGCTCCGCTGATGTATCCTGGTCACATCATCACTGATGCCACTCTGCAAAACGCATGGCATTGTGTTTTAGTGCGCAACACGCCCAAGCAAACGCTGTAACAGCCAAAAGCCGTTGGATCAGCGCCAATCCATCAAAAATAAGCCAATATCCTGTACAAAATCGGCATTAAGCCGCCTGCACATATAAAAGCGATCCTGAAAGCATTTATAATCTAGGGTTTTGGTAGCTGCTTATAGTGCAAATAGTCAGGTTAATATGAAGGTATTTCGCGGACTCCCGAATGCTGCTGCGCGTGCGCCTTGC
>NZ_JAUSFI010000108.1 GCF_030651495.1 Undibacterium sp.
TCCACAAATTACTGTTGCGGCAGGTCATGAATTGAACATGAGTGTTGCCAGCATCAAAATGGGTAACAGCGCAGCTTCTTTCGGTTCGTTCGCTATGAATGACATCAAATTGCAAGGCACTACAGTATATATCTGGGCTCACTAATCTTTAGTTTCTTTAAGACTGAAGTTTAGCCAGAGAAAAGACGGCGATCGACCCATGTCGAGAACCGTCTTTTTTGCGTCAGTTCTCGCTGCATGATAAGTATCAAATTTTTTAGTGTCGCACTCGTTTTCCTGCCCACTCTTAAAAAATCCTCGATATGCGTAAGGTTTGTGGCTAAGTTTAGAAGCACTGTGCGAGCGGAGTGTAATGAAGAGGATGTTCTTTGCTAAACCTGAACTCGCTGATGAGTGTGCGCATCGGAGATAGTATGCGTTGTAGCGGTTATTGTAGAACTTGTTGCTGATGGTAAAGTCTTGTACGATAAGAGAGAACTTGTTTTTTCATTTTTACTAAATGGCGGATGATATGGAATGGGCTAAACAAAATCATAAGAAGTCTCTGCTTGGTCAGTTGCTGGTTAATAAAAAACTGATCTCTGAGCAACAGTTATCTGAAGCGATCGAGCACCAGCGTAAAACAGGCCAGCGCTTGGGTGATATTTTTGCCGAGTGGAACATCATTTCGCAGCGCCAGATTCAAAGCATGTTGCGCAAGCAGCGTAATCTGCGTTTGACGGCGACCATCGTGACATCTTTACTTGCACCGATACAGGTTTTTGCGGCAAGTGCGCCTGCTCCTGTTACGCAGACAACGAGCCAGACATCATCGGCATCGGAAAAACAAAGTAGCTGGCGGACACTGAGCGAGCAAGAACTTTCCGAAATATCGGGGCAAGGTATTCTGGATGATACCTTGGGCGATGCGCTCAATTTGAGTCCCCATGTTGCAGACAACCGAGTGAACCAGAATTTGGTGGGTAGCATACCTAATATGGTGCAACATAAAAGCTCTGGACTCGAGGTATTGGGTGGCTTAGCTAAAGTGATGAATCCGTTACTCATGATGTTAGATGCAAAAACTACCATCTCAGATGTGGTCTACGATTCCGATAATGCTGCGGCGGTGATCAATAAGGATGGCTCTATCACGCTGAGTATGCCGAGTTCTATCGGCGAGATTAAATTTGAAAACATTCGTATCAAGGGTTCCACTGGTCCCAGTTTCGGCAGTATAGATATCAGGGGTATCGATTTGCGCGGCACGACGGTGACGTTGAAGTCGCATTAAATAGGTCAAGCTTTAATCGTGAGTACGGTCTAGGATCTTGATGGTATTTTCAGGTTAATTGATTCAGTCAAGTAATGGAGGCAAACTCGGTTTAATTGGTAGCCGAGCGTTAGCCAAAGGATAAGATGAAAAATATTAAGTTAATTGTAGTAAGTTCTATGGCGCTTGCTATTTTGGCTGCCTGTGGCGGTGGAGATCCAGTTCCGGCACCGACGCATGAAGTCGTTACAACGAGCGCTGAAGGTTTGTGGAAAGGCACCACGGACAACGGACGCAATGTGATCGGATTAGTTCTTGATGATGAATCCTTCTGGTTATTGTATTCCAGTCCAACCAATAGCAACATTATTGCGGGCGCGATTCAAGGAAGTAGCTTCTCCAATAATGGCAGCTTCGCATCATTAAATGCGATTGACTTCAACTTGGAAGGAAAAGGGCTACTTGCTTCTATCCTTTCAGTCAGTTACACGCAAAAACAGAGCTTTAACGGTACAGCACATTATTCAGCAATAAACAATCCAACACTCGCCTTTACGACCAATTACAGTGCCGATTACGATCAAGCGCCAAGTCTGGCGGCAATTGCGGGCACGTATTTAGGTGCCTTTTCGGATAAATCCGGATCTGAGTCGGGAACTTTGACGATCAGTTCCGGTGGAGCGGTCAAATTGTCGGCATTAAGCGGTTGCACCTCTGTTGGGACAGTTAGCCCAAGAGCCAAAGGTAATGCATATAACTTATCCTTGAAATTTGATGGCGTGCCTTGTTCTAACATGAACAGCACGGTAACCGGCATAGGCTATTTTGATTCCTCCACCAAGCGGTTTTATGGCCTAGGTCTGAATAGCGCACATACCGACGGCTTTATCATAAGCGTGCAGCCAAGTATCTAAAATTTTCGCAGCAAGCAAAAAAACCGCCATCACATTTTCCATCACTGAAACTATTTAAAAAGTCAGCTATGCTGACTTTGCTTCTAGAGCTAGCTTATCTGAGTGTTGCGAGCGCCCCGATTGAGGCAGCCATTCCATTGATTGTCGAGACGGGGCGTGGGTTGCATAGTAGGTAAATATAGCAATTTACCTTAATATTTTTGCATTGCTCCAGTCAAAAATTTTTATTTGTGAGCGTAAAGATTTGTTTGATCAGGGCAGATATCGAAGTACCTAGCAAATAATTTCTTACAGGCGGATGAATCAGGGCATTGACCAAGGTATTCCATGCTCCAGTATTTAGATCCATCTGGATTGGCCAGTCAATACACATGCCATCACCATCGAATAACTTCGTGTGCCTGTCCTTTATTGTGATATTCAATGTATTTGTAGCAATATGCAGATGCTGAGTTTCGACATTTTGTTGGAATCTTTACTGATACAAGGTGCCAGGAGCAACTTGGGATGCAAACGAACGCTAAAAACTACAAAAATCAAGAAGCAATGATTTAAAAAAGTTGCCCAAATCCAATAAATTTCTCGTCAAGCCTAGTCTTTTATATTAATATGGGCGTTTACTAGTGTGCTTGATGTAAGTCAGGTTAGAAATGAATGCTTAGCCATTCCAACGACTTTACTTAACAATCATGACAACTTCTAATAGTAGTGCCAACGCTGCGGCTTTGAGTTCACAAGGTGATCTGGCGCAATATGTCGGATCCGGAAGCGATGCCAGGACTTCCTCCACTGTTCTTGAATTTCTCGCCTTTACCCTGGGTGACGAAGAATACGGCATCGATATCCAGAAAGTCCAAGAGTTGCGCGGCTACGATACGGTGACCCGCATCGCCAACAGCCCCGAATTTATCAAGGGCATCGTCAATTTGCGCGGTGTCATCGTGCCAATTATCGACATGCGCATCAAATTCAATCTTGGCACGCCGGTGTATGACCAGTTCACCGTGGTCATCATCCTTAATATCGGCGGGCGTATCACCGGCATGGTGGTCGATAGCGTGTCGGACGTGATCACACTGACTGCCGCGCAAGTAAAACCGGCTCCCGAAATGGGCGACACGCTGGATACCGATTATCTGATTGGCTTGGGTACGCTGGACGACCGGATGCTGATTTTGATCGATATCGACAGACTGATGTCGTCGGCTGAAATGGGACTGACCGGGGTTGCGACATAAACCTACTACAGACCATCGCCTCAAGTCCAATATCAATTTCTCCTATTTCATTTAAATACTCTCACCATGATTTCTCTTTCTAACGTTCGTATCGGAACGCGTCTGGCAATTGGCTTTGCCATTGTTCTGGCTTTATCTATTATTTCGACTTCCTCTGCGTTGATCAACGTTAGAAACAATTCAGAAGCAACCCAACACATGTTGCAGAGTCCGCTGATCAAGGAACGTCTCGTATCAGATTGGTATTTGTTGGTATATTCAGCCGTCGCGCGTACCACCTTGATCGCCAAAAGTACGGATGAATCACTTTCCGTGACATTCGCTGATGTCATTTCGGCCAGTGTCAAGAAAACCGCAGTGACCCTTGAAAAGCTTGAGCCGCTTTTGGGGGACGATAAGGAAAAATCGATATACAAGTCGATAGCGGAGAGTAGAAAGAAGTATCTGGCATCGAAAGGACCTGTGATGGCGGCGAAGACAGCGGGCAACTCGGCAGAGGCGGAACGTCTTTTCAAAGATGAATTTATGCCTGCCGCAATCCAATATCAGGACCATATACTTGAGCTGTTGCTGCTTGAGCGCAAAGAAATCGACAACATTGGTCAGACGATCAACAATGCCAATGACCGCAGCTTCAATCTGCTGATTTTGCTGGGAATTTTTTCCGTGGTTATGGGTGGCGTATGCGCATTTCTGATTTCTCGAAGTATCACACGACCACTGAACCGCGCGGTGCAGGTTGCGCGGACGGTGGCCTCGGGCGATCTGACCAGTCGTATAGAAGTAACCGCCACAGACGAAACCGGTCATTTGATGCAAGCGCTGAAAGACATGAACGACAGCCTGGTGAACATTGTCAGCCAAGTACGTACCGGAACCGATGCCATCGCTACCGCGTCGAGTCAGATTGCTGCCGGGAATCTTGATCTATCATCACGCACCGAAGAGCAAGCCAGCTCGCTGGAAGAAACTGCAGCCTCAATGGAGGAACTGACCTCAATTGTGAAGCAGAATGCCGAGAATGCACGGCAAGCCAATCAACTGGTCTTAGCCACGTCGGATATCGCTGTCAAGGGCGATGATGCCGGAGCGAAGGTGGTCGATACGATGGTTGCAATCAATACGTCGTCGAAGAAAATTGTCGACATTATTAGCGTCATTGAAGGCATTGCGTTCCAGACCAATATCCTCGCGCTGAACGCGGCGGTGGAGGCTGCGCGGGCCGGTGAGCAGGGGCGCGGCTTTGCCGTGGTCGCTTCCGAGGTGCGCAATTTGGCGCAACGTTCGGCTGCAGCCGCGAAAGAAATCAAGACCTTGATCGATGACTCGGTTGATAAGGTCGGCATTGGCTCTCAGCAGGTCAATCAGGCCGGCGCGGCCCTGCAGGAAATCGTCAGCAGCGTCAAGCGTGTGACCGATGTGATGAGCGAAATCACGGCCGCCAGCCATGAGCAACAAACGGGTATTGAGCAAGTCAACCAGGCGATTATGCAGATGGATCAGGTTACCCAGAAAAATGCCGCCCTGGTAGAAGAGGCCGCCGCTGCCGCCGCATCCTTGCAGGATCAGGCCAGCAGTCTGGCGCAAGTGGTCAGCGTGTTTAAGCTCGATGGCATGCACGCCCCAGCCGGTGCGCTATTGAGAACGGCAAGCCATTCGGCCCATATTTATGTGGCACCCCGCGCGGCCGCGACCCGCAATGCCAGTCCGGCAGTGGCTGTGATTCCAGCCAAACGTAGGGCGAGTGCGCCTGCCGCCGCTGACGTTGATTGGGAAGAGTTTTAAAGTCGGAGGACTTGCCTAAAATCAGCGAAGCCACTAGCGATGGGTTGATTTTCTGCCTCGCGTAAGCATCGCGCTGGAATCGCCCAAGTCAACGATGCGGTAACGCATATGGATGACATGACGCAACCAAATGTGGCACTGGTAGAGCCGGTGGTTGTAGCGATGTTCAGCTTCCGTACGCTGCCAAATCGCTCCCCTAATATACCGCGTGAAAAACACTTCGGCTACAGTCGTCAAAGCAGAAGGCGCTCAGTGAATCTGGGCGGGAGAGATGATGAGTGCAGTGATAGGAAAAATGAAAAACAGGCATGCCCAGCGCGCATAGCCCATGCGGTCTGCAGGCCAGGGTTGCTGGGAAGGCGCGTAAACAGTGCGTGAGCGGCGTACGCTGTTTTGGGATTTGAAAAAAACAAATCAGGTGTTTTTTGTAGCGTGATGAATCGAATGCAGAGCAATGGAAAATAAATTGATCTGTCTATTTTTGACTTACAACAAACGGATGTTGACGCCCCTGGTTGATCACCTATCTACCCCATGCATACTTTGCCCTCTGTCCGTTTTACTTTTCAGAAAGGGCCGGATGGAATACGGCTGGTAAGTAAATCTGACAGAACTCCGGAGGCATTCGTCTTACCCTTCCACTACTCACTTCGATGCATACCAATTCCCAACGACCACGAAGTATGGTGGTCTGATCGCTGTCCCTAATTAACTGAAATCGGCGCTCCATAGTGAGTTTTCCATCACTGGCAACCAGCCAGGTTGCCAGGGTGAGTTTGTCGTTCAGGACCGTGGGTAAGATATAGTCATATTCGCCACGCCGTATCGCCATGGCACGGTCGATGCGTTGGTAGTCCGCTAAGCAGAGGCCAAGTGCTTCGGAATGTGACCAGCCGATTGCTTCGCACCACCGAACATAGACCGCATTATTTGTGTGATGTAGGCCGTCGATGTCACTGGCAAGCGGGACTAATGGCAGGGTGAACGGTTGAGGAAAATCCCAGATCATGATGGTGTCTTCTATGTGGCGCTAAGTTTAGATTCGTTACAGTTTACAACAAGGATGGATCAAATCTTCGAATCCTCCTCCATGTTTTTATTTCGCTGAAGTTAACAAAAAGTGTAAAAATTATCTTATTTTCGCCTCGGCTGTTGAGTCCAATGTCAGATTTGCCCGATGTCGCCACTTTTGTCTGATGCACTTGACACTTAGCCAAGTCTCGATCCTTCGCAATGGTCTGCGAAGCGCATGAACGGGACAGTGATTTCTGGCATTGGTGCTAACACACTGTCAAAGTTCGGTAACGCACATACAACCTGCATTGTTTTTTGATAGATTAACATTTCAACCAGGAGATCATCATGCCAATTCACAAGATTCGTTATGCTGCAGCACCCAATAATAATTTCAACATTAAAGCTGGACGATTTGCGGCATTGGTGCTGTTTGTCTTAAGTACTTCGTTTGGCGCAACGGCTGCAATCGCAGCAGGCAGTTCGTCAGACGCAAACGCACGCTACCAGGCAGAACGCGCAGTTTGCAATAGTGGCGAGTCGAATCAGGATCGTGCGACTTGTCTGAAAGAGGCTGGCGCAGCGCTGAAAGAGTCCAAAATGGGGCGTCTCAATAGCAGTCAAGATGCATATAAACAAAATGCCTTAATACGTTGCAACGCGCTGCCGGCGAACGACCGCGATGCATGTCAGCGTCGTATAGAAGGTGAAGGCACGACAAGCGGCAGCGTACGTGACGGTGGCTTGTTGCGAGAGCTTGTTGTACCCGATACCAAATAGCTTATTAATGCCCAAAGCTGCTCAATTATCTGATTGAGCAGTATACATGCTGACTAGTTAGTGAAAAATAGTGGAAATAGATTGACCGCTATGGCAAGGTTTGTCATTCGTCGGTGATTGAAAACCTAGCTGCTGATTTGCAAAATGCGGGTTGCTAATGGACGTTAAAAACACTTGGAAAACAAAAAACCCGCCGTAGCCTAAGCTAGAAGCGGGTTTTTTGTACGTCTTTGGATGACCAAAAGCGATAATCTGGTGGTGATAGGTGGATTTGAACCACCGACCCCAGCATTATGAGTGCTGTGCTCTAACCAACTGAGCTATATCACCAAGAAGCCTGAGATTATGCCATCCTGATTGTCTGGTGTCAATATCAAAATGCGCAGAAACCTTGGCGGCGGTGGTGTAATCGGTTTCCTTCAGGGCGCAATGAAAGAGGGTCGCAAGCCAGGACAAGGACGCGCTCGCATTCTTGTCCACTAGTCATCTAGTTTCGCGTTATTTAAAAATCATTCGAAGCTATTAAATTGTAGCGAGGCCAGATTGGCATAAATACCGCCCAGGGCGACTAGTGACGCGTGGGTGCCAGTTTCCACGATGTGGCCGTGCTCCATCACGATGATGCGATCTGCGCGTTGTACTGTAGCGAGGCGGTGCGCGATGATGAGGGTGGTGCGACCTTGCATGGCGACTTCCAATGCTCCTTGCACTAGACGTTCGGATTCGGCATCTAAGGCGCTGGTGGCTTCGTCTAGTAATAGCAATGGCGGGTTTTTGAGTAAGGCGCGGGCAATCGCGATGCGCTGGCGCTGGCCACCGGATAAGCGCACGCCACGTTCACCCAGGAACGAATGATAAGCTTCTGGCAAGCGCTCAATAAACTCGTGCGCTGCGGCCATTTTAGCGGCGGCGATGACTTCGGCATCGCTCGCGTCGGCTTTGCCGTAACGGATGTTTTCCATGGCGTTGGCAGAGAAGATGATGGTGTCTTGCGGCACGATGCCGATGGTGTCGCGCAATACGTGTAAATCTAGCTCGCGAATATTCACGCCGTCGAGGGTAATCGTGCCTTGTTGTGGATCGTAAAAACGTAACAGCAATTGAAACAGCGTGGTCTTGCCTGCGCCAGATGAACCCACTACGGCGACGGTTTCGCCTGGGCTAACATCTAGCGATAAATGGGCAAGAGCCGCCGTGTCTGGGCGTGACGGGTAATGAAAGCCGATATCAGTCAAGCTGAGCTTGGCGCCATTGGCCGTACGTGCCGGCAATGTTAATGGCTGAACCGGTGACTGGATGGGAGATTGCACCGACATGAGCTCTATCAGGCGTTCTGTGGCGCCGGCGGCGCGTTGCGCTTCGCCCATGACTTCAGACAGGGCGCCGATTGCGCCCGCTACGATCGAGGCGTAAAGAATGAACTGGCCGAGTTCGCCGCCGCTCATTTTTCCTTGAATAACTTCATGGGCACCCAACCATAAGACAAAGACGATAGTGCCAAAAACCAGCAAAATGACGAGTGCCGTGAGCAGTGAGCGGGCGCGGATGCGCCGCATGGCGGTGCCAAAGGCATTTTCTACAGAGCTGGAAAAGCGTTGCGCCTCTATCGGTTCATGGGTGAACGCTTGTACGGTAGGCATGGCATTAAGAATCTCACTGGCCATGGCGGAGGCATCGGCTATACGGTCTTGTGAATCGCGTGACAGTTTGCGTACGCGCCGGCCAAAAAACACGATCGGCAATACCACAGCAGTGAGCAGCACAATAATGATGGACGAGAGTTTGGGGCTGGTAATAAATAGCATCACCAAGCCGCCGATAAACAATAAGATATTGCGCAAAGCCATAGAGATGCTGGTACCGACTACCGCTTGAATCAGCGTGGTGTCGGTCGTCAGGCGCGACAGCACTTCTCCGGTTTGGGTGGTTTCAAAAAATTCTGGGCTTTGCGTGACGACATGGGAGTACACCGCATTGCGTATGTCTGCGGTCACCCGCTCACCTAACCAGGAAACCATATAAAAGCGTGCGGCAGTGGCAATGCCAAGAATGACGGCAACCCCGAACAGCGCGAGAAAAGTCAGATCGACATGCTTGATGTTGCGATCGCTGCCGCCAAAACCGAGGTCTATCATTTGCCGGAAAGCGTAAGGAATCGCCAGCGTCGCGCAGGCAGCAACAACCAGAGCAATGCCAGCGAGAAAAAATTGGCGCTTATAAGGCAGCAGGAAGGGCATCAGCCCTTTTAATGTGGAGAGGCTGCTTTTTTTCGTGGCGGGAGTAGTCATAGACCTGGGTAAGATAAGTAGTGTAATGAATATTGCAATTGAGGTGAGGCGTATTGTGTCAGGTTTTACGCGCTAAGGCGTAAAGCAGATGAATTTGTCAAGGAGTTGGGATGAGCTGAGTTGGAATGAGATAATGTCAGTATCGTCAACAAATCTTGCTGCCTGAGCGTTAAGACAGCATTTACCGCAAAAAAGGCAGTCTATGTCGTCTATTTCCAGAATTGGTTCAACACTGCTGCTACTTGCCACAGTCGCCATGTCCTTAACGGCTTGCCAGAGCACCATGCTGCGCGTCAATGACTGCAAGGCGGGAGATTGGGGCGTGATAGGCAATAAGGACGGCGATCAAGGATTTGATCCTCGCTTTGAAGAACGCAAAAATTTCTGTAGCAATATTGACGAAGGCAAAATCAAGATTGATTCTGCCGCTAGTTATCAGGCGGGATGGGAGCAGGGCAATTTTCGATATTGGCAGCGCCTGGGTAAGCAAGATGGTCTGGCGGCTAAACCCGTTTCCAGTTTTGCCGATCAGGCAGCTTCCGAGCCGGTTAAAAAAAATAAGACGCCTTTACATCAACTGGCGTACCAACAGGGATGGATTAGCGGTAATGCCGATTACTGGCGTGGCGTTGGTGATCAGGATGGCGTTGCCGGACTTCCTGCATCGGGCGAGAATGCCCGCGCGAGTGAGGGGCTGGCAATAGGCTTTAATCGCTTGAGTTATCTGGATGGATGGCAGACCGGCAATCAGGCATATTGGACACGACTCGGTTATCTGGATGCGCACGAAGGTAAATCCGATAAGGAGTTCAAGCAGCATGCCTTAATCGCTCAACAAGCGGGGGTGCAAGTGCGTGAGACTGCCTATCGTACGGCCTGGGATTTAGAGATCATCGAATACTGGAAGCGCTTAGCCTGGGAAGATGCGACGCAGGGCCGCGATGTCAATACCCGACGTGCCGATGCGAAGAGCCGGGGTTTGACATTTTCTGAGGCTGAATATAAGCGCATGTGGGAACAGCGCCTGGTGCAATATTGGCAAGATGCCGGTAAAGATGATGGCTATGGCAAGCCGAACCAGCTTGAGGACCGGATGGCGAATGCCCGAAGAAATAACGTATTCGTTATTGCGCAAACGCGTGACGTGTACCAGCAGGCGTGGACCGAGCAAAATACCCGTTATTGCAGCGTCGATAATGCCTTTGCCTATGGCCGTAGCAATCATAGAATGGCCATCGAGGTGTGTATCGGCGCCCAACAAAACCGCGCTCAGCGTGCCTGGATGAGTGGGCGGGAATATGAAGTTGTGCTGCAACAGCAAACTTTTCGCAATGATGAATTACACCGTTTGGCGGATCGACGCAGCGATGCCGAGCGTAGGCTAGCCAGAATAGAGCGCGATAGCAGACGAGATCAAGACGACAAGAGTCGGGTCGCGAATAGCGATAGCGCAAATAGTGACCGCAAACGTGAGCAAGAAAAGCATGAATTACGCGAATTTTTGCGCCGGACTTACGATGAGTTTGAAGATTTGCGCCGCTGGAATTTTAGGTACGAACAGCAATTGCTGCAGATCAAACGGGATATTTACTTGAATTAACTTAAGCGGAACTTTTAAAAGCTAAGCGCATATTCCATGCGCCTCACAGGCCGATTTGGCTCTGTAAGGCGCATGGAATATGCGTATTGTGGTTTTGATTGTTGGTTTTACTTCGAAAGCGGTGATGTTTCGCTCGGCAACGTCACCGGTTCTTCGACTACGACCTGGTTACGCCCACCTTGTTTGGCAAGATACATGGCCGTATCTGCGCGCGAAAACAATTCGAGAACCGATTCACCCGGAATGTATTGCGTGACGCCGATAGATACAGAAACACGGTGTTGCAGTGCGCCATCCCAATTGAAGTGTTCAACTTGGGCGCGGATTCTTTCTGAAGTATTGAGCGCTGGCAGTAAAGAGGTATTCGGAAAGATGAGTAAAAATTCCTCCCCGCCGTAACGGCCAAACACATCGCCTGAACGGACATTTTCCTGTGCGATTTTGGAGAATGTCTTTAATACTTCGTCACCACTAAGATGACCAAAATCATCATTGATTTTCTTGAAATGGTCTAGGTCAATCACCGCCAGGCATAAGCGGGTAGCATTTTCGTCTGCCAATTGTTTTTGTTGTTCCAGCGCTGCCACCATATAGCGGCGGTTAAAACAGTCGAGCAAGACGTCGCGTTTTGCGTCTTCCTGAATGTACTTTATTTTTCGGCTAGCCTTGTGTAATACCCGGTGCAGGTGTTGCACTTTTCCGATCTGGAAAACGAATGCAGATAAACACAGAATCAATACCAGGAAGTGCATCGCTTCCAATTTCAATAGCGCGAGATTGTGCCATTGCTGGTAATGCAGATTAATGACGATAGCAAATCCAACAATCACGCCAGTAACCAGTAGTGCTAAGGTTTTGCTTGAAATGCGATACATGCCATAAGCAATCGTGATAAATGCAAATGGTGTGGCAATAATTTGCGTTGCCGGATCGAGATAGAAAACCAACGCCATACAGACGAATGCCGTCGTGACGATCGGCAATTTCATGCGTTTTTCGTCGAAGTGAAGATTGAGTCCGGTTTGGAAAATAGCCCAAAACGCCAACATCCCAACAACGATCATGCCAATCACTGTAAAGAGTGTCGACTGTTGGATTAGGTCTATTTGATAAAAAACGAGGATGGACAGTAAATACATGCCCATGAAAATGCTGGCAATGAACCATTTCTGCGCAATGCTGCGTTTGGCCGGTGCGCTCAATGACGTTGACTTGCGCCGATGCAGATCCTGTTGCGTAGATACGGTGTCATCGAAATCCATTAACGTATCGGTCAACGGAAAAATGTCGGTCACGGATACTGACGGTGATGATGAGGCCGATTTTTTATTGCGTCTAAGTAACATGAATTAAAGTGAGATAGAAAACAATTGGGCGTACAGAAATTGAGGCTGTCATGGTAACACGCCGATTTATTTGATTTCGATACCATGCGCCAATTAATTGATCTATGACTAATGGATGAGTGCGGTATCTTTACTATTGTTCATTCGTACGATGCGCCATGAGGGGGATATATAGAGGAAACAGTCAGACACGCTCTGTTGTTATTTTCGATAGTGTCGCACTGGCAAGCAGCATGAATATCGTGTGTTGACAGCGTATTAATGCATTGTTTGAAAGCGCAAATAATTGATCTTGAAGTTCACAATCCCCTTTATCGGCTATATAATCGCGCTACTTGATCGGGAGAGCGCAGCTTCAATGTTGCCGCCGAAGGGGCTAACACCCAACAAACTCTCAGGCAAAAGGACCGATTAAAGGGGGTATAAATACCCCAAACTCTGGAGAGCGGTAGCGGCAAAATAGTTGTCGAACTACCCACCGAAGGTGCGCACGGAGCGTGTTTTGTTCCGTAATCTCTCAGGTATCAGGACAGAGGGGCCAGCGATTTTTTCACATGCGACGAATTTAGTCTTTTACTAATGTTCGATAGCGTGTGCATTTTCGTCCCTTTTATTCTGGTAATGAGGCTCTCATGACGCAAGCTGCGACAACCCTTAAAGTAACTCCCTTAAATGCCGCACATCGCGCTGCCGGTGCCAAGATGGTCGATTTTGGCGGTTGGGATATGCCTGTCAATTACGGTTCACAAATCGAAGAGCATCACGCGGTGCGCACTGATTGCGGCATGTTTGATGTCTCCCACATGTGCGTGGTCGATTTGCGTGGCGAGAATGTCCGCGGTTTCTTGCGTGGCTTGGTGGCCAATAACGTCGATAAGCTGCAAGTTTCAGGCAAGGCACTGTATTCCTGCATGCTCACACCTGAAGGCACAGTGATCGACGATCTGATTATTTATTTCTTCAACGAAAACTGGTTCCGCCTGGTGGTTAACGCCGGCACTGCTGAAAAAGATGTGGCATGGATGAATGCGCACAATGCTGCCACCAATGCGGGCATTTCAATTATCCAGCGTCGCGATGGTGCTAATGCTTACGGCCTGATCGCGGTACAAGGGCCAAATGCACGCGCCAAGGCCTGGGAAGTATTGCCGGAAACCAAGGCTGCCAGTAGCGAGATCAAACCTTTTAACGCCGTGATTGTTGCCGCTACATCGTTTGGTGAAGTCATGGTGGCACGCACCGGCTACACCGGCGAAGACGGTTTTGAGATCGCCGTCGCCGCCGATAAGGTCCATGCCCTGTGGGATGCGCTTGCCGCTGCCGGTGTCAAGCCTGCCGGCCTGGGTGCGCGTGATACCTTGCGCCTGGAAGCGGGTATGAACTTGTACGGCCAGGACATGGATGAAAGCATCAATCCGCTCAATGCCGGTTTGGCATGGACCATCGATCTGGTCAGCGAGCGTGATTTCGTCGGTAAAGCGGCGTTGCAGGAACAAGGCCCGACGGCCCAGTTTCTCGGCCTGATCTTGCGTGAAAAAGGCGGCATCTTGCGCGCGCATCAAAAAGTCATCACAACACAGGGCGAAGGTGAAATCACCAGTGGCACCTTTAGCCCGACCATGCAGCAAGCGATCGCGCTAGCGCGCTTGCCTATGGGGGTGGCGATTGGCGATACTGTGCAAGTCGTGATTCGCGATAAACAATTAGCTGCCAGCGTGGTTAAATTGCCGTTCGTGCGTAACGGTAAAATCTTAGTCGCCTGAACCTGTATTTAAAAATCATCATTTAATTCATCTTTTAATTTTGGAGTCCACCATGAACATACCCGCCGAACTGAAATACACCGCCTCTCACGAATGGGTGCGCGTCGAAGCTGACGGTACAATTGCTGTTGGCATTACTGAATTTGCCCAAGATGCTTTGGGCGATATCGTGTTTATAGAACTGCCTAAAATTGGTCAGGCTTTGAGCGCGGGCAAAGATTGCGCCGTGATCGAATCAGTCAAGGCAGCCGGTGATATTTATGCGCCAGTGACCGGCGAAGTCGTCGCTGTCAATGATGCGGTAGTTGATGCCCCTGAATCAGTCAATGCCGATGCTTTCAGCGCATGGCTGTTCAAGATCAAGCCAGCCAATGCAGCAGATGTTGATGCCCTGATGAGCGCAGAAGATTACGCTAAAAACATCGGTTAATTTGCATTGACAATACCGGAGACCATTCGGCTTCCGGTATTCTAGCCTCGCCTGAAATCTCTCCACACTTCCTACACATCATGACCCAAGCTAGCCTCACTCAACTCGAAGCACAAGATGCTTTTATCGCCCGTCATATCGGCCCTTCAGAATCCGAGCAAGCAGCGATGCTGGCAACACTGGGTTATGCAAGCCGTAGCGCATTGATCGATGCGATTGTTCCGGCCAATATCCGCCGCCACGACGTCCTGCCGCTCGGCCAGTTTACCGAGGCAAAATCGGAACAGGCGGCGCTGACAGAATTAAAAGCACTGGCCGGCAAAAACCGCGTGCTGAAATCGCTGATCGGTCAGGGTTATTCCAATACCTTAACGCCAGGCGTGATCTTGCGTAATGTGTTTGAGAACCCGGCCTGGTACACCGCGTATACGCCTTACCAGCCGGAGATTTCGCAAGGTCGCCTGGAAGCGATTTTGAATTTTCAGCAAATGATTACCGACATGACCGGCATGGACATCGCTAACGCCTCCATGCTTGATGAAGGCACTGCCGCTGCCGAAGCCATGACGCTGATTATGCGCGTCGGTAAGTCCAGTTCAAAAGTGTTTTATGTTGCTGCCGATGTCTTGCCGCAAACCCGCGAAATCATCGCAACCCGCGCCAAGCCGTTGGGGATAGAAGTGCGTACCTGCAATGGTCAGGAAGCCGTGGAGAACGAATGCTTCGGCGTGTTATTGCAATACCCGGGTGTGAATGGCGATATCCGCGATTACCGCGAATACGCTGCCGCCATGCACGCTAAAGGCGCGATGGTGATTGTTGCCGCCGATCTGCTGGCACTGACTTTGATCACTCCACCGGGCGAGTGGGGCGCCGACGTGGTCGTCGGTAATAGCCAGCGCTTCGGTGTCCCGCTGGGTTTCGGCGGCCCGCACGCCGGTTATATGTCGACCCGCGATGCCTTTAAACGCAATATGCCTGGCCGTTTGGTTGGCGTCACGATTGATGCGCAAGGTAACCAAGCTTATCGCCTGGCTTTGCAAACACGCGAACAGCATATCCGTCGCGAAAAAGCCACTTCGAATATCTGTACTGCCCAGGTTTTGCTGGCGGTAATGGCTTCCATGTATGCGATCTATCATGGCCCTGCAGGTCTGCGTCAAATCGCTCAGCGCGTACACCGTTACACCGGTATTTTGGCCGCTGGCTTGACTCAACTCGGCTACCAGGTGGCCAATGCCACGTATTTTGATACCTTGACCATCAACGTCAGTGATGCCGCGGCGGTCCATGCCGCTTCACTCGCGGCCGGGTTCAATCTGCGCCAGATCAGCGCGACCCACGTTGGCGTATCTCTGGATGAAACGATTAACCGTGAAGATATCGCCACGTTGTGGACGATTTTTGCACTAGGCAAAGCTAGCCCGGACTTCAATACTGTTGAAGCTGGCGTGAATGACTCTTTGCCAAAAGCGCTGACGCGTACCAGCACGTTCCTGACGCATCCAACCTTCAATCGCTATCACGCAGAACACGAAATGCTGCGTTACCTGCGTAGCCTGGCAGACCAAGATCTGGCATTGGATCGCACCATGATCCCGCTAGGTTCCTGCACCATGAAGCTCAATGCTACCAGCGAAATGATTCCCGTCACCTGGCCAGAATTTTCGAATATTCATCCGTTCGCACCGAATGACCAGACTATCGGTTACCGCGAAATGATCGATCAACTGGAAGCCATGTTGTGTGCCGCTACCGGTTATGCCGCGGTTTCCTTGCAGCCGAATGCCGGTTCGCAGGGCGAATACGCAGGTCTCTTGATTATCGAGGCTTACCACGCTTCACGCGGTGAATCTCATCGCAATATCTGCCTGATTCCCTCGTCTGCGCACGGTACTAATCCAGCATCTGCCAGTATGGTGGGTTTGCAAGTGGTCGTCGTGGCTTGTGATGAGCGCGGCAACGTTGATCTGGTCGACCTGAAAGCCAAGGCAGAAAAGCACAGTGCCAATCTGGCAGCAGTGATGGTCACTTATCCATCGACGCATGGTGTGTTCGAAGAAGGCATACAAGAATTGTGCGAAATCGTGCATAGCCACGGCGGCCAAGTCTATGTTGACGGTGCGAATATGAATGCGCTGGTCGGCGTGGCAGCGCCTGGCAGTTTTGGCGGCGACGTCAGCCACCTGAACCTGCACAAAACTTTCTGTATCCCTCACGGTGGTGGCGGTCCGGGCGTTGGCCCGGTTGCTGTTGGCGCGCATCTCGCCAAGTTTTTGCCGAATCAAAAATCGACCGGTTACGAGCGTAGTGTCGATGGTATTTCTGCTGTCAGTGCGGCACCGTTTGGCTCTGCCAGCATTTTGCCTATCTCATGGATGTATATCGCCATGATGGGTTCTGAAGGTTTGAAGGCCGCCACGGAAACCGCGATTTTAGCGGCGAACTATGTCGCCAAACGTCTGGCGCCACATTACCCGGTGCTGTATTCGGGTCATGATGGACTGGTAGCGCATGAGTGTATTCTGGATCTGCGTCCGTTGACCGATGCTACCGGCATCAGCAATGAAGACGTCGCCAAGCGCCTGATCGATTTTGGTTTCCATGCGCCGACCATGAGCTTCCCGGTTCCCGGTACTTTGATGATAGAGCCAACCGAAAGCGAATCGCAGGCTGAGCTGGATCGCTTCATCGACGCGATGATCGCTATCCGCGAAGAAATCGCCAAGGTCGCTTCCGGTGAGTTTGATCACGACGATAACCCACTGAAACATGCACCGCACACGGTACAAGTGTTGGTGGCGGATGAATGGAAGCATGCCTATAGCCGTCAGGTGGCGGCTTACCCGGTAGCGTCTTTGCGTAAGCAAAAATACTGGGCGCCGGTGGGCCGTGCCGACAATGTTTATGGTGACCGCAATTTGTTCTGTTCTTGTGCTCCCGTCACTGATTACGAATAAGTTATCAGCGTTTGTTGAAAAAGCCGGTTTGAGGAAAGTCAAACCGGCTTTTTTGTCGATCGGTAGTCCGGGCGGTCATGGTCAGTAATGCCACCTAAGGCACCTAATGCAGCTAAACCCACAGGCCGAAAGCCCCCAAAGTCTGGCAAGCCAGAGGGGGGGGCTGCTCAAGGAAAATACCGATCCGGACACGGATATAAAATCAGCTGCATGCCAGATACGCATATTCTATGCGGCTTCTGGCGGCATATTGCCCTGCAAGCCGCATGGAATATGCGTATCTGGCTTTCGGGAACTTCTAAAAACCCACCTGTCTAAGCAATCAGAGCGATTTTTCTGCAAACAAGCGGGTAGGAAATAGAAATGACATTCAAAATGGGGGATTTATTTGCGCAAGAACATCGGCAAAAGAAGCTTGACGTGTTTGCCAA